>NZ_CABVGX010000009.1 GCF_902497625.1 Pseudomonas fluorescens | reverse complement strand
GCAATGGGCCTCTCTGTGGCAATGGCGCTCTCTGTAGCAATGGACCTCTCTGTGGCAATGGCGCTCCCTGTAGCAATGGGCCTCTCTGTGGCAATGGCGCTCTCTGTAGCAATGGACCTCTCTGTGGCAATGGCGCTCCCTGTAGCAATGGGCCTCTCTGTGGCGAGGGGGCTTGCCCCCGTTGGGCTGCGCAGCGGCCCCAGAAGCACGGGAGTGCTGCGCACTCAAACGGGGGCAAGCCCCCTCGCCACAAAGAGGCCCCTCGAAGTTAACCAATAGGCGTGCAACAAGCGAGGCTGGCGCGATATGCAGGTTGATTGGCAAAGATCGCAGCCATGGGCCGATTGTCTGTGTTCAAGGTGAAGAACAGACTGATTCCATCAGCGCCGTTACGGCGTTCTTCACGAGGTAAGGTCCATGAACAACACCATCGCCGGCATCAGAATTCCCGACAGCGCTTTGGCCAGGGCCGCTACTGAATACATTCGCGACGTCGAATCAGACCTGCTGTACAACCACTCTCGCAGGGTATTTCTGTTCGGTGCGCTGAGCGGTAAACGCAAGCAACTGACCTACAACGCAGAGTTGCTGTATGTCGGGGCGATGTTCCATGACTTGGGCTTGATGGAAGGCCATCGTTCCGCAGACGAGCGTTTTGAGGTCGACAGCGCCAATGCCGCCAAAGCGTTCCTCACTCCGTACGGTTTGAGCGATGACGATATCGAGCAGGTGTGGTTGTCCATCGCCCTGCACACCACGCCAGGCGTGCCGCAGCACCTGCGTCCGAATGTGGCGCTGGTGACTGCCGGGGTGGAAATGGATGTGCTGGGTATCGACTATGCCGCGTTCCCGGTTGAGCAACGCGAGGCAGTCGTGCATGCGCATCCGCGCGGTGACGGATTCAAGGAATGCATTCTGTGTGCGTTCGCCAATGGCTTCAAACACAAGCCGGATACCACGTTTGGCACGGTGAATGCGGATGTGCTGGAGGACAGCGAAGCAGGGTTCAAGCCGATGAACTTTGTCGAGATCATCCGCAAATCGCCTTGGGTCTCCTGAACACCAAAAAACCGGTGGAGTGAGCCTGCTCGCGATAGCGCTCTATCAGTGAACGAATGTATCGCCTGACATGGCCCCATCGCGAGCAGGCTCACTCCCACAGTGGGCTGAGGTGATCACAACGATGTGATCACCTCATTGGTTCAAACCGCTCCCGGCGCCTGCGCCCGACGCACATCCGGCTGCTTCCACGAATCCGCTGCGCTTTCTTCGATCGCTTGCTGAATCGCACGCTTGCGCGCTTCTTCGGCACGGCGACTGAAGAACCACACCAAAAACGTCATCAGCGACACCGCGAGCAGAATCAGGCTGGCCACGGCGTTGATCTCCGGCTTCACCCCCAGGCGCACCGCCGAGAACACTTCCATCGGCAGCGTGGTCGAGCCCGGCCCGGAGACGAAGCTTGCCAGCACCAGGTCATCCAGCGACAGCGCGAACGACATCATGCCGCCCGCACCCAGCGACGGCGCGATCATGGGAATGGTGATCAGGAAGAACACCTTCCACGGTCGTGCGCCAAGGTCCATGGCCGCCTCTTCGATGGACAGGTCCAGCTCACGCAAACGTGCCGACACCACCACCGCCACATACGCCGAACAGAACGTAGTGTGGGCAATCCAGATCGTGATGATGCCGCGTTCCTGCGGCCAACCGATCATTTGCGCCATCGCCACGAACAGCAGCAACAGAGACAGACCGGTAATGACTTCCGGCATCACCAGCGGCGCGGTGACCAAACCACCGAACAGCGTGCGACCTTTGAAGTGGCTGATCCGCGTCAACACGAATGCCGCCATTGTGCCCAGCGCCACCGCCGCCACCGCCGTGTAGGTGGCAATTTCCAGCGAACGCAGCACCGAGCCCATCAGCTGCGAGTTGTCCATCAAGCCGACGTACCACTTGATCGACCAGCCGCCCCACACCGTGACCAGTTTCGAGGCGTTGAACGAGTAGATCACCAGGATCAGCATTGGCAGGTAGATGAACAGCAGACCCACGACCAGCATGAAACTCGAGAAACGGAAGCGCTTCATTATTTGCCCTCCATTTCTTTGGCCTGACTACGGTTGAACAGAATGATCGGCACGATCAGGATTGCCAGCATCACCACCGCCAGGGCAGACGCCACCGGCCAGTCACGGTTGTTGAAGAATTCCTGCCAGAGCACTTTACCGATCATCAAGGTTTCCGGCCCGCCGAGCAGTTCCGGGATCACGAACTCACCCACCACCGGAATGAACACCAGCATGCAGCCAGCGATGATGCCGTTCTTGGACAGCGGGATGGTGATCTTCCAGAAGCTGTTGAAGGTACTCGAACCCAGGTCGGACGCGGCTTCCAGCAAGCTGTTGTCGTGCTTCACCAGGTTGGCGTAAAGCGGCAGGATCATGAAAGGCAGGTACGAATACACAACACCGATGTAAACCGCGAGGTTGGTGTTGAGGATTTGCAGCGGCTCATCGATCCAGCCCATGGTCATCAGGAACCCGTTGAGCAAGCCGTTGTTGCTGAGGATGCCCATCCACGCATAAACGCGGATCAGGATCGCGGTCCAGGTCGGCATCATGATCAGCAGCACCAGCACCGTCTGCATCTCTTTGCGCGCGCTGGCAATGGCGTAGGCCATCGGGTAACCGATCAACAGGCACAGTACGGTGCTGATCAGCGCCATCTTCAGCGAGCCGAGGTAAGCGGCAATGTACAACTCGTCCTCGGTGAGCATCACGTAGTTGCCCAGGTTCAGCAGCAACTGCAGTTTTTGCTCAACGAACGTGTAAATCTCGGTGTACGGCGGGATGGCGACATCGGCTTCAGCAAAGCTGATCTTCAACACAATGAAGAACGGCAGCATGAAGAACAGAAACAGCCAGATGAACGGAACCCCGATGACCAGCTGACGGCCACCGGGAATTATTCGGTTGAGGCGGCGTTTGAACTTGCGCATGTTCATGAGCGAAGTACCACGCCGCTGTCGTCTTCCCACCAGACGAACACTTGATCGCCCCAGGTTGGGCGCTGGCCGCGACGCTCGGCGTTAGCGACGAACGACTGGACGATTTTGCCGCTCGGCAATTCGACGTAGAACACCGAATGGCCGCCAAGGTAGGCGATGTCGTGGACCTTGCCGCTGGACCAGTTGTACTCACAGGTCGGCATGTCGGCGGTGACCAGCAGTTTTTCCGGCCGGATCGCGTAGGTGACCGACTTGTCCTGCACCGAGGTGCTGATGCCGTGACCGACGAAAATGTTGCGGTCCAGGTCCTTGCAGGTGATCAGCGCATGACCTTCGGCGTCGTCCACCACTTCGCCTTCGAAGATGTTGACGTTGCCGATGAATTCGCAAACCAGGCGACTGGTCGGAGTTTCGTAGATATCGATCGGGCTGCCGATCTGCGCGATCCAGCCCAGGTGCATGATCGCGATACGCTCGGCCATGGTCATGGCCTCTTCCTGATCGTGGGTCACCATCACGCAGGTTACGCCCACGCGCTCGATGATCTCGACCAGTTCCAGCTGCATCTGCGAACGAAGTTTCTTGTCCAGTGCGCCCATTGGCTCGTCGAGCAGCAACAGCTTCGGCCGCTTGGCCAACGAACGGGCCAGCGCCACCCGCTGACGCTGACCGCCGGACAACTGATGCGGCTTGCGCTTGGCGTACTGGCTCATCTGCACCAGCTTGAGCATTTCGGCGACCCGCGCATCAACCTCAGCGGCGGGAATCTTGTCCTGCTTGAGGCCGAAGGCGATGTTCTGCGCCACGGTCATGTGCGGGAACAATGCGTAAGACTGAAACATCATGTTGATGGGCCGCTCGTACGGCGGCATGTCGGTGATGTCTACGCCATCAAGGAAAATGCGCCCCTCCGTGGGCCTTTCGAAGCCTGCGAGCATACGCAGCAACGTGGATTTGCCCGATCCCGAACCGCCGAGCAAGGCGAAGATTTCGCCTTTCTTGATCTCCAGGGACACATCGTCCACCGCAATCGTCTCGTCGAACTTCTTCGTGACCCGGTCGATTTTGACCAGCACCTGCTTGGGTGTCTGGTCGCCCTCGAGGGCTTTCTTGTAGGCGCCGGAGGCAACTGCCATTTACGAAACTCCCAAAAAAAAGAGTGCAGTTCGCTCAAGGTGAGCCAACCTTGGATAGTTTGAGGCCAAAAGCTATTTGCCCGACTTGACCTTGGTCCAGCTGCGGGTCATCAAGCGTTGAATGTTCGGTGGCAACTCGATCGACACATAGGTCTTGTCGAGGACGGCCTGGGGTGGATACACCGACTCATCGGTGCGAATGGACTGTTCCATCAACGTGTCCGATTTGGGGTTCGGGTTGGCGTAGCCCACATAGTCACTGACCTGGGCAATCACCTCGGGTTTCAGCAAATAGTTGATGAAGGCGTGCGCCTCCTTGGCGTTGCTCGAGTCTTTCGGGATTGCCAACATGTCAAACCAGAGCGCGCCGCCCTCTTTGGGAATGGAGTAGGCAATGTCCACACCTTTGCCGGCTTCGGCCGCGCGGGCCTTGGCCTGGAACATGTCACCGGAGAAACCGATCGCCACGCAGATGTCGCCGTTGGCCAGGTCGGCGATGTATTTGGAGGAATGGAAGTAAGTCACGTAAGGCCGCACCTTGAGCAACTTGGCTTCGGCCTTTTTGTAATCGTCAGGGTTGGTGCTGTTGGCGTTCAGACCCATGTAGTTGAGGACCGTGGGCATCATTTCGTCGGCAGAGTCGAGAAACGCGACGCCGCAGCTTTGCAGCTTCTTGATGTTTTCCGGTTCGAACACCACGTTCCACGAATCGATCCTGTCGAGACCAAGCACTGCCTTGACCTTCTCGACGTTGTAACCGATGCCGTTGGTGCCCCACAGATACGGCACGGCGTAGAGGTTGCCGGGATCGTTCTGCTCCAGACGTTTGAGCAGCAACGGATCAAGGTTGGCATAGTTGGGCAGTTGTTTCTTGTCGAGCTTCTGGAAAGCGCCGGCCTTGATCTGTTTGCCGAGGAAGTGGTTGGACGGCACGACCACGTCGTAACCGGTGCGCCCGGCCAGCAACTTGCCTTCCAGGGTTTCATTGGAGTCGAACACGTCGTAGACCGGTTTGATCCCGGTCTCTTTCTCGAAATCTGCCAGGGTGGACTCGCCGATGTAGTCCGACCAGTTATAAATATGCACGGTACCGGCCGCCTGAACACTGACCGCCAGGGTCAAGCCAGCGCCGACCAGCAATGCATTGCGCAACACAGAAAAAATAGGCAAGTGAAGGTCCTCTAAATTAGTTGGGCCCAAGTTGCCCGCGTCACATGACAGCCATGGCTGCCCGGCAACAAACCGGCGCGCAACTTACCCTCGATAATCCATTCCAGCAAAACTTTTATGCAGATACCTGTAGCAGCTGCCGAAGGCTGCGTTAAGGTCCGAAGGACCTTGCCGCGTTTTCAACAGCACAACTGCTTCGCAGTCGGACGCAGCCTGCGGCAGCTGCTACAGGGGTTTTACTGATTACTTACCGGATTTGATCTTGGTCCAGCTGCGCGTGAGGATTCGCTGAGTCGCGGCCGGCAGGTCGGCAATCGCATACAGTTTGGCCAGCACGTCCGCAGGCGGGTAGACGCCCGGGTCTTCGGTAATGTCCTTTTCCACCAACGGCGTGGCGGCCGAGTTGCCGTTCGGGAAGCGTACGGCGTTGGTGATTTCAGCCATGATTTCCGGCTTCATCAGGAAGGTCATGAATTTGTAGGCGCCTTCGACGTTTTCAGCATCTTTAGGGATGGCGACCATGTCGTAGAAGCTGCCTGCACCTTCTTTCGGAATGTTGTAGCTGACTTTGACCTTGTCACCGGCTTCAGCGGCGCGCGCTTTGGCCTGGTAGATGTCACCGGAGTAACCGACGGCTACGCAGATGTTGCCATTGGCCAGATCGGAGATGTACTTGGAGGAGTGGAAGTAGCCCACCGAAGGACGAATCTTCAGGAACAGTGCTTCAGCCTCGGCCAATTGTTTTTTGTCCTGGCTGTCGGTTGGATAGCCCAGGTAGTGCAACGCCACCGGAAGCATCTCGGTTGGCGAATCGAGGAAACTGATACCGCACGATTTCAACTTCGCGGCGTTTTCAGGTTTGAACAGCAAGTCCCAGGAATTGGTCGGCGCATCGGCACCCAGTGCAGCCTTGACCTTCTCGGCGTTGAAACCAATGCCGATCGAACCCCACATGTACGGGAAAGCGTGTTCGTTGCCCGGGTCACTCACCGAGACCGCTTTGAGCAGGTCGGTATTGAGATTTTTCCAGTTGGGCAGCTTGGACTTGTCCAGTTTCTGATAGACGCCAGCCTTGATCTGCTTGGCCAGGAAGTTGTTCGACGGCACGACGATGTCGTAGCCGGACTTGCCTGCCAGCAACTTGGCTTCCAGGGTTTCGTTGCTGTCGAAAACGTCGTAAACGACTTTGATCCCCGACTCGGCTTCGAACTTCTTGACGGTATCCGGTGCGATGTAATCGGACCAGTTGTACACGTGCAGGACTTTGTCATCCGCCTGAACGGCGCCTGCCATCACGCCCATCAGGGACATGGCGAGGAGGGTCTTGCCAGCTATCTTCATACCTAATGCCTTCATGGGTAATGCTCCAGTTTTTCTTTTTAACCGCATGCTCGGCAGCCTTTCCCGGTCATCCGAACGGTGGGTCGTCTGGCAAGATCCAAGGCAGGCTTTCAAGGAAAGACCCAGCCTTTGTTTTGCTCCGAGCAAAATGCGCGCATCGCACTTCGCTCAGAGCCTAGCACTTAGCCCTGCAACGCACTCAGGGTCAGGTCCAGACACTTGCGTGCCTTGGTCACCAGTTCATCGATCTCAGCCTTGGTAATCACCAGCGGCGGAGCAATGATCATGGTGTCGCCGACGGCACGCATGATCAGGCCGTTTTCAAAGCAGAACGTGCGGCAGATCATCCCGGCGCCCTTGCCTTCATAGCGCTTGCGCGTGGCCTTGTCCTGAACCAGCTCAATGGCCCCCAGCAGTCCTACCCCGCGTACTTCCCCCACCAACGGGTGATCGTTCAGCTCCCGTAGACGCTTTTGCAAATAGGGTGCCGACTCCGTATTAACGCGCTCGATAATTTTCTCGTCGCGCATGATGCGGATGTTTTCCAGCGCCACGGCTGCGGCAACAGGATGGCCCGAGTACGTGAAACCGTGGTTGAAATCGCCACCTTCGTTGAGCACTGCGACCACCTCGTCGCGCACGATCAGGCCACCCATCGGGATGTAACCGGAAGTCAGGCCCTTGGCGATAGTCATCATGTCGGGCTTGAGGTCGTAGAAATCGGTACCAAACCACTCACCGGTGCGACCGAAACCACAAATCACTTCGTCGGCGACGAACAGGATGTCGTACTTGGCGAGGATTTCCTTGATGCGCGGCCAGTAGGTCTCTGGCGGAATGATCACGCCGCCGGCACCCTGGATCGGCTCGGCAATAAAGGCCCCGACGTTGTCCACGCCGACTTCGAGAATCTTCTCTTCCAGCTGATTGGCCGCCCACACACCGAATTCTTCCGGGGTCATGTCGCCGCCTTCGGCGAACCAATACGGCTGCGCGATGTGAACGATGCCCGGGATCGGCAAGTCGCCCTGCTCGTGCATGTACGTCATGCCACCCAGGCTCGCGCCGGCCACGGTGGAACCGTGATAACCGTTCTTGCGGCTGATGATGACTTTCTTGTTCGGCTGGCCCTTGATCGCCCAATAGTGGCGAACCATGCGCAGCATCGTGTCGTTGCCTTCGGAACCGGAGCCGGTGAAGAACACATGGTTCATGCCTTGCGGCGCGATGTCGGCAATGGCTTTGGCCAATTCGAGTACCGGCGGGTGAGCGGTCTGGAAGAACAGGTTGTAATAAGGCAGTTCACGCATCTGCTTACTGGCTGCGTCGGCCAGTTCATCGCGACCGTAACCGATCGCCACACACCACAGGCCGGCCATGCCGTCGAGGATCTTGTTGCCTTCGCTGTCCCAGAGGTACACACCCTTGGCGCTGGTGATAATGCGCGGGCCTTTCTCTTTCAGCTGTTTGAAATCGCTGAACGGGGCCAGGTGGTGATCGTTGCTCAGTGTCTGCCATTCACGGGTTTGCGGATTGTTGCTGGTCATGCGAATTCTCCTAAAAAGATCAGGTGAAAGCGCCGCCCGACAGCGGCGGCGCCCGGCGGATCAGACGGCGAAGAGCAGGAATTCCCGCTCCCACGAACTGATCACGCGCTTGAAGTTTTCATGCTCGGCCCGCTTGACCGCGACATAGCCAGTGATGAATTTCTTGCCAAGGTACTTCTCGACAGTCGCGCTGTTTTCCATACGTTCCAGCGCGTCTTCAATGGTCAGCGGCAGGCGCAGGTTGCGCCGCTCGTAACCACGGCCCACTACCGGTGCGCTTGGGTTGAGCCCTTCGACCATGCCGATGTAGCCGCAGAGCAGGCTCGCGGCAATCGCCAGGTACGGATTGGCATCAGCACCCGGCAGGCGGTTTTCCACCCGACGGTTTTGTGGCCCGGCATCCGGAACCCGCAGACCCACGGTGCGGTTCTCTTCGCCCCACTCCACGTTCACCGGCGCCGAAGTGTCCGGCAGGAAGCGGCGGAACGAGTTGACGTTCGGCGCGAACAGCGGCAACAGTTCGGGGATCAGTTTCTGCAAGCCACCGATGTGGTGCAGGAACAGCTGACTCATGGTCCCGTCATCATTGGAGAACACGTTCTTGCCGGTCTCCATGCTGATGATGCTCTGGTGCAAATGCATTGCGCTGCCCGGCTCGCCGGTCATGGGCTTGGCCATGAACGTCGCCGCGACGTTATGCTTGAGCGCCGCTTCGCGCATGGTGCGTTTGAAGATCAGGATCTGGTCGGCCAGGGACAAGGCATCGCCGTGACGGAAGTTGATTTCCATCTGCGCCGTGCCGTCCTCGTGGATCAATGTGTCGAGGTCCAGCTCCTGCAACTCGCACCAGTCGTAAACGTCTTCGAACAGCGGGTCGAACTCGTTCGCCGCTTCGATCGAGAACGACTGGCGGCCCGTTTCCGGGCGACCGGAACGGCCAATCGGCGGCTGCAGCGGATAGTCCGGGTCGTCACTGCGTTTGGTCAGGTAAAACTCCATTTCCGGCGCCACGATGGGCTGCCAGCCTTTGTCGGCATAGAGTTTCAGGACTTTCTTCAAGACGTTGCGCGGCGACAGCTCGATCGGGTTGCCTTGCTTGTCATAGGCATCGTGGATCACCTGAGCGGTCGGCTCGATAGACCAGGGCACCATGTACACCGCGTTCTGGTCGGGGCGGCAGATCATGTCAATGTCGGCCGGGTCGAGCAGCTCGTAATAGATATCGTCTTCGACATAGTCGCCGGTCACGGTCTGCAACAGAACGCTCTCGGGCAGGCGCATGCCTTTTTCAGCAATGAACTTGTTGGTCGGCGAAATCTTGCCTCGGGTGATCCCGGTCAAGTCGGCGATCATGCATTCGACTTCTGTGATCTTGTGGTCTTTCAACCAATCGGTGAGCTGGTCGAGGTTGTTACTCATAAATGCCTCTTAGGCTGAGTTTCCTGACTCTTGTAAGTCAGGCGTTGTTTGACGCGTGGGCGTCGCTTGGTACAGATTGCCACTGTGGTTGCCGCGCACGAATACCCGCCTCGACAGTAGCGTGGAAAGACATTGTAGGGTTTGCGCGTGCAGAATCATGAGCAACGTACGACGCAATGGCCGAGCCGTGCTCGAAAAAGAGTTCTATATTGGAAGAAGCGCCGGTAACCAGACTGCCATCGAGCCCGTCCAGAATATCGGACGCTGCCGGCACAAAGCCCTGCAGCGGGCAGGAGGTGACGCCGATCAACGGCAGGCGAGACATGAAGCACCCCGGTATTATTGCTGTTATGGGTTTGAATCGGAGCTTAGCCTTGTTCATTTTTTTACACAACACCCCCGTAAAAAATACAACACGGCCCGCTCAAGCCCGCAGCCGGCAAAGCGCTCAATGACATAAAAACGCCCCAAAGTGCCTCAAAATTGCCCTGTGAGCGCTTTTTTAGGGCAAAAAAGGCCTCGCTTGACTTCGGCATGCCGTTCGGGTTGACTGAAACCCGAAGAGATCAATGATTGATATTTTTAACAACAAAGGTGTTGCATCATGTCGGTACCCCCGCGTGCCGTTCAGCTTAACGAAGCGAACGCGTTCCTTAAGGAACATCCTGAGGTTCTGTACGTTGACCTTCTGATTGCGGATATGAATGGTGTGGTGCGCGGCAAGCGCATCGAACGCACCAGTCTCCACAAGGTTTACGAGAAAGGCATCAACCTGCCGGCCTCCCTATTTGCTCTGGATATCAATGGCTCGACGGTGGAAAGCACCGGCCTGGGTCTGGACATCGGCGATGCTGACCGTATCTGCTATCCAATCCCCGACACTCTGTGCAATGAACCTTGGCAGAAGCGCCCTACCGCGCAACTGTTGATGACCATGCACGAACTTGAAGGCCAGCCGTTCTTCGCTGACCCGCGGGAAGTGCTGGCCAATGTCGTTCGTAAGTTCGACGAGATGGGCTTGACCATCTGCGCCGCGTTCGAGCTGGAGTTTTACCTGATCGACCAGGAAAACGTGAACGGTCGTCCGCAGCCGCCACGCTCGCCGGTATCCGGCAAGCGCCCGCATTCGACTCAGGTCTACCTGATCGACGACCTCGACGAATACGTCGACTGCCTCCAGGACATTCTGGAAGGTGCCAAAGAGCAAGGCATACCTGCCGACGCAATCGTCAAGGAAAGTGCCCCGGCGCAGTTCGAAGTGAACCTGCACCACGTCGCCGACCCGATCAAGGCGTGCGACTACGCGGTACTGCTCAAGCGTCTGATCAAGAACATTGCCTACGACCATGAAATGGACACCACTTTCATGGCCAAGCCTTACCCGGGCCAGGCCGGCAATGGTCTGCACGTACACATTTCGATTCTTGATAAAGAAGGCAAAAATATTTTTGCCAGCGAGGATCCCGAGCAGAACGCCGCACTGCGTCACGCGATCGGCGGTGTGCTCGAGACCCTGCCCGCGCAGATGGCTTTTCTCTGCCCGAACGTCAACTCCTACCGTCGTTTCGGCGCACAGTTCTATGTGCCGAACTCGCCGTGCTGGGGCCTGGATAACCGCACGGTGGCGATCCGCGTGCCGACCGGTTCCTCGGACGCTGTGCGTATCGAGCACCGTGTGGCCGGCGCTGACGCCAACCCGTATCTGCTGATGGCTTCGGTTCTGGCAGGCGTGCACCACGGTCTGACCAACAAGATCGAGCCGGGGGCACCGGTTGAAGGCAACAGCTACGAGCAGAACGAGCAGAGCCTGCCGAACAACCTGCGCGACGCATTGCGCGAGCTGGACGACAGCGAAGTCATGGCCAAATATATCGATCCGAAATACATCGATATCTTCGTGGCCTGCAAGGAAAGTGAGCTGGAGGAGTTCGAACACTCCATCTCCGACCTTGAATACAACTGGTACCTGCACACCGTGTAAGCGGGTGCAGTAAAAAAGAACGTCGCCGGCCTCACAGCCTGCGGCGTTTTTTTATGGCTCAGATAGACCTTCTAACCATGGTCAGCACTCAATCCCTGTGGCGAGGGGCTTTACCCCCGTTGGAGTGCGCAGCGCTCCCATGAACAGTCAACGCGGTATGCCTGACTGACCAGAATGGACTATAGAGGGAGCGCTGCGCACTCCTACGGGGGTAAACCCCCTCGCCACAGGTAGACCCCCTCACCACAAAGAACTCCTCACTACAGCGAACCCCCCTCACCACAAAGAACTCCCTCACCACAGCGAAACCCCTTCACCAATAAGACCCCCCGGCACAGGGGATGTGGAACATCTCTGCGCTCTGCGTACAATGCCCCCTGCCCCCGCAGGAGTCTCCAATGACGCGCATCGCCACCGTTCGCAAACCCCGCGCCCGCAGTCAGGCGCGGATCGATTCGATACTCGACGCCGCGCGCACGCTGCTGGCGGCCGAGGGCGTGGCCAGCCTGTCGATTTACAGCGTAGCCGAGCGCGCGGAGATTCCGCCCTCCTCCGTCTACCACTTTTTCGCGAGCGTTCCGGCCCTGCTCGAAGCGCTGACCGCCGACGTTCACGGCGCTTTCCGCGCCTGTCTGCAAGCACCCATCGATCACGATGCGCTGCGCAACTGGCACGACCTCTCGCGCCTGGTCGAACAGCGCATGCTGGAGATTTACGAAGGAGATGCCGCCGCGCGGCAGTTGATCCTCGCCCAGCATGGCTTGACCGAAGTGACTCAGGCCGACCGTCAGCACGACATTGAACTGGGCGATTTGATGCACAAGCTGTTCGATCACCATTTCGAACTGCCGAAACTGCCGACCGATGTCGATGTGTTTGCGCTGGCCATGGAGCTAGGGGATCGGGTGTACGCGCGCTCGGTGCAGCAGCACGGACAGATTACCCCGCGCATGGCAGAAGAAGGGATGCGGGTGTTTGATGCGTACCTTGGGCTCTATCTGCCGCCGTATCTGCCAAAGCGCACGGTTTCAACCTGATCTGCGTGGCGGCTCCTACGGCGTCATCGCGAGCAGGCTCGCTCCCACAGTGGATCTTCGGCGAACAAAGCATTTGAGTACGACAAAAATCCCTGTGGGAGCGAGCCTGCTCGCGATGGCCGCGCCGCTGACATGACCTGTTCACACGCATAAAAAAACCCCGAAAGGCTTGTGCCGTTCGGGGCTATAGGTGGCGCATGGATCACAACTTGGCGATCGACACTTCGGTGGATTTCACAAACGCAATCACCTCGCTACCGACCACCAGCTCCAACTCCTTCACCGAGCGCGTGGTAATCACTGAAGTGACGATGCCCGAGGCGGTCTGCACGTCGATTTCCGAGAGCACGTCACCCAGCACGATTTCCTTGATGTGGCCTTTGAACTGGTTACGAACGTTAATGGCTTTGATCGTCATACGATTTCTCCTAAGGTCGACATGAGATGCAAGTGGCAAGCCTCAAGCTGCAAGTAAAAGCAATCCAATCCACTTGCAGCTTGAAGCTTGCAACTTGCCGCTGCTTCTATTGCGCCCAACGCAACTGCGTGGGCAGGGGTGAAACGGGTTCCGGTTCCGGCGGTTGGCCGGGTAATGCGAGGACGCGGTTGAGCACTTCGGTTTCCAGCGTCGCCAGTCGATGAGAGCCACGCACTCGGGGGCGCGGCAGTTCTACGTGCAAGTCGAGGCCGACTTCGCCCTCTTCGATCAGGATCACCCGATCGGCAATCGCCACCGCTTCACTGACGTCGTGGGTCACCAGCAACACGGTGAAACCGTGCTTCTGCCACAGCCGCTCGATCAGTTGCTGCATTTCAATTCGAGTCAGCGCATCCAGTGCGCCCAAGGGCTCGTCCAGCAGCAGCAAGCGCGGCTGATGAATCAACGCGCGGGCCAGCGCCACACGCTGCTTCTGCCCACCGGAGAGTGCCGCCGGCCACTCGTTGGCGCGATCCGCCAGACCGACTGATTCCAAGGCTTCCAGCGCTTGCGGCCGCCAGTTCCCGGACAAGCCGAGACCGACGTTGTCGATGACTTTTTTCCACGGCAGCAGCCGCGCTTCCTGGAACATCAGCCGCGTCTCTTCGCGCGCGTCAGTCAACGCGGCGGAGCCCGCGAGCAATTCACCACCACTAGGTTTATCAAGCCCGGCGAGCAAGCGCAGCAACGTGCTTTTGCCACAACCGCTGCGACCGACCACGGCCACAAATTGACCGGCCGGAATGTGCAAATCGATGCCGCGCAACACCTGTCGCGAGCCAAAGGTTTTTTGCAGTTTGCGCACCGCCAGCGGTATCCCGCGCAATAGACGTGGGGGTTGTTGAGCCGTCATTCGACACCTCCCTTGGCAACCTGATACGCCGGATGCCAGCGCAACCAGACACGCTCCAGACCACGGGCCGCAAGGTCGGCCAGCTTGCCGAGCACCGCGTACAGAAGAATCGCCAGCACCACCACATCCGTCTGTAAGAACTCTCGGGCATTCATGGCCAGATAGCCGATGCCAGAGCTTGCGGAAATGGTTTCCGCGACGATCAGCGTCAGCCACATAAAGCCCAGGGCGAAACGTACGCCGACCAGAATCGAAGGCAACGCACCCGGCAAAATCACTTGGCGGAACAGGCTGAATCCGGACAAGCCGTAACTGCGCGCCATCTCCACCAGCGCCGGATCAACGTTGCGAATGCCGTGGTAAGTGTTGAGGTAGATCGGAAACAACGTACCCAGCGCCACCAGAAAAATCTTCGCCGACTCGTCGATGCCGAACCACAAAATCACCAGCGGAATCAGCGCCAGGTGCGGAACGTTGCGGATCATCTGCACCGAGCTGTCGAGCAGGCGTTCACCCCATTTCGACAGGCCGGTGATGAAACCCAGCACCAGGCCGAGGCTGCCGCCAATGGTAAAACCCAGCGCCGCACGCCAGCCACTGATCGCCAGATGCGTCCAGATTTCGCCGCTCTGCACCAGGCTGATACCGGCTTCGATCACCGCGATCGGCGCCGGCAAAATCCGGGTCGACAGCCAGCCCGCCGACACCGACAGCTGCCACACCGCCAGCAGCAAAACCGGCAACGCCCAGGGCGCAAGGCTGTGGATGATTTTCTTCATGACGCGCCTCAGCTCTGCGACGCGGCTTTGGGGAGAATGTCGTTGGCGACCATCTCACCGAACGGGCTGACGTAGTTGGCGCCTTGCGGCAGCTGCGGGCGCTCGATGTCGAGGTGCGGGAACAGCAGCTCGGCGACCCGGTACGACTCTTCCAGGTGCGGATAACCGGAGAAGATGAAGGTATCGATGCCCAGGTCTGCGTATTCCTTTACGCGAGCGGCCACGGTCGGGCCATCGCCGACCAATGCCGTACCGGCACCACCGCGCACCAGGCCGACGCCGGCCCACAGGTTGGGACTGACTTCGAGGTTGTCGCGACTGCCGCCGTGCAGCGCCGCCATGCGTTGCTGGCCGACCGAATCGAACCGTGCCAGTGACGCCTGGGCGCGGGCGATGGTGTCGTCATCCAGATGAGAAATCAGGCGATCCGCCGCTTGCCAGGCTTCGGCATTGGTTTCACGAACGATCACATGCAGACGAATGCCGAAGCGCACAGTGCGACCGAGCTTGGCGGCCTTGGCACGCACCTGTTCGATTTTCTCCGCAACGGCGGCCGGCGGTTCGCCCCAGGTCAGGACCATCTCCACTTGCTCTGCCGCCAGATCCTGGGCCGCTTCCGAGGAGCCGCCAAAGTACAGCGGCGGACGCGGTTGCTGGATCGGCGGATAGAGCAGCTTGGCGCCTTTCACGCTGATGTGCTGACCGTCGTAATCGACGGTTTCACCTTCCAGCACGCGGCGCCAGATGCGGGTGAATTCCACCGAGGCTTGATAACGTTCTTCGTGCGTCAGGAACAAACCGTCGCCGGCCAGTTCTTCCGGATCACCGCCGGTGACCAGGTTGAACAACGCGCGGCCACCGGACAGGCGATCCAGCGTGGCCGCCTGACGCGCAGCGACCGTCGGGGAAATGATCCCGGGGCGCAACGCGACCAGAAACTTCAGGCGCTGAGTCACTGGAATCAGCGACGCGGCGACCAGCCACGAATCTTCGCAGGAGCGGCCCGTGGGGATCAGCACTCCGCCAAAACCCAAGCGATCAGCCGCTTGCGCGATCTGTTGCAAGTAACCGTGGTCGACGGCGCGCGCGCCCTCTGAAGTGCCGAGGTAATGGCCATCGCCGTGGGTAGGCAGGAACCAGAAAATATTGAGGCTCATGGAGTGGTCTCCTTGGGGAATCGAATGACGGGGCTTTGCTTACTGAGCTTTGGTCGCTGAGCTTTGCGCAACGGCGGCCGGTGGCGTCCAGATCACGTCTTTGATGCTGAGCGGCTTCGGAATCAGCTTGAGCTGATAGAAGCTGTCGGCGATTTTCTGTTGCGCGGCGACCACTTCCGGGGTCAGGAACACGGCACCGAAGCCCTGACGTTTCATCGAGGTGAGAGTGATGTCCGCCGGCAGGCCAAGCAATGGCGCGACCTGACGGGTGACGTCTTCAGGGTTGGCCTGGGCCCACTCGCCGACGGCGCGCACTTCTTCCACCAGGGTCTGAATCACCTGAGGATTTTTCTGTGCGTAGGGTTTGGTCGCGAGGTAGAACTGATGGTTGTCGACGATGCCTTTGCCGTCGCGCAAGGCGTGCGCCTGCAGCTGCTGTTCGGCGGCGGCCTGGTACGGGTCCCAGATTACCCAGGCGTCTACGCTGCCACGCTCAAAGGCAGCACGCGCATCGGCGGGAGGCAGGAAAACGGTCTGGATGTCGCTGTATTTGAGCCCGGCATCTTCCAGCGCCCGCACCAGCAGGTAGTGCACGTTGGAGCCTTTGTTCAGGGCGACCTTCTTACCTTTGAGTTCTTGCACCGATTTGATCGGTGAATCCTTCGGCACCAGGATCGCTTCACTGTGCGGTGCCGGCGGTTCGTACGCCACGTAGAGCAGATCCGCACCAGCCGCCTGGGCAAACACCGGAGGCGTTTCGCCGGTGACGCCAAAATCGATGGAGCCGACGTTCAGGCCTTCAAGCAATTGCGGGCCGCCGGGGAACTCAGTCCATTTGACGTCCACGCCTTGCGCGGCGAGACGTTTTTCCAGGGTGCCTTTGGCTTTGAGCAGCACCAGAGTGCCGTACTTTTGATAACCGATTCGCAACGTCTCGGCCTGAGCTTGAGTAATGGCGCCGAAGGACACAGCCGCAGCAAACAGAGCGACCAGACCACGACGCAAAATGACAGTGCGCATAGCGCTCTCCTTTTTGCAGTTGGGTATTGGCTGCACCTGCTTGCCCGTTAGCGGGCGAGTAAGATGAGTATTTCAAATTCGGGTGTGGCTTGAATGCTGGCTCAAATACTCCAGCGGGCACTTAACAAACGTTCGTTCAACACATTCGGATCAAGCGGTTTCGGCCGTCGGGCCATGGCGCTTAAAAACAGGTCCAGGGATTCGTTCAGGCGTTGTTCCAGCTCCGGGGCCAGTTGCGCCTGCGCGCTGCCTTCGCCGTAAGCGATCTGGCTGTCGACGGCAAAAATGCCGTGGAGCATTTCCTGAGCTTTCAACGCCGACAACACCGGTTTGAGCGCGTAATCGACCGCGAGCATGTGAGCGATGCTGCCACCGGTAGCGATGGGCAACACCACTTTGTGCGCCAGTGCGCGTTCAGGCAGCAAGTCCAGCAAGGTCTTCAGGGCACCGGAGAATGAGGCCTTGTAGACCGGCGTGGCGATCACCACGCCGTCGGCATTTTCAATTTGTTGCAGCAGGTCGATGACTTTCGGGCTGTCGAAGCGTGCGTGTAGCAAGTCTTCGGCCGGAAAGTCCCGTATCCGGTAACTGACCACTTCCACACCTTGCTCCTGCAACCAGCGTTGCGAGCGTTCCAGCAGCACCCCGGAGCGCGAGCGCTGGCTGGGACTGCCACCGAGAGAG
The DNA here is from genome assembly GCF_902497625.1 of Pseudomonas fluorescens. Lineage (GTDB taxonomy): Bacteria > Pseudomonadota > Gammaproteobacteria > Pseudomonadales > Pseudomonadaceae > Aquipseudomonas > Aquipseudomonas fluorescens_BQ. Next base: position 138,055 of record NZ_CABVGX010000009.1, on the reverse strand, counting down.
ACGACCAACATTCAGATATTCCTTGAACGGTGCAGCGATTCGCAGTGTGCGATCTCGCTTCGATGGAAAGACCTTACCAGCCGATTGATATATCTATAAATCATGTTTAATCATTTGATTATTCTTTTTTGTTCTATGCAATTCGCTGCATTTTGCTCATAAAAAAAGGCCGTCGAAACGGCCTGAAAGTCTCTGCTTGAATATCATTGAACGCGGATGGCGCAGGAGCTGGCTTGCCAGCGATGTGGGTGTACCTGATACACCAAAGCGCGTGGATCGCCAGCAAGCCGGCTCCTACAGCATCAGTTAGCGGTTCGGTTGAGGCGTGAGGCGCAGGTAGGGTTTCACCGCGCGATAGCCCTTGGGGAAGCGTTGTTTGATCTCATCTTCATCTTTGAGCGACGGCACAATCACCACGTCATCACCGTCCTGCCAGTTGGCTGGCGTGGCGACTTTGTAATTGTCGGTCAACTGTAACGAGTCGATGACTCGCAGGATTTCATGGAAGTTGCGTCCGGTGCTGGCGGGGTACGTGATGGTCAACCGGATCTTCTTGTTCGGGTCGATCACAAAGAGCGAACGCACGGTGAGGGTGTCGTTGGCGTTTGGATGAATCAGGTCATAGAGGTCCGAGACTTTGCGATCGGCATCCGCGAGGATCGGAAAGTTGACAGCGGTGCCCTGAGTTTCGTTGATGTCCTCGATCCATCGGTGGTGCGAGTCCACTGGATCCACCGATAGGGCAATGGCCTTGACTCCGCGCTGGGCGAATTCGTCCTTGAGCTTGGCGGTAAACCCCAGTTCGGTGGTGCACACCGGCGTAAAGTCGGCGGGGTGAGAAAACAGCACTCCCCAGCTAGTGCCCAGCCATTCGTGAAAACGAAGGGTACCGGCGCTGGAATCCTGTTCAAAGTCGGGGGCGGTGTCGCCCAGTCTGAGGCTCATGATACTGCTCCTGTGAGTACTGTTTGAACTCACTGTGCCCGCATTCATTAGCAATTAAAAAGAATAAATATCGATTTGGTTAGATCTTTTGTAAATATTAAAAACAGGATCAACTTGTTTCGAAAACACAAAAGCCCCGCCTGACGTATCCGCCGAGCGGGGCTTTTTACGATGACAGGAGTGCTGTTACAACAGCGGAATCGAATAGCTGAGAATCAGGCGGTTTTCGTCCTGGGAGCGAACGCCCGGGATGTTGGTGCGCCAGGTAGCGTTTTTCCACATGACGCCAACGTTCTTCAGTGGGCCTTGCGGCACGACGTAACCCACAGTCAGGTCGCGTTCCCACTCGGAGGCGTTGTTGCCAGCCGGCGCGGAGTTGGCGCGAGTATCGATGTCATCGCCACGCAGATACACCAGACCGGCAGTCAGGCCAGGCACGCCGACTTTAGCGAAGTCGTACGAGTAGCGTGCTTGCCAGGTGCGCTCGCCGGCACGGCCGAACTTCTGGATTTGCATGTCGGTGATGGTGTAGTTAGACGAACCGTCGCCCTGGTTCAACCAAGGGAAGTCGCTGCTGCCATTGCTGACCTGATAACCACCACCAAAGGTATGACCGGCAACGGTGTACAGGAACAGACCGCTGTACAGATTATTGTCGACTTTGCCTTTACCGTTCGATGTGCTGCTGTAGTTGCCCGAGCTGTAGTAAAGCGGATCGTGACCGTTGGCGCCGTCGTCAGAGCTGTTGAAGTAGCGCAAATCCGACTTCAAGACACCTGGACCGATCGCCCAATTGTGTACCAGACCCAGGAAGTGCTGCTTGTAGAAGTCTTCCAGGTTGCCGTAGTAGTACTGAGCAGTCAGGTCCTTGGTGATTTTGTAGTCACCACCGGCATAAATGAACTTGTTGCTGTCACGGCCGCTGATGGTACGTGCGTTGGCACCACCGATGCTCATCTGCTCGTTGTTGCTGGAGTTACGCCCCTTCACGGATTCGATCTGGCCGCCGACCAGGGTCAGGTCCTTGATTTCGCCGGATGTGATCTGACCGCCCTGCCAGGTTTGTGGCAGCAGACGACCATCGTTGGTTGCGATAACCGGGTTCTTCGGCTGCAGTGTGCCCAGTTTCAACTCGGTCTGAGATATCTTGGCTTTTGCCGTCAGGCCCAGGCTGGAGAAGTTATCAACCGCTTCACCGTTGGACTCGCTTGGGAAAACCGTGCCGCCGTACGAGTTATTGCTGGCCCCGTTAGTTCCGCCGCCCGAATCCAGACGCACGCCCAGCAGGCCGATCGCATCGATACCGAAGCCGACCGTGCCTTGGGTGTACCCTGAGATGAAACGCAGATCGAAGCCCTGGCCCCATTCTTCGTTCTTGTTCGCGCCAGAACCATCACGGTTATCGGTATTGATGTAGAAGTTGCGCAGCCCCAACGTGGCCTTGCTGTCTTCGATAAAACCGGCGGCGCCTGCCTGCTGCGCCATAACCCCTACAGCCACAGCCAGGGCCAAGGTGGACTTGTTCATGTGTTTCGCTCCTATCGTTCTCTGATTCTTGTGTAACCGGCCCGGGGTCGACTGCCCCAAATCCTGATTCGCGCAATGAGCGCATCGCCCTTGTGCGTATGTAGCCAAGGGCCCGCCATCTGAGGGGCGCGCATGATAAACCCAAAAAAATCTATGTCAGCATTTTTAATTTCTTTTCGGAATATAGGATTGCACTGCTCCAGCGCGCCCGGACAGGGGGTATCGGCCCTGACGTCAGTTTCTGAACCATCAATGTGAGTCGGGCAGATCCGGAGAGTGGGCGCATCCCCGATCCCGCAGACGAGGCTCACTTTAGTACTGCCGGACAGAAACTAAAAAGAATAAAAAATTAGATATATAAACCTTTTAGGAATATAAAAATCCACGCAAAAAAAAGCCCCGCCGGCAGGCGAGGCTTTGATTGGTTTTTTACATGAAGCTGTAGGTGTAGTTGAAGATCACACGGGTTTGGTCCGCCGCCGCAATGTTGGGAGCGTCGCCACGATACGTACCGTGACGGACCGTGGTCCCGAAACCTTTCAACGCGCCCGTTTGAATCACGTAATCGACACGCAGGTCACGCTCCCACTCAGTGGCATCCGGGCCGCCCACGGTCCGCGATTTGATATCGTCGCCACGCAAGTAAGCGGCAGATGCTTTGAGGCCTGGAACACCCAGTGAAGCGAAGTCATAGGTGTATTGACCGAAAGTAGTGTTTTCACCAGCGCGAACGAAGCCGTTGATCATGGCATCAGTAAACAGGTAGAAGCTCGCACCGCCTGCTTCCTCACTACGACCGCCGTCGTTGGTGACGCTGCCTTGGTTCAAATAAACGAAGCCGCCATCATCCCCGACTTGCTGATGACCCAACAGGAAAGCACTTCCACCCAGCGTGTAGGTGAAGATCGCACTCCAGGTTTTGTTGTCGACTTCGCCAGCGGTCTTAGCATAACCACCGTTGTTGTTGAACGCGTAGCCAGCGTCGCCGTTCTTACCATCGGAACTGCTGTCGAAATAGCGCAGGTCGGTCTTGAAGGACTGATTAGCAGCGATCGGGAAAACGTGCGTCAAACCGAGGAAAGTCTGTTTGTAGAAATTTTCCAGGTTGGAGTGGTAAGCCTGCAGGGTCAGATCTTTAGTAACCTTCCAGTCAGCACCCGCGTAACGGAACTGATTGCTTTCCTGAGTTGCACCCGCCACCGACAGACCCGTCGAGTTGGAGGAAGCGCGACCCGATGCATGCTCCAACTGACCAACGTTGAATGTCACATTGTCGATTTCCTTCGAGGTGATGGTGCCACCTTCAAAGGTTTGCGGCAGCAAACGGCTGTCGTTTGCTACCAGGATCGGCATGTTCGGCTGCAGAGCGCCGCCATAGTGGGCTTCAGTCTTGGAGAAGCGCGCCTTGACGTTACCGTTTGCTCGGCTCCATGAGTCGGCAGCCGAATTGCCGGACTCACTCGGGAAGAATGAGCTTGGATAGGTATGCTTGTTATCGCCACCCAGGTAAATCCCGACGAGAGCCTGTGCGTCAAAACCGAAACCAACGACACCTTGAGTGAAGCCGGAGAGATAATCGAATTTGAAACCCTGGGCTGTCTCGCGCTGATCCGCCCCGCCATCACGGTTATCAGCGTTGAAATACATCGTTCGCGAACTGACGCTAGCCTTGCTGTCTTCGATAAAACCGGCGGCGCCTGCCTGCTGCGCCATAACCCCTACGGCCACGGCCAGGGCCAAGGTGGATTTATTCATTATCTAGCTCCTCTCGTTTCTAATTCTTGTGTTCTTGGTCCTGGGTCGTGTGCCCCGGATTCCTAAGATGGGTGATTAGCGCCGCAGCGTGACTCTCAAGTCAATCGTAACTGTGTATGTCTACGACCATAGTCTAATACCCGGAATTGGGGACAATTTCAGGCTGGTTACATCGGATCTACACCAAATGATTTAGCCGTTCGATCCTTCAGACCTTTTCGGAATAGAGCCAGTGATAACGCTGTGCGTGTCTCGCGAATTAGCTCAGTCCCAAATGGTCTTTATTAGTCCTTATTTAGATCGATCAGCTTTAAGCAAAATCAATCCAGGGAAGGCTTCGGGACCACCAGACGCGCACTATCCAGACCATTTGTTACAGTTTTTGTATCGCGCTCACTGACTTTTCTATACACGCGACAAAGCTCACTGCGGGCTGCCGGGGCGCGGCGAACCAGCGTTTCGCTGGAGGGTGGCATGGCGAAGAGGATTGGAATGACGATGAGGTTATTGAGAACAGGGAAAGGTGGAGACAGGATGAACACCTGTGGCAAGGGAGCTTGCCCTCGCTGGGTTTCTGCAGGTTTCAGGGCTGCTACGCAGCCCAACGGGGGCAAGCCCCCTCGCCACAAATTACAAAGCCTCAGACTCAGACTCAGCCACAGGCCACAAGCCTCAAGCCTCAAGCCTCAAGCCTCAAGCCTCAAGCTACAGCGTTTTTTCGAAAATCTTCGAATTGCGCTGATAGTTGTAGAGCGAGGCCCGCGCTGACGGCAGGCGCTCGACGCTGCTCGGCACGAACCCGCGCTCGCGGAACCAGTGAGCGGTGCGGGTCGTGAGCACGAACAGGGTGTTCAAGCCTTGCGCCCGGGCACGGCTTTCGATGCGTTCGAGCAACACATCACCCCGCGCGCCGTGCCGGTATTCCGGGTTCACCGCCAGGCACGCCAGCTCGCCGGCGTCCGAATCGGCAATCTGATAAAGCGCCGCGCAGGCGATGATCATGCCTTCGCGCTCGACCACACTGAACTGTTCGATCTCACGCTCCAGCACCTCGCGTGAACGCCGCACCAGAATGCCCTGCTCTTCCAGCGGACTGATCAGATCGAGCAATCCGCCGACGTCTTCGATGGCCGCTTCCCGGACCACTTCAAACTGCTCCTGCGCCACCAGCGTGCCGCCACCGTCGCGGGTGAACAGCTCGGTCAGCAGTGCGCCGTCTTCGGCGTAACTGACGATATGACTGCGCGCCACACCGCCACGGCAAGCCTCGGCAGCCGCATCCAGCAGCTCGGCCTGATAGTTGCTGCCCAGGCGCTGCAGATGCGCTGGCACCTGCTGCGGACGCAGCTCGCGAACCAGACGACCATTCTCGTCGATCAAGCCCGGATCTGCGCCGAACAGCAACAGCTTGTCAGCGCCCAGGTCGATGGCCGCGCGGGTAGCAACGTCTTCGCACGCAAGGTTGAAAATCTCGCCGGTCGGCGAGTAACCCAGCGGCGACAACAGGACAATGGAACGCTCGTCGAGCAGCCGATTGATACCCTTGCGGTCGACCCGGCGTACCTCACCGGTATGGTGATAATCCACGCCTTCCAGCACCCCGATCGGCCGCGCCGTCACCAGGTTGCCGCTGGCCACGCGCAGGCGCGAGCCCTGCATGGGCGAGGCAGCCATGTCCATCGACAGGCGTGCCTCGATCGCGATACGCAACTGGCCGACCGCGTCGATCACGCATTCAAGGGTCGCGGCATCGGTGATGCGCATGCCATGGTGGTAATGCGGGATAAGGCCGCGCGCGGCGAGGCGGGTTTCAATCTGCGGACGGGAACCATGCACCAGCACCAGCCGCACGCCCAGACTGTGCAGCAGCACGAGGTCATGGACGATGTTGCCGAAATTCGGATGCTCGACGCCATCGCCGGGCAGCATGACGACGAAGGTGCAATCGCGGTGAGCGTTGATGTAAGGCGAAGCGTGACGAAGCCAATTAACGTATTCGGGCATGAACCTGGGCCTGTAATAAATAGCAGCCAAAAAATGGGCGAAACGGGAAACGCACAGCGGGCTGATGGTTATCGTCGGAACAGGCTTGGCGACACGCGCGCTCTCCTCATGAATACGGGTTGGGACGTCTGCAATTTAATGTTGGCCCTGCGGGAGCGGGCTTGCTCGCGAAGGCGGTTTGTCAGTCATATAAGTGTCGACGGTCACACCGCTTTCGCGAGCAAGCCCGCTCCCACCGGGGGTTATGTTCAGATTCCTGGCACTCGCGTCGTGGCCGGCGTCTGGCAGTAATGTTCAATCAGTTGCCGTAGTAGATGCACCGTAGGCTGTAAACGTGACATTTCCAGGTATTCCCCCGGCTGGTGTGCGCAGGCGATATCGCCGGGGCCGAGCACCAGGGTTTCACAGCCCAGGTGCTGAAGATAAGGCGCTTCGGTGCCGAACGCCACTGCTTCGGCGCGATGGCCGGTGAGCTTTTCCGCGACCCTCACCAGTTCGGCATCCTCGGCCTGCTCGAACGGCGGCACTTCAGGGAACAGCGGCGCATACTCAATCTTCACCTGATGCCGTTCGGCAACCGGCTTGAGTTTTTGCAGAATCTCGGCGCGCAAGGCGTTCGGGTCCATGCCCGGCAAGGGCCGCAGATCGAACTCCAGCGAGCATTGGCCGCAGATACGGTTGGGGTTGTCGCCGCCATGGATGCAGCCAAAATTCATCGTCGGCATCGGCACGCCAAACTGTGGATTACGAAACTCGCGCTGCCATAACAGCCGCAAGCCGCGCAGCTCACCGATGGCATCGTGCATGGCTTCGAGCGCGCTGTGGCCCAAGCGCGGATCGGAGGAATGGCCGCTCTGACCGAGAATGTCGATGCGCTCCATCATGATGCCTTTGTGCATGCGGATCGGCTTGAGCCCGGTCGGTTCTCCGATCACCGCCGCTCGACCCAACGGCCGGCCAGCCTTGGCCAATGCACGAGCGCCGGACATCGAGCTTTCTTCGTCACACGTCGCGAGAATCAGCAGAGGCTGCTTGAACGGCTGATCAAGCAAAGGCAGGACAGCCTCGATCGCCAGCGCAAAAAAACCCTTCATGTCGCAACTGCCCAGGCCGACCCAGCGACCATCCACCTCAGTCAGCTTCAGCGGATCGGTCTGCCACAATGCGCCATCGAACGGCACAGTGTCACTGTGACCGGCCAGCACCAGCCCGCCGGGGCCGGAACCGAAACTGGCGAGCAGATTGAATTTACCCGGGCTGACCTGCTGGATATCGCAGGCAAAACCCAGATCGCCGAGCCAGGTTGCCAGCAGATCAATGACTGGCCGATTGGTCTGATCGAGGCTGGCCTGCGTACAGCTGACGGACGGTGCGGCGATCAGCGCAGCGAACTGATCTTTCATGGATGGTAAAGGCATCGCTGACTCCAACTCCCGAATTGAAGACCATCATAGAACCATCCGGCGACAGGAATAAACCGCCGCAGAGCCGGTTAAACCCTACCCTCTCTCAGTCCTGTACACTGCACGGCCTTGGCAGCCACACATTCCCCCGGCTGCGCTCCCGATTCTGGATTTTCCGGCCATGCAAAAAGAAACTGAAATCAAACTCCGCGTCAGCCGCGAAACCCTCGCCGCTCTGCGCGAGCATCCATTGCTGAAAAAACGCAACAAAAGTGGCTGGGAACGCCGTGAACTGATGAACCAGTATTTCGACACGCCTGAGCGCGATCTGGCCCGCGCCAAGGTCGCCCTGCGCCTGCGCCGCGACGGCGAAGAAGTGATTCAGACGTTGAAGACCCGCGGCCAGAGCGTCGCCGGTTTGTCCGAGCGTAACGAATACGACTGGAACCTGCCCAAAGCCAAGCTCGACGTAAAAAAACTCGACGGCGAATGCTGGCCGGAAGAACTGGCCGAGCTGGACAAGAAAACCCTGAAGCCGATCTTCACCACCGATTTCGTCCGCGAACGCGCCGAAATCGCCTGGGGCCGTGGCAAGACCAAAGTGGTGATCGAAGCCGCACTGGATTTGGGCCACGTGATCGTCGGCAAACAGAAAGAAGAAATCTGCGAGCTGGAGCTGGAACTGCGCGAAGGCGAGCCGGCCGCCCTGCTGGAACTGGCCGCCGAGCTGGCCGCAACCTTGGCGCTGATGCCGTGTGACATCAGCAAGGCCGAACGCGGTTATCGCTTGTACGACGCCAATAGCTATTCCTTGAGCCTGCCAGCCCCGCAGATCACTGCCGAAACACCGCTGGACGACGCGTTCGCCGCGCTGAGCTGGCACTTGCTCGGCAGCAGCCAGCGTCTGGCCGAGCAATACCGTTTCAACGGCCACTGGCGACTGTTGCTGGATTGGGTGGAAAACCTCGCCGAAATGCGCGCCTTGCTGAGCAGCCTCGGGCAAGCCGCACCACGCCAGTCGACGCACGATCTGCGGGTTGCGCTGGATGCGCTGCTCGAAGACTGGCGCCCGCTGGTGCTGGCCGGTCTGGATGACGAAGACGTGCGCAAAGCGGCGCCCGAGCAGTTCCTCGAAGAACTCGAAGACCCGCGCTGGGGTCTGTTTTCCCTGAACTGCTCGCGCTGGTTGCTGGCCCGCATCTGGGCAGCCGATCGTAATGTGCGTGGCAATCGCCAGGGCGCAGCACAACTGGGCAGCTGGTTGCCACGACTGCTGGGTGAGGAAGCCACGTCGTTGCAACTGCAGCGCTATCAGCAACAGCCGGAAGACCTGGCCGAGCAATTGCCGCGCATCGAACGCATTCAGTCCTGGCTACACCACGCTCGTGGCGTGCTGGACATCCCGGAAATGGATCGTCTGTTCGGCGAGCTCAAGCAGCTTGCGCAACTGGCGAACGAGCCGATCACCGACGAATCGCTGGATGCACGCAAGCAGCAAGCGATCGCGGTTTATCAGAATCGTGCGTGGAAGATGCTGCTGCGTATGTAACAACCTGTGGTGAGGGGCTTGCCCCGGGGCGATCCGACGGACCCCAAAATCGGTGAATGCGACTTATCGGATTTAGCGCATTGGCTGGTTTGGGGAGCCTTTCGAACCCCTACGGAGGCGAACCCTCCCAACAAAAAGCGAACACCGCACAAGCTGGCTGACTAATCCCGACACGGCTTCGTCGGGTAGTGGCCCAACGGTCGGCGACTGCGCGACTATCCTTTGCGAACTGTTGTTCTTGAGGAGCCCGCATGTCCGTTCAACTTGCCATTCAGGACCGCTGGCTGGATCTCAACGAGTTATTGCGCGAGCTGGTTGCGCAAGGCTTTATCAGCCAGGATTCAGCCGAGCACGCCCTCAATGCGCGCCGCCGTCACGCCGCCAACGGCCAGATGCATCCGCTGGAGTTCATCGCCAGCCAGCAACTGGACGACCTCAGCCGTCCCGGCAAACACCTCGATCTCGAAAGCCTGACCCTGTGGTTGTCGCAACAGGCAGGTCAGCCTTACTTGCGCATCGATCCGCTGAAAATCAACGTGGCGGCAGTAACGCCCCTGATGTCCTACGCCTTCGCGCAGCGGCACAAGATTCTGGCTGTGTCGGTTGACCGCGACGCAGTGACCGTGGCCAGCGCCCAACCTTACGTGAACGCGTGGGAAGTGGATCTGACGCACGTGCTGAAGCTGCCCATCAAGCGCGTAGTCGCCAACCCGGTGGACATTCAGCGCTTCAGCGTGGAGTTCTTCCGCCTGGCCAAATCGGTTACTGGCGCGACCAATGCCGATCAGCAGAGCAACAACCTTGGCAATTTCGAACAGCTGCTCAACCTCGGCGCCAGCGATCAGGAGCCAGATGCCAACGATGCGCACATCGTCAACATCGTTGACTGGCTGTTCCAGTACGCCTTCCAGCAACGCGCCAGCGATATCCACATCGAACCGCGCCGTGAGCAGGGCACAGTGCGTTTCCGTATCGACGGCGTGCTGCACAACGTTTATCAATTCCCGCCGCAGGTGACCATGGCTATTGTCAGTCGCCTGAAAAGCCTCGGCCGAATGAACGTCGCGGAAAAGCGCAAACCCCAGGACGGCCGGGTCAAAACCAAGACCCCGCATGGCGGCGAGGTAGAGCTGCGACTGTCGACACTGCCGACGGCGTTCGGCGAAAAAATGGTCATGCGGATCTTCGACCCGGAAGTGCTGCTCAAGGATTTCGACCAGCTTGGTTTTTCCGCTGAGGATCTCAGACGCTGGCAGGACATGACCCGCCAGCCCAACGGCATCATTCTGGTCACCGGGCCAACCGGTTCAGGCAAGACCACCACGCTGTACACCACGCTGAAAAAACTGGCGACGCCGGAGGTCAATCTCTGCACCATCGAGGACCCGATCGAGATGGTCGAGCCGGCATTCAATCAGATGCAGGTCCAGCACAATATCGACCTGACCTTTGCCGCCGGTGTTCGCGCGCTGATGCGGCAGGACCCTGACATCATCATGATCGGTGAGATACGTGATCTCGAGACTGCGGAAATGGCCATTCAAGCCGCGCTTACCGGTCACCTGGTGCTGTCGACGCTGCACACCAACGATGCGCCCAGTGCCATCAGCCGCCTGCTGGAACTCGGCGTGCCGCATTACCTGATCAAGGCCACCGTGCTGGGGGTGATGGCTCAGCGGCTGGTCCGCACGCTGTGCCCACACTGCAAAGCGCCTCTGAAGCTGGGTGAAGATGACTGGCAAACCCTGACCCGACCCTGGCAGGCGCCATTGCCGACCAATGCCCAACGCGCCATCGGTTGCGTGGAATGTCGCGACACCGGCTATCGCGGTCGCGCCGGGGTGTACGAAATCATGCAACTGACCGACGGCGTTAAAGCGCTGATCAACCCCGACACTGATCTGACGGCCATCCGTCGCCAAGCGTTCAAGGAAGGCATGCGTAGCCTGCGGCTATCGGGCGCGCAGAAAGTCGCCGCAGGTTTGACGACGATTGAGGAGGTGCTGCGGGTGACGCCTCAGAGTGAACAGAAATGAAGCCTTTATGTCGCTTGATGATTCGGTAGCCGACAAGCAGTTCTTATCTGCGCCTTGCATCGCTACACTCTGCCGTCCCCATTTCATGGATTATCAGGGATTCGTTATGCAAATCGGAAGTGTGCTATTGCTGTTTGTCGGCCTCGTGCTCGCCATTCTGTTCATGGGTTTCAAGGTTGTGCCTCAGGGTTATCAATGGACCGTGGAGCGTTTCGGGCGCTACACCAACACGCTCAAACCTGGCTTGAACATCATCATCCCGGTCATGGACCGCATCGGCCGCAAGATCAACGTGATGGAAAGCGTGTTGGACATTCCACCGCAGGAAGTCATCACCGCCGACAACGCGACCGTACAGATCGACGCTGTCTGCTTTTTCCAGGTGGTCAACACTGCGCAGGCTGCCTATGAGGTAAACAACCTCGAACACGCGATTCGCAACCTGTTGCAAACCAATATCCGTACCGTGCTCGGCTCCATGGAGCTGGACGCGATGCTCAGCCAGCGCGACGGGATCAACGAAAAGTTACTGCGCACCGTTGATGAAGCGACGGCGCCGTGGGGCATCAAGATTACCCGGATCGAGATCAAGGACATCAGCCCGCCTGCCGATCTGATGGCCGCCATGTCGGGGCAAATGAAAGCCGAGCGGATCAAGCGGGCGCAGATCCTCGAAGCCGAAGGCCTGCGTGCTGCGGCGATTCTGACCGCCGAGGGCAAAAAACAGGCGCAGATCCTCGAAGCTGAAGGTGGCCGACAGGCAGCCTTCCTTGAAGCGGAGGCCCGCGAGCGACAGGCCGAAGCCGAAGCGCAAGCCACCAAGGTGGTGTCCGAAGCGATTGCCGGCGGCAATGTGCAAGCAGTCAATTATTTCGTCGCGCAAAAGTACATCGATGCGCTGGGCAAACTCGCCTCGGCCAACAACAGCAAAGTGATCCTGATGCCGTTGGAAGCCAGCTCAATGATCGGTGCAGTCGGCGGGATTGGTGAAATCGTCAAAGCCACCTTCGATAAGAAAGCCTGAGGCACGTTATGTGGGCATTCCTGCAAAATCTGTCGTACTGGGACTGGCTTGCCTTGGGCACGATACTGCTGATCCTTGAAGTATTCGGTGCCGGTGGTTATTTACTGTGGATCGGCATGGCAGCCGCCGCAGTTGGCGTGCTGACGTTTGTGCTGCCCGAGATGTCCTGGGAATTGCAGCTTCTGTTCTTCGGGCTGCTATCGATCTCGACCGCGCTTTACTGGTGGAGACGCCAACGCAAAGCAGTACGTCAGAGCGATGAGCCGAACCTCAACCTGAGAGGTCAGGAACTGATTGGTAAAACCTTTGTGGTGCACGAAGCGATTATCGACGGGCGCGGTAAGATCAAAGTGGCAGATGGTGTGTGGATGGCCCGAGGGCCAGACGCCGCCGTTGGCAGTCGAGTTCGGGTCATCAGTCAGCAGGGCGTGGTTTTGCAAGTCGAAACGACTGAATGACCAGCGGGGAACTCAGTTGGGTACTTGGCCATCTAACGTCTTAGATCACCCAGTGGAGTCACCCTATGCGTTTCAAAGTTGCTGTCGCTACCCTTGCTTTGCTGTCACTTCCCGTCGGTTCGGCGATGGCCGACAGCTTCTGGCGAAACGTCATTTCGTCCGGAGCGACGACAGGTTCGACTTACCTGACATTCAAGGATCACAAGCTGATCATTGCTGCGCAGGACGATGCCGGTAGTTTTGTTGCCAGTGACGGCAGTATTCGCGGCCCTTATCTGGAATCGGCGATGCAAAAAGTTCGCGCCGACAATCCGGGCCTGCAGGCCACGGACATGGAACTGGCTAATGCAATTCTGGCAAAGAACGCAGTTGCATCGGAATAAGCCGCTCAGCTGAACAAAAATGCCGCTCTCTTGTGCGGCATTTTTTTCGCCTGGAGCAACCCCACTGTAGGAGCCGGCTGGCTGGCGATGGTGTGTCAGGTGACATCCATTCAGCTGACCCACCATCGCTGGCAAGCCAGCTCCTACAAGGGTGGGGGGTGTTTATTAGCGGTAATCATCCACTGGCACACACGCGCAAAACAGATTGCGATCGCCGTAGACGTTATCCACCCGGTTCACGACCGGCCAGTATTTGTGCGCTTTGGTATGCGCGTCCGGTGTTACTGCTTGCTCAATGCTGTAAGGCCGCTCCCAAACCCCGGTTATGTCGGCCAAGGTATGCGGCGCACGCTTCAGCGGGTTGTCCTCGGCGGGCCAGTTGCCGTTTTGCACCTCGGTGATTTCCGCACGGATACTCAGCATCGCCCCGATAAAGCGGTCGAGCTCGGCCTTGGATTCACTTTCGGTCGGCTCGATCATCAAGGTTCCAGGCACCGGGAAGGACATGGTCGGCGCGTGGAATCCATAATCCATTAGCCGTTTCGCCACATCTTCTTCGCTGATCCCGATCAGTGCCTTGAGCGGTCGCAGGTCGAGAATGCATTCATGCGCCACTCGCCCATTGCGCCCGGTATAAAGCACCGGGAAGGCCCCGGACAAATGTTGCGCCAAATAATTTGCGGCCAGAATGGCGACCTCGCTGGCATCCGCCAGTTGCGGGCCCATCATCGCGATGTACATCCAGCTGATCGGCAGAATGCTCGCACTGCCCCACGGCGCAGCGCTGACCGCGCCGTTTTGCGGCAGCGGGCCGTCGATAGGCACCACCGGATGATTTGCCACGAACGGCGCCAGATGCGCCCGCACACCGATCGGCCCCATGCCGGGCCCGCCGCCGCCGTGTGGAATGCAGAAGGTCTTGTGCAGGTTCATGTGGGAAACGTCGGCGCCGATGTCCGCCGGACGCGCCAGCCCGACTTGCGCATTAAGGTTGGCGCCGTCCATGTACACCTGACCACCATGATGGTGGATCACCTCGCAGATTTCGCTGATTCCCTCCTCATACACGCCATGGGTCGAAGGGTACGTAGCCATCAGGCAAGCGAGTTTGTCACCGGCCTCGCCGGCTTTCCCTTTCAGATCATCCAGATCCACATTACCCGCTTCGTCACACTCGACAATAACCACGCGCATGCCGGCCATTTGAGCGGACGCCGGGTTGGTGCCGTGGGCGGAGGATGGAATCAGGCAAATTTCCCGAGCGCCTTCATGACGACTCTCATGGTATTTGCGAATCGCCAGCAACCCGGCGTACTCGCCCTGGGCTCCGGAGTTGGGCTGCATGCAGATCGCGTCGAAACCGGTGATTGCGCAGAGCCAACGCTCCAGTTCCTCGATCATCAGCGAGTACCCGACTGCCTGCTCCTTAGGCACAAACGGGTGCAGATGGGCGAATGACGGCCAGGTGATCGGAATCATCTCGCTGGTGGCGTTGAGCTTCATGGTGCAGGAGCCCAGCGGAATCATCGACTGGTTAAGCGCCAGATCCTTGTTTTCCAGCTGCTTGAGGTAACGCAGCATCTCGGTTTCGCTGTGATGCGCGCTGAAGACCGGGTGACTCAGACAGGGCGTTGAACGCAGCAGTGCATCGGGAATGCCCGAAGCCAGGGACTCGGCGTCCAGGTCATCAATATCAATGCCGTGATCGGCACCGAGAAACACGTCGAACAACTTCGAGACCGTGGTTTCATCGCACGTTTCATCCAGACTGAGGCCCAACTGTCCGCGGCCGAGGATGCGCAGATTGATGTGCGCCGCCAGAGCGCTTTCGATGATGGCCGTCTGAGCGCCACCGACATCCAGCGTCAGCGTGTCGAAAAAATGCTGATTGAGACGGGTCAGACCATGGCGTTCGAGACCGGCGGCGAGAATGCAGGTCAATCGATGGACGCGTTGGGCGATTCGCTTCAACCCGTCCGGGCCATGGTAGACCGCGTAAAAACCGGCGATGTTGGCCAGCAACACCTGGGCGGTGCAGATGTTCGAATTGGCCTTCTCGCGACGGATGTGTTGTTCCCGGGTTTGCAGCGCCATGCGCAGCGCGGTGTTGCCGCGGGCATCCTTGGACACCCCGATGATCCGGCCCGGAATCGCTCGTTTGTACTCTTCGCGACTGGCAAAAAACGCTGCGTGCGGTCCACCGTAGCCCATGGGCACGCCGAAGCGCTGGGATGAACCGAGCACCACGTCCGCGCCCAACTCCCCGGGCGGCGCCAGCAACAGCAGACTCAGCAGATCGGCGCCGACACAGGCCAGGGCTTGCTGGGCATGCAGATGATCAATCAACGGCCGAAGGTCGCGGATCTCGCCGTGAGTGTCAGGGTATTGCAGGAGCGCGCCGAACACCTGGTGCTGTTTCATGTTGTCTACAGCGTCGACGACCAGCTCGAAACCGAAACCTTCGGCGCGGGTTTGCACCACGGAAATCGTCTGCGGATGGCAGTTTTCATCAACGAAAAACACATTGCTTCTGGATTTCGCGACCCGCTTGGCCAGGGCCATGGCTTCAGCGGCAGCGGTGGCTTCATCCAGCAATGAGGCGTTGGCCAATTCCAGGCCGGTCAGGTCGATGGTCATCTGCTGATAGTTGAGCAGCGCCTCCAGCCGACCTTGGGCGATCTCCGGTTGATACGGCGTGTACGCGGTGTACCAGCCGGGATTTTCCAGGACGTTGCGCAGGATCACGGCCGGTGTGAGCGTGCCGTAATAGCCCATGCCGATCAGGCTGGTCCAGACCTGATTCTGTTCGGCATAGCCGCGAAGCCTGGCCAGCGCTGCTTCTTCATCCAGGGCGGGCGGCAGGTCCAGGGCCCGGTTCAGGCGAATGCCCGGTGGCACGGTCTGCTCGATCAGCTCGACCCGACTGCCGAGGCCGAGGCTGTCGAGCATGGCCTGCTGCTCGGCAGCATCGGCCCCGAGGTGGCGGCGCAAGAAGGCATTGGGGTCGCGTAACTGGCTCAGGGACGGCAACTGGGACATGACGGGCTCTCTCTTGACTGGCGCTCAGCGTCGATGCAACACGGTCAAACCAGCATAGCAGCCGATGTCATAATGCCCTTGAGCAGTAGAAGATCGCAGCCTCGTTGCACTCGACAGCTCCTACATTGAGCTTAACGGGCGTCCAGCTATTGCGATGCGGACCATTGAAATCCAGTCCCCTGTAGGAGCTGTCGAGTGCAACGAGACTGCGATCTCTTGATCGTGATCTGCAAGACGAAAAAAAGCCCCGACGAGTCGGGGCTTTGGGATAACGCTCGGGACTTACTCGCCGATAGCAGCTTTGTAGCCAGCGGCATCGAGCAGCTTGTCCAGTTCAGCCTTATCGCTGGGCTTCAGCTTGAAGATCCACGCGCCGTACGGATCCGAGTTGATTTTTTCAGGTTCACCGCTCAACTCGTCGTTGACCGCAATCACTTCGCCGCTAACTGGCGAATAGATATCGGAAGCAGCTTTAACCGACTCGACCACACCGGACTGATCGCCCGCAGCGAAGACTTTTCCGACCTCGGTCAGCTCGACAAACACCACGTCACCCAGGGCTTCCTGAGCGTGATCGCTGATGCCCACGGTGACGGTGCCGTCGGCTTCAAGGCGGGCCCACTCGTGACTTTCGGCAAAACGCAGGTCGGCAGGGATATCGCTCATGTTCTGTGTCCTCAAGAGAATTGTCAGCGGTCGGGCCCGCCGGAAAAGGTTAGATCAAGGTTTTGCCATGGCGGACGAAGGTCGGTTTGACCACGCGTACCGGGTACCACTTGCCACGGATTTCCACTTCGGCGCGGTCGGCAGTGGCCATCGGCACGCGCGCCAGGGCGATCGACTTGCTAAGCGTAGGAGAGAAACTACCACTGGTGATCTCCCCTTCGCCAACATTGGCGATCCGGACCACCTGATGAGCGCGTAAAACCCCGCGCTCCTCAAGAACCAGACCGACCAGTTTGTGTTGAATACCATCGGTCCGTTCAGCCTCCAGAGCCGCCCGACCGATGAACTCGCGGTTGGCCGGTTCCCAGGCAATGCTCCAGGCCATGTTGGACGCCAGCGGCGAAACATCCTGGTGGATGTCCTGACCATAGAGGTTCATTCCAGCCTCGACCCGCAATGTATCGCGGGCGCCCAGACCGATCGGCGAGATGCCTGCGCCCACCAGATCGTTGAAAAACCCCGGTGCCTGATTGGCCGGCAAAATGATTTCGAGCCCGTCTTCGCCGGTGTAACCGGTGCGGGCGATGAACCAGTCGCCGTCAGGCTGGCCTTCGAAAGGCTTGAGCATCTGAATCAGATTGCCACGCGACCGGGTCACCAGCTCGGCAATCTTGTTCCGGGCGTGCGGGCCTTGGATGGCCAGCATCGCCAATTCGGTACGCTCGCTCAAATGGACATCGAAGCCACGCAGATGCGCTTGCATCCACGCCATGTCCTGATTGCGGGTGGAGGCATTGACCACCAGTCGATAACCATATTCGAGACGGTAGACGATCATGTCGTCGACGATACCGCCACGCTCGTTGAGCATGGTGCTGTACAACGCCCGGCCGGGACTGTGCAGGCGCTCGACGTCATTGGCCAGTAAATGCTGGAGCCACACCTTGGCCTGCGGCCCAGCGGCATCGATCACGGCCATATGGGATACATCGAAAACCCCGCAATCGCGGCGCACCTGATGGTGTTCCTCAACTTGCGAACCGTAATGCAGAGGCATATCCCAACCGCCAAAATCGACCATCTTCGCGCCAAGGGCGAGATGCAGGTCGTACAGAGGCGTACGCTGTCCCATGGGTTTCTCCTTCCGGGCGTGGCGAGGGTGCGGACCGGTGCCTACCCACTGAAACCCCCTGAACAGAGGGGCCTAGCAGATTTCAGCTACCGGGTCTGTAGGACGGACCGCACCGAATGCCGCGCATTGTAGCCTCAAGGTGTAGGACTGGCACCTAGCTGTTTCGATGCGCTGAACGTCTGATCAATCCGATGACTGGTAGTAACCCCACCAGTACCAGCGTCAACGCAGGGAGAGATGCTCTCGACCATTCGCCTTCGCTGGTCATTTCAAAGATGCGCACTGCCAGCGTGTCCCAGCCAAACGGGCGCATGAGCAGGGTTGCCGGCATTTCTTTGAGAACATCGACGAACACCAGCAGCGCTGCGCTCAGAGCCCCGGGAAGCAATAGTGGCAGATACACTTTGAAAAACAGTCGCGACCCACTGACACCCAGGCTACGGGCCGCTTCAGGCAAAGAAGGCCGTATTCGCGCCAGGCTGTTTTCCAGTGGCCCATAAGCCACGGCGATGAACCGCACAAGATAGGCAAGTAACAAAGCCGAGAGACTGCCCAACAACACTGGTTTGCCAGCTCCACCCAGCCAACCCGAAAGCGGAATAACCAGCTCACGATCCAGGTAACTGAAGGCCAGCATGATCGACACCGCCAGCACGGAGCCCGGCAGGGCATAACCGA
Organism: Pseudomonas fluorescens; assembly: GCF_902497625.1. Taxonomy (GTDB): domain Bacteria; phylum Pseudomonadota; class Gammaproteobacteria; order Pseudomonadales; family Pseudomonadaceae; genus Aquipseudomonas; species Aquipseudomonas fluorescens_BQ. The sequence continues at coordinate 119,456 of NZ_CABVGX010000009.1, read as the reverse complement.
GGTTGGCCAGACTGACGCCGGAGCGAATCGCACGCGTGGGCGCCAGTCGGCGCGCAAATGCCAAAACCAATGCGACGCTGACAGTGATCAAGGCCGCCATACCGCCCAGGTACAACGTGTGAACGATCAAGCCGGTGTAGCGCTCATCCAGATCGAAACGTCCGCGCTGCCAGAACCACACGACCAGCTGCAGCACTGGAATCACGAATGCACAGGCGAACACCAGACTGCACCAGCCGGTCGCGGCCAGCGCCTTGATGCCTCGCAGGTGATACAACGCTTTTACCCGTGGCCGCTCGTTGCTCGCCCGATTCGCGCCGCGCGCGCGACGTTCTCCATAAAGCACGAGCATCACCACCAGCAGCAACAGGCTGGCCAGTTGCGCTGCGGTAGAGAGGCTGAAGAACCCATACCAGGTTTTGTAGATCGCGGTTGTGAATGTGTCGAAGTTGAATACCGATACAGCGCCGAAATCCGCCAATGTTTCCATGAGCGCCAGCGCCACCCCTGCGCCAATCGCCGGACGCGCCATGGGTAGCGCAACCCGCCAGAACGCTTGCCATGGGGATTGGCCGAGGACCCGCGCAGCTTCCATCAGACCCTTGCCCTGAGCGAGGAATGCGCTGCGGGCCAGCAGATAGACATAGGGATAGAAGACCAGCACGAGGACAAGAATGACTCCGCCGGTGGATCGCACGCGAGGCAATCTGAAACCGGTACCGAACCATTCTCGCATTAGGGTTTGCACGGGGCCGGCGAAGTCCAGCAGACCGACGAAAACGAACGCCAACACATAGGCGGGAATGGCGAACGGCAGCATCAGCGCCCAATCGAGCCATTTTCTGCCGGGGAACTCGCAGAGGCTGGTGAGCCAGGCCAGGCTCACGCCGAGCAGTGTTACGCCCACACCAACGCCGAGCACAAGCGTCAGGGTATTGCCCAGCAGCCGTGGCATTTGCGTGTCCCACAGGTGGGACCAGATTTGCAGATCAACGGTTTGCCATGACAACAGCAAGACGCTTAATGGCAGCAGTACCAGCGCGGCGATGGCGAAGACCAGGGGATACCAGCGGCGTTGGGCGGTATGGGCCAAGAAAGGGCACTCGCGGATAAATCGTGAAGTGTAGGGAAAACGCAAAAAGATCGCAGCCTCGTTTCACTCGACAGCTCCTACAAGGGTACGCCTTGCCAATGCAGGAGCTGTCGAGTGCAACGAGGCTGCGATCTCTTTATCTTTAGTTCCAGCCAGCCCGATCCATCATCCGAATTGCTTCAGCCTGACGCTTGCCGGCAATTTCCACAGGCAGGGTATCGGCAACAAACTTGCCCCAACTCGCCACTTCTGCAGAAGGTTGCACCGCTGGGTTCGCCGGGAATTCCTGGTTCACGTCAGCAAAGATCTTCTGTGCCTCAGGCGTGGTCATCCACTCGACCAATGCCTTGGCTGCTTGCGGGTGTGGCGCATGCTTGGTCAGGCCGATCCCCGAAAGGTTTACGTGCACGCCGCGATCCGCCTGATTCGGCCAGAACAGCTTCACCGCCAGATCTGGCTTCTGCTTGTGCAGGCGACCGTAGTAGTAGGTATTGACGATACCGACGTCGCACTGCCCAGCGTTGATCGCCTCCAGCACTGCAACGTCATCCGAGAACACATCGGTCGACAGGTTGTTCACCCAGCCCTTGAGAATTTTCTCGGTTTTTTCGGCGCCGTGCACTTCGATCATGGTGGCAGTCAGGGACTGGTTATAAACCTTCTTGGCGGTGCGCAGGCACAAGCGTCCTTCCCAGTTCTTGTCTGCCAGAGCTTCGTAAGTGGTGAGCTCGCCCGGCTTCACTCGCGTGGTGGAATAGGCGATGGTCCGTGCACGCAGGCTCAGGCCGGTCCAGGCGTGGGTGGACGAGCGATACTGCAGTGGAATATTGGCGTCAATGGTTTTTGAGGTAAACGGTTGAAGGATGCCCATCTGTTCGGCCTGCCAGAGGTTACCGGCATCGACCGTGAGCAACAGATCGGCGGTGGCGTTTTCGCCCTCGGCCTTGATGCGCTGCATCAGCGGCGCTTCCTTGTCAGTGATGAACTTGACCTGAACACCGGTCTTGGCGGTGTAGGCATCGAAAACCGGTTTGATGAGTTCGTCGATGCGCGAAGAGTAGACCACCACTTCGTCGGCGGCCTGGGCTGCAGTGCTGCCGATCAGGGACAGGGCCAGGGCGGTCAGTAGACGCTTGGGTGCCGACATGGTGGCGGTCTCTCGTTTGAAAATGAGGGTAAATGATAAAGACTCACATTTACCTTCTCAATCGAAGTGTCGGCGGAGGCGTTACCAGATGTTGCACAGTTGAGAAAGGTAGTGAATGTGCCGACGCCTTCGCGGGCAAGCCCAGCTCCCACAAGATTCGAGTGGAACGCAAAATCTGCGACTGACACTGAAAACCTGTGGGAGCCGGGCTTGCTCGCGAAGCGGCCATCAGCCCCAACGCCAGTCTCAAGCTTTTGCAAGTGCGGGCAAATCCCCAATCAACCCCAGCGCCTCACGCACAAACAGCGCCTTGGCCTCGGGCAGCCCGTCGACGATCTTCAACCCTGCATTGCGCAGCCAGCGCACCGGCAGCGGATCAGCCTGAAACAACCGCTCAAAGCCCTCCATAGCCGCCATCAGCGCCAGATTGTGAGGCATGCGTCGGCGCTCGTAGCGGCTGAGCACTTTCACGTCCGCCAGACGCTCTCCCCGCGCCACGGCTTGCAACAGCACCTCAGCCAGCACGGCGGCGTCGAGGAAACCGAGGTTCACGCCCTGCCCCGCCAGTGGGTGAATGGTGTGCGCTGCGTCGCCGATCAGCGCCAAGCCCTCAGCGACATAACGCTTGGCATGACGCTGACGCAGCGGCACGCATACACGCGGGTCGGCGCTGAGCACCGTGCCCAGCCGGCCTTCAAAAGCGCGCTCCAGCTCCAGACAAAAAGATGCGTCATCCAGGGCCATCAGGCGTTCAGCTTCATTCGGCGTGGTCGACCAGACGATTGAACACCAATCCTGCTGTCCGTCCCGCTCCAGCGGCAAAAATGCCAACGGACCGTTATCGGTAAAACGCTGCCACGCGGTCATCTGATGAGAGTTGGCGCATCGCACACTGGTGACGATCGCGTGATGCAGATAATCCCACTCGCGAGTCGCTACGCCGGTCAGCCGCCGGACCGCCGAATGGGCGCCGTCAGCGGCGAGCACCAGCGGGGCACGCAATGTGCGGCCATCGGCCAGGGTCAGCAGCCAGTCATCGCCGGAGCGACGCATCTGTTCCAGGCGAGCGTTGGCCAGCATGCCCAGATCGCACTCGTGCAAACGGTCGAGCAAGGCATCCTGAACTACGCGGTTTTCGACGATATGCCCGAGCACTTCGGCGTGCACGCTGGCCGCCGAAAAGTGAATCTGCCCGGTGCCGCTGCCGTCCCAGACGTGCATGTCGGTGTAAGGGCTGCTGCGTCGGGCGGCGATGCCGTCCCACACGCCCAGCCGCTCTAGTATTCGTTGGCTCGCGGAAGACAACGCGCTAACCCGCGGCTCGAACGGTGCCTGGCTATCGAAAGGTTTGACGCTCATCGGGCTGCCGTCCAGCAGCAGGACTTCCAGTCCGCTATCCTGCAACGCCAACGCCAGTGCGCTACCAACCATTCCAGCCCCGACAATCAGCAGATCTGCGCGCATGTCCATGCTTTAACCCTGTCTCGCTTGCGGCGTGAGCCGCTGTAGAAAATTGTGTGGATCAAGCATCGGGACGCGTACCCAGTCCCATCGCCTGACGGGCAAACCAGCGTTTGGCCGGTGGCAGCAGATCAAGGCCGAGCAGACCGATATTGCGCCCCAGTGAAACTAATGGCTGCGTACTGCCGAACAGGCGCGTGACCTGATCGGAGAAGCCCACGGTGAGGTTCTGATCCAGCCGTTGACGCTCGCGATAGGCTTGCAGGCTTGTAAAATCGCCGGGAGATGTTGGGCTGGCGAGCAGTACATCGGCCAACGCCTGAGCGTCACGCAGCGACAGGTTGAAACCCTGCCCGGCAATCGGGTGCAGGCTGTGGGCGGCGTTGCCGAGAATCGCCAGATGCGGACGCACTTGCTCCTCCGCCTCGATTAATGACAGCGGATACAGATGCCGCGCGCCGACCTGTTTCAGCGTGCCCAGGCGATAACCGAACACGCCCTGCAATTCGCTTAAGAAACTGCGCTCATCCAGTGCGGCCAGGCGCTGCGCGTCCATGCCCTGACGGGTCCACACCAGTGCGCAGCGGTTTTCCGGCAACGGCAGCAACGCCATCGGGCCATCGTCGGTAAACCGTTCGAAGGCCACACCGTTATGCGCTTCGCTCGGGGTGATGTTGGCGATCAGCGCGCTCTGGTTGTACGGGCGTTTTTTAATACCGACCCCAAGTTGCTCGCGCAAGCCCGAACGGCCGCCATCGGCGAGCACCGCGAGATCGCATTCGAGTGTGGTTTCGTCATTCAGGGTCAGGCGGTAGCCGTCGGCAAGCGGCTCCATACGGGTGACTTCGGCCGGGCAGCGCCAGCTCACCACATCCTTGTCCAGGCCTCGCCACAGGCATTGGCCGAGCCAGGCGTTTTCCACCACATAGCCCAAGGCGGGCACGCCCTCTTCCATCGCCGACAGCCGCGCGGTGGAAAAACGCCCGCGGTCGGACACATGAATCTGTTTGATCGGCTCGGCGCGGCGCGAGATTTCCTGCCAAACGCTCAACCGTTGATATATTTGCCGGGCGCCATAAGACAGCGCCGAAGACCGCGCGTCATAGCTTGGCTGGTAGCTATCGCCCGGAGCGAACGGCTCGATCAGGACAATGCTCCAGCCGCGCGCTTTGGCTCCCGCTTGCAAGGCCAACGCCAGGCTCGCCCCGACCAGGCCACCGCCGATGATTGCCAGATTGACTCGACTCATGCCGCCTGCGCCCGCGCCGCAGCCATCAAGGCCTCGATCTCGGCGACCGTTTTCGGCACGCCATGGGTCAGGATTTCACAGCCGGTTTTAGTCACCACCACGTCGTCCTCGATGCGCACGCCAATGCCGCGCCATTTCTTTGCCACCGTTTGATTGTTCGCAGCGATATAAATACCCGGCTCCACGGTCAGCGCCATGCCAACCTCAAGCACGCGCCATTCACCACCGACCTTGTACTCGCCGACATCGTGCACATCCATGCCCAGCCAATGACCAGCGCGGTGCATGTAGAACGCTTTATAGGCTTCGCTGGCGATCAACTCATCAACATCGCCCTGCAACAAGCCCAGTTGCACCAGCCCGGCAGTGATCACCTGGACCGTAGCTTCGTGCGCCTGATTCCAATGGTTGTTCGGGGCGATTTCGGCGAATGCGGCTTCCTGGGAAGCCAGCACCAGTTCGTAGATCGCCTTCTGTTCCGCTGAAAACTTGCCGTTGACCGGCCAGGTGCGGGTGATGTCGCTGGCGTAACAGTCAATTTCGCAGCCGGCGTCGATCAATACCAGGTCGCCGTCCTTGAGCAACGCATCATTCTGCTGGTAGTGCAGGATACAGCTGTTGCGCCCGGCGGCGACGATGGAGCCATACGCGGGCATCTTCGCTCCGCCTTTGCGAAATTCGTAATCCAGCTCGGCCTCGAGGCTGAATTCATACAGTCCGGCGCGGCTGGCCTGCATGGCGCGAATGTGCGCCTGGGCGGAAATCCGCGCAGCCTCGCGCATCACCTTCACTTCCGCCGCCGATTTATACAGGCGCATGTCGTGCAGCAGATGATCCAGCGCAACAAATTCGTTGGGCGGCTGGGCGCCGAGGTGCGCCTTGGAACGGATCACGTTTATCCAGTCCATCAGGTGCCGGTCGAATTCAGGGTTGCTGCCCATCGCCGAATACACCCGGTCGCGCCCTTCGATCAGGCCCGGCAGGATGTCGTCGATGTCTGTAATGGGGAACGCGTCGTCGGCACCGTAGTCGCGGATGGCGCCTTCCTGGCCGGCACGTAAACCGTCCCACAATTCCCGCTCGGCATTGCGTTCACGGCAGAACAGCAGGTATTCGCCATGTTCACGGCCGGGCATCAGGACAATGACGGCTTGCGGTTCAGGGAAACCGCTGAGGTACTGAAAGTCGCTGTCCTGACGGTAAACGTGCTCGACGTCGCGATTGCGGATGGCAACCGCGGCGGCGGGCAGGATGGCGATGCTGTTGGGTTCCATCTGCGCCATCAGGGCCTTGCGGCGACGGCCGTATTCCGATTTCGGGATATGAATCATGGGCAGATGGCTTTTCCTGGCTCGCAGTTAATGCAACGACGGTTTCGCAGCCGTTTCGTCGGTTTTCTTGGTCTCGGTAAACAGCAGCAGCGGCGCGACGCGCAGGTACTCCATGACTTCCATGTAATCGCTCTCGCCGTCGTCGGACTCTTCGAGCGCGTCTTGCACCTGAGAAATGGCGGCCAGGTCCTGCAGGACTTCCTTGGCCTCGTCGGTCAGCGCGTACTCGCGGCGAGTCAGGCCGAAACCGGTGAGAAAGCCCTGGCACCACTGGCCCAGTGCGACGGCTCGCTCGGTCAGCGGCGCGTCGTCGGTCGGCAACAGCAGCACGACGGTCATGTCGTCGCTGGTCAATTCACCTTTGACCATCTCTTGCAGACCGATCAAGGCATTGCGAACGTTGTCTTGTGGCTCGCCTTCGAGCAATTCGGCGGCATCGGCCAGCCAGCTGTCGGCTTCGAAACCGGCACCGGCGCAACTGCGGCCAAGCAGCAGACCGTGCAGCTCGGCAGGCGAAACAGGATGACCGCTGGTGCTCAGCAATGTAGCGAAGGCTTGGTATGGAGAATTCTGAATGGGCATGGGCAGCTAGGCGCCAGACGGCGCTATGTCTAGAATGGAGGCCTGTATCCTACATCGACAGACTCGCCAAGACTATTAAAGGCTGTCCGCCAGTAAAGGCTGCCCGCGAGCTACTTCCCATCAGTTACATATTCAGTGGACCCAATGGAAGACACCGACTTGCAAGCGCTGATGGCCAGACTCGAACTGCTAATTAATCGGGTCGAGCAACTTAAGGGTCAAAACGGACTCCTATTAGCTCAGGAAAAAACCTGGCGCGAGGAACGCGCTCACCTCATTGAAAAAAATGAAATCGCCCGGCGTAAGGTCGAATCGATGATTTCGCGCCTCAAGGCCCTGGAGCAAGACTCATGAGTTCAAGCAATAGCGTTACCGTGCAGATTCTCGACAAAGAATATTCGATCATCTGCCCCCAGGAAGAACGCAGCAATCTGGTGAGCGCTGCCCGTTACCTCGACGGCAAGATGCGTGAGATCCGCAGCAGCGGCAAAGTCATCGGCGCTGATCGCATTGCTGTGATGGCCGCGTTGAACATCACTCACGACCTTCTGCACAAGGAAGAACGCCCGGATGTACAGGCCAACAGCTCGACCCGCGAGCAGGTTCGCGACCTGCTGGACCGCGTCGATCTGGTGCTCGCCACCGATCCGGACGTCAGCAAGGGCTGATTCATCGAGCCGCTTGGGTTATACTCGCAGCACTCCCTGGGGTGCTTGCCAGTTGACCACGTCCCTGAGCCGATTCGCACTACCCTGGAGGCTGCACGTTGGGCTGGTGTGCATGTCCGCTAGACGGAAAGCCTTAAAGCCTACTGCATCTTCCACCTTGAACTTTCGGGTTCAAGGGCTAAGTCAGCAGCGGTTCTTCCGGGGAGCCTGATTTCAGTCCGATGCCGGTTTTTTACCGGCATCGGCTTTTTCATGGGTACGCTTTACGTGCCCGTCCTGGTCCTGCCGAAGCCGAATTCATGACCGAACCTGCGCTGCTGCCCCGCCCGCAACTTCGACGCATGCTGCGCAAGGCCCGCCGCGCACTGACACCCCATCAGCAGCGCCAGGCTGCCCGCGGGCTGTACAAGCAATTGGCTCATCAGCCAGTGTTCCGGCGCGCCAAACATATTTCCCTGTACCTGCCGACTGACGGTGAGATCGACCCGCGCATCCTGCTGCGTGCCGCTCAGCGCCGCGGCAAGGCGACTTACCTGCCGGTGCTCAGCGCCTGGCCGCGGACCAAAATGGTCTTCCAGCGCGTTCGCCCTGGCGAAAAGCTCAAGCCCAACCGCTTCCGGATCCTGGAGCCTCGGCACAACCTGGCCCGCCAACGTAAAGTCTGGACGCTGGATCTGGTGCTGTTGCCGCTGGTAGGGTTTGACGATGTCGGCGGACGTCTGGGCATGGGCGGTGGCTTCTATGATCGAAGCCTGGCCTACCTGGCGCGAAGAAAAAACTGGCGCAAGCCGACGCTGCTGGGGCTGGCCCATGAATGTCAGAAGGTCGAACGATTGGCTCAAGCGAGCTGGGACGTGCCGTTGCAAGGTACGGTGACAGACAAGGCGTGGTATTTCGCTGGGTAGACGCCGCTGGAATCAGCGGCGCCGAAGGATGATCTCAGCGTTTGAGCGCCGAAGACTGTTGCTGCTGGGCGATTTCAAGCGGTGCGTCGGTCTGGCTGGACCATAAGCTTTGGGCATAACCGGTAGTCACGACGCCGAGACCAAACAAAATAACCAATATCCATAGTAAATCCGGTTTGCGTTTCATCGATTGCCCCCCAAAGGCATATCAACACGATGACAGCAGCGGTTTCCGTTGTAGGCCGTGCAGCAGCGTCAAGCTTAGAAGGCCGGCATTCTGCGGCAACGTGAACCGACACGCAAACTCTGGCGTCAACCGACTGTCGGTTTGTCATGAAATTGCCCGACAACTTGCCCACCTGACACGCAGGGAGTAGAAAACATGGCTTATTGGCTGATGAAATCAGAGCCGGACGAGTTCTCGATCGCCGATCTGGAGAAGCTTGGCAAAGCGCGCTGGGATGGCGTCCGCAACTACCAGGCGCGCAATTTCCTGCGGTCGATGGCGGTGGGTGACGAGTTTTTTTTCTATCACTCCAGTTGCCCGGAGCCGGGGATCGCAGGTATCGGCAAAATTGCGAAGACGGCTTATTCAGACCCGACGGCGTTGGAGCCGGAGAGTCATTATTACGACCCGAAAGCCACCGCAGACAAAAACGCCTGGAGCGCAATTGATGTCGCTCATGTGAAGACGTTTCCCAAGGTGCTGAAGCTGGACTACTTGAAGCAGCAGACAGCGCTGGTGGAGATGCCGCTGGTGCAGAAGGGTTCGAGATTGTCGGTGATGCCGGTAACCGATGAGCAGTGGGCGGCGGTGATTGCGCTGCGGGCTTGAGCACTGCAGAAACCGAAAGAATGCTGTCGCGAGCAGGCTCACTCCCCCAGGGTTCTGGGTTTGGATGCAGAAATTGCATTCACCGAAGATCCCCTGTGGGAGTGAGCCTGCAGGCGATGAGGCCTGCCGGGACGGCGAATGACCTCTACTGAATGATCAGGTTGTTGAACAACAAATCCTCAACCACAGGCTTGCCGGTCTCGTCATTCATGATCTGCTGAGTCTGCTTCAATGCTTCCTGACGCAGCTTTTCTTTGGCCTCAACATTATTCATCGCCTCAGTAGTCTGCTGTGCGAACAACGCCACCAGCTGATTGCGAATCAACGGCTCATTGGCCTTGACCAGCTTGGCCGATTCTTCCCCAGTGACCCGCAACGCCACATCAGCCTTGTAGACCTTGAGCTTCGGCGAGCCGTCCAATCCGTAATTGCCTACGAACGGAGGGCTCAAGGTGATGTAATTCACCTTCGGCGCCTCACCTTCCTTGGCTTCCTCAGCCACGGCTGCCACAGGCAGAGACAGGGCCAGCAACAACATGATCCACGCTTTCACAATTCGCTCCTTATCCGGTTTTCGGCCTAGCATAACCACCCGACACGCCAGCACAAGCTTATGGCTGACTATCAGGGCGAGGCATGCTCGTTGACCCGTTGACTCACACACCTACACTTATCGGCCATCACTCCCAAAGGAATAGTCCTGATGAAAGCCGTGCTGTGCAAAGCCTTCGGCCCTGCCGAATCGCTGGTGCTGGAAGACGTCGCCAGTCCTGTTGCGAAGAAGAACGAAATCCTGCTGGACGTGCACGCCGCCGGGGTGAATTTCCCCGACACGCTGATCATTGAGGGCAAATACCAGTTCAAGCCGCCCTTCCCGTTTTCCCCGGGTGGAGAAGCGGCCGGCGTGGTCAGCGCCGTGGGTGAAAAAGTCAGCCATCTGAAGGCCGGCGACCGGGTCATGGCCCTCACCGGCTGGGGCAGCTTTGCCGAGCAGGTCGCCGTGCCCGGTTACAACGTGCTGCCAATTCCGCCCTCGATGGACTTCAACACGGCTGCCGCTTTCAGCATGACTTACGGCACCTCGATGCACGCGCTCAAGCAACGCGGCAATCTGCAACCGGGCGAGACCCTGCTGGTGCTCGGCGCATCCGGCGGTGTGGGTCTGGCTGCGGTAGAAATCGGCAAAGCCATGGGCGCTCGCGTCATAGCCGCCGCCAGCAGCGGCGAAAAACTCGCCGTGGCCAAGACAGCCGGCGCCGATGAACTGATCAACTACAGCGAAACCAGCCTCAAGGACGAAATCAAACGCCTGACCGATGGTCAGGGTGCTGACGTGATTTACGACCCGGTCGGCGGCGACCTCTTTGACCAGGCCATCCGCGCCATCGCCTGGAACGGCCGCTTGCTGGTGGTCGGCTTCGCCAGCGGGCGCATCCCGGAACTGCCGGTGAACCTCGCATTACTCAAAGGCGCAGCGGTAGTCGGCGTGTTCTGGGGTTCGTTCGCCCAGCGCCAGCCACAGGACAACGCGGCAAATTTCCAGCAACTGTTCGGCTGGTTTGCCGAAGGAAAGTTGAAACCGCTGGTGTCACAGGTGTATCCGCTGGGTGAAGCGGCGCAGGCGATCAATGATCTCGGGCATCGCAAGGCTGTCGGGAAGGTTGTTGTGCAGGTCAGATAGACAGTCCAATACATCACCTGTAGCAGCAGGCGCAGCCTGCGTCAGGTTGCGTCAGGTTGCGTCAGGTTGCGTCAGGTTGCGTCAGGTTGCGTCAGGTTGCGTCAGGTTGCGTCAGGTTGCGAGGCTGGCCTGAAAGCGGGTCGCTTCGCAACCCGACGCAACCCGACGCAGGCTGCGCCAGCTGCTAAATCGTTATGAGCGGCCATAGGGGAGGTTTCCCCACAACGTCTTTCACTTATACCTGAGCGACATGTTCTTAAACGAACATGCAATCTCCAAAATTTCCGCTGTTTGGTCGACGCGAACCAGTGCTATTTTCGGTAATGAAACTGTAACATTCGCATCCGCAGCCATAACAAGAAATCTGGAGCTTCTGAATGTTTGCTTTCTTTCGACCTGCCGCACATCAGGCTCCTCTGCCTGAAGAAAAAATAGACAACACATACCGACGCCTGCGCTGGCAGATCTTCGCCGGGATATTCATCGGTTACGCCGGCTATTATCTGCTGCGCAAAAACTTCTCGCTGGCCATGCCGTACTTGATTGAGGAGGGATACACCCGCGGCGAGCTGGGCCTGGCGCTGTCGGCTATCGCGATTGCCTACGGCTTGTCCAAATTCCTGATGGGCATCGTTTCCGACCGTTCCAATCCGCGGTTCTTCCTGCCCTTCGGTTTGCTGGTCTCCGCCGGTGTGATGTTCATATTCGGCTTCGCGCCTTGGGCGACGTCCAGCGTGACCATCATGTTCATCCTGCTGTTTATCAACGGCTGGGCGCAGGGCATGGGCTGGCCGCCGAGCGGGCGGACCATGGTTCACTGGTGGTCGCAGAAGGAACGCGGCGGCGTGGTGTCATTGTGGAACGTGGCGCATAACGTTGGTGGCGGTTTGATCGGGCCGTTGTTCCTGCTCGGCATGGGCCTGTTCAACGACTGGCACGCGGCGTTCTATGTGCCAGCGGCCGTGGCGATGGTGGTGGCGGTTTTTGCCTTCGTGACCATGCGCGACACGCCACAATCGGTTGGCCTGCCGCCGATCGAGAAGTACAAGAACGATTACCCGGAAGGCTACGACGCCAGTCACGAAGAAGAATTCAGCGCCAAGGAAATCTTCGTCAAATACGTACTGCGCAACAAAATGCTCTGGTACATCGCCCTCGCCAACGTCTTCGTCTATCTGCTGCGCTACGGCGTGCTGGACTGGGCACCTACCTACCTCAAGGAAGCCAAGGGCTTCACCGTCGACAAAACCTCGTGGGCGTACTTTTTCTATGAGTGGGCGGGTATTCCGGGGACGCTGCTGTGCGGCTGGATGTCGGACAAGATCTTCCGTGGCAACCGTGGCCTGACCGGCATGGTGTTCATGGCGCTGGTGACCGTGGCAACGCTGGTCTACTGGCTTAACCCGGCCGGCAACCCGACGATCGACATGATCGCACTGGTCTCGATCGGCTTCCTGATCTACGGCCCGGTGATGCTGATCGGTTTGCAGGCACTGGAGCTGGCGCCGAAGAAAGCCGCCGGCACTGCTGCGGGTTTCACGGGCCTGTTCGGTTATCTGGGCGGATCGGTCGCGGCCAGTGCGGCCATGGGCTACACCGTGGATCACTTTGGCTGGGACGGCGGTTTCGTGCTGCTGATCGGCGCGTGCTTGCTCGCGATGGCGTTTCTTGCGCCAACCCTGTGGCACAAGCAAGTTGCCAGTCAGAGCCGTGAAGCGGTTGCCTGATCGACCTGTGATTGACAGCGTTTGAGTCGCGCCTCCAGATTCCGGTCTGGCATGGCGTGGCTACGCAGGGCGTTGGCGGTCTGCTCGACATAATCGCGAGTAGTGCCGTAACGCCCGCAAGCGTTTTCGAAAACGTGACTCAGCACGTGATCCGGCAAGTTGCCGGCATAGCTGGGCAGATGCCGTTCCAATACAAATCCCAACGCCTGAACCTGGCTGCCATCCTCGAGACGGCAGTTGAGCCAGTGTGGGCGATAGGACGGAAACGGCATTTCGCGCTGCCAGAGTGCGTAGAGCGATGCGTCGAGTTGTTCTTCAGGCAGGCGATAAGCGAAGCCGCTGCAGGAGCCGCCGCGATCCAGGCCAAAGACCAGGCCCGGCACTTCCGGCGTGCCGCGATGTTCATGGGACCACAGGTACAAACCGCGATGGTAGCCATGCACCCGACCGCGCATCCGCTCCACCGCCGCGCACTCAGGACGCCAGATCAGCGAGCCGTAAGCGAACAGCCAGACCGGTCCGCCTTTATGACGCGCCATGGTCGACTGCATGGAACCGAGCAATTGCTCGTGCGTAAGCTGCGGCCCCAGATCGAGCTGCGGAGGGTAAGCGAGATTCAATAGAGATGATTCAATAGCGCTCATGGCGATTAGCGTTCTGCTCCCCGCGAATAATGAATTACTTAATAGAACGCACCGCTGAAACAATAAGGCACATATATGTTCAGGCAATTTAAGTGCCATGGCACAGTTATTTAATTGATGCCTGAGAGAGATATAACCTACCGGTATTTATAATATTCTATAAATACCGATCGGCTATATGCAGAGTTATATGCCTGTGGGAGCAAGCTTGCTCGCGATGATCGTTAACGATTACGCGGGAAGTCAGGATTACTGCGTCGCTCTTGAGTCCATCGCGAGCAGGCTCGCTCCCACAGGGAGCGGGGATCAAGAGCGAGGCTCAAGAGCGAGGCTCAAGAGCGAGGCGCGTATGCGAAAACATCTGCGCGCATCTGATGGGCGTCCATCCCCGCTTCGACCAGCGCGTCCAGCGTGCCATAGACCATCGCCGGGGAACCGCTGGCGTAGACATGCAGCGCTTTCAGGTCAGGGAAGTCTTCGCACACTGCCTGGTGCAACATCCCGCAGCGACCTTGCCAGCCGCACTGGTCACTGACGACTTTGTGCAGGAACAGGTTGGGCAACTTCAACCACTCGTCCCAATGTTCGATTTCGTAAAAATCCTCAGGTCGGCGCACGCCCCAGTACAGATGCACCGGGTGCTTGAAGCCTGCAGCGCGGCAATGTTCAATCAGGCCGTGGACCTGCCCCATGCCGGTTCCTGCTGCAATCAGCACCAGAGGGCCATCCGGCAGTTCTGCCAGATGCGTATCGCCGAACGGCATCTCGATGCGCACCAGTGGGTTGCGCTGGAGCTGCTCGATGAGGCTCAGCGCACTGCTTTCGCGCGCCAGCACATGGATTTCCAGGTCGCGCCCCGCGTGCGGTGCGGAGGCCAGTGAGAAAGCGGATTTTTCGCCACTCTCACGCTCGATCATCAGGTACTGACCGGCGTGATAACGCGGCGGCTTGCCGGCCGGGGCTCGCAGATGCACACGGAACGTGTCGCCGCCAACGTCTTTGCACTCAATGACCTGACACGACATGCCGCGCACCGGCAATTCTCCCAGCGCGAGCACGCCATCCCACAGCACGATGCAGTCTTCCAGCGGCTCCGCTATGCAAGTGTAGAACTCGCCATGATCGCGCACAGTGCCGGACTGTTCGACCCGCCCTTCCACCAGCAGCGCCGCGCACACGTGGCAATTACCGTTGCGGCAGCTTTGCGGGCAGTCGTAGCCCAGACGCCGAGCGCCATCGAGAATCCGCTCGCCCGGTTCGATTTCAAGCACTGCACCGGAGGGCTGCAAAGTTACGCGCATCAATCTATTCCTAACTGATTCCAGATGTCATCGATCCGTCGGGTAACGGCTTCATCCTTGACGATGACCCGACCCCATTCGCGCGTGGTTTCACCCGGCCATTTATGCGTGGCATCCAGGCCCATTTTCGAACCCAGCCCAGAGACCGGTGAAGCGAAGTCGAGGTAGTCGATGGGCGTGTTGTCGATCATCACCGTGTCGCGCTTGGGGTCCATGCGCGTGGTTATGGCCCAGACCACGTCGTTCCAGTCCCGTGCGTTGATATCGTCATCCGTGACGATAACGAACTTGGTGTACATGAATTGTCGCAAAAACGACCAGACACCGAGCATTACCCGCTTGGCATGACCCGGATACGACTTCTTCATGGTCACGATGGCCATGCGGTACGAGCAGCCCTCGGGCGGCAGGTAGAAGTCAGTGATCTCCGGGAACTGCTTCTGCAGGATCGGCACGAACACTTCGTTCAGCGCCACGCCGAGAATCGCCGGCTCATCCGGCGGACGACCGGTGTAGGTGCTGTGGTAGATCGGTTTGATCCGGTGGGTGATGCGCTCGACCGTGAACACCGGGAAGCTGTCGACTTCGTTGTAATAGCCGGTGTGGTCGCCGTAAGGACCTTCATCGGCCATCTCGCCCGGATGGATCACACCTTCAAGGATGATCTCGGCAGTGGCCGGCACTTGCAGATCGTTGCCGCGGCACTTCACCAGTTCGGTGCGATTGCCGCGCAGCAGACCGGCGAAAGCGTATTCAGAGAGGCTGTCTGGAACCGGGGTGACGGCGCCGAGGATGGTGGCCGGGTCTGCGCCAAGCGCGACTGAGACCGGAAATGGCTGGCCCGGGTGTTTTTCGCACCACTCACGAAAATCCAGCGCGCCGCCACGATGGCTCAACCAACGCATGATCACCTTGTTGCGGCCGATCACTTGCTGGCGATAAATGCCCAGGTTCTGTCGATCCTTGTTCGGGCCTTTGGTGACCGTGAGCCCCCAGGTGATCAGCGGACCGACGTCGCCGGGCCAGCAGGTCTGCACCGGCAGCATCGCCAGATCAACGTCGTCGCCTTCGATGACCACTTCCTGGCAGACCGCGTCTTTGACGACTTTCGGTGCCATGGCGATGATCTTGCGAAAGATCGGCAGCTTCGACCAGGCATCCTTCAGGCCCTTCGGCGGCTCGGGTTCCTTGAGGAACGCCAGCAGCTTGCCGATTTCGCGCAGTTCGCTGACCGCTTCGGCGCCCATGCCCATGGCGACCCTTTCCGGTGTACCGAACAGGTTGCCGAGCACTGGAATGTCATAGCCGACCGGGTTTTCGAACAACAACGCCGGGCCTTTGGCCCGCAGCGTGCGATCACAGACTTCCGTCATCTCCAGCACGGGAGAGACGGGAATCTGGATGCGTTTCAACTCTCCGCGCTGCTCAAGCTGCTGCACGAAATCCCGAAGATCCTTGAATTTCATTGAAGATGCCACCCCGAAAATAGGCGTACATCCTACCTGCTCTGACGGCCAAACAGCAGCCTGTCAGAGCGCAGCAGTGATCAATTGTGATTTGTCCCCAGCAGCACCGGGGCAAACAACGGACTCAATCGGGCGCTGCCGGTGTCCGAGAGATGATCCTCGTCCTTGTACTGCGAATGGCCGTTAACCTCGATACTGCAGACCTGATCGGCACACATCAGCGGGGTCGGGTCGATCACATGCACGCCGGGATCCGCCGCGCTCAGCGAGTCAAAGAGGTTGCTGAGAAACCGCTGACGCGCCAGATGCTCTTCGAGCGGACGGCCCAGCCCTTCAGCTGAACGGCCAACCCTTGCCAGACTGGTCAGGCGGCTGATGGCACCTTTGCGCTGCAGTGGCACTTCTTTGAACAGCCAGACCTGGGCACCGGTTTCCCTGATCGCCACGACGCGAGCCTTGAGCGCAGCCGCCATGCGCGCCTCGGCCTGGGCGGTATCGTCATGCTGATTGAGCAGGACCTTTTTGTCGCCGTCCTCGCGCCCGTAAACGTAGAGGCTCCAGTTGGAAGCGAGCACCACATCCTTGATCTGCAGGCTGCGAACCCGTTCCATGGTCTGCTCGTTGAAGTCCTTGCAGCGCTGACGCGGATCATCACTCAGGATTGGCGGGCAGGCGCTCATGCTGTACAGCCACACCGGGCGACCTTCCTGACGGGCGCCTTTTTCGATCGCGGGCAGCAGCGCCGCGGCGTGACTGTCGCCCCAGAACAGTTGCGTCGCCGGAACCTCTTGATTGCCGCCGACCAGACAAGCCTTGTCGAGCTTCTTGTCCTTGGTCACCAACATGCATTTCATCTGCCCGGCCCGCCACTCGCGAGCCTGTGCATATTCCAGCGCTTTACCGGTCAGTCGCTGAGGGAAGCCGTCCGCCGAGCGCACGACCGAACCGATCACCGCCAGGGAGACCACGGCAACCAGACCGCCCACCAACACAGGCTTGCGCCCGGCAAGCAGGCGTTTTTCACGGAACGGCAGCTCGACGAAACGCAGGCTCAACCACGCCAGGCCCAAGGCCAACAGCATCCAGCCCACCGCCTCGAAGGCCTGAATACCGTCGATGGAGATGGCGTTGGCGTACACGTACACCGGCCAATGCCACAGGTACAGCGAATAGGAAAGCAGACCGACCCACACCATCGGCCGCAAGCTCAATGCCCTGCCCACCCAAGTCGAGCCTTGTGCGCCCGACCAGATTAGCGCCGTTGTCCCCAGCACCGGCAGCAGAGCCGCCCACCCCGGGAAAACCGTGGTCTTGTCAAATGTGAAGACCGCCAGCAGCACCGCCGCCAGCCCCGCCAACCCGACCAGTTGATAAACCCAAGGCCGTATGGCTTTTTTCGGCGCAGGCGTTACCGCCAGCATTGCGCCACAGAGCAATTCCCAGGCACGGGTCGGTAACGAGAAAAAGGTAAAATCGGGTCTGCTGTCGATGTAAGCGATATTCAGCCCGAACGACACCAGCAGTATGGCGAACAGCATCCAGCGCCACTGCCGGAGGTAGCGCATCAGCACCACCATCAGTAACGGGAAGAAGATGTAGTACTGCTCTTCAACCGCCAGCGACCAGGTATGCAGCAACGGTTTCAGGTCCGATGCCGGCTGGAAATAGCCGTCTTCGCGCATGAACAGAATATTGGAGATAAACAGCGACTGATAACGGACCGTTCTGCCCAGCTCGGAGAAATCTTTCGCGGTTAGCAGCAACCAGCCCAACGCCAGGGTCGCCAGCAGTACCACGCTCAAGGCCGGAATAATCCGTCGTGCACGGCGCGCCCAGAAATCGACGAAGCTGAAACGCTGAGCACTGATTTCACGGAACAGAATGCTGGTGATCAGAAACCCGGAAATGACGAAAAATACGTCAACACCGACGAATCCGCCGCTGAACGTGTTGAAGCCGAAGTGGAACAGGACAACCGGAATGACGGCCAGAGCCCGCAGTCCGTCGATGTCTCGGCGGTTGCCAAAAGTGTGCATGACGCTCCTTGTCGTATTCTGAGACAGGGCCGAAAGTAACGAACTCACTTGTCGCGCATGCGATAGTCGACGCAGCGGACAATGGGGTCCAGGAAATGGGCGCCAGTTTACAGGACAGAAACGTTCGTTCCAGATGCAAATGTATGGCGCAAAAAAATAGCGCCCCTGTTCAGGGCGCCATTTTTTGTTGAAGCGTTCTGCGTATTACTTGCGCTTCATCGACAAGAAGAACTCGTCGTTGGTCTTGGTCGTCTTCAGTTTGTCGACCAGGAACTCGATGGCGGCGATTTCATCCATCGGGTGCAGCAGCTTGCGCAGGATCCACATACGCTGCAACTCGTCGTCGGCGGTCAGTAACTCTTCGCGGCGGGTGCCGGAGCGGTTGATGTTGATGGCCGGGAAGACGCGCTTTTCAGCAATACGGCGATCCAGAGGCAGCTCCATGTTGCCGGTGCCTTTGAATTCCTCGTAGATCACTTCGTCCATCTTCGAGCCGGTTTCAACCAGCGCGGTGGCGATGATGGTCAGCGAGCCGCCTTCTTCGATGTTCCGCGCAGCACCGAAGAAACGTTTCGGTTTCTCCAGGGCGTGGGCATCGACACCACCGGTGAGTACTTTGCCGGAGCTGGGGATCACGGTGTTGTAGGCGCGAGCCAGACGGGTGATGGAATCGAGCAGGATCACCACGTCCTTCTTGTGTTCGACCAGGCGTTTGGCCTTCTCGATCACCATTTCGGCAACCTGCACGTGGCGGGTTGGCGGCTCATCGAACGTCGAGGCAACCACTTCGCCGCGCACGGTGCGCTGCATTTCGGTCACTTCTTCCGGACGCTCATCGATCAACAGGACGATCAGGTGAACTTCAGGATTGTTACGGGCGATGTTTGCAGCGATGTTCTGCAGCATGATCGTCTTGCCCGCTTTCGGCGGTGCAACGATCAGACCGCGCTGGCCTTTGCCAATAGGTGCGCACAGGTCGATGACACGACCGGTCAGGTCTTCTGTGGAACCGTTGCCGGCTTCCATCTTCATGCGCACAGTCGGGAACAGCGGGGTCAGGTTCTCGAAGAGAATCTTGTTTTTCGCGTTCTCGGGACGATCGTAGTTGATCGTGTCGACCTTAAGCAGCGCGAAATAACGCTCGCCTTCCTTGGGAGGGCGGATCTTGCCAACGATGGTGTCACCGGTACGCAAGTTGAAGCGACGGATCTGGCTCGGCGAGACATAGATGTCATCGGGGCCGGCCAGATAGGAAGCGTCAGCGGAGCGAAGGAAGCCGAAGCCGTCCTGGAGAATCTCCAGCACGCCATCACCGGAGATTTCCTCGCCGCTTTTCGCGTGCTTCTTGAGCAGGGAGAAAATCACGTCCTGCTTGCGCGAACGGGCCATATTTTCTATGCCCATCTGTTCGGCCAATTCGAGCAGTTCGGTAATCGGCTTTTGCTTGAGTTCAGTCAGATTCATATAGGAATGACGTAATCATTTATGGAGGGGGGAAATTAAGCTTTTGGCTTAATGAGGCCGCGCCGCAGAGAAGGCGACAGGATCGCGTACTAATTCGAAAAGGAGTGCGTCGGCGACGGCTAGCAGGGGGCATTGGAGAAACCAGTGCGGGGCCGAATGTACCACCTGTGTTTCGGAGCGTCTAGCCCTCAATAACGAAAAAGCCCCGCAATATGCGGGGCCTTTTTTCGAACACTTTATGACAACGCTTAAATGTTGGCGTCGAGGAAAGCCGCCAGTTGCGACTTCGACAGTGCGCCGACCTTGGTCGCTTCAACGTTGCCGTTCTTGAACAGCATCAGCGTCGGGATACCACGCACGCCGTGCTTGGCCGGGGTTTCCTGGTTTTCGTCGATGTTCAGCTTGGCGACGGTCAGCTTGCCTTTGTAAGTCTCGGCAATTTCGTCCAGGACAGGAGCGATCATTTTGCATGGGCCGCACCATTCAGCCCAGTAGTCGACCAGTACAGCGCCTTCGGCCTTCAGTACATCGGCCTCGAAGCTAGCGTCGCTAACGTGTTTGATAAGATCGCTGCTCATGGAAGTCTCCAGGTTGTAAGCAAAAAAACGTGGCCCATCATAGCTGCCCTTCCCCGGTTCAGGAAGCCGCAGATGATTGAGTCTCGCTATGGTCAAGGACGAGTTTGGGTATAGCTCATTTCGAACCTAGCTGGAACGGCATTCAGGACGACGCACTATCGCGGTGCAGTCCACTCTTCGGTTTTTGTGCAAACCGTTTGCACGCAAGCCCGGTAAAACCGTGGCTCAGAGCATGCAAAAGTCGCTGTTGGCACAGCCCGTGCTCTACCGAATCGCAGATAACACTTTCATCCGATTCGGAGTTTCGCCATGACCAAGCGCTACAGTGCCCTCCTCGCCACCCTGTTCGCCAGCCTGATGCTCATCCAGGCGCCCGCCCACGCCGACGGCCTGGAGGATGTGGTCAAGCGCGGCGTGCTCAAGGTCGCGGTGCCGCAGGACTTCCCGCCATTCGGCTCGGTCGGCCCGGACATGAAGCCACGCGGACTCGACATCGATACTGCCAGGCTGCTGGCGGACCAACTCAAGGTCAAACTCGAACTGACTCCGGTCAACAGCACCAACCGCATTCCGTTCCTGACCACCGGCAAGGTTGATCTGGTGATTTCCAGCCTGGGCAAAAATGCCGAGCGCGAGAAAGTCATCGACTTCTCCAGCGCTTACGCCCCGTTCTACCTCGCGATATTCGGTCCGCCGGACGCCAACATCAAAAGCCTCGATGACCTCAACGGCAAGACCATCAGCGTGACCCGTGGCGCCATCGAAGACATCGAGCTGAGCAAGGTCGCACCCGAAGGAGTGACCATCAAGCGCTTTGAAGACAACAACTCGACCATCGCCGCCTACCTCGCTGGCCAGGTCGACCTGATTGCCAGCGGCAACGTGGTGATGGTGGCGATCACCGAGAAAAATCCGAAGCGCGTGCCGTCCCTGAAAGTGAAGCTCAAGGATTCACCGGTGTATGTCGGCGTGAATAAAAACGAGCCGGCGCTGCTGGGCAAGGTCAACCAGATCCTCGCCACCGCCAAGACCGACGGCGCACTCGAGAAGAACTCGCAAACCTGGCTGAAAGAGCCGCTGCCGGCCGATTTGTGATCGCCGGGAGGGAGAGGGTTCATGGCTTATCAGTTCGATTTTCTACCGGTGGTGCAGAACACCGATCTACTCTTGCGCGGCGCGCTGTTCACTCTTGAACTGACGGCCATTGGCGCAGTGTTCGGCGTGAGCCTGGGCATTGTCGGAGCGCTGGTGCGGTCGTGGAACATTCGCCCGTTTGCGGCTCTATTCGGGGTTTATGTCGAGCTGATTCGGAACACGCCATTTTTGGTGCAGCTGTTTTTTATTTTTTTCGGTTTGCCATCACTGGGCGTCCAGATTTCCGAGTGGCAAGCAGCGGTGCTGGCGATGGTGATCAACCTCGGGGCGTACTCGACCGAAATTATTCGCGCCGGCATTCAAGCGATCCCGCGCAGCCAGCTCGAAGCCGCAGCGGCGTTGGCAATGACTCGCTTTGAAGCCTTCCGCCATGTGGTGCTGTTACCGGCGCTGGGCAAAGTATGGCCGGCCTTGAGCAGCCAGATCATCATCGTCATGCTCGGCTCGGCAGTCTGCTCGCAGATAGCCACGGAGGAACTGAGCTTCGCAGCCAACTTCATTCAATCTCGCAACTTTCGCGCGTTTGAGACCTACGCACTGACCACGCTGGTCTACCTGTGCATGGCGCTGATGATCCGCCAATTGCTGAACTGGATCGGCCGTCGCTACATCGCCCGGAGCAGCCAATGAGCGATTTCACCTTCTGGGATGTCCTGCGCAACCTGCTCACGGGTCTGCAGTGGACGCTGGCATTGTCGCTAGTGGCGTTCATCGGCGGCGGGCTGATCGGCTTGCTGATCATGGTCATGCGTATTTCGCAAAAGGCCTTGCCGCGCAACGTCGCCCGCACCTACATCGAACTGTTCCAGGGCACGCCGTTGCTGATGCAACTGTTTCTGGTGTTTTTCGGCGTGGCGTTGGCCGGGGTGGAGATTTCGCCGTGGAT
This sequence comes from Pseudomonas fluorescens, assembly GCF_902497625.1. Classification (GTDB taxonomy): domain Bacteria; phylum Pseudomonadota; class Gammaproteobacteria; order Pseudomonadales; family Pseudomonadaceae; genus Aquipseudomonas; species Aquipseudomonas fluorescens_BQ. The sequence continues at coordinate 97,247 of NZ_CABVGX010000009.1, read as the reverse complement.
GGCGGCGGCGGTTGCCCTGACGCTGTTTACCAGCGCCTATCTGGCGGAGATCTGGCGCGGCTGCGTCGAGTCGATCCCGCACGGCCAGTGGGAAGCGTCGTCGAGCCTGGCGCTCAATCCGCTGGAGCAACTGCGCTACGTGATCCTCCCGCAAGCCTTGCGCATCGCCGTGGCACCAACCGTGGGCTTCTCGGTGCAAGTGGTCAAAGGCACTGCCGTCACCTCAATCATCGGTTTCACCGAGCTGACCAAGACCGGCAGCATGCTCGCCAACGCGACGTTCGAACCGTTCATGGTCTACGGCCTCGTCGCCCTCGGGTACTTCCTGCTTTGCTACCCCTTGTCGCTCAGTGCGCGCTACCTGGAAAGGAGACTGCATGCCCCTGCTTAGAATTTCCGCCCTGCATAAGTATTACGGCGATCACCATGTGCTCAAAGGCATCGACCTGAGTGTCGAGCAAGGCCAGGTGGTAGCGATCATCGGCCGCAGCGGCTCGGGCAAATCCACCTTGTTGCGCACACTCAACGGACTGGAATCGATCAACGACGGCGTGATTGAAGTCGATGGCGAATACCTCGACGCCGCCCGTGCCGACCTGCGCTCCTTGCGCCAGAAAGTCGGGATGGTGTTCCAGCAGTTCAATCTGTTCCCCCACCTGACCGTGGGCGAAAACGTGATGCTCGCGCCGCAAGTGGTGCAGAAGGTGCCCAAGGCGCGGGCCGTAGAACTGGCGCGGGAGATGCTCGAACGGGTAGGACTGGGAGAAAAGTTTGATGCTTTTCCGGATCGGTTGTCCGGCGGCCAGCAACAACGCGTGGCGATTGCCCGCGCACTGGCCATGTCACCAAAAGTGTTGCTGTGCGATGAAATCACCTCGGCGCTGGACCCGGAGCTGGTCAATGAAGTGTTGAGCGTAGTGCGCAAACTGGCCAAGGAGGGCATGACATTGATCATGGTCACCCACGAAATGCGCTTTGCGCGGGAGGTTGGCGACAAGTTGGTGTTCATGCATCAGGGCAAGGTGCACGAGGTTGGGGATCCAAAGGTGCTGTTCGCGCGGCCGCAGACGGCGGAGCTGGCGAATTTTATTGGGACGGTCGAAGCCGGCGCTTAACCCTGTGGCGAGGGGGCTTGTCGGACCGCCGCATCGCCCCGTTGGGCTGCGCAGCAGTCGTAAACCCTGAAGAAACGGTTACCCTGGAAGAATGCACAGGGCGCGCTGCGCGACCCAACGGGGGTAAACCCCCTCGCCACAGGGGTGTTGAGTCATAGCTTTGAAGGATGCGCGTTGGCGCCAGCGTTTGATCGTGGCACGATGTCGAGGTTATCGACCGAGACCACCTGACCATGCCGCAATCCCAAGCCAAGAATCTGTCCCTGATCGCCGCAATCGACCTGGGCTCCAACAGCTTTCACATGGTCGTGGCCAAGGCCCAGAACGGCGAAATCCGCATCCTCGAACGTCTCGGGGAGAAGGTTCAACTGGCCGCCGGCATCAACGATGAACGCCAGCTCAACGAAGAATCCATGCAACGGGGGCTCGATTGCCTCAAGCGTTTTGCCCAACTGATCAACGGTATGCCGCTCGGCGCCGTACGGATCGTTGGCACCAACGCCCTGCGTGAAGCGCGCAACCGCAACGAATTCATCCGCCGCGCCGAAGAAATCCTCGGGCATACGGTGGAAGTCATCTCCGGCCGTGAAGAAGCGCGCCTGATCTATCTCGGCGTCTCGCACACCCTCGCTGACACGCCGGGCAAGCGCCTGGTGGCCGACATCGGCGGCGGCAGCACCGAGTTCATCATTGGCCAGCGCTTCGAGCCGTTGCTGCGCGAAAGCCTGCAAATGGGCTGCGTCAGCTTTACGCAGCGCTACTTCAAGGACGGCAAAGTCACTCCGGCCCGCTACGCCCAGGCTTACACGGCGGCGCGGCTGGAGATCATGAGCATCGAACACGCCCTGCATCGTCTGACCTGGGATGAAGCCATCGGCTCCTCGGGCACTATCCGCGCCATTGGCCTGGCGTTGAAGGCCGGCGGGCATGGGACCGGTGAGGTCAATGCCGAAGGGTTGGCGTGGCTCAAGCGCAAGCTGTTCAAGCTCGGTGACGTCGAGAAAATCGACTTCGAGGGCATCAAACCTGACCGCCGGGCAATCTTCCCTGCCGGCCTGGCCATTCTCGAAGCCATTTTCGATGCGCTCGAACTGCAACGCATGGATCACTGCGAGGGCGCGCTGCGTGAAGGCGTGCTTTATGATCTGTTGGGTCGTCATCACCACGAAGACGTTCGTGAACGCACGCTCAGCTCGTTGATGGAGCGTTACCACGTCGATCTGGAACAGGCCGCGCGCGTCGAGCGCAAAGCACTGCACGCCTTCGATCAAGTGGCGCAGGACTGGGAGCTGGACGACGGTGTCTGGCGCGAGTTGCTCGGCTGGGCGGCCAAGGTTCATGAAGTCGGCCTCGATATCGCTCATTACCACTACCACAAGCATGGCGCTTACCTGATCGAGCACTCGGACCTCGCCGGTTTTTCCCGCGAAGACCAACAAATGCTCGCGCTGCTGGTGCGTGGTCACCGCCGCAATATTCCCCGGGACAAGTTTGCCGACTTCGGCGATGACGGTATCAAGCTGATCCGCCTGTGCGTGCTGCTGCGCTTTGCGATCCTGTTCCATCACATCCGCGGCACCCAACAGATGCCGCAAGTCATTCTGCGCGCCAGTGGCGACAGCCTGGATGTGTTGTTCCCCGAGAACTGGCTGGATGAAAACCAGCTGACCCAGGCCGATTTTGCACTGGAAGCCGAATGGCTGACGCGGGTGGGCTTTACCCTTAACGTCCGGTAGCTTCGCATTTGCCCCGGTAGGCGCTGCCGCAGGCTGTGATCGTTTGATCTTTATTTTTTCTTGGCGCGTGGATAGAGATCAAGGATCGCAGCCTCGTTTCACTCGACAGCTCCTACGGGAGTGGGGGTGGGAGTGGGTGCGGGTGCGGGTGCGGGTGCGGGTGCGGGCAGGAGCATCGGAATTGGTTTGGCAGGACTATCCGGCACAAACGAAAATGGCGATCCGAAGGGATCGCCATTTTTTATGCCCTGTAAGGGTTAACGCACCGCCAGAATCGGGCTGCCCAGGCGCTCGAGTAGCGTCGCCTGCGCACTGCGCGGGTTCTGGTTGCCGGTTGGCGTGTTGCGGATGTAGCGACCGTCCGACTGCAGGCTCCAACTGTGGGTGTTGTCAGTCAGGTACAGCTCCAGCTCCTTCTTGACCCGCATGATCAGCTTCTTGCCCTCCACCGGGAAGCAAGTCTCGACGCGCTTGTCGAGGTTGCGCTCCATCCAGTCGGCGCTGGAGAGGAACATCTGTTCCTCTCCGCCATTGAGGAAGTAGAACACCCGCGTGTGCTCGAGGAAGCGGCCGATGATCGAGCGCACGTGAATGTTGTGCGAAACCCCGGCAATCCCCGGACGCAGGCAGCACATGCCGCGCACCACCAGATCGATACGCACGCCGGACTGGCTGGCCTTGTACAACGCGCGGATGACTTTCGGGTCAGTCAGAGAGTTGAACTTGGCAATGATGTGCGCCGGTTTGCCGTCGAGGGCGAACTGGGTTTCGCGGGCAATCATGTCGAGCATGCCCTTCTTCAGCGTGAACGGCGCGTGCAGCAATTTCTTCATGCGCAGCGTCTTGCCCATGCCGATCAACTGGCTGAACAACTTGCCGACGTCTTCGCACAAAGCGTCGTCGGATGTCAGCAGGCTGTAGTCGGTGTACAAACGGGCGTTGGCCGCGTGGTAGTTGCCGGTACCCAAGTGTGCGTAACGGACTATTTCGCCGGCCTCGCGGCGCAGGATCAGCATCATTTTGGCGTGAGTCTTGAAACCGACGACGCCGTAGATCACCACCGCGCCCGCTGCCTGCAAACGGCTGGCGAGTTGCAGGTTGGACTCCTCGTCGAACCGCGCACGCAACTCGATCACCGCCGTGACTTCCTTGCCGTTACGCGCGGCATCCACCAGCGCATCGACAATTTCCGAGTTGGCGCCGGAACGGTACAGGGTTTGACGAACCGCTAATACATGCGGATCTTTTGCGGCCTGGCGCAGCAGATCGACTACCGGCGTGAACGACTCGAACGGGTGCAGCAGCAGAATGTCCTGCTTGCTGATCACGCTGAAGATGTTCTCGCTGTTTTGCAGCAGTTTCGGGATCTGCGGGGTGAACGGCAGGTATTGCAGTTCGCGCTGGCTATCAAGGCCAGTGATGCTGAACAGGCGAGTCAGGTTTACCGGGCCGTTGACTTGGTAGAGCTCGGACTCGTGCAGGTTGAACTGCTTGAGCAAGTAGTCGGACAGGTGTTTCGGGCACGTGTCGGCCACTTCCAGACGCACAGCGTCGCCGTAGCGGCGGGAGAACAGTTCACCGCGCAAAGCGCGGGCCAGGTCTTCGACGTCCTCGGAATCCAGCGCCAGGTCGGCGTTTCGGGTCAGACGGAACTGGTAGCAGCCCTTGACCTTCATGCCTTGGAACAGGTCATCGGCATGCGCATGGATCATCGACGACAGGAACACGTAGTTGTCGCCCGACCCACCGACTTCTTCCGGAACCTTGATGACACGAGGCAGCAGGCGCGGTGCCGGAATGATCGCCAGACCGGAATCGCGACCGAAGGCGTCGATACCCTCCAGCTCGACGATGAAGTTCAGGCTCTTGTTCACCAGCAACGGGAACGGGTGCGTCGGATCGAGACCGATCGGGGTGATGATCGGCGCGATCTCGTCGCGAAAATAGCGGCGCACCCAGGTTTTGATCTTGGTGGTCCAGTGCCGCCGACGGATGAAGCGGACCTGATGCTTTTCCAGCTCGGGCAACAGAATGTCATTGAGGATCGCATATTGACGGTCGACGTGGCCGTGCACCAGTTCGCTGATGCGTGCCAGCGCCTGATGCGGTTGCAGGCCATCGGCACCGGCCTGTTCACGGGCGAAGGTGATCTGCTTCTTGAGGCCGGCGACACGAATTTCGAAGAACTCGTCGAGGTTGCTGGAAAAAATCAGCAGGAACTTCAGCCGCTCCAGCAATGGATAGGACTCATCAAGCGCCTGTTCCAGTACGCGGATGTTGAACTGCAGTTGCGAAAGCTCGCGATGGATGTACAGGCTGCTGTCATCCAGGCCGGGAATGGCAATCGCTGGCGCCGCCGTCGTTTCGGCCACGATCGCGGGCGGAGCAGGCTCCAGTTCCGGCGGGGTTTCGACGACTTGCTCGACCACCGGCAGAGCTTCTTTTACGGCAACTTCAGTGAGGCCTTCGGTATTCATGGAATGTTCCTGGGAGGGCTATTGTTGCTCTCGTAACAGTTGAGCAGCACGGGCGGCAAAGTAAGTCAGGATGCCGTCAGCGCCTGCACGTTTAAAAGCGGTCAGGGATTCAAGGATAACCCCTTCGCTCAACCAGCCATTCTGGATTGCCGCCATGTGCATGGCGTATTCGCCGCTGACTTGATACACAAAAGTCGGGACTTTGAATTCTTCCTTGACCCGGTAAAGGATGTCCAGATAAGGCATGCCTGGTTTGACCATGACCATGTCCGCGCCTTCTGACAAGTCGGCCGCCACCTCATGCAGCGCTTCGTTGCTGTTGGCCGGGTCCATCTGGTACGAAGCCTTGTTGGCTTTGCCCAGATTCGACGCCGACCCCACCGCATCGCGAAACGGCCCGTAATAGGCACTCGCGTATTTCGCCGAGTAGGCCATGATGCGCACGTTGACGTGATCAGCCAGTTCGAGCGCTTCACGGATCGCCTGAATCCGGCCGTCCATCATGTCCGAGGGCGCGACGACCTGGGCGCCGGCTTCGGCATGGGACAGCGCCTGCCGAACCAGTGCATCGACGGTAATGTCGTTCTGCACGTAGCCTTCTTCGTCAAGGATCCCGTCCTGGCCGTGGGTAGTGAACGGGTCGAGGGCGACGTCGGTGATCACACCCAGCTCGGGGAAGCGCGCACGCAAGGCGCGAGTGGCGCGTTGAGCAATGCCGTCCGGGTTCCAGGCTTCGGCCGCATCCAGCGACTTGAGCTCTGGCGGGGTTACCGGGAACAGTGCAAGCGCCGGAATCCCCAGTTCGACCCACTTGGCTGCTTCTTCAAGCAGCAGGTCGATGGTCAACCGCTCGACGCCCGGCATCGAAGTCACTGCTTCGCGACGATTTTCGCCATCCAGAACGAACACCGGCAAGATCAGGTCATCGACGGTCAGAACGTTCTCACGAACCAGTCGACGCGAGAAATCATCACGCCGGTTGCGGCGCAATCGGGTGGCGGGGAACAGACGGTTGGCGGGGGTAAAACTCACGGCAGACTCCTGAGCCCGCGCTGACGGGCGAGCGTGACAGTTATAAGCGGCCATTATGACGGTGGTATTACAGTTATGTGCACCCCCGTGACAGGTAAGCGCTTTCCATTGTCCGTGTAGGAAATGTTCACGTCGAGACACATTTGGACACTTTCATCAATGTGCCTGAAGGGTTAGGCTGCGCGTTCACTTCGCCAGCACCCAGACAATGCTCCAGCAATTTCTTCAGGAATTCGGGTATTTCGCCCTGTTTCTCGGCACCTTCTTCGAAGGCGAAACCATCCTGGTGCTCGCAGGCTTCCTTGCGTTCCGCGGTTACATGGACATCAAGATCGTCGCGATCGTCGCGTTCTGCGGCAGTTATGCCGGTGACCAACTGTGGTATTTCCTGGGACGCAAGCACGGCCGCAAACTTCTGGCGCGTAAGCCGCGCTGGCAATTGATGGGTGACCGGGCGCTGGAACATATCCGCAGGCACCCGGACATCTGGGTGCTGAGCTTCCGCTTCGTTTATGGCTTGCGCACCGTCATGCCGGTGGCGATTGGCTTGTCGGGTTATCCACCAGCACGTTACCTGTTGCTCAACGGCATTGGCGCAGCGATCTGGGCCTGCGCGCTGGCCGCTGCCGCCTATCATTTCGGCGCGGTGCTGGAAGGCATGCTCGGCAGCGTGAAGAAATACGAATTGTGGGTGCTCGGCGCGCTGCTCGTGCTGGGCGTGGGGCTGTGGGTGCGTCGGCGTTTCAAGAACGCCCGTCTGGCAAAGAAGATCTACGCCGACGAGCAAGCGTTGAAAGCCGAGCAGGTCAAGTCCACCGGGCCTACGACGCCCATCGAGTAAGACGGTTTCTGCAGCAGTACAGACCGATTGCGCTGAGCAGGCTGTAACTGAGCAGCGCAACCCAACTGATCGCACTGGCTGGCCACAGCCCGGCCAGCGGTGCGAGCCACACTAACGGCAGGTTCGACGCCAGCCGCAACAACTCAAGCTTCCACGCCCACGGGCGATTCTCCAGCGCCACGCCCAACACGAACAGCCCCAACGCGACCGCGCTCCAGCCAAGCACTAACGCCTGGATCGACAGCTGCTGCTCGAAGTTCATCAAATAGCTGCCCAGCGCGATGTAAACGCAGAACTGCAGCAGCACATAAATCTGCTGACGCGCATCGATCGGCACCTCGTATTTGTGGAACTGGCTCAGATCCGGCTTGCTCATCGGGTATTTGGCCGCAACATCTGCCGGACGCCATCCCGTGCGCATGAACCAGATCCGCAACTTGTCCCACTTGCTCTGCGCCCGTCGCGCGTCGTCCCACAGTTGCGCATAAAACTGCACGTTGGCCCACAGCGGATTCCAGCTCGCCAATGGCGTGGTCACGCCGAAAATCACCGGCTCGTCATCGTCTTCTTCCTGGAACGAGCCAAATAGGCGGTCCCAAATAATGAACACCCCGCCGTAGTTGCGATCCATGTAGAGAGCGTTCTGTGCATGGTGAGCCCGATGATTGGATGGCGTAACGAAGAACCACTCGAACCGGCCCAGTTTCGGGATGTGCCGCGTGTGCACCCAGAATTGATACAGCAGGTTCAGCGCCGCAACGCTGATGAACACCAGAAGGGGCACACCGAGCATCGCCATTGGCAGGTAGAAAATCCAGCTCAGCAGGAACCCGGTGCTGGTCTGGCGCAACGCGGTGGAGAGGTTGTAATCCTCACTCTGGTGATGCACGGAATGTGCGGCCCAGAGGATGTTGCGTTCATGGCCCATGCGATGCAGCCAGTAATAACAAAAGTCGTAGAGGACGAATGCGAAAATCCAGACCCAGACGCTGTCGGCCGCAAGCTCGAACAACGCCAGGTGCTTGAGGGCAAACGCGTAGGTGACCAGGCCGACACCTTTAGTCAGCAGGCCCGTAGTGGTCGACAGCACGCCGGTGCTGATGCTGTTGATGGCGTCGGCCAGCCGATAATTGCTGACCCCGCGCCAGCGGTCGGCCAACAGCTCGGCAGCGATCAGCACGAAGAAAAACGGCACCGCATACAGAATGAAGTCCATGACGCGCCCTGATCAGAATCCTGAGGACAGATCCTAGGTGTAGCCGTGAATTGAGCCTATGGCAACGAGTGACAAATTAGTGGACATTTAACGCCATAAACAAGGAGAAAAGACCATGAGCAAAAAAGTCGCAGTGATCCTTTCCGGCTGTGGCGTCTACGACGGCGCCGAGATCCACGAAAGCGTGATCACCCTGCTCCGCCTGGACCAGCGTGGCGCCCAGGTGCAGTGCTTTGCACCCAATATCGCCCAGTTGCATGTGATCAATCACCTCAACGGCGAAGAGATGCCGGAGTCGCGCAACGTGTTGGTGGAATCGGCGCGGATCGCCCGAGGCAACATCAAGGATCTGCGTGAAGCGAGCGTCGAGGACTTCGATGCGTTGATTGTTCCCGGCGGCTTCGGCTCGGCCAAGAATCTGTCGAATTTTGCCATCGAGGGCGCGGGTTGCACGGTGCAACCGCAAGTGCTGGCGTTAACCGAAGCGTTTGCCGAGGCAGGCAAACCGGTTGGACTGATCTGCATTTCACCGGCCCTTGCGGCGAAAATCTATGGCCCGGGCGTGACCTGCACCATCGGTAACGACGCCGATACGGCCGCCGCGATGAACAAAATGGGCGCTACGCACACCGAGTGCACGGTGACCGACATTGTGGAAGACAAGGCGCGCAAACTGGTGAGCACGCCGGCATACATGCTGGCGCAGTCGATCAGCGAGGCGGCGTCTGGAATCAACAAACTGGTGGACCGGGTCCTTGAGCTGACCCACGAAAACGACGAGTAACGCAGGTCACTGCAGGAACTGCTTGCCAGCGACGGGTCGCACATTCAACGAGTAGCTTGTTGGCGGTTAGATTGCTGTCGCTGGCAGGCCAGCTCGGAGATTGGAGGCAGGCTCAGGATGTGCGCGAAAGCCGCGTCAATATCCGGTCCAGCGCATTGGCAAACGCCTGCTTCTCACGCTCGCCAAACGGCGCAGGCCCGCCGCTCATTTGCCCCTGCTCACGCAAATCCGTGAACAGATTGCGCACTGCTAGCCGATCACCCATGTTTTGCGCATCGAACTCCTTGCCGCGCGGGTCGAGCGCTGACACGCCCTTCTTCACCAAACGGTCAGCCAGCGGCACGTCGCTGCAGATCACCAGCTCACCGGGCACAGCGTGTTCCACCAGATAATCGTCAGCCGCATCAGGGCCGCTCGGCACCACGATCAATTTCACCAGCGAAAGGCCCGGCTTGAGCTGCGGCTGGCCCGCCACCAGCACCACTTCGAACTGGCGCTTGAGAGCGAACTTCACCACCAGATCCTTGGCCGCCCTTGGGCAGGCGTCGGCATCGATCCATACGCGCATTGTGTTTTACCTCTAAAAAAAAATCGCGAGCAGGCTCGCTCCCACAGGTTACACGCGATCCTGTGGGAGCGAGCCTGCTCGCGATGAGAGCGCAGCGAATGCTTCAGGAAACCTGCACCCGACGCTTCTCGGCGATCCAGCTGCGACCGTACAGCACGACAATCGCAACAATCGCCACGGCCTGCGCCCCCAGCGAATACGCATCGGCATGTATGCCCAGCCAATCGAAGTCAAAGAACGCCACCGGCCGCGTGCCGAAGATTCCGGCTTCCTGCAATGCCTTCACGCCATGCCCGGCGAACACCACTGACAAGGCACAGAGCAAAGCGGCGTTGATGCCGAAGAACAACGACAGCGGCAACTTAGCCGAACCGCGCAAGATCACCCACGCCAGACCGACCAGCAACACCAGAGCCGTGGCGCCGCCGGCCAATACTGCGTTATGCCCGGCCGGGCCCGCCTGCAACCACAGGGTTTCGTAGAACAGGATCACCTCGAACAACTCGCGATACACCGAGAAAAACACCAGCGTAGCAAAACCAAAACGCCCGCCGCCGCCCACCAGGCTGTTTTTGATGTAGTCCTGCCAGGCTGCAGCGTGCCGGCGATCGTGCATCCACACGCCGAGCCACAGCACCATGACGCTGGCAAACAACGCCGTTGCGCCCTCCAGCAACTCTCGCTGCGAACCGCTGACATCAATCGCGTACGCCGCCAGCGCCCAAGTCGCCCCGCCAGCCACCAGCGCCAAGCCCCAGCCTACGTTAACGCTGCGCACGGCCGATTGCTGGCCGGTGTTACGCAGAAACGCGAGTATCGCCGCCAGCACCAGAATTGCTTCAAGGCCTTCGCGCAGCAGAATCAACAGACCGGAGATGTAACTCAGCGACCAGCTCAAGCCATCACCGCCCAACAAACCGGCCGATTCTTTCAGGTTGGCTTTGGCAACGTCCAGACGCTGTTGCACCTCGGCCACGGACAAGCCGTCCTGCAATGACTGACGGTAAGCCATCAGCGATTTTTCAGTGTCCTTGCGTACGTTGGCGTCGACGTTATCGAGGGAGCTTTCGACCAGCTCGAACCCTTCCAGATACGCCGCCACCGATAAGTCATACGCCTGATCGTGATCGCCCCCACGATAGGCTGCGATACTTTTGTCCAGCGTCGTTGCAGTGTAATCGAGCAATTGCCCCGGGCCACGTTTGACCTGCGGCGGCTGCGCTCGCTGGGCACGGAACGTAGCCGCTGCTTGCGGGCCTTCGCCAGCCAGCACTTCGGCCGGCGTTTGACGGGCGAGATCGGCGATGTTGAAAATCTTTTCGGATTTGGCAGCCGCCGGATCGGCGCTGAAACTGGCGATATAGCTTGCCAGGTCCCAACGCTGACGATCGTCCAGTTGGTCGGCGAAGGACGGCATGTCAGTGCCTTCGACGCCCATTCCCACCGTGTTGTAAATTGCATACAGGCTGAGGCGATCCAGCCGCGCGACGTCGCGCAGGTTGGCCGGTGGCGGCGTCATGTCCACGCCGGCGGGGCCGTCACCGGCGCCGGTGTCGCCATGACATACCGAACATTGCTGGAGGTAGAGCGCCTCGCCGCGCGTAGGGTCGGGCGTGATGACGGGCGCCTGGCTGACTTCATACGCCACGGCGAGTTTCGCCCCCAGTTGCCGTGCCTGGTGTGCGACGTCGGCACCATCGTGCTTGCTCGCGATTGCAGAGCGCAAACTGCCCACGCCTTGCTCGAGTTCGGCCCGCTCAGGCTTTGCCGGCAACTCGAGAATCAAGCCCTGCAGCACACCGAGAAATTCCTGTTGCTCGCGGTATTCGGACTCATCAATGACCTTCCCGGCCTCGACCGTGGCCGGGTAATCTGCACCGATGTAGTCGAGCAGGTGCAGAGCCCTGGGCGCTCCTTCGGCGGTCTCAGCCAATGCATTGCTGCTGCAAAACGCGATGACAGGCACCGCCAGCCAGGCTAGAAAACGGGAGGAGACAATCATGAATGGATCTCAGCTGGAAATACGAAGTAACACATTGTTCACTCCCATTGCGTTTCTCTCAAGCTTTGTTACGGTTTGGGAACGGGAACAGGGACTTTGTATACCCACACCGAAGCTGGCTGGCGCGGCTCCGTGGTAGATGATCATTCCCACGCTTTGAGTAGCAGTAATCATCCGACGAAAAAAAGGCGCCCTCGCAAGGTCGCCTTTTTACTGCCTTAGCAGTTTTACACCGAAGCTTTGCGCAACGTCGCCATGAACGCGGCTGCACCGATAAACAGTCCGCCAAACGTGCGGTTCATGCGCTTTTGCTGTGTCGGCGTGCGCCACAGACGCAGCACTTTCGACGCCAGCCCGGTGTAACCCGCCATTACGATCAAATCGACACAGACCATGGTCGCGCCAATGATCAGGTACTGCGCCAACAGCGGTGCATGCGGATTGATGAATTGCGGCAATACCGCGAGCATGAACACCAAGGCCTTGGGATTGCTCATATTGACCACAAAGCCACGGAATATCAGCACCAACGGCTTGCCGATCGGGCGCACGGCCGCGTCATCGCTCATGTCGCTGGGTAATGCTCGCCATTGCTTGATCCCCAGATAAACCAGGTAAGCGACGCCGAACCATTTAATGGCATAAAAGCTTGTAGCGGAAGCCGCGAGAATTGCTCCGACACCGGCACCCACAATCGCGATTTGCAAAGCCAGGCCCAATTGTAGCCCGAGCGCATTCCAGTAGCCGCGCCAGAAACCGTACTGCAAACCACTGGACATTGACGCGATAGCGCCGGCACCAGGCGTAAAACTGATCAACCAGCAAGCGGCAAAGAATGCCAGCCATGTTTCGAGCTCCATCGCACACCTCACCCCAGACCCGTGACAGACATCTAAGCTAAAGCGGCTTTGGGCGGTTGACTACTGGTTTTTTGTGACGTGTCGAAACGCCCGGCGCAGGTTTACAGCAAGAAAGGAACTGTCTGACAGACTGTTCGGCCGCGAAGCTGTTCGCGCTCCGGGGCCAAGCGAAGGCGCCTACTTCTCAAAACCACTCGATGGAAACACGTCGGTTCCACGCCAGCGCCGAACCGAACGCTGGAAGAACAGGCTGTTCGGCACCTGCACCATGGCACTGCCAGTTCCCAATTCTTCAGCCTCAACCAAAGTGGTGTAGAGCAGATTGATTGCCACCACCCGGCCTTTGACGCCAGGTTTGTCGGTGGTATCGACCAGCTCGACCACATCGCCAATGCGGAAGGGGCCGACGGTGAAAATCAGGATGGCGCACAGCAGATTGGACAGCACGCTCCACATGGCGAAGAACGCCACCGCCGCGACCGCCACGAATCCGGACAAGGCCGTCCACAGTACCGTCGCTGATACGCCCAGACGCTCCAGCACGAAGATCAGCGCGCTGCCCATGATCAGCCAGCGCAGCACGCCACGCAGAGGCATCAGCAATTGCGGCGGGAACGCATAACGCTCACCCAGACGCGTCAGGCACCGGGCCACAAACCGTTGCGCCAGATACCCTGCCAGCAGAATCAGGACGATCTGCAAGGTGAACCAGATCGGCTCGATCCAGACAGGCGACATCTTTGCCAGTGTGAAGCCTTGCATCAGGACAACGCCTCCAGCTCCGCCTGCATGCTTTCAAGCAATTCCAGGGCTTCCATCCACGCCTCTTCAAGCTCGGCTTCGCGCACTTTCAGCTTGGCCTGCTCGGCCAGCAGATCGCGTAGATCGTTTTTGCGCGCCGGTTCGTAGATGTCGCTGTCGCCAAGGCTGGCATCGATTTTCGCCAGCTTTTCGTGCAGCTTGCCCAGCTCGACTTCGAGCTTGTCGGCTTCACGCTTGTGCGGCGCCAGTTGCTGACGCAATGCGGCGGCGGCCTGGCGCTGCGCTTTCTTGTCGGTCTTGTCCGGATTCACCGGGGTATTGCTGACCGGTGCGTTGCGCTGACGATATTCCACCAGCCAGCGGGTGTAGTCCTCAAGGTCGCCGTCGAACTCTTCGACCTTGCCGTCTGCGACCAGATAGAAATTGTCGGTAGTGCTCTTGAGCAAGTGCCGATCGTGAGAAACCACCAATACCGCGCCCGTGAATTCCTGCAGGGCCATGGTCAGGGCCAGGCGCATTTCCAGGTCGAGGTGGTTGGTCGGTTCATCGAGCAGCAACAGGTTAGGCCGGCCCCAGGCGATCAACGCCAGCGCCAGACGAGCCTTTTCACCGCCGGAAAAGTTCAGCACCGGCTCATCAATCCGCGCGCCGCGAAAGTCGAAGCCACCGAGGAAATCGCGCAAGGTCTGCTCGCGCTCGGTCGGCGCCAGGCGCTGCATGTGCAGCAATGGGCTGGCTTTGGAATCGAGGGAGTCGAGTTGATGCTGGGCGAAATAACCGACGACGGTGTTTTCGCCACGGGTCAGGCGCCCGGCCAACGGCTCGAGTTCGCCAGAGAGGTTTTTGATCAGGGTCGACTTACCCGCCCCGTTCGGGCCGAGCAGACCGATGCGTGCGCCAGGGGTCAGTTGCAGCCTGACCTTCTCCAGCACGGTTTTGTCGCCGTAGCCCAGGCGCGCGTCCGACAGATCGATCAGCGGACTGGAAATCTTGGTCGACTCGCGGAAAACGAAGTCGAAGGGTGAATCAACGTGGGCGGCGGACAACTCTTCCATCCGCTCGAGCGCCTTGATCCGGCTCTGCGCCTGACGAGCCTTGGTGGCCTGGGCCTTGAAGCGGGCGATGTAGCTTTCCATGTGCGCACGTTGCGCCTGTTGCTTCTCGTAGGCTTGCTGCTGCTGGGCCAGACGTTCGGCGCGGGCGCGTTCGAAAGCGGTATAACCGCCTCGATACAAGGTGATCCTGCGTTGATCGACATGTGCGACGTGATCGACCACGGCGTCGAGAAAGTCCCGGTCATGGGAGATCAGCATCAGGGTGCCGGGATAACTCTTGAGCCACTCTTCCAGCCAGATAATGGCGTCCAGGTCCAGGTGGTTGGTCGGTTCGTCCAGCAGCAGCAAGTCCGAGGGACACATCAAGGCCTGCGCCAGATTCAGACGCATCCTCCAGCCACCCGAGAAATCTCCTACCTGGCGGTCCATCTGGTCATTGGTAAAACCGAGGCCGGCGAGCAACTTGCGGGCACGAGGATCGGCGGTGTAACCGTCGGCGCTGTCGAGCTCCGCGTGCAGGCGGGCCTGAGCGGCACCGTCATGCGCCGCTTCGGCGGCAGCCAGGTCGCGTTGCACCTCGCGCAGACGCAAGTCGCCATCGAGCACGTAGTCGACCGCAATGCGATCGAGGGTGTCGATCTCCTGGCGCATGTGGGCGATGCGCCAGTCGGCCGGCAGGAAGCAGTCCCCCGAGTCTGGGTGCAGGTCCCCCAGAAGCAATGCGAACAGGCTCGATTTGCCGGCGCCGTTGGCACCGATGAGGCCGGCTTTGTGGCCGGCGTGCAGGGTCAGCTCGGCATCTTCTAGCAGACGCTGCGGGCCACGCTGTAAAGTCAGGTTCTGAAGTCGAATCATAATGGCGGCGGAGTCTACCAGCTTCGCTCGCAACTGGCGCGAGTAGCACTATGTCCTCTGACCTGTGGAGCTTTTCCCTTGGCACTTATGCCCGCCCCGGCGCAGAAGCGGCGTGCCTGACATTGCAGTCCGCAGGGGTGAATGTGTGCCTGCTGCTGTGTGGCCTGTGGCTGGCAGAGCGTGGCGTCCGCTGCAACCAACAACGAGTTGAAGTATTGCGAACCATGACGGAACCGTGGGACGCGGACGTGGTGCGGCCGCTGCGATCATTGCGTGAGCAATGGAAAGCTGCCGCTGGCGACGATGTCGGCCTGCGCGATCTGCGTGAACAAGTGAAGGCATTGGAGCTGGAAGCCGAGCGGCATCTGCTATTGCGTCTGGAACGAGCCGCGATCGATTGGCCGCAGAGCGAAGCGACAGATTACTCGGCGTGGCTGGACGGTGTGGCGGCAGGTGCCGCCAACCTGGACCGCAACGCGCTGCATCAACTGCGCGTTGCGGTGACCGGCACTTAGGAAGCGCTGGTTGGGGTGTTGCTGGTGCTCGACGCGCCAGCAGGTGTTGGCGATGCTGTGGAGGTCGTCGAGGAATTGGCTGCTGGCGCAGACCCAGTCGAAGCAGACGGCGCTGGACTGGCTGGTTTTGCAGCAGTTGCTGCAGCTGGTTTGGCAGCAGCGGCCGGTTTTTTCACCGCCGCTTTGGCCGCAGGCTTGGTGGCCGGTTTTGCTGCTGCTGGTTTCGCTGTTGCCGTTTTGGCCGCAGCGGGTTTGGCTGCCGGCTTTGCCGATGCAGTTTTGGCTGCAGAGGCAGGCTTTGCAGCAGCAGTGTTGGCTGCCGGTTTAGCGGCAGCTTTGGTCGCAGGTTTAGCAGCCGGTTTAGCCGCGATTTTAGTCACGGCTGGTTTGGCGGCTGGCTTGGCTGCAGACCTTGAGGCGGCAGTTTTAGCGGCTGGTTTCGCAGCAGGCTTGGCGGCCGGTTTTGCGACAGCGGTTTTGGTTGCGGCAGGTTTCGCGGCGGCAGTTTTCGCAGCTGTCGTTCTGGCGGCGGCTGGTTTGGTAGCAGTCGTTTTAGCAGCTGGTTTTGCAGTGCTGGCAGCCACCGGTTTTCTTGTCGCTGGCTTGGCAGCCGCTTTTACCGGAGCTTTGGCGGCAGGTGTTGGCGAAGCTTTTGCAGCGACCGACCTGGCTGCGGATTTCTTCGCAGGAACTGCTGCAGACTTGGCCGAACGCGATGACAACGCTTTGCCGACTGCTTCCTGCACTCGACCGATACCTTGGGCCAGTTTCAGGCTTTCCTGAGCGTCGCGCTTGAGCTGAACGATGTAGTTGCGTGTTTCGGACTGACGATCCTTGAGGGCATCGAGCAGGTCTTCGAGTTCTTTGACGCCACCCTTGGCTTTGGCCTGTGCCTTGGCTTTGCCGGCGGACGCTGCGTCCTGCAATTTGGTGCGGGATTTATGCAGTTTTTCCTGCGCTTTACCGCGCTGTTTTTCCAGTTTGGCGAGCAGTTTTTCAGCATCAGCCAAGGCTTGCGAACAAGCGGTTTCCAAATGCTCGAGCAAGCTGCCCGAAAGCTGTTGGAGTAAGTGCAACGGAGTATTTACAGGCTTCTTGGTGGCCGACATGGTTTACCTCCTGGCTGACGTGGGTGCGGCTCATACTAGACCTCTGCTGATACCGCCGCTAGGGCATGTTGACAGTATCGAAACCGCTGCGTTGCAACTGAAGGAAAATCTTCCGCGCCCGGCATAATCCAGTTCACCGTTCAACCCATCCACACTGGCATAATCCGCCGCATCTCAGATCGGAGAGTGCCCATGTCGCGCTACCTGTTTTTATTGCCGTGCGTATTTTTTTCGATGGCTCATGCTGCGCAACAATCCACCGCAAAGGAGGCTCACGATCTTGCCTACAGTCTTGGCGCAAGCCTTGGCGAACGCTTGCGCCAAGAGGTTCCAGACTTGCAGCTTCAGGCCTTGGTGGAGGGCTTGCAGCAAGCCTACAAAGATCAACCGCTAGCGCTTGACGATGCACGTATCGAACATATTCTGAGTGAGCACGAAGCCCAGACTGCGCTCAAACACGGCACGCCACGGAACGAAGTTGCCCTCGAAAAAGAACAGCGTTTCCTTGCCGAGGAAAAATCCAGAGCGGGCGTGCGGACACTTGCCGATGGCATCCTCATGACAGAACTGACTCCCGGTTCGGGTGCAAAAGCAGGTCCGAGTGGCAGAGTGCAGGTGCTTTATGTCGGGCGGCTCCCGGACGGCAGCGTGTTCGATCAGAACAGTCAGCCGCAATGGTTCAGCCTCGACAGCGTTATCAGCGGCTGGCGTAGCGCACTGCAAGACATGCCGGTGGGGGCAAAATGGCGACTGATAATTCCATCCTCGCAGGCTTATGGCGCGGAGGGCGCGGGGGACTTGATCGAGCCTTTCACGCCGCTGATTTTCGACGTGGAGTTGCGCGGCGCTACTCAGTGAATTGCGCAAACGAAAACGGCGCGCAGAGCGCACCGTTTTGAAGGTCTTGCAGGAAGCGATTCAAGCCTGAACCGGATCTTCTTCCTTATGAGCCGTGTGCAGTACTTCAATCAGGCAGTCCTCCAGTTCGAAGCGCTCGTGCAATAGGCCACCCAGCTCCTTGAACTTCTCCGCGACGCATTTGCCTTCATCGCACAGGTCGTTGAAAGCAAGCAGTTTCTCGGTGATGACATCGATGCGTGGGTAGATCGTTTCGGCGAGTTCCAGACCACGTTTGTCGTTGAAGGCTTTGGCCTCGCCTGTCAGCTGTTCGTAGATTTCGAAATGACCGGCGGAAACGTAATCAACCAGCACACCGCAGAACTCCTGCAAATGTTTGCGGTTCTCGCTCAACGCCTCAGGCTTTTCGCCGAGGTCATCATAAGCCCGAACCAGTTCGTGACGCTCCTGCAACCAGCGATCGATCAGCAGATGCACTCCACCCCAGCGTTCCTGAGCATTCTGACAACTTTCGAGCATGGTGATCTCTCTTCCCTTGTGGGTCATGCTGCCCTACACCAACCGCCTTCCCGGAATCGGAAATCGCGCTGGCGGAGCGTCATTCGAGCAACATTATTCCAATGACACGTGCCGGCCAGATTATGCCCGCACGCCAATGGCATCAAGGTACGCAGGTGATAAAGTTCATACAAGTGTTTAATCGCCCGCCAGCGCCGGGGGTGATGACTCGCCGCTGAGCGGTCGCTGAAAGGCTGTCCAAACCTGTTGCAGCATTTGGCAGACCACAAGGATCGTCATTGCAAGAAAGAACAGCAGGCTCCATTCCGGGATACTCAGGTCGAACAAAGTCCATGTTATGCGGCCGCAATCCGCAGTACCTGCGAACAGTTGTTGCATCATATGCGTCCAGGGTGTGATCGCGAACACGTCCGATAAATTGGCCGAGCACGTGGCGAATTGCTTGGCTGGATCACTCTGCAACAATACCTGTCGCCACGCTGTCACCGTGCCTGCCAGCGCAGCCATCAATCCAAGCAACCAATACAGCAATGCTCCGAGCCGCCCTGGCCCATGCACGGACGCCATCAGACAGACACCCGTCAGCATTGCCAGGCTTATGCGTTGTAACAAACACAACCCGCAAGGCTGGAGACCTACGGCATATTCCAGGTAATAGGAGACGCCCAACGCCAGTGAACCAGCCAGGAAAACCATGAAAAAAAAGGAGCGTGAGCAGGCGAGGGACATGGCTTTTGCATACCAGTAGAGACAAGTGGTTACGGTAGAGGAAAGCGCGCCCGCGTTTCAACACTAACTACCCGCGACACTTCAGCAGTTGTGTAGGGAAATCCCGACAGCTATGAGAGGACAAGATGTAGTCCTCTGTAGGATTTTGCCTAAGACAGAAGCTGCGAGTAGGAAAGGGCAGTTCCACTTGTGCAAAAAGTCCGGTCCGATCGCGATGTGCAGCGGCAGCTGACGCAGGCTGCGCCAGCTGCTACGAAATACAATTTCATGCGTGAGTCAGCGAAGGCAGCGGCGCCGCCAACAGGCGCTCGTCCAGCAAGCCGAGGCCCTCCTGAAAAAGCTGATTGCTGCGTTCGGTATCGCCCAGTTGCGCGAGTAAACGAGCCAGCTCGGCACAAGCTTCAGGATTTCGCTGCAAGCGCAGACTGCTTTCAAGATAGTCGCGCGCCTTGCCCCACAGACTGTTCTGCAGGCACAGACGACCCAGCGTCAGCAGAAGACCAGGATCGGCGGGATGCTCCTTGAGCCAACCCTCGGCCACTTGCAACTGACGAACCGGATCACTGCCGCGTACCAGTCCGTAGAGACGGGCCAAATGGCTGTCGTACTGGCGCTTGAGAGCCGAACGCAAAATGTCTTCAGCCTCGACCTGAGCACCCAACTGCCGCAACTGCTCGGCATACGCCAATACCAGTTGCGGTTCCTGGCGCTGCGCCGACGTCAGCTGCTGCCAGGCGCGGTTGAGTGATTGCAGACCTACCGTCCCGTCCTCTTCCAGATGCGCCGCCAGTGACAGGTTGTTACCCCACGCCCGACGTTCCAGCTCGGCCAGCTCGGCCGGCGGCAAAACCTTGTCTTTACGCAATTCCGGCAGCAGGCGAATCACTGCCGACCAATCGCCGCGCTGTTGATGCAGCCGCTGCAACTGCCGCAGCGTCTGAACGTTGTGTGGATGGCGTTCGTGCATGGCTTGCAAGGTGACCAGCGCGCCGTCGGTATCGCCCCGGTCGGTTTGCAGCTGTGCATGACTGAGGGCAATCGCCAACTCCGCCTGCGGCTGACGCTCGAGTGCACGCTCCAGCAACTTGTCACTTTCTTCATAGTGACCCTGCTCGTTGGCGGCACGAGCGGCACCGAGGTAATACAGCAACGGCTGACGTTCGGCTTCGGCAGCGCGATGCAGATGACGTTGCGCACTCGCCCAGCGCCCCTCAGCGAGGTCGAGCTGACCGTGTTCGATCGCCACCTGCACGCGACGGCTGCGATTTCGCCGCGACCAGGGATTAACCACGCCGCTGGACGTCATGACCAATTCGATCAGCACCCTGATGCCCCACACCAGCAACCAGAGAACGGCCACCACAGCAAGCGTCGCCCACAGGCTCGACTCATAGCGAAAGCTTTTGTAAGCCACCAGCACATAGCCGGAATGCTCGGCGATCGCCAGCCCCAACGCAGCTGCGGCGGCGATCACCAGAAACACGATCACATAGAGGCGTTTCATGGCATGGCCTCCGGCGTTGTGCTTGCGGCCGGTTTTTCCATCGGCTTGACCGATTCGACGGCGTTGACATTTCGACGTTCGAGATATCCCTGAACCGCGCTCAAGGTGCCGGCCAGATCCGGAGTGACCACCGTGACGGGCTCCTTGCTCAACTCGCCAACCTGCTCAAGCATGACTTTACTTTGGGGATTGTCTGGATTGAAATTGCCCGTCAGCACATCCCGTGCTTCCGCCAAGGACTGCGTATAAACCGCAGCTTGACCGTTCAGCGCTGCCCACTGCGCCTGCTCCAGCGCGAGACTCAAGGCAAGACGCACCTGACTCAGACCCTGACCCGCCAGAAGCGGCCGGACATTTTTGTCAGCATTGAAATCGATACGGATGTAGCGCGAGATCTTGTCCCACCACTGCGCCCAACGACTGGTGCCGTCACCATCGGCAGTCAAACCCAGCAGCGATTCGCCGCGGTCCTTGTACTCAGGCGCGAGCTCGGTGAGGTTGATGACCTGATCGCGCAAAGCACCGAGGCGCAGAAACAGACCGGTGCGGTCTGGTTGTTCGGTGCTGCGTAGCGCAACCAGGGTTTTGGCGACTTGTTCTCTGGCGGCGAATGAACCCGGATCGTTCTGCTCGCGGAGGATTTCATCGGCACCCTGCACCAGTGCCTGGGCGCTGCTGATGTCCTGCAAGGCCGACAGACGCAGGCTGGCCAGGCGCAACAGGTGTTCAGCCTCGGCCAGACGCCAGTCCTTGCGGCTGGCACCGAGTACGGTTTCCAGACGCTGGTTCAGGCGCTGCTGGTCGCCCTGAAGTTGCGCCACCAGACGACTGCGGGCTTCAAGCTCGTCAGCGGCAGGCAGTTGCGCGAGCCGAGCCGTCAGGCGCTGCTCATTGAGCTTCAGGCTTTGCGCCTGATCGTTCAACGCCTGCACCTGAGTTAGCTGTTGCTGGTTATTGGCTTGCAGGTGACGCACCTGCCAGACCGCCCAACCGCCTACGGCAACACCGGCGGCACCCAACAGCAACGCAACGATCGCCAGGCCACTACCCCGGCGCCGGTCCGCAGCAGGTGGCGGGGCATCAACCGGGGCATCAACCGGCGCATCAAACACGGGCCGGACGTCATCTTTTGGCAAGGTTGTTTCGCTCACGTATCCATCCTTTGCATTAGAGAACGGGTTCGGGTGTTCCCGTAACGCCGTCAGCAAAGCCGCGGCACTGGCGCCACGACAATCCACAACTGTTTGAGCCCCGGCGGCCCGTGCCAGCTCGGCGACCCGTGGGCTTGGAACCAACAACGGCAACTGCGCCAAAAGCGGCCAGGCATCGCCAGCCAATTGATGCAAGTGCTCGAAACCCTGTCCACTGCTGACCACCAGCCCGTTCAAGCGTTCCGCTTCGATCCTCTTGGGCAGGATCCCTGGTGGATACTGCGGCAACTCGCGACGGTACAACTCCAGATAATCGACAGCGGCATCCAGCTCGCGCAGTCGATCGGCAAGCATCTCGCGCCCGCCTTCCCCGCGGATGATCAATACCTGCGAACCTGGTTTCGCCACTGCTTCGCGCAGCTCGCTCATTTCGAGCAAGGCCTCGCTGTCATCTCCCGCTGGCGGAAAAAAGACTTTCAGACCTTGCATTTCGAGGATCTGCGCGGTAGCCGCACCCACACTGAACCACTTCAGGTCCGGCAAATGAATACTGTGTTCTGCAACATGCGCCAAGGCAATTCTGGCGGCCGGCTTGCTGACCACAATGACCGCGCAGTAACGATCCAGATGCTGGAGGATCTCTCTCATCGTGGCAGAGACAGGCCGGGGGTGGATCTGCAGAAGTGGCAGACTGCTGCTGAAAATCCCCGCTTTGGCAAGCGTGCTGCTCAACGCCGCAGACTCCTCTGCAGGACGGGTGAGCAGCAGGCGCCAGCCAGTCACTCGTGACCTGCCTCGCCGTATACCGCTCTGAGAATGTCATCGGCGCCTTGACTTAAAAGGTCTTCGGCGACTCTGACACCCAGCGCTTCTGCATCCCCACGCGGCGCCCGGCCTTCAGCACTCAATAGCAGCCCACCACTCGGATCACCCACCAGGCCACGCAACCAGACCTGCTCATTTTCCAGCACGGCATAACAGGCGATCGGCACCTGGCAACCGCCGTTAAGATGCTTGTTGAGGGCGCGCTCGGCGAACACACGGGTGGCGGTGTCATCGTGATGCAAAGGTGTCAACAAGGCGTGGACTTCACTGTCCGCGCTACGGCATTCGATGCCCACCGCACCCTGTCCGCCGGCCGGCAGGCTATCGTCAACGCTGATCGCCGAAGTGATGCGATCCTCGAAGCCTAGACGAATCAGGCCAGCCGCCGCCAGGATGATCGCGTCGTACTCGCCCGCATCCAGTTTGGCCAGGCGAGTATTGACGTTGCCACGCAGGAAACGGATTTCCAGGTCCGGACGACGGGTCAGCAACTGCGCCTGACGACGCAGGCTGGAGGTGCCGACGATGCTGCCTTGCGGCAACTCATCCAGGCTGGCGTAGGTATTGGAGACGAACGCATCGCGTGGATCTTCGCGCTCGCATATACAGAACAGACCGAGGCCTTCGGGGAAGTCCATCGGCACGTCTTTCATGGAGTGCACGGCAATATCAGCGTCGTTTTCAAGCAGCGCGGTCTCCAGTTCCTTGACGAACAAACCCTTGCCGCCGATCTTCGACAGTGGCGAATCGAGCAACTTGTCGCCGCGACTTACCATGGGAACCAGCGTCACGAGCAAGCCTGGATGAGCTTCTTCAAGCCGCGCTTTGACATATTCGGCCTGCCACAGGGCGAGAGCACTTTTGCGGGTGGCGATGCGGATTTCGCGAGAGGACATGGATCAATCCGTACTGAATAGATACGGCGGATAATAACAGCTCAGCCAAATCCACTTTGACTTGTATCAGGTAATACCTGGCCTCCCTGGCCTCGAACGTCCGGCAATCGGGTGTGGTACTCGCCTGGGAGCGGCGAATTAAAGCTGTTGCATCATTTTCCGCACGCCAGCCACGTGACGACGACTGACAATCAAGGCGTCGCCGTTCAGACCTTTGAGAAACAATTGAAAATGTCCCAATGGCGTGCGCTGCAGACGTTCGATGCGTTCCCGTGCGACCAGCGCGTTACGATGGATACGCACGAAACGATCGCCAAATTCATCCTCAAGGGCCTTGAGCGGTTCGTCCAGCAATACTTCGCCGCCTTCGTGGCGCAAGGTCACGTATTTGTGATCCGCTATGAAATAGACCACCTGACCCAGTGGAATCAATTCGATCCCTTTACGGGTTCGGGCGCTGATGTGACTGCGTGGGCCGCTGCCCGTTTCGGCGGCAGGCCGGGTCAAGGCTGCGAGCTGCACACGATTGGGCCGCTCGGCTTTCTTCAGGGCGTCATGCAATTGTTCGGTACGCACAGGTTTCACCAGATAGCCTACGGCGCTTGCCTGTAAGGCTTCCACGGCAAATTCATCGGGCCCTGTGCAAAACACCACGGCTGGCGGGGTTTCGCGTTCGCACAATCGGGCAGCTACCTGCAGGCCATCAAGGCCTGGCATACGGATATCGAGCAAAACTATATCCGGCTTGTGGCTGTCGATCAGTGCCAACGCCTCTTCGCCATTCGTGGCGCTGGGCTCCAGGACACTGTATCCCTCGAGTTCGCCAACCATTCGGCTCAGGCGCTCGCGGGCCAAGGGTTCGTCATCAACGATCAGGACATTCATATTGCGCTGGATTCCTGCGTGAGTCTCGCACAAGGATAGCGTAGACAAGTGAAGTGACGTCCGTCACCGCGATCCACGCTAAGACTGGCGCGAAGGCCAAAAAGTGCCGCTCGACCGACGGCTAAATTTTTATCTGTCATGAATTTGGCAGCCCGGTCCCGCGTTGACGAGGCATCGCCGTAGGGTTTGCTTATCAACAATCTGAACACCCCCTCTTCTTATAGTCGCTAAAGCGCCAGGACGTGCGCTGAGCCTACTGTCCAACTGTAGACGGTTGCCGGAGCGATATTGCTCAATCGAAAAATATCGTTGCGCAATTGGGCTACAGCCTCCGCTATCCGGCGGCGGCTGACGGGACGGAAATCGTGTCGACCAGTGTCAACGCCTGGCTTGGCAACCCTGTTATTATCCGTACAGTTTTCAACGTCATATTTCTTCAGCAGACACGAGCGAATTCATGAGCACTGACAAGACCAATCAGTCCTGGGGCGGCCGCTTCAGTGAACCCGTCGACGCTTTCGTCGCCCGCTTCACCGCCTCCGTCACCTTCGATCAGCGCCTGTATCGCCACGACATTATGGGCTCGATTGCCCACGCTACCATGCTGGCCAAGGTCGGTGTGTTGACCGATGCAGAGCGCGACAGCATCGCCGATGGCCTGAAAACCATTCAGGGCGAAATCGAGGCCGGCCAGTTCGACTGGCGCATCGACCTCGAAGACGTGCACATGAACATTGAGGCGCGCCTAACCGATCGCATCGGCGTAACCGGCAAGAAGCTGCACACCGGACGCAGCCGTAACGATCAGGTCGCTACCGATATTCGTCTGTGGCTGCGCGACGAAATCGATCTGATCCTGGCTGAAATCACCCGTCTGCAAAAAGGTTTGCTGGAGCAGGCGGAGCGGGAAGCCGCGAGCATCATGCCCGGCTTTACTCACCTGCAAACCGCTCAGCCGGTGACCTTCGGGCATCACATGCTGGCCTGGTTCGAGATGCTCAGCCGCGATTACGAACGTCTTGTCGACTGCCGCAAGCGCACCAACCGCATGCCGCTGGGCAGCGCCGCACTGGCGGGCACCACTTACCCGATCGACCGCGAATACACCGCGCAGCTGCTAGGCTTCGACGCAGTCGGCGGCAACTCGCTGGACAACGTTTCCGATCGTGACTTCGCCATCGAATTCTGCTCGGCCGCGAGCATTGCGATGATGCACCTGTCGCGCTTCTCCGAAGAGCTGGTGCTGTGGACCAGTGCGCAATTCCAGTTCATCGATTTGCCAGACCGTTTCTGCACCGGCAGCTCGATCATGCCGCAAAAGAAAAACCCCGACGTACCGGAATTGGTGCGCGGCAAAACCGGCCGCGTGTTTGGCGCATTGATGGGTCTGCTGACCCTGATGAAAGGCCAGCCATTGGCCTACAACAAGGACAATCAGGAAGACAAGGAGCCGCTGTTCGACGCTGCCGACACGTTGCGCGATTCGTTGCGTGCGTTCGCCGACATGATCCCGGCAATAAAACCGAAACACGCCGTAATGCGCGAAGCAGCGTTGCGTGGCTTCTCCACCGCCACCGACCTCGCCGACTACCTGGTACGTCGTGGGCTGCCCTTCCGTGACTGTCATGAAATCGTCGGCCACGCCGTGAAGTACGGCGTGGAAAGCGGCAAGGACCTGGCGGAAATGAGCCTGGAAGAGCTGCGTAAATTCAGTGATCAGATCGATCAGGACGTGTTCGCCGTGCTGACTCTGGAAGGCTCGGTAAACGCCCGTGACCACATTGGCGGAACAGCGCCGGCGCAGGTCAGGCAAGCGGTGGCGCGCGGCCAGGAACTACTCGCCAACCGCTAGCGCGAAAAAAACATCGCGAGCAGGCTCGCTCCCACACTGGACATGTGTTGGACACATGACTGTGCATACCCGCGTGGGAGTGAGCCTGATCCCGATGACTCACTTCAGAACACTGCAAATCTACCTTTTGGCCGCAATCATCGCCATGAACGCCGGCATCGCCGCTTCCCGATCTGCAGCAATTCGCTGCACGTTGGGGTTTTGCTCAAGCCGTTCAAGCAAGGCTTTGGCCGCCGGCATTTGCACCAGCAAATCCAGATCAAACAGCTTCTTCGCTACGCCACAGGCCAGCGGCACGCTGTAGAGGAAGTACAGGTCCGCAATGCTCAGGCTGTCGCCCGCGACATAAGGCGAGAACTTGCCGTGGCGTTCAAGCGAGGCAAATCCCAACAGCAGCTCGGCTTTGCTCTTTTCCTTGATCGCCTCGTGCACGGGCATGCCGAAGAATGCCTCGGCATAACAGGCGCGACCCGGCAGCTCGATGTACAGTTCGATTTCCTTGGCCAGCGCCAGAACCTGTGCGCGTTCGTATGGGTCACTTGGCAGTAGCGCCGTTGCCTGAGAACTCTGTTCGATAAACTCCAGGATGACTGCGGTTTCGTTGATGAAACCTTGCTCGACACCGAGCACGGGCACCTTGCCGCGCGGGCTGATGGCCAGCGCCTCGGGAGTCTGACCGGCATAAAACGGCACTTCCTCGAACGGCAGGCCTTTCTCCAGCAATGCCAGTTTCACCATGTTGTAATAGTTGCTGACGGAAAATCCATAAAGCTTGAACATTGCAAAGCCTCCAGGCCGTGCGAATTGGCAGTGCTGTTTTATAGAACGCCGGAGCCTGTCTTGCCAACAGCATCACCGTACTGAATGCAGGTAAACTGGCCGCCTTAACTTTTAGGAGCCTGCCATGAGCGAGCCAACAGATTTCGAGATGGACGAAGAAGCGTTCGCCGAAACCACCCTGATTGAAGCGATTCAGAATCAGATCGACAGCGACAACCCGCCAGCGGCCAAGGCCACCTTCAACAAGTTGACGCTGGTGGGTTATGAGCGTGAAGAAATCCTGCACCTGATGGCCCACGTACTGGCGGTTGAAATCGATGCAATTCTGGAAGAAGACCGCGCGTTCGATACCCAATGGTACGAAGCAGCCCTTCGCGCGCTGCCCGAGTTGCCTCCGGAAAAGAAATAAAACCGTAAAAGGGACGTTTCGGCGGTCCGACTTGCCCGCGATTGGTGAGCAGCAGCGTGTCGAACGACCGCGGCGACATTCATCGCGAGCAAGCTTCGCTCCCACGCCATACGGGAATGCACGCGGGCAAAAAAACCCTGTAGCGAACACTGGACATGCCGCACAAGCGGGTTCACCTTAGGAGCGCTGTCGTCCAATTCCTAGAAAGTCTGGAGTCCTTATGTCGCTTACCCCTGAGTTGGTTGCCGAACTGGAAATCCTTGCACTCTTCAACCTGGACAGTTCCCAGGAAGGTTTGAAAATCCATCAGACCGCTGCCCCGAAAGCCATTGCTGCCGCTCAACGCCTGTACGAAAAAGACCTGATAGATCAGCCCGATGGCGGATACCTGACCAGCCTGGGTCGTGACGCCGCGCAAAACGTTCAAACCCTGCTGACCATTTTGAGCGTTCAGGAAACAGCCTGAGCATTGGCGTATCGCCCGCGGAAAACCCTGTTACGGATTTTCCGCGGGCGCACTCACCCGCCTGTTCGGCCTGTGCAGCAGAAATCCGACGGGAAATAACAAATTCAGCTTAAATGTCCGCAGGACGAGGCGCTAAACTGCCGGTTCTACTGAGGCCTTTGACGTCCGCGCCCTGCAAGCCGGTTTGAGCTGACATGACCCGCACCCATGAAATCCGCCCCGATCTGGACGAAGGAATCGACCGCAAGGTTCTCAGTCAGCTACGCGCCCGTTTTCTCAAACTGAACGAAGGTCGCTTGGCTCGCGCCATGGAAGGGTTGTCGACGCGCCAGCAGAGCGTATTGAACCTGTTGCCGCTGTTTTTTCACGTCAATCATCCGCTATTGCCGGGCTATGTTTCGGGCAGTACGCCGGCGGGATTGTCCAGCTTCGAGCCCGACGCCAATGCGCTCGCCGAGGCCCAGCGCCTGACTCGCTCGTTTTCCTACAAACCACGTCACGGCAGCAATCCGCCGCGACCGATTCACGGTTTGTTCCTGATGGGCAGCCTCGGCACTTTGGCGCAGGCAGATCACAGCGATATGGACGTGTGGGTCTGTCACGCGCCAGACCTGGACGAGAGCGAACTCGCTGAACTGCGCAGGAAATGCCAGTTGCTGGAAATCTGGGCCGCCAGCCAGGGCGCCGAAGCGCACTTCTTCCTGATCGACCCGGCCCGCTTCGTGCTCGGCGAGCGCGATGCGCAATTGAGTTCCGAGGACTGCGGCACTACTCAGCACTATCTATTGCTGGACGAATTCTACCGCACGGCAATCTGGCTCGGGGGTCGCACGCCGATCTGGTGGATGGTGCCGGTGTATGAAGAGCCCGCCTACGACCGCTACACTCACACGCTGCTGTCCAAGCGATTTATCCGCGCCGATGAAAGCCTGGATCTTGGGCATATGGCTTTTATTCCGCCGGGTGAATTCATTGGTGCGGGACTCTGGCAGTTGTTCAAGGGTATCGAATCGCCTTACAAATCGGTCCTCAAGCTGCTGCTGATCGAGGTTTATGCCAGCGAGCACCCCAGAGTCCACTGCCTGAGCCTGCGCTTCAAGCAAGCGGTCTTTGCCAATCAGCTCGACCTCGACGAGCTGGACCCCTACATCGTCGTCTATCGGCGCATCGAGGAATACCTCATTGCCCGCCGCGAGCCCGAGCGTCTGGAACTGGTGCGACGCGCACTGTATTTGAAGGTCAACCGTAAACTTACCGGCCACAGCCGCACCCAGAGCTGGCAACGTTCGCTGCTGGAGCGACTGGCCCAGGAATGGAACTGGGACGACCGCCACCTGGCCTTGCTCGATAGCCGCAGCCAGTGGAAAGTCCGTCAGGTGGGCGCCGAGCGGCGCGCCGTGGTCAACGTGCTGAATTACAGCTATCGCTTTCTCCTCGCGTTTGCCCGCAGCGAACAGACTGTCAGTCTGATCAACAAGCGCGATCTGAACGTGCTGGGCAGACGTCTGTATGCGGCGTTCGAGCGCAAGGCCAACAAAGTCGAGTTCATCAACCCGGGCATCGCCCCGGACCTGGCCGAAGACACCCTGACGCTGGTGCATGCGCCAAACAAGAAAGAGCCGGGGCAGACTCAGTGGGGCCTGTACAACGGCAGCCTGACCGCGCTCGAATGGGAGAACTTTGCACCGCTCAAGCGCAGCCGGCATTTGCTGGAATTGCTGACCTGGTGCCATCGCAACGGCGTGATCGACAGCAGCACTCGTCTGGCCCTGCATCCGGGCGCCAGTGATTTGAGCGAGTTCGAACTGTTCAACCTGCTCGGCAGCCTGCAACAGACGGTGGCCCTGCCCTTGCCCACACTCGCCGAAGAGCCGTTACTGCGCGCCAGTGTCCCCAGCGAAGTGCTGATGCTGGTGAACGTCGGCGTGGACCCGCTCAAGCATCATCGTGACTTGAACATCCTGATGACCACCGAGCGCACCGACTCCCTGAGTTATGCCGGGGTTCGCGAAAACCTGGTGCTGACCCTGGATCAGGTTACGCTAAACAGCTGGAATGAGGTCCTGGTCAGCCGGTTCGATGGCCCCCACGCCTTGCTCGATTGCGTGCGCGATTACCTCAACAACCTGCCCAAGGGACTGCAGCAGCCCAGGCTGCGCGTCAGGTGTTTCTGCCATAACCGCGCGCAGTTCATCGCCCGACGCGTAGAAGAGATCGTAGACACGGCGCAGACCCTGCTGCTGAGCAGGCTCAATCATCGTTATGTGATTCAGGTACAGCAGCACTACCACGTGCTGGAACTGGTGCCGGGCCAGGTCCAGCACGTCGCTGTCGCCACACTGCCAGCGCTGTTCGATTACCTGGGCGAAGAACTCGCGACCTACAGCCCGCTGCACCTGGACCCGATGGCACTGGAAGACCACGACCTGGCGTTGATTTTGCCCATGGGTCAGCCCGAAAGCCTGCAGGTATTTTACCGGATCCACGACGATCAGGCCGATCTGTATGTGCTGGATGAATTCAACGCGCTCTGGCAACAGCGTTTGCCTTATCACGACGAGCAAAGCCTGTTAGTGCCGTTGCAGCGCTTTGTGCAGTCGATGCAATACCGGCGTGATGCCTTGCTGCCGATGGACGCGTCACAGCCACAGCATCTGGAGATCCTGTATTACCAGCTGCAGCCTTCCGGACCTGCGCGAGCGCGGCGTGTGGACGCACGACCCGCACCGCAAACCCCGGTCAACCAGCCGTTCTATGACGTGCAGGCTATCATCGGCAAAGCCCCTGCAGATCAAGTGCAGGTGACGCTTTACTGCAATCAAAGGGAGTTTTCAGAGCTGGAGCATGGCGACCAACTGTTCAGTGTAGTCGCCCGGGAGATCGTCGAACAGCGCCGCGAGATTGAACGCTACCGCTGCTATATCACCGACCTCGACCTGTCGGGCCTGCTCGGTGATGGCCAGAGCTCAAGCAATTTGTATCTGCGTTACAAAGCCGATCTGGAGCGCGCGCTGAATGACGCGCTGGAGCAGATCTGACGCGTTTACTCTGGAAAATGGCCGCCCTCGGCAGGCTGCGATTCCACTTCCAGCAGGGTCAGTTTGAGCGTCTTGCCGCCAGGTGCTGGCCAGTCGATGTGCTGGCCGACTTTCAAACCGAGTAGCGCACTGCCGACTGGGGCGAGAATGGAAATCTTGCCTTCATCGGCATTGGCATCCTTGGGATAAACCAATGTCAGGTGATAATCCTTGCCACTGCTTTCTTCACGGCAATGCACTGTTGAATTCATGGTCACGACATCGGCGGGCACGTCTTCGTGACCGACCACGGTATCGGCGCGATCCAGTTCGGTTTGCAGCGCGATAACGCCCGGCAGCGTGTCGTCCAGGCTGTCGATCAGGCGCTCCAGACGTTGTACGTCCAGACGGGTAAGGGTAATTGAAGGTACGGTCATGATCAGGGCAGACTCCTTTCTTCTGCACGAAAAAAGCAAAACCCCGCCAGAAAAAGGCGGGGTTTTCACGAACCTCGATGAGTTGAGGCGTACCCGGACACTATCACAGCTCAATAAATATACAAGCCGGGGGGAAAACCGCTTCGGACGAGGGAAGGCACGCTGTGGCGAGGGGACTTGCCCCCGCTCGGCTGCGAAGCAGTCGTAAACTTTTGGGTCGCTCCGCGACCAACGGGGGCGAGCCCCCTCGCCACAAAAGCGATCAGGCCAGGGCCTTGCGACTGGCAGCCTGGGCGCAGATTACCCGCCGGCGCTCGTCATCCGCCGAGCGCCATTCGCGGATGTCTTCGACGTGACGAAAACAGCCGAGGCAGACTTTCTGCTCATCCAGCCGACATACGCCGCTGCACGGCGACGGCACCGCCGGGCTGATATTGCTGTAAAGCGGCTTGGGCGCACGAACGGGTGCCGGCTCGGTCACGATTTTTTTCACAGGCCTTCGAAGTCGAGTTCGACACCGGCTTGCTGCTGGACGATGCGCTCGAGCATCTCGCCCAGTTGCTCTTCGCTCTTGTCGCACATCCAGCGCTCACTTTCTGCGTCATAGTCGAAGTGAAAACCGCCGGACACAGCCGCCAGCCAAAGCTGCCGCAACGGCTCCTGTCGACTGAAGATCAACTGGCTGCCATTTTCGAACTTGACGGTGAGCACACCGGCAGAGCTCTCCAGATCGATATCCAGGTCACTCTCATCGAAAATATCCTCCAGCGATTGCTGGGTGGCATCGACCAGATCGTGGAAACGGGCTTCGGTCAAACTCATTGCGGCAACCTCTAAAAGTGTCTGATCACGCTCAAGCGCCGCAAGATACGGGCGAGCCCCGGTGATTGCAAAGGATAACGACCGAATGCCGCGTCGACAGAGCAATCCTGTGGTAGCGAGCCTGCTCGCGAAGAGGCCATCATATTCAACATCAATGTCGGCTGACACTACGCCTTCGCGAGCAGGCCCGCTCCCACAGGCACTGCCTCTGGCTGAGTGGCAGCAAGCCCAGCCCCGCCGGACGGGAGCCCTGCCGCATAGGCAAGCTGCCGGGTGGCCGGTATACTCCGGCGCAATTAAAGTATTTTCAAGGATTTCGCCATGAAGCGCCTGATCTCTTCCCTTGCTGCGCTCCTCGCGGTTGCCTGCCTCGTTTCGGCCTGTGGTCAAAAAGGTCCATTGTACCTGCCTGACGAAAATCAGGACCCTGTCGAGCAGGCCAAGTCGTCGCAACAACAGCCTGCCTCCAAGGCGCACAAGCACGACGTCTACTAAGGGAACGCCATGGACGCTTTTAACTACCGTGACGGCGAGCTGTGCGCGGAAGGGGTTTCCCTGTCCGCCATCGCCGAACGCTTTGGCACACCAACTTACGTTTATTCCCGCGCCCACATCGAAGCCCAGTATCTGGCATACGCCGATGCGCTGGCCGGCATGCCGCATCTGGTGTGCTTTGCGGTCAAGGCCAACTCCAACCTGGGCGTGTTGAATGTTCTGGCGCGTATCGGCGCCGGTTTCGACATCGTCTCACGGGGCGAACTGGAACGTGTCCTGGCCGCCGGCGGCAGCGCCGACAAGATCGTCTTTTCCGGTGTCGGCAAGACCCGTGACGACATGCGCCGCGCGCTTGAAGTTGGCGTGCATTGCTTCAAC
Organism: Pseudomonas fluorescens; assembly: GCF_902497625.1. Taxonomy (GTDB): domain Bacteria; phylum Pseudomonadota; class Gammaproteobacteria; order Pseudomonadales; family Pseudomonadaceae; genus Aquipseudomonas; species Aquipseudomonas fluorescens_BQ. Next base: position 64,297 of record NZ_CABVGX010000009.1, on the reverse strand, counting down.
GTCGAATCCACCGATGAGCTGGAACGCCTGCAAGTGGTCGCCGCCGAGCTGGGCGTGCGCGCACCGATCTCGCTGCGCGTGAATCCGGACGTCGATGCCGGCACGCATCCGTACATTTCTACCGGTCTCAAAGAGAACAAGTTCGGCATCGCCATCGCCGACGCTGAAGACGTGTACATCCGCGCCGCGCAGCTGCCGAACCTGGAAGTTGTTGGCGTCGATTGCCACATCGGCTCGCAACTGACCACCCTGCCGCCCTTCATCGACGCCCTCGACCGCCTGCTGGGCCTGGTCGACCGCCTCGGCGATTGCGGCATCTACCTGCGCCACATCGATCTCGGTGGCGGTTTGGGCGTGCGTTACCGCGATGAAGAGCCGCCGCTGGCGGCCGAGTACATCAAAGCCGTGCGCGAGCGTCTCGACGGTCGCGACCTGGCGCTGGTATTCGAGCCGGGCCGCTTCATCGTCGCCAACGCCGGCGTGCTGCTGACCCAGGTCGAGTACCTCAAGCACACCGAACACAAAGACTTCGCCATCGTCGATGCGGCCATGAACGACCTGATCCGTCCGGCGCTGTACCAGGCCTGGATGGACGTGACCGCCGTGCGCCCGCGTGACAGCGCTGCGCGCGTTTATGACATCGTCGGACCGATCTGCGAAACCGGCGACTTCCTGGCCAAAGAGCGTGAACTTGCCCTGGAAGAAGGCGATCTGCTGGCCGTGCATTCAGCTGGTGCTTACGGGTTTGTCATGAGTTCCAACTACAACACCCGCGGACGTGCCGCTGAAGTGTTGGTGGATGGTGATCAGGCATTCGAAGTGCGTCGCCGCGAGACGGTAGCCGAGTTGTTCGCTGGCGAAAGCCTGCTGCCGGAGTAAAACCATGCTGCTGCGTTTTACCAAAATGCACGGCCTGGGCAACGACTTCATGGTCCTCGACCTGGTCAGCCAGCATGCGCATATTCTGCCCAAACACGCCAAGCAATGGGGCGATCGGCATACCGGTATAGGCTTTGATCAATTGCTGATCGTCGAAGCGCCAAGTAACCCGGACGTGGATTTCCGTTATCGGATCTTCAATTCCGACGGTTCTGAAGTTGAACAGTGCGGCAATGGTGCACGCTGTTTTGCCCGTTTCGTGCTCGACAAGCGCCTGACCGCCAAGCGGCAGATTCGCGTCGAGACCAAAAGCGGCATCATCGAACTGGATATCCGCAGTGACGGCCAGATCGGTGTCAACATGGGTGCTCCGCGCCTGGTGCCCGCCGATATTCCTTTCGATGCGCCGGAACAGGCCGTGAGTTATCGGATTGACGTCGACGGTACTCCGGTCGATCTGGCGGCAGTGTCCATGGGCAACCCGCATGCGGTGCTGCGCGTCAGTGATATCAATAATGCACCGGTGCATGAGCTGGGACCGAAAATCGAACACCACCCGCGCTTCCCGGCACGGGTCAATGTCGGTTTTCTCCAGGTCATCGACCGCAACCGCGCCCAGCTGCGCGTTTGGGAACGCGGTGTCGGGGAAACCCAGGCCTGCGGTACCGGCGCGTGTGCTGCTGCGGTGGCCGCAATCAGCCAGGGGTGGATGGATTCGCCGCTATTGATCGACTTGCCCGGCGGGCGTCTGTCCCTTGAATGGGCAGGCCCCGGCCAACCGGTTTTGATGACCGGCCCGGCGGTGCGAGTTTACGAAGGACAAGTGCGTCTTTGAGTGAGTCAAACCCATGACCGACAAGCCCCAGGTACCCGTCCTGCAGCCCGACGAATCCCCTTCCGAAAGCCTCAATGCGGCAGCGATTGCCGCGTACCTGGAGGCTCATCCGGACTTCTTCGTCGAACACGAGGAATTGCTCGCGACCTTGCGCATCCCGCATCAACGTGGCGATACCATTTCCCTCGTCGAACGGCAGATGACCATCCTGCGCGATCGCAACATTGAGCTGCGTCATCGTCTCTCGCATTTAATGGACGTGGCCCGCGACAACGACCGTTTGTTCGACAAGACCCGCCGCCTGATTCTCGCGCTGATGGACGCCACCAGCCTGGAAGACGTGGTAATCAGCGTCGAAGACAGTTTGCGCCAGGATTTTCAGGTGCCTTTTGTCAGCCTGATCCTGCTGGGTGACAACCCGATGCCGGTCGGCCGCTGGGTGACCCATGCCGATGCGCAGACCGCCATAGGCGGTTTGCTGTCAGAGGACAAAAGCGTCAGTGGCAGCTTGCGTGAACACGAACTGGACTTTCTGTTCGGCGAAGAACAGCGCAAGCAGATCGGCTCCACTGCCGTCGTTGCCATCAGCTATCAAGGTATCCACGGCATCCTGGCCATTGCCAGCCGAGATCCGCAGCACTACAAAAGCTCGGTGGGCACGCTGTTCCTCAGTTATATCGCCGAAGTAATGGGCCGCGTACTGCCACGGGTCAACAACCCACTGCGCTCGGTACGCTGATCATGGAACGGCACCTGGACGCCTACTGCGAACACCTGCGCAGTGAGCGGCAGGTGTCGCCTCATACCCTGTATGCGTACCGCCGCGACCTCGACAAGGTGTTGGGCTGGTGCCTCAAACAAAACATCGGCAGCTGGGCCGCGCTGGATATCCAGCGACTGCGCAGCCTGATTGCGCGCCTGCACTCGCAAGGCCAGTCGTCACGCAGCCTTGCGCGGCTGCTCTCGGCGGTGCGCGGGCTCTACCATTATCTGAACCGCGAAGGCCTGTGCGATCACGATCCGGCAAATGGCCTGGCGCCACCGAAAGGCGAAAGGCGCCTGCCGAAAACGCTCGACACCGATCGCGCGCTGCAGCTGCTTGAAGGTGCGGTCGATGACGATTTTCTGGCCCGTCGCGATCAGGCGATTATGGAACTGTTCTACTCTTCGGGTTTGCGACTTTCGGAACTCACCGGGCTCAACCTTGATCAGCTTGATCTCGCAGACGGCATGGTTCAGGTGCTCGGCAAAGGCAGCAAGACTCGGCTGTTGCCGGTGGGTACAAAGGCTCGCGAAGCGTTGGAATTGTGGCTGCCGTTGCGTGCTTTGACCAATCCTGCAGACGACGCTGTGTTCGTCAGTCAGCAAGGGCGACGCCTGGGGCCGCGAGCCATTCAGGTCCGGGTCAAGGCTGCCGGCGAACGGGAGCTGGGACAGAACCTGCATCCGCACATGCTGCGGCACTCATTTGCCAGCCATTTGCTGGAGTCATCCCAAGACCTGCGCGCCGTGCAGGAACTGCTCGGCCACGCTGACATCAAGACCACCCAGATTTACACCCATCTGGACTTCCAGCACCTGGCAACGGTCTACGACAGTGCCCATCCAAGGGCCAAACGTATTAAGGGCGATGATTGATGACTATCCAACTGATCACTTTCGACCTCGACGATACCCTGTGGGACACCGCTCCGGTGATCGTCAGTGCCGAAGCTGTGTTGCGTGAATGGCTGACCGCGCACGCACCGAATCTGGGGGCAGTGCCGGTAGAGCATTTGTGGTCAATTCGAGAGCGCGTGCTGGGCCAGGAGCCGAGCCTGAAACACCGCATCAGCGCGTTGCGCAGGCGCGTCCTGTTCCATGCCCTGGAGGATGCAGGCTACGCACATGCCGACGCTTCAAACCTGGCCGACCAAGGGTTCGAAGTGTTTTTGCATGCACGGCATCAGCTGGAAATCTTCCCCGACGTGCAACCGACTCTGGAAATTCTCGCCAACCATTACGCCTTGGGCGTAGTCACCAATGGCAACGCCGATGTGCGTCGGCTTGGGCTGGCGGATTTTTTCAAATTTGCGCTGTGCGCTGAAGACATCGGCATCGCCAAGCCGGATGCACGCCTGTTTCATGAGGCGTTGCAGCGTGGCGGGGCAACGGCAGAGACGGCCGTGCACATTGGAGATCATCCAGGCGATGACATCGCCGGCGCCCAGCAGGCGGGGCTGCGGGCGATCTGGTTCAATCCAACGGGCAAAGCGTGGGAGGCAGAGAAAGCCCCGGATGCGGAGATTCGCAGCTTGACCGAGTTGCCTGCGTTGTTGGCCGTCTGGAGCGCCCAACACTGAATTTGAGTTAACACCGTACCTGTGGGAGCGAGCCTGCTCGCGAAAGCGAGAGACCAGCCGACATCAACTTTGAATGTGACTGACTCGTCGCGAGCAGGCTCGCTCCCACAGTGATCAGCGCAGATTTTGCATTTTTGTACACGCCCATGAAAAAGCCCGCAGCGACGGCGGGCTTCTTCAGCAAGCAAGGGCAATCGCCTAGATAGGCCGGCTGCCGTACTTGTTGTCAGGCTTCTTGGGTGGATCGGCGACCACGTTGGCCTCCACTTCCTGCACCTTGCCGCCTTTGGCCAGGAACTCTTCCATGGCCCTTGCCAAGGCATCGCGTTCCTTGTTCTTGGCTTCGACACTCGGCAACTCATCAATCGACACCGCAGCCTTGGCTTTGCCTTTGGCTGCCGGAGCGGGCGCTTCACCGCCGTCGTCTTCGGCGACGTCTTCCGCTGCCGCTTCAAGACCTTCCTCGGTTTCGTCGTCGCCTACTTCGAGTTCGTCGTTTTCCAGATCATCGTCGCTCATGTTCTACCTCATGACTTGCGAAAAGCAGATTAGTTATAGCCCAGCTTCGCCGTCCGTCGACGGCTGCCGGAGAAAATTCTACAACCGCTGGTAACCAGCGGCTTATGCCCCTTCACCGTGCAAGGTGGCGAGGACTTTACGGGCACCGCCATGATCACGATGCTCGCCCAGATAAACGCCTTGCCAGGTTCCCAGCGCCAGTCGGCCTGCCGCAATCGGCAAACTGAGTTGACAGCCAAGCACGCTGGCCTTGAAGTGCGCCGGGAGGTCGTCCAGGCCTTCGTCGTTATGCTCATACCCGGCTGTTCCTTGTGGGATCAGCCGATTGAAAAATCGTTCGAAGTCGCGACGTACCGCCGGATCGGCGTTCTCGTTGATGGTCAACGACGCCGAGGTATGCTGCAGCCACAAATGCAACAGACCGATCCGGCATGCCTTGAGTTCAGGCAAGCCGGCGAGTAACTCGTCCGTTACCAGATGAAAGCCCCGGGGCCTTGCCCGCAGAGTAATCAGAGTCTGTTGCCACATACAGTTCTCCGCACGTTCGGGGCGCATTCTAGCGCGCTCTGGGAAAAAACAAAGGCCCTAATAATCCTTCAATCATGTAAGCCTTTGCCCGTACAAAAACCATTGTCGTAAACGCTGCTCAACGTATCCGAAAAAACCTTTCAGCTATGACTTCACAGACAAATCCCGGACAAAAAAATGCCCGGCAAGCCGGGCAGATTTTTTAGCCGTGTGTCACAGGTTGTAGCCGCGTTCGTTGTGCAGGGACAGATCGATGCCGACTGCTTCTTCTTCTTCGGTAACACGCAGACCCATGACGGCGTCCAGTACCTTGAGAATAATGTAGGTCACAATACCGGTATAGACGACCGTGAAGCCTACGCCTTTGCACTGAATCCAGACTTGAGCGGCGATATCGGTCACGGTGCCGAAGCCACCCAGCGACGGTGCTGCGAAAACACCGGTGAGGATTGCACCGAGAATACCGCCGATACCGTGCACACCGAAGGCGTCCAGCGAATCGTCGTAGCCGAGTTTGCGCTTCAAGGTGGTGGCGCAGAAGAAGCACACGACGCCCGCTGCCAGACCGATCACCAGCGCGCCCATCGGGCCCACGGTGCCGGCGGCCGGCGTGATTGCAACCAGACCGGCGACCACGCCCGAGGCAATACCCAGTGCACTTGGTTTGCCGTGAGTGACCCACTCGGCAAACATCCAGCCCAAAGCAGCAGCAGCAGTTGCGATCTGCGTAACCAGCATCGCCATACCGGCCGTGCCGTTGGCGGCTGCGGCGGAACCGGCATTGAAGCCGAACCAGCCGACCCACAGCATGGCCGCGCCCATCAGGGTGTAACCGAGGTTATGCGGTGCCATCGGCGTAGTCGGGAAGCCCTTACGCTTGCCGAGCACGATGCACGCCACCAGACCCGCAATACCGGCGTTGATGTGCACTACGGTGCCGCCAGCAAAATCGAGCACACCCCAATCCCACATCAGGCCGCCATTACCGGACCAGACCATGTGCGCAATCGGCGCGTAAACCAGGGTGAACCAGATGGTCATGAAGATCAGCATTGCGGAGAATTTCATCCGCTCGGCGAAGGCGCCGACGATCAGTGCCGGGGTGATAATGGCGAAGGTCATCTGGAAGGTGATGAACACCGCCTCAGGGAACAGCGCCGCAGGACCGGTCACGCTCGATGGCGTGACACCGGCGAGGAACGCCTTGCCCATGCCGCCGAAGAACGAGTTGAAGTTGACGACGCCCTGCTCCATGCCGGTCGTGTCGAACGCGATGCTGTAGCCATAAATGACCCACAGAATGCTGATCAGACCGGTAATGGCGAAGCACTGCATCATCACGGAAAGAATGTTTTTGGAGCGCACCATGCCGCCGTAGAACAGCGCGAGGCCGGGGATGGTCATGAACAGCACGAGGGCTGTCGAGGTCAGCATCCAGGCAGTATCGCCGGAATTGAGGACTGGGGCCGCCACTTCGTCTGCCGCCATAGCCAGGCTGGGCATTACGAGGGACAACAGGGCTCCTAGCCCTGCGAATTTACGCAGAGTCATATTGTTTTCTCCTGGGGCGTTGGGGTTTGTGGCGGCTTAGATCGCGTCGGTATCGGTTTCGCCGGTACGGATGCGAATCGCCTGTTCCAGATTGACCACGAAGATCTTGCCGTCACCGATCTTGCCGGTATTGGCCGCCTTGGTTATCGCCTCGATAACCCGGTCAAGATCCTTGTCGTCAATGGCGACATCAATCTTCACCTTCGGCAGGAAATCGACTACGTACTCCGCGCCGCGATACAGCTCGGTGTGACCCTTCTGCCGCCCGAAGCCTTTGACTTCAGTGACGGTAATGCCCTGCACGCCGATCTCGGACAGCGACTCGCGCACGTCGTCCAACTTGAACGGCTTGATGATGGCAGTGACTAGCTTCATGAAAACTCTCTCCCGAATTGGTGGACTTGCCCCAGGAAAACAAACCCGGCTCAAGTCTAAGCGCAGTGCCTGGCTTTGTAACGCATCGTCGGCCTGCATCGCCCGTCCGACGCCAGCTAACCGCTCCGCACGAAACACTTCCCCCGTTTCGCTTGGCGCACTGCATTCGTCACATCGACTGCATCAGTGCATGGGCTACAGTCGACTAAGCAGAAAGCTTGCCATCTCGCATAAACTCGCTGAATTCAATGCGTTGGCTGAATTTAGTCGCTCTCTACCGGGAGCCCCCATGCACTAACGCACGATAACAGTGCGGCTCCATCCGTCCGCATGCGCGAAAAGCGTGCATGATCTGCGTTCAAAATTGACTATAGGCACTGCGTGATACAATGCCCGCCATTGTTTCCAGGACATCAGCCATGCTCGCGCCCAAAGACTTCCTCGACGCCCTCACCGGCACCGCATCCCGCCTGTTCAGCGGCGACACTCCACTGCCGAAAAGCGAAATTGAAAGTCAGTTCAAGGCGCTTTTGCAAAGTGGTTTCAGCAAACTGGATCTGGTGAGCCGTGAAGAGTTTGATAGTCAGATGGTTGTACTGGCGCGGACCCGGGCGCGACTGGAGAGTCTGGAAGCCAAGGTGGCTGAGCTGGAAGCGCGGTTGACTCCGCCGAGCGAGTAAGACCAACCTCTGGCGGGTGAGCCATCTCAAAAATTTCCGGCAGGAGCTGCCGCAGGCTGGGATCTTTTGATGTACGCGGCGTGCGCGCTAGCAACATCCTGCGAAAGTTTGCTGACTGCGCAGCCGCGCCAAACCCTCAACTTCCATCTACTCTTGAAAAAACCGCAGGAAGCGGTGCTCTTCAGCTCAAGGAACGACCATGTCCCTCTCCATCGTCCACAGCCGCGCCCAGACTGGCGTGGATGCGCCTGCCGTCACCGTTGAAGTTCATCTGGCCAACGGATTGCCATCGCTGACGATGGTCGGTTTGCCGGAAGCGGCGGTGAAGGAAAGCAAGGATCGAGTGCGCAGTGCGATTATAAATTCCGGCCTGCAATTTCCGGCGCGGCGGATCACGTTGAACCTGGCCCCTGCGGATTTACCCAAGGATGGCGGACGCTTTGATCTGGCGATTGCTCTGGGGATTCTTTCAGCCAGTGTGCAGGTGCCAACGCTGACGCTCGATGACATTGAGTGCCTGGGGGAGCTGGCGTTGTCCGGCGCGGTACGTGCCGTGCGGGGAGTGCTGCCGGCGGCACTGGCGGCGCGCAAGGCCGGTCGTTCGCTGATGGTGCCACGCGCAAATGCCGAGGAGGCCTGCCTTGCGTCAGGATTGAAGGTATTTGCTGTTGATCATCTGCTGGAAGCGGTCGCGCACTTCAACGGTCACAAGCCGGTCGAGCCGTACGTCTCCAACGGCCTGCTGTACGCCAGCAAACCCTACCCCGACTTGAACGAAGTGCAGGGCCAAATCTCCGCCAAACGCGCATTGCTGATCGCGGCGGCGGGGGCTCACAACCTGTTGTTCAGCGGGCCGCCGGGCACCGGAAAAACACTGTTGGCGAGTCGATTGCCGGGGTTACTGCCGCCACTGGCTGAACATGAAGCGCTGGAAGTCGCTGCCATTCAATCCGTCTCCAGTTGCGTGCCTTTGAGCCACTGGCCGCAGCGTCCTTTTCGACAACCTCATCACTCCGCCTCCGGTCCGGCGCTGGTGGGTGGCGGGTCAAGGCCCCAACCCGGGGAAATCACCCTCGCTCATCACGGCGTGCTGTTTCTCGATGAACTGCCAGAGTTTGATCGCAAGGTGCTGGAGGTGTTGAGAGAGCCCCTCGAAACCGGTGGATGGTATTCTCACACTTTCTAAAACGCCACAGGAAGCTCGGAATGCCTACTGCCTACGCTTATATCCGCTACTCATCCAAGGCCCAAGGCGAAGCCGGTAGGGACTCCGTAGACCGTCAAATGGCCTCAATCCAAGCCATTACAAAGCAACAAGGTATTGAGTTGCCGCCCGAGAATATCTACTCGGATACAGGCATATCTGCACACGATGGAAGCAACAAACGAAAAGGAAAACTAAAAGAACTCATTGATATGATAAGCGACATGCATATCAAAGAGGGTGATTACATATTCGTTGAGAGTATTGACCGGCTTAGTCGCCAAAGACTTCTACAAGCAAAAGAGCTGGTCAACGGCATACTTGAAAAAGGCGTTATTTTAATAACCACGATTGATGGTCAACGATATGAAAAACCTAACGCAACGAACCGCATCGATGATTTACAACAAGATATCCTTTTAAGTGTTATTGCAAAGCGAGCATATGAGGAAAGTAATACAAAATCAATTCGTAGAAAATCCGCATGGAATAGAGCTAAAAAATTAGCCGAGGATGAAAAGGTCATTTTTAACGCACATAATCCCCCGTATGGGATTCGATACAACAAAGAGGCTAATTGTTTTGAAATCGAGGAAGAAGAAGCTCAGGAAATAAGAGACTTCTTTGAAAGCTTGAAATATGTCGGCGTTTCACTGTCAATTAAAAAACTCAACGCCTACTCGAAACGGCAATGGTCAAACAGAAATATAAAACACCTGATAGATACGAAATATGTCCTCGGTGCATATATGGCTCAAAGAAGAGACGAGAACAAAAAGAAAGTCTTTGAACGATATATTGAAAATTACTATCCGCAAATTGTTTCATATGAATTATTTGATGAAGCAATAGCGGCGATGAAGAACAGAGCACACAGAAAGAGCTATGGCAACCAAAGTGTTGGCAGCCTGAACATATTCCGCCACAGCATCAAATGTGATTGTTGTGGTGCTTCTATGTTGTTCGAAAAACAAACAAACCCCAAGGGCGTTGTTTATCCGTATTTTCAATGCTACACACGCAAAGAATTGAAAAATGGATGTGACCAACCACGCTTTCGTTTTGACTTGGCGTTCGGGTTATTCCTTGAACTAATATATCAGTCAACAACAAATGAAGACTTCGATGTCCATCCATGGCAAAAGGAAGACCCAAATCCTGAGCGTCAGTATGAATGGATTGCTCGTGAAAGCGGGTTGAAATACCGTCTCCCAACACAAGAAGACGTAGATCAAGAAGAAAGAGTAGAAAACTTTCGAGAATTGCTAATTAAGCTCCTGTCCAACAAAGAGATGCAAACCAAAGATAATAAGAAAATTATCGAACTTAACAATCTCCTGCTTGAACAGAAAAGTTATAGAAGCAACCTAATGAAGTCTTTTGCTGGTTTCACCAGTGGGGTTATCCCGAAAGAATTCTTAGAGGTAGTTAGCAAAACAGAAGCAATCATCAATGGTATCGAGCAAAACCTCGCAGAGCTACAAACTGAAATAAACATAAAGAAAACGACAATTAGTATTTACTCGGAAAACGAGATAATCGATCTATACAAAACAGAAATTGGACGATTGAAAATAAATCAATTTCTTGTTGCCAATGATATAATTTTCAAATTCAAATTTGACAAAAACAAAAGAACTTTGTTTGCTAAGATTTTCCAGAATGGTTTTGAAATTGACCGCATCGCGAAACAGTTTAGCCTACACAACCCACTTAAAGAGTTTGGCATCAACAATCTAAACGAATACTTTAATTGATACTATCATAATCAAAGTAGGCTGCCTAATTAGGTGGCTTTTTTAATCTCCTATACATACTCCTATACCGTGCCCTATACGTCGTCCTATACAGCCACCTAAAACTATTGTTCCTATACACTCTTGAAAAGTCTTAAACTTGAGTTAGCATAATAATATGAGGTCAAGTAAAAAGAAGGCGAGCAATGGGAATGTATAGGAAAAAACTTCGTTTTTATCCTACCGCTCAAAAGTCTTCGACATTTTTCACTTACTTCCCTACTCGATTTTCTACACTTCGTTTGAAAATATAAAAGCAAAATCGGGTAGCTGCAATGCCGTCGGACATTACAGAAGAAAAAACATAAACCAACCATGAGGATGTATATGAGCAAAAATAAGAGAAGCGGAGAACAGTTTAACGTTAGGATTTCCAAAGAAGCAAAAGACAAAATTATTGCTAATGCAATTTTGCTTAGCACTAGTCAAGCAAAGTATATTGAACAATTAGCGATTAATGGGTGTGATGTTATAGAAATAAGAAATGATAAGTTTATTGAGTATGTTGATAAAGTAGAAACTGAATTAAATAAAATGGGCAACAACCTAAATCAGATGGCCAGAGCAATCAATCTGGGAAAACTTGATTTAGTAGAGAGGAACATTGAAATATTCAATAATGCTAAGAAATCATTTGACCAACTTTATTCAAAGCTGGTTGAACACGAAGAGAAAATAACTTTGAACTCAACAGCCACAAGGACAATATGATAAGGAAAAAACTCAGCACACAGAAAAGCAAAGGAGAGACACAGAACACACTCGGGTATGGTTTAAAAAAATCTATCCTCATAGATAGCAACAGACTTCAAACCGGAACGACGCAAGAGTTCATTGAGCTCTTAGCGAAGAAAATTGATAAATCTTGTAAAGGAAAACAGAAAAATACCAGCTTTCACGAAATGGTATCTTTTGACCCGTCCGATAAAATCACGCCCGAACAAGCCCTTGCCATAGCAAAAGAACTTTATTCAGATACTCACGGCTTAAACCGTGAGCACGCTTTTGCTGTTCATGCAGATACTAAACAAATCCACGTTCACTTTATTTGGGCACCCAGAGACTTCAACAACAAAATATATAATCAGGTTGATGATTATCTCACCATAGAGCAGAAGCTAACCGAACTCGAAAAGAAACACGGACTATTTCAAGTCACTAACAGAAAATCTTTAAACCCTGACTTAGAGACAAAGCCACCAGAGAGCAGCAACGAAAAAGCTCTTGAAGTCAGAGGTATAAAATCCCACAAGAAAGCATTCAAAGAAGAAATTGAAATTGCTTTTAAAGATGCACTCACAACTACTGCTTTCCTTGCTAATCTTCACAAGCAAGGCTTTGATATTATCCCGAATGGACAGAAGGCCTATTCATTAGAAAAAGAAGGCCAAACATTCAAGGCCAGTGAGTTAGGCATTCAATATTCAAAACTTAAAAACAAACTTAAAGAGAAGCATCAGTTCAGTGATTTGATGGAGCACTACTCAGATAAGCCACGAAGATATAACGAGGCATTGTACCTCACAACAGACGAGCAGGTTGATTATCTTAAAAAATATAAACATAAAACCGTTCTGGATAAAAACTTCACACACAAAGAAGTCGGTGGCAACGTTGAGCATTTTTTTAAAAACTCTACTAGCCAGAAGGCTTTCGAATACCACAGAGACCCTTCGAAGGTTACATTTCAAGATCTATCAAAAGACAGTATAAAAGCTGGGCTTCAACGTCTAACAACTGACATGAAGAAGCCGGGGCCGTTACATGTTCATGGCCCAGACTACGCAAAAAAGAAAATGTGGATGGAGTTCAAAATGATGAATCTTGAAGACAAAGGCTTCACATTGTCAGGATATAAACCTACTCAACAAGACTTGAAAGAGCTTGAAAAAAGAAAAGCAGACTATGAATTAAAAGCTCAAAAATGGAAGGCAAAGAAAGCCGTAGAAGATCCTAAACCGGTCGAACCTGACATTGTTTCACCTGTCATGCCTACACCCGTTCAACCCGCATCAGAGAAGCCGCCAGAGCCTAAAAGGCAGGTTGAACAAGAACAGGCTGCACCAGCGAACGATGACTTGATAGATGAGTTAGACAAATTGTTCGAATCTACACCACAAGACATCTTGCGTGATGTATTGAGTAAAGCCACACAAGAAATGCTCTGTGTTGCTCATAGTTCTATCACCTGCCGCATATGCTTTGGAGTAGATTTTGAGAAAACACCTGCTGGAAAAAATGAGGAATTCAAAAATATCAACAATGAATTGTTTGTTGCTTATACCGACCATCCAAGATTAAAAAAGGAATTCGATGAAATGATAAAAGATAAAGTCGATGAGTTTAAAGCAACGCAACAGTATCAAGATAAAGTTAAAGCCGCCGAGGTTCAAGATGTTGAAACGGATTTCCGTTCTTTCATAGATGAACTGGTTGATAAGCATGATAGCTACAGAGAAATTGAAATACTGAAAAATATCAAAAACGTCTTGGATGCCGTTGTTTTTTATGATGCTGCTCTTTACCTTGATATTGCTGAAAAGGTTAATCAGTTAGATGAACGCGAGCGTGAAATATGTTCGGCCTATGTTCAGGCATTAATTGATGATGACGGCTCAGGTGCTCCTATCGATGGAGAATTAAAGCAGACAGCTAAAAGGAAATTCAAGTTGAAGATTTAAAACTAGCCCACAAGGGCTATTTTTTATAGATTAAAATGGCAGCTCCTCATCACATAACGATAAGTCGTTTGTGATGTTTGTTTCTTTTTCTTTTGGTTCAGCCAGTGGTTTCTCCCTTCTTTTCTTAAACTCGACCTTATAGCCAGTTAGCTCCCTACCTTCTTTTATTGGTTCCACAGCTTTCAAAAAATTAACGCTAATTAGTTCGTCGTGTGCCTTATTTATTCGTTCTATTACCTTGCTTCTGTTGTGTGTTTCGACATTTAATCTCTTCATCAAATCAATAACGTTGAAATTCACTGTATCACTATATCTATTTGTCAAATAAAACATGTAGAGTGCTTTTGCATAATCCCCATTAATTTCTTTAAATTCATCAAACTTAAAATTGAATATCAAGTCGGTATCGTGCTTGTAGAAGTTCTCAAACTCTCTATTAAATGTAATTACTGTATTTTCTCTATCGTTTGCGTCTTCTATAACGTTGTTCAATAAGTGGCATTTGTAAGTGGTTGAGCCATGTCTAAACTCAAGATAGAACTTCATCATGTTCTTCAAAGTTTTTCTTAATTTCTCTATGTAGACCTTTTTATTGCTTGGGTGGATTTTATGAAACCTCATGAACTTCTTCATATTTATAGTAAATGTTAGCTTGTCCGATTTCAATTTCATTTGCAGAATGTAATAGAAAACATCAAAATCAAAATCCACAGATAATGGAATAAAATCCATTTCAATATCTTCAAACGCGTAAAGTCTTTCAATTTTTAGTATCGTTCTTGGGTTTTTAGAGTTCTTTACAGACTGAAATATAGGGAGGTGGAGGATTGACTTTGCAAAAGTCATATACCCATCTTGTGCAAAAATCTTTTTGTTGGTTTCAAACTGGTTAAATATTAGCTCCATTGGTGCTCCTTCTATTGTTTATATGAGAACATTAGAGCATGGATTTTTGATAAGTCAACAGAACTACGGGGGGTTTATTACTATAATGTTACATATGACGAGGGGTGTATTACTATAATGTTGCATAGAACGAGGGGTATATCTACATAGAACGAGGGGTGCGTCTGCATAGAACGGGGGGTATATCTGCATAGAACGAGGGGTGTATCTGCATAGAACGGGGGGTATATGGGGTTAGGTTTTGGCTTAAAGCCAATGAAAAACAGACCTCTTAAATACCTTTAAATACTGCTAATTACTTTAAAATACCTTTATTGATTTCAAATCTCATTTTTTGAGTTCAGCAGAGCACGCCCCATCCGGGGCTAAAACCATCTGGGAAAGGCGAACGAAGTTCGCAGATTTGAGAAGCGAAGCGAAACAAATCATAAAACGCAGTTTTTCAGTGGTTTGCTGCCGGATGTCTAACACTTTGAAGATTGAAATCAAAATCAAAGCCCCTTGCCCTATCGGGTTGAACTGGGAATAAAGTCAAAAGCATCTGGTAGCTTCGCTTTTAGAAAAGCAGAGAAATGCTCTTAAAAAAACAAACTCACGTAAAAGACGTTTTTAGAGAGGGTAAGCGTTTTACGCTGCCCTAATATCAATCAACTGAAATAATAAGTTTTATGGTCGTTTTCATAAATTGTGTTTTATTTCAATATCGAGTGGCAGGGTTTGAAAATTTTCATTTTTGGAGGTGGCCTACCCTCCACGTTTTTAGGTGAAATTAAACTGGGAGCGATTTTTAAGTATATTGATGATTTTTAATCTGGTGGTTAGTTGCAAAACTTAATTAAGAAAAAGTCAGACAAGGTTGACCCGTAAATCCGTGTAAGGTCGGACCATAAATATATTTTCGATTAGCTATTGACAACGTTTTTTGCCGTATATAAGCCATTAATTGATGGTTAGAAAAATCTAACTTCCAATAATCTCATATAAATTCATGAAAAACTTTTAGATTTTTTTTGTAAATAGCATTTTAATGCTTGCAGTGCGAAAATGGGATTTGTGGTTATAGAAGACTTGTTTTTGATTTAGCACAAATTTCAATTTTGAAAATTTATATGTGCTCAATTTTTATACTTGAACAAGTTCAAGCACAAAAATCGACCTTGCCGCATGACTTGTGAACTATGCGAGACTTTCATAAACTCGCATAGCTCTGCGGTCTAAATTAGTAAGAGTTACAAATAGTTTGCGTCCCGATTTTATTGCAGTAAGTGGTTTTATTTTGTTGTTGCTGATTTTGCAGATTCTGCCACGCTTGTGCTTCCTGTGCAGCCTGCTGATTTTGGGCGTCAACCTGATTTTTCGTCTGCACAATGTTCATCGCTAACATATTACAGTCGCCTTGCGATGGATTGACCGAATTACCTATCTGTTGTGCTCGGCTCATAAAGTAGTTCTGGTCAAATTGCCAAGTATTCAAATTTGCCATTGAATATTGTTGACCGCGAGCCCCAACGTCTGGCGGCATATAACCACTGTTGACACATTTCATGATACTAATCAACTGGGTAGCGAATGCAGTGTATTGGTTATCTGCAAGCGGTGGTTTTTGAGTAGCACACCCGCTTAATAACAAGCCGGCAAGTAGCGGCATTAACTTTAATACTTTCATCTCTCACTCCCTGTTAGTTTTCTGCTCGGAGGGCGAACAAAAATACGCCATAAGGCCAGATATTAAAATAATTGGCCCCATTACGTAAGTCACCTGAACACCAATATAAGAAACTGTGCACCATATTAAAATATAAAGTGCCAATGCCCCTAAGCATACTGCTAACGACTTTTCATATATCCATTTTCTCATCAGCAATAAGTCCATTATTTGATGCTAAAAAGATACCATTTTGGAGCATTTTAGTATAGAGGTGCGTTGTCCTGCTGGGCCAAATGCCATAGCCAGCACTCCCGGTATCCATGATCTCAATGTGTGAGATATACCCCTACCATTCGAGTCCGGGCATATCGTGATTTCCCGCGCCAAAGACCGCGTGCGTTTTCCGGCCCGTTTTCAATTGGTCGCTGCCATGAATCCGTGTCCCTGTGGATACCTTGGCGAGCCCAGTGGAAAATGCAGTTGCACGCCGGACATGGTCCAGCGTTATCGCAACAAGCTGTCGGGCCCGCTGCTGGACCGTATCGACCTGCACCTCACTGTTGCCCGGGAAGCCACGGCATTGAACCCTGCGCTCAAACCGGGCGATGACAGCGCAACGGCCGCGCTGCTGGTCGCCGACGCCAGGGAGCGGCAACACAAACGCCAAGGCTGCGCGAATGCGTTCCTCGACCTGCCGGGACTGCGCCGGCACTGCACCTTATCCGCCGTCGATGAAACCTGGCTGGAAACGGCGTGTGAGCGATTGACGTTGTCGCTGAGGTCAGCGCATCGACTGCTGAAGGTAGCGCGGACGCTGGCTGACCTTGAGCAGGTCGATGACATTACCCGGGAACATCTGGCGGAGGCGTTGCAGTATCGACCGGCCACTCAGTAAGCGGATAAACCGAGCCGCCCTCATTCGCGAGCAGGCTCGCTCCCACAGGTCCGGCGTCGGTCATGCAATTGTGGATCGACACAAATCTGTGGGAGCGAGCCTGCTCGCGAAAGCTATTTCGAGGGCGCCTCAACGAAACCGGTCAACCTCTTGGCGCAAGTCTGCAGCCAGGCTTTCCAGTTCCTTGGCAGTGACAGCCAGATTCGACACCACTTCGCGCTGCTCGCTGTTGGCCAGCGCGATGCTTTGCAGATTGCTGCTGAGCAACGTTGCGGTGCTGCTTTGCTCTTGGGTTGCTGTAGTGATTGCGGCGAATTGCTGCCCGGCCGAGCGGCTCTGCTCATCGATCCGCGCCAGGGCCGAGGCTACGTTGGCGTTCCGCGACAGGCCTTCCTGCATCAGCACATTGCCTTGCTCCATGGTGCTGATGGCGTTACCGGTTTCCTGTTGAATGCTTTGAATCATTCCGGAAATTTCGTCCGTCGCCTGACGCGTACGCGAAGCCAGGTTTCGCACTTCATCGGCCACTACCGCAAACCCGCGACCCTGCTCGCCGGCACGGGCCGCTTCAATTGCGGCGTTCAACGCCAGCAGATTGGTTTGTTCGGCGATCGACGTGATCACGCCGACGATGCCACCGATTTCCTGAGAACGCTGGCCCAAGGTGTTAATCACCGTCGCGGTGCTGTTCAATGCGCCGGCAATCTGCTCCAGAGAGGACGAAGCTTCCTCCATTGACGTACGACCGATCTGCGTCTGTTGTGCGTTTTCCTGAGCCAGGCGCTGAGTGCTGCCCATGTTGTCGGCAATGTTCAGCGAGGTCGCGCTGAATTCTTCCACTGCGCCAGCCATGCTGGTGATTTCACCAGACTGCTGCTCCATGCCTTCATAAGCACCGCCGGACAGACCGGACAACGCCTGAGCGCGGCTGTTGACCTCGTGCGAGGCCTTGCGGATGTGCTCAACCATGGTCGACAGTGCCTGGCTCATCTGATTGAAAGCGCGGGCCAGTTGGCCGATTTCGTCGTTGCTCGATACGTTCAGGCGCACGCTCAGATCGCCGGCGCCCAACGCTTCGGCCTGAAGCACGAGATCACCCAGCGGCGCCAGTTTGCTGCGCAGCAACCATACGGCCGAGCCGACGGCGATCAACATCGCCAACAGGCTGCCGATGGCCAACTGAATGCCGACGCTCCAGGTTACCGCACTGATTTCTGCTCGTGGCATGCTCGCCACGACCGACCATGGACCGCCTTCGAACGGCACGGCGACGCTGTAAAATTCTTCAGACTTATCGCTCCAGAACTCACCTTTGCCCGGGTTTTTCCCTAGACCGACGATCGCCGGGACGGCTTGATCCAGCGCCTGCACACCCGCGATTGGCACCAGCCATTTATTTTGCTCATCCAGCAAAGCCAGGGAACCGGTCTGGCCGATACGGAAGCGCTTGAGGTTGGCAAACTGTGCGTTCTGCGCATCGGTGTAATCGAATCCTACGTACAACACGGCAATCACCTTGCCAGCGCCGTCGCGTACCGGGGTGTATTGCGACATGTACAGACGTTCGAACAGCAGCGACCGGCCGACAAAGCTCTGGCCCGACATCAGGCGCGCGTAAGCCGGGTTCGCGTGATCAAGCACAGTACCGATCGCACGGGTGCCATCCTGCTTGCTGACGTTGGTGCTGACCCGGATGAAATCATCACCGCTGCGCACAAACACCGTGGCCACACCGGCAGTCATCTTCTTGAACTCGTCAACTTCCTTGAAGTTGTTGTTCAGCACTTCGCTCCCCAGGTGCAGCCCCGGCGTCTGCGTGCCTGCCACTGTCACGGGCTGATCGGGGTGCACAGTCAAACCTTCGGTGAAGCGTGTCTCGAACAACCCGGCCAGCCGCTGGGTGCTTTCGCGCAACGTGCCGTGAAAGGTGCTCAGTTGATCGGCAAGCAAACGGGCCTCACTGGCCAGATGCTCTTCGCGAGTAGCGAGGTTGGCAGTATCCAGCGAACGCAGGGCGAATAAGGTACTGCCAGTGATGACGATCGCCAGTATCACGGCGAGCGCGAGACCAAGCTGGGAGGCGATCCGGGCACGAGGTTGAGACATGACAGCTCCTGGCCGAGCGTGCGGATCGTCCTGATCACGGCACCCTCGGCAAAATTTTTCTAATAATGGGAATTGCATCGAACCTGCACGAAGGTTCCACCTGCAGATTTTCGGCGGCAAACCTGAATACTTGAGTAAAAACCGAGGATATGGCTCAAGGCCTCTATTCCGGCGGCTCTACCGATTCAGCTCAGGTGTTCGACATTGGGCAACTCCATGGCCCGAACCTCATCCTGCAGGAAGATGCTGAGCCGACGCATTCGCTCGCCTCCGGGGCGCGTTTTCGGCCATACAAGGTAATATTTCTCACCGCTGGCGACGGCGGTCGGCCACGGCAGGCTCAGACGCCCTTGTGCTACATCTTCGGCCACCATCAGCAAATCGCCCATGGACACGCCGTAGCCACGGGCGGCAGCGATCATACCCAGCTCCAGGGTGTCGAACACTTGCCCGCCCTTGAGCGAGACCTGATCGGCCAGGCCCATGCGCTCCAGCCAATTGCGCCAGTCACGTCGATCCGGCGCAGGATGCAGCAGTTCAGTGCTGGCCAGCCGAGCGACATCCCAGGGCTGGTCATCCAGCAGATTGGGCGCGCCGACCGGGATCAACTCTTCGGGGAACAGCAGCGTAGCCTCCCAGTCCAGCGGGAAATTGCCGTTGCTGAGAATCACCGCACAGTCGAAGGGTTCCTGATTGAAGTCCACCCTGTCGATGTCCATCCAGGCACTGGTCAACTGCACTTCATTGCCGGGCTGCAGATGCCGGAAACGACTGAGCCGCGCCAGCAACCAGCGCATCGTCAGGGTGGACGGGGCTTTCATGCGCAGAATGTCATCTTCGGCGCGCAAGGTATTACAGGCGCGCTCAAGGGCCGTGAAGCCTTCTCGAACACCCGGCAGGATCAGCCGTGCCGACTCTGTCAGTTGCAGATTGCGCCCGCTGCGGTGAAACAGCCGACAGGCGAAATGCTCTTCAAGTGTACGAATGTGCCGACTCACCGCACTTTGCGTGATCGACAATTCTTCGGCCGCACGGGTGAACGAGCTATGACGCGCCGCCGCTTCAAATGCGCGCAGAGCATACAAAGGTGGAAGGCGACGAGACATTGGGAAAGCTCCAACAGAGGACAGCGTGACGTTAGCAAAAACCCTTGCATGAGTATGACTCATGCAACCCATCCTTTTTATCCCTTTGTGCAAACCTTGCAGAGCATCGAGAATCAGCGCTCGCCTGTCTTTCCAATTTATTGAGCGTGATGACTATGCAGCATCCAGCGCGTACTGAACTCTGGGCCATTCTGCGGCTATCGGGGCCGCTGATTGCCTCGCAGTTGGCGCACATGTTGATGGTCCTCACCGACACTTTGATGATGGCGCGCCTGAGCCCCGAAGCATTGGCCGGTGGCGGGCTGGGGGCAGCCAGCTACTCTTTCGTTTCGATTTTCTGCATTGGCGTGATTGCAGCGGTCGGCACGCTGGTGGCGATCCGTCAGGGCGCGGGCGACATCGTCGGCGCCGCGCGGCTGACCCAGGCCGGGTTGTGGCTGGCGTGGTTGATGGCGCTGGTCGCAGGATTGCTGCTGTGGAATCTCAAGCCGGTGTTGTTGCTGTTTGGCCAGACTGAAACCAACGTTCAAGCCGCGGGGCAGTTTTTGTTGATCCTGCCATTCGCCCTGCCCGGCTACCTGAGCTTCATGGCCCTGCGCGGCTTTACCAGTGCCATAGGCCGGGCGACACCGGTGATGGTCATCAGCCTTGCAGGCACCGTGGCGAACTTCCTGCTCAACTATGCGTTGATCAACGGCATGTTCGGCTTGCCGAAAATGGGCCTGATGGGCATCGGTCTGGTTACCGCGATTGTTGCCAATCTGATGGCCGTTGCGCTGGCTTTGCACATTCGCCGACACCCGGCGTACGACGCTTATCCGCTGCTCCCAGGGCTGTCGCGGCCCAATCGGCGATACCTGAAAGAGCTTTGGCGCCTGGGTCTGCCGATTGGTGGTACCTATGCGGTTGAGGTCGGGCTGTTTGCGTTCGCAGCGCTGTGCATGGGCACCATGGGCAGTACGCAACTGGCGGCGCATCAGATCGCCCTGCAGATCGTCTCGGTCGCGTTCATGGTTCCGGCAGGTATGTCCTACGCGATCACCATGCGCATCGGCCAGCATTATGGCGCGGGGCAACTGCTGAAGGCGCGCCTGGCTGGGCGGGTGGGGATTGCGTTCGGTGCTGCGGCGATGCTCGGTTTTGCGCTGGTGTTCTGGTTCTTGCCGAACCAGTTGATCGGCTTGTTTCTCGACCACAACGACCCGGCATTCCGTGAAGTCATCAACCTGGCGGTGAGCCTGCTGGCGGTAGCGGCGTGGTTCGAGCTGTTCGACGGCACGCAAACCATTGCAATGGGCTGCATACGCGGGCTCAAGGACGCAAAGACTACCTTCCTGGTTGGCCTCGGTTGCTATTGGCTGATCGGTGCACCCGCCGCGTGGTGGATGGCCTTCAACCTGGACGGAGGCCCGACGGGCGTGTGGTGGGGGTTGGCATTGGGACTGGCGTGCGCGGCGGTGAGTTTGACGCTGGCGTTTGAGTGGAAGATGAAGCGGATGATTCGGCGGGAGCCGTCATCACAGGGTTTCCAGATCGCCCAGCCGGACTGAAATCTGCGTAGGAGCGCCGAGCCGCTCGCTCCTGCAGACTTTGTGCCGGACGCCGGAGCGGTTAACTGACGATTTCCAGAGTCGCAAGCTGACTGCTGCCAAAGCTCAAATACTCAACCAGCTCCGGCAACGGCAATGGTTTGCTGATCAAGAACCCTTGCACCTGATCGCAACCAAAACCGCGCAACAGATCCAGTTGCTCTGGCGTCTCCACGCCCTCTGCGACCACTTCCAGGTTGAGGTTGTGCGCCAGATTGATCATCGCGTGAACCAGTTTGCGATTTTCCTCGCGCCCTTCCATACCCCCGACAAAACTCTTGTCGACCTTCAACAAAGCGATCGGCAGGCTGTTGAGGTGCACGAACGATGAAAATCCGGTACCAAAATCGTCCAGGGAAAAACGCACGCCCAGACGTCCGAGGGCGTCCATCGTCTGTTTCACCAGGTCGCTGCGGCGCATCACCGCTGTCTCGGTCAGCTCGAACTCCAGCCACTGCGCTTCGACGCCACGCTCGGCGATCAATCGGCTCAATGTCGACAGCAACTGACTGTCCTGAAATTGCCGGAACGAGAGGTTGATCGCCATGTGCAGCGCCGGTAGGCCGTGCTCACGCAACGCCTGCATGTCGCGCAGGGCACGGGAAATGACCCAGTAACCGAGGGGCACGATCAGGCCGCTCTGCTCAGCAAGCGGGACGAACTCACTGGGCGGCAACAGGCCGCGCTCGGCATGCCGCCAACGCACCAACGCTTCCAGGCCGACAATCTGCCCGGTCTTCAGATTGAGGCGGGGTTGGTAATGCAGTTCCAGCTCGTCGCGACGCAAGGCCCGGCGCAACTCGCTCTCGAGGTCAGCCATACTGCGAGCATTGCGATTGATCCGTTCGTTAAAGATATGGAAAGTGCAGCCCTGAGTGCTTTTGGCCTGCTGCATGGCGATGTGCGCATGCCACATCAGCGGGTCCGCGCCAGCCTGCGCGCGCGCATGGGCGATACCCAGACTGGAACCGATCAACAGACTTTCACCATCGACCCAATAAGGCTCGGCCAGGGCTTCGGTGATTCTTTCGGCCATCCACTCGGCGCGTTGCGGTGCGCGGCGGGTGTCGATCAGCAACGCGAATTCATCACTGCCCAGGCGCGCCAGTTGGTCGCCCACCTCGAGCTGGCTTTTCAGACGCGCAACCACTTGCAGAATCAAGCGGTCGCCGGCCTGGTGACCAAGCGCATCATTGGCATGGCGGAAGTTGTCCAGGTCGAGATGACCGAGCGCCAGACCACGGCCGTCATTTTCCGCCAGTCGCGCGGCGAGCAGAGTCTGAAAACCCTGACGGTTAGCAATGCCGGTCAAGGGGTCCTGCTCGGCCAGACGTTGCAGCGTGTGTTCCAGCAATCCGCGTTCACGCACATGGCGCAGACAACGGCGCAACATGCCCGGATCAACATGATCGCGCACCAGCCAGTCACTGACGCCAACGGGCGGCGCTGCAGGCTCGTGTTCGAGCAGCAATACCGTCGGCAGACTGCAGCGGCCGGGAGCCGGCTGAAGTTCGGGTAACGTCAACAACACCGCATTACGGTTGTCATCGAACAGAGTGCTGACCGATTCCCAGCTTGGCGCGCTGATAAGCACGGCCGAGCTCCCCATCGGAGCCAGGCACTCGCGCAACAACGCTGCCCACGCCGGCTCTTCGGCCAGTAGCAGCAAACGCAAGGGTTCGACAGGCGTAGACAAGCTAGCTCCCTAGACTCTGCAATGAGGTCGGCGAGGGCATTATGCCGCTACACCTACCTATGACCAAACAACATCAGTGATCAAACAAGGCCTTTGTATCTCGAATCGCGAACATTAGCCGCAAATTCGTTGCGTATCCTGCGTGAAAGTAACAAAACCGGCAAATATAGATCGCCAGTTGCGTCACAAGTCGGAGAGAGCAGCACAATTCGCTGAGCCTGTTAAAATGCCGGCCCATTTTGCCAACGACTCCCTGATTACGTATGTCCCGACTCAATCCCCGGCAGCAAGAAGCCGTGAGCTACGTCGGCGGCCCTCTTTTGGTGCTCGCCGGCGCAGGCTCCGGCAAGACCAGCGTGATCACGCGCAAGATCGCGCACCTGATCCAGAACTGCGGCATTCGTGCCCAGTGCATCGTCGCCATGACCTTCACCAACAAGGCCGCGCGCGAGATGAAGGAGCGGGTCGGCAGCCTGCTCAAAGGCGGCGAAGGCCGCGGCCTGACCGTGTGCACCTTCCACAACCTGGGCCTGAACATCATCCGCAAGGAACACGCGCGGCTGGGCTATAAACCTGGTTTCTCGATTTTCGACGAAGCCGACGTCAAAGCCCTGATGACCGACATCATGCAGAAGGAATACTCGGGCGACGACGGCGTCGACGAGATCAAGAACATGATCGGCTCCTGGAAGAACGATCTGATCCTGCCGCCAGAAGCCCTGGAAAACGCGCGCAACCCCAAGGAACAGACTGCTGCCATCGTTTACACCCACTACCAGCGCACGCTCAAGGCATTCAATGCGGTGGACTTTGACGACCTGATCCTGCTGCCAGTCAAACTTTTTCAGGAACACGCCGACATCCTCGAAAAGTGGCAGAACAAGGTTCGTTACCTGTTGGTGGACGAATACCAGGACACCAACGCCAGCCAGTATTTGCTGGTGAAGTTGCTGATCGGCAAACGCAACCAGTTCACCGTGGTGGGTGACGATGACCAGTCGATCTACGCCTGGCGTGGTGCACGGCCGGAAAACCTGATGCTGCTCAAGGACGACTATCCGTCCCTGAAAGTAGTCATGCTCGAACAGAACTACCGCTCCACCAGCCGCATCCTGCGCTGCGCCAACGTGCTGATCTCGAACAACCCGCACGAGTTTGAAAAACAACTGTGGAGCGAGATGGGTCACGGCGACGAGATCCGCGTGATCCGTTGCCGCAACGAAGACGCCGAAGCCGAGCGCGTCGCCGTGGAGCTGCTGACCCTGCATCTGCGCACAGACCGGCCCTACAGCGATTTTGCGATTCTGTATCGCGGCAACTACCAGGCGAAGCTGATCGAACTGAAGCTGCAGCATCACCAGATTCCTTATCGATTGTCCGGCGGCAACAGCTTTTTCGGACGTCAGGAAGTCAAGGATCTGATGGCCTACTTCCGCCTGATCGTGAACCCGGACGATGACAACGCCTTCCTGCGCGTCATCAACGTCCCGCGGCGGGAGATCGGCTCGACCACGCTTGAGAAACTCGGCAACTACGCCACCGAGCGGAAAATTTCCATGTACGCCGCCACTGACGAGATCGGCCTGGGCGAGCATCTTGACACGCGCTTCACCGACCGCCTGGCGCGCTTCAAGCGTTTCATGGACAAGGTTCGCGAGCAATGCGCAGGCGAAGACCCGATCTCGGCGCTGCGCAGCATGGTCATGGACATCGACTACGAGAACTGGCTGCGCACCAACAGCTCCAGCGACAAGGCCGCCGATTACCGCATGGGCAACGTCTGGTTCCTGATCGAGGCGTTGAAAAACACCCTGGAGAAAGACGAAGACGGCGAGATGACGGTTGAAGACGCCATCGGCAAGCTGGTACTGCGCGACATGCTGGAACGTCAGCAGGAAGAAGAGGACGGTGCCGAAGGCGTGCAAATGATGACTTTGCACGCGTCCAAAGGACTGGAGTTCCCCTACGTGTTCATCATGGGCATGGAAGAGGAAATTCTCCCGCACCGCTCCAGCATCGAAGCCGACACCATCGAAGAAGAACGCCGCCTGGCGTACGTCGGAATTACCCGAGCTCGTCAGACGCTGGCTTTTACATTCGCCGCCAAGCGCAAGCAGTACGGCGAGATCATCGATTGCGCGCCTAGCCGTTTCCTCGATGAACTGCCGCCGGACGACTTGGCCTGGGAAGGCACCGATGACACGCCGGTCGAAGTCAAAGCCGTGCGCGGCAATACCGCATTGGCCGACATACGGGCGATGTTAAAGCGCTAGAATTGCGCTTTTTTCAACACACATTTTTACGATCTCAGGCGCATACGGCGTCATTAGAGGAAAGCTTCATGGAAGCACTGCACAAGAAAATCCGCGAAGAAGGCATCGTGCTTTCCGATCAGGTCCTGAAAGTCGACGCCTTTCTCAACCACCAGATCGACCCGGCCCTGATGAAGCTGATCGGCGACGAGTTCGCGACGCTATTTAAGGACTCGGGCATCACCAAGATCGTCACCATTGAAGCGTCGGGCATTGCGCCAGCGATCATGACCGGTCTGAACCTGGGCGTGCCGGTGATTTTTGCGCGCAAGCATCAGTCCCTGACGCTGACTGAAAACCTGCTGTCGGCGACCGTTTATTCGTTCACCAAGCAGACGGAAAGCACCGTCGCGATCTCCCCGCGTCACCTGACCAGCAGCGACCGCGTGCTGATCATTGATGACTTTCTGGCCAACGGCAAGGCATCGCAGGCGCTGATCTCTATCATCAAACAAGCCGGCGCGACTGTCGCTGGATTGGGGATCGTGATCGAGAAGTCGTTCCAGGGTGGTCGTGCCGAACTGGATTCGCAGGGTTATCGTGTTGAGTCGTTGGCTCGCGTTCAGTCGCTGGCGGGCGGTGTCGTGACCTTTATCGAATAAAGCCACACCGCATAACCCCTGTAGGAGTGAGCCTGCTCGCGATTGCGGTGAATCAGTCGACATCTTCGGTGACTGATACACCGCAATCGCGAGCAGGCTCACTCCTATAGTTGCTTTTGGGTGGGCAGTTATTGCGCGGTGGCTTTGAGGCCGGTGAGCAACAATCGCTGAAGCAGGTCTTCCTTCAGGCCATCGGGGCTGGAGAGCTGCATCCGCTCCAGATGCGCAGGAAACTCCGAGGGCTCCGGTGCGTCCAGCGCCGCTTTGCCCAATTCGAGAATCTCCGTGAGCTTGAACTTGCTCTTCAGCCAGTTCAGCGCCCGCAACAGATCCCGCT
Organism: Pseudomonas fluorescens; assembly: GCF_902497625.1. Lineage (GTDB taxonomy): Bacteria > Pseudomonadota > Gammaproteobacteria > Pseudomonadales > Pseudomonadaceae > Aquipseudomonas > Aquipseudomonas fluorescens_BQ. Next base: position 37,710 of record NZ_CABVGX010000009.1, on the reverse strand, counting down.
CTTCAGCCGTGAAATCACAGCCCAGCGGGTATTCGGGAAACAGGTTCGGATGTTGCGCCTGAATGGACTGAAGCCGCTCAGGATGGTTATCGGCAAAGCGCGGATCGATGCGGAAGCCTTTCGGCAATTTCCCCACGGCTTGCGCTTGCTCGATCAAGCCAGACTGGAACCGTGAATCGCTGATGTTCAGCAGCGCTTCGATCACGGCAGCATCGGTCTTGCCGCGCAGATCGGCGATGCCGTATTCGGTGACCACGATGTCCCGCAAGTGCCGCGGGATAGTGCAATGGCCGTATTCCCAGACGATGTTGGAACTGACTTCACCGCCCGCCTCGCGCCAGCTGCGCAACAGCAAAATCGAGCGTGCGCCTTCCAGCGCGTGGCCCTGAGCGACGAAGTTGTACTGCCCGCCTACGCCGCTGAGCACCCGCCCATCTTCCAGCTGATCGGCAACACCGGCACCCAGCAACGTCATGGTGAACACCGTATTGATGAACCGCGCATCCAGACGCTGCAGACGCTTGAGCTCTTCCTGCCCGTAAAGCTCATTGATGTAGCTGATGCGGGTCATGTTGAATTCGAGGCGTTTGCTTTGTGGCAATTCGCGAAGTCGCTCATAGAAACTGCGCGGCCCGAGGAAAAAGCCGCCGTGCACCGAAATGCCGTCGGTTTGCGCGGCTTCGTCCAGCGTGCCGTCATTCGCCTGTTGTTGGGTCGATACGTCCGGGTAGACCTTGCGCCGGATGATTCCGGCATCCGCCAGGACCAGCAAGCCGTTGACGAACATTTCGCTGCACCCATACAAGCCTTTGGCGAACGGCTCGACGCCACCCTCGCGGTCAATCAATTGCGCCCACTGGCTGAGATTGATATCTGCCAGCAGCGCCCTGTAACCGGCGTTATCGGCCTGTCGCGCGAGCAACGCTGCGGTCAGTGCGTCACCCATGGAGCCGATGCCTATCTGCAAGGTACCGCCGTCGCGCACCAACGTGCTGGCGTGCAGCCCGATGAAATGATCCTGAAACCCTACCGGCATGTTTGGCGTGGAAAACAGCGTGCTGCCGTCCTTTTCATCGATCAGCAGATCGAACCCGTCGATGCCGATTTCGGCGTCGCCCGGCATGTAGGGCAAGTCGTTGTGCACTTGGCCAACCAGCAGAATTGTCTCCCCCGCCGCCCGACGTTTTTCGATCATCGGCAATAGGTCGAGGGTGATGTCAGGGTTGCAGCTCAAGCTGAAGCGATCGGGGTGTTCACTGTGACTGCCGATCAACTGCGCCACCAGGTTTAACCCTGCGGCATTGATGTCGCGGGCAGCATGGCTGTAATTGCTGCTGACATAATCCTGCTGCGCTGGCGCGCTGTTGAGCAGGCTTCCGGGCAGCATGAAAAATTGCTGAACCTGAATATTGGGGGGCAGGCTGTCTTTGTGCAGCCCGGCGAGAAAATCCAGCTCCGGATAATCGCCGTAGACGCGCTCGATGAAAGGCTCGATGAAGCGCTTTTGCAGACCGTCGCCCAACGAAGGCCGACCCAGGCACAACGCGGTGTAGATCGTCAGCCGTCGTTCGGGCAGTTGGGCAACACGATGATACAAAGCGTTGACGAAGTGGTTGGGTTTGCCCAATCCCAGAGGAAGACCCATGTGAATATGCGCCGGCAAGCGTTCCAGCACGTCGTCGACCGCTTGCTCGATAGAACACAGCTGCACCATCTGATCCTCCCTTACATTCCGCGAATTGGGGTTGGACCGAGCTTGCCGGGACTTTGCTGCAATGAACAGTCCTGGCGCATTTTTCAAGACAAGACAGAAGACACAAAAAAACCGCTCGAAAGCGGTTTTTTTCATCGCAGAAGCAGGCTTATTTCAGGCCCGACATCTCTTGAATTGCGGCCTTGAGGTCTTCATCCGAGCAGTCGGCGCAGGTGCCTTTAGGCGGCATGGCGTTGATGCCGGTGATAGCCTTGGCCAGGATGCCATCAAGGCCGCCCTGGTGGTCAGCGCGTTCCTTCCACGCCGCCGTATCGCCAATTTTCGGCGCGCCCAGCAGGCCGGTGCCGTGGCATGCGTTGCAATGCTTGGCAATGACGTCTTTAGGCGTCTTGGCACCACCAGCACCACCAGCCGCAACTGCAACTTCCATCCCTTTGCATTCCTGGCCCTGGACGCAGACCTGGCCGACGGGAGCAAGGCGCTTGGCGATATCGTCAGTGGTTGCCGCCTGGGCGCTGACAGCCCATAGAGCCAGTACGGTTGCTGGTGCAGCCAGCATTTTCATAATTAGGTTCACGCGTTCACCCTCAATGGTGGCTAGTCACGCCTACGGCCACGGTTCGCAGGCGGGCGCAAGTATAGCGGTAAGCCCGCCGCACTGAAACAACCCCAGAGTCGAAGGGGTCTTGTTGCGCCGGTGGTAAATCGGTTCGGGCGCCTTGATGATGCTGGCAGGACGCCTCTTCTCTTAAAAATTCGCCGGTGTGGCTGCGCTGATTAGTCGCGCTGGCCTATCGAACGGATTACGGAAACGATGCGGCTTGGTACTTTCAAAGTAGTAGCTGTCACCCGCTTCGAGCACAAAAGTTTCCAGCCCGACCACCAGTTCAAGACGGCCCTCCACCAGAATTCCGGTTTCCTCGCCCTCATGGGTGAGCATCTCGTCACCCGTGTCGGCGCCTGGCGGGTAGATTTCATTGAGGAACGCGATGGCCCTGCTCGGGTGCGCCCGACCGACCAGCTTCATGGTCACGGCCCCATCGGAAATGTCGATCAGCTCGTTGGCTTTGTAGACGATCTGAGTCGGCGTTTCCTGCAGGATTTCTTCAGAAAAAAACTCCACCATGGACATGGGAATCCCGCCCAACACCTTGCGCAGCGAGCTGATCGAGGGGCTGACGCTGTTTTTCTCGATCATCGAAATGGTGCTGTTGGTGACGCCCGCACGCTTGGCGAGTTCACGCTGCGAAAGACCTTTGAGCTTACGGATGGATTGCAGTCGTTCACCGACGTCCAATGCTTGCGCCTCCAGGATTCAGGTTGTTGGAATATTGAGCGTTATCATGGCGACACCGTTCAGTATTTACAACACTTTGGCCTGAATCCTGTTCAGCAAGGCGACTCCTGGTGGTAGCGGTTATGCATCAACCCTCGGAATAGAGCATTGGCACCCTCTTCAGATTGCAGAATATCTGGTAAGGAATCGTGTCAGCTGCGGCAGCCACGTCACTGGCGAGGATGTTTTTACCCCACAGCTCGACGGTAGAACCCAGACCCGCCTGTGGCACATCGGTCAAATCGATACAGAGCATGTCCATCGACACGCGTCCGATCAGTTGGCTGCGCTGGCCGGCCACCAGCACCGGCGTACCCGTCGGCGCCTGGCGCGGGTAGCCATCGGCGTACCCCATCGCTACCACACCCACGCGCATGGGCTTGGGCGTAATGAATTTGGCGCCATACCCGATCGGCTCTCCGGCCGGCAGTTCACGCACGCAAATCACTTTCGATTCCAGGGTCATCACAGGGTGCAGCCGCGAGGCCATATCGTTGGCCTCCTCGAAAGGCGTGGCGCCGTACAGCAGGATGCCGGGACGCACCCAATCGCTGTGAACCTGTGGCCAACCGAGCACGGCTGGCGAGTTGCGAAGACTGACCTCGGCCGTCAAACCCCGGCGTGCTGCTTCAAACACCGCGACCTGATCGGTACTCGCCTGGCAGTGCAGCTCATCGGCACGGGCGAAGTGGCTCATCAGTACAACCTTGGCAACCTTGCCGCTGGCCAGCAGCCGTTGGTAAGCAACCTGGTAATCCTTGGGGTGCAGGCCTACGCGATGCATGCCCGAATCAAGCTTGAGCCAGACGGTTAACGGCGTGCTCAGCGTCGAATTCTCGATGGCTTCGAGCTGCCACAGCGAATGCACGACGCACCAGAAATCATGCTCGACGATCAGGGCCAACTCATCGGCTTCGAAAAACCCTTCAAGCAACAGTACCGGTGCGTGAATGCCGGCCGCACGCAGCTCGAGGGCCTCTTCGATACAGGCCACAGCGAAACCATCTGCCTCGGGTTCCAGCGCTTGGGCACAACGCACCGCACCATGACCGTAGGCGTCCGCCTTGATCACTGCGAGCGTTTTGGCCCCGGTGATTTCACGGGCGATTCGGTAGTTGTGACGCAAGGCTTGGAGGTCGATCAGGGCACGGGCTGGACGCATGGCGGCAGGCTTCTAGGCGGTCGATGAAATAAAAAACCGGCGCTGGCTGACGGCATTAACCGCCAAAAGCACCGGGAGAGGGATCTTTGCAACAGTTTTATGGCAAAGCGGCCACAACCGAAAGCTCCACCAGGATTTCCGGTTCGCACAGCTTCGACTCGACCGTTGCACGGGCCGGGGCTACGCCTCTGGGCAGCCACGTATCCCAGACGGCGTTCATGCCGGCGAAGTGCGTGTCGATGTCTTTCAGATAAATCGTCACGGACAGCAAACGGCTCTTGTCAGTACCGGCCAGGTCGAGCAAACGCTCGATATTGGCCAGGGCTTCACGGGTCTGCTGCTCGATCCCGGCACTCATGTCATCGCCGACCTGCCCCGCCAGATACACGGTGCCACTGTGGATAACGATCTGGCTCATGCGCTCATTGGTGAGCTGGCGCTGGATTGACATGTTTCGCGGACTCCTGAATTTTGTTGCCGTAACGGGAAATATCGAGGCCTTCGGCGCTGATCTGCGGCGATTTTTTCGCCATCAGGTCGGCCAGCAAACGACCGGATCCGCAAGCCATGGTCCAGCCGAGCGTGCCATGACCGGTGTTCAGGAACAGATTGCTGAACGGCGTCGCGCCAACGATCGGCGTGCCGTCCGGAGTGGTCGGACGCAGACCGGTCCAGAAACTCGCCTGGGCCAGATCGCCGCCCTGAGGATAAAGGTCGTTGACGATCATCTCCAGGGTTTCCCGCCGACGCGGGTTCAGCGACAGGTCAAAACCGGCTATTTCAGCCATTCCGCCGACGCGGATGCGGTTGTCGAAACGGGTGATCGCGACCTTGTAGGTCTCGTCGAGAATAGTCGAAGTCGGGGCCATCGCCGGGTTGGTGATCGGCACGGTCAGCGAGTAACCCTTCAGCGGATACACCGGGGCCTTGATGCCAAGCGGCTTGAGCAACTGCGGAGAGTAGCTGCCAAGCGCGAGCACGTAACGGTCGGCAGTTTCCAGTTTGCCGTCGATCCAGACACCATTGATGCGATCACCGGCGAAGTCGAGGCGCTGAATGTCCTGACCGTAACGGAACTGAACGCCGAGTTTGACAGCCATTTCCGCCAGGCGCGTGGTGAACATCTGGCAGTCACCAGTCTGATCGTTCGGCAAACGCAGAGCACCGGAAAGGATGTCGGTGACGCCGGCCAATGCCGGTTCAACCCGGGCAATACCGGCGCGATCCAGCAATTCGAATGGCACGCCCGATTCTTTCAATACAGCGATATCCTTTGCGGCGCCATCGAGCTGAGCCTGGGTCCGGAACAGTTGCGTAGTACCAAGACTGCGGCCTTCGTAGGCAATGCCGGTTTCAGCACGCAGTTCGTCGAGGCAGTCGCGGCTGTACTCGGACAGGCGGACCATACGCTCTTTGTTGACCGCATAACGGCTGGCGGTGCAGTTGCGCAGCATTTGTGCCATCCACAGGTACTGGTCGATGTCGGCAGTGGCCTTGATCGCCAGAGGTGCATGGCGCTGCAGCAGCCATTTTATAGCCTTGAGCGGCACGCCTGGTGCGGCCCACGGCGAGGCATACCCCGGCGACACCTGCCCGGCGTTGGCGAAACTGGTCTCCATGCCAGCAGCGGGTTGCCGGTCCACTACCACCACTTCAAATCCGGCACGCGCCAGATAATAAGCACTGGTGGTGCCGATGACGCCGCTACCCAAGACCATAACGCGCATTTTGTATCCCTCATCGCGGCTCGCCGCTGACGTTTGTTGTTCAGACCGTAGATGTGGGCAGTGTAAAAAAGATTAGCCAGTGCTTTTCACTATATAAGCACCTATATTTGGCGACAATTCTCGGCAAAAACGCTTTTCACGGAGGCGCATCCCCTATGCGGACCAACACTCAGACCAAACGTGAGCTGGACAAGATCGACCGCAACATCCTGCGCATCCTGCAAGCGGACGGACGGATTTCTTTCACCGAACTGGGAGAAAAGGTCGGGCTCTCGACTACGCCTTGCACCGAGCGAGTGCGCCGCCTGGAGCGTGAAGGGATCATCATGGGCTACAACGCCCGGCTTAATCCGCAGCACCTGAAGGGAAGTCTGCTGGTGTTCGTAGAGATCAGCCTTGACTATAAATCCGGCGATACTTTCGAAGAATTCCGTCGCGCGGTGCTGAAACTGCCGCATGTACTGGAATGTCATCTGGTGTCGGGGGATTTCGATTATCTGGTAAAAGCGCGGATTTCCGAAATGGCTTCGTACCGCAAATTGTTGGGCGATATCTTGCTCAAGCTGCCCCATGTGCGCGAATCCAAGAGCTATATCGTGATGGAAGAAGTGAAAGAGAGCTTGAGTTTGCCGATTCCGGATTGAGACAGTTGTCGGTTTTGAGGGCCTATTCGCGAGCAAGCCCGCTCCCACAGTTGGAATGCGTTTCATGTTGGAGCGGGCTTGCTCGCGAAGGCAGGCAACTCGGTCTACCGCTAGACGAGCACCTGCCGGGTGGCGGCCATGTACTCATGAATCTGCTTCTCCACCCGTGGATGAATCAGCTCCACCGGCCCGCGGCCATTGGGGCATGGCAAGGTTTTGCTGGTGCCGAACAGTCTGCAGATCAGCGGGCGCTCGTCATACACCGTGCAGCCATTCGGCCCCAGATGCACACAGTTGAGCTCATCCATCGCCGCGTCCTGCTCGGCGCGGGTCTTGCGCGGCAGGCGCGACATCTCCTCGGGCGAGGTTGTCACTGGCCCACAACAGTCATGACAGCCTGGCACGCACTCGAACGAGGGAATCTGCTGCCGAAGCGTTTGGATTATCTGACGGTTGCAGCTCATCGAAGCGGTGACCAAAAGCGAAATTGAGCGTGATTGTGCAGCAAAAGGTCCGATCCATGCAGCCAAAACCGACCAGTGTTGCCGGGTCGAAATGTCCGGCTTATCCTCCGTCAGATTTTCCAGACAGCCAAATCAGGATGACGCATGAACCCCCGTGCCGAGCACACCGCTTCTTACTACGCCGCGAGCAGCTTGCCGCAACCTGACCTGCCAATGCTCGAAGGCGAAGTGGTGGCCGATGTCTGCGTGGTCGGCGGCGGTTTTTCAGGGTTGAACACAGCACTGGAACTGAGTGAACGCGGGCTCAGCGTGGTGCTGCTTGAGGCGCACAAGATCGGCTGGGGCGCCAGCGGGCGTAACGGCGGGCAGTTGATTCGCGGGGTCGGCCACGGCCTGGATCAGTTCGCCAACGTGATCGGTGCGAACGGTGTGCGTCAGATGAAACTCATGGGGCTGGAAGCGGTGGAAATAGTCCGACAACGCGTCGAGCGTTTTCAGATCGCCTGCGACCTGACGTGGGGTTACTGCGATCTCGCCAACAAGCCTCGCGATCTGGACGGCTTTGCCGACGACGCCGAAGAACTGCGCACCCTCGGTTATCGATATGAAACCCGATTGCTGCAAGCGCATGAGGTGCGCACAGTGGTTGGCTCCGACCGCTACGTTGGTGGCCTGATCGATATGGGCTCGGGGCATTTGCATCCGTTGAACCTGGCCTTGGGCGAGGCCGCTGCCGCGCAGCAACTCGGTGCAAAGCTGTTTGAGGGATCCGCCGTCACCCGCATCGACTACGGCCCGCAGGTCAAGGTGCACACCGCTCGCGGCTCGGTTCGCGCCACAACGCTGGTGCTGGGCTGCAATGCCTACCTCAACCAGCTCAACCCGGAACTCAGCGGCAAAGTATTGCCCGCCGGCAGCTACATCATCGCCACCGAACCGTTGAGTGAAGAACGGGCTCACGCATTGCTGCCGCAGAACATGGCGGTCTGCGACCAACGAGTGGCGCTGGACTATTACCGACTTTCGGCGGATCGGCGTTTGTTGTTTGGCGGCGCCTGTCATTACTCGGGACGTGATCCGAAAGACATCGCTGCGTACATGCGGCCGAAGATGCTCGAAGTCTTCCCGCAACTTGCCGACGTCAAGATTGATTATCAGTGGGGCGGGATGATCGGGATCGGGGCCAACCGTCTCCCGCAGATCGGCCGGCTCAACGACCAGCCGAATGTGTATTACGCGCAGGCTTATTCCGGCCACGGCGTAAATGCCACGCATCTGGCCGGCAAGCTATTGGCCGAAGCCATAAGCGGGCAGCACAGTGGTGGGTTTGATCTGTTTGCGAAAGTGCCGCACATGACCTTCCCGGGCGGCAAGCATTTGCGCTCGCCGCTACTGGCGCTGGGGATGCTGTGGCATCGGATGAAGGAGTTGGTCTGACAGATCTCAGCGCCTGGTCATACGTCTTCGCGAGCAGGCTCGCTCCCACAAGGGTTGCTGTCATTCACAAACATTTGTGTTCGACCCAATGCCTGTGGGAGCGAGCCTGCTCGCGATTCGCTGAACGACCCAGCGCACATCAGATCCGCCAGAAAGGCTTCAACCCCTCCTCCCGCGCTTGCCCACAAGGGTTGCTGTCATTCACAAACATTGTGTTCGACCCAATGCCTGTGGGAGCGAGCCTGCTCGCGATTCGCTGAACGACCCAGCGCACATCAGATCCGCCAGAAAGGCTTCAACCCCTCCTCCCGCGCTTGCTCGCGGCTCAACCCAACGTCATTCAACTGCTCGGGCGTCAGGTCCAGCAACGCCTTACGTGTGTGCAGACGATGCCAGAACAGGCCCCAACGACTCAGGCCCGCCGGGGCGTTGCGCATGATCGCCTCGCATGCGGCGTTTTTCTGCCCTGCCGCCAGTTCCTGACTGTGTAAAGTCAGCCGCACATCGCTCAAGCCGTTCATTTTGATTGCTCCTGTTTACATGGGTAGCCAGAGCTTTCATGATGCGTCCACGGCGAAAAGCATTACAGATTCAAAAAGATTGTATTAACTCCATACAGATTGGCAGCGCTAACCTCTGAATCGAGATTTTTTAGTTGATCTGTATTGGTTTTTCGATTCAATCACACCGAGGCTGCATCATGACCCTGTACGTTAACCTGGCCGAATTGCTCGGTACCCGGATCGAACAAGGCTTCTACCGTCCCGGCGACCGGTTGCCCTCGGTGCGGGCGTTGAGCGTGGAGCACGGCGTCAGCCTGAGCACGGTGCAGCAAGCCTATCGCGTGCTGGAAGACAGCGGTCTGGCGATGCCGAAACCGAAGTCTGGCTACTTCGTCCCGGTCAGCCGGGACTTGCCCGAGCTGCCCGCCATCGGCCGCCCGGCCCAGCGACCAGTGGACATTTCCCAGTGGGACCAGGTGCTCGAGCTGATCCGCGCAGTGCCGCGCAAAGATGTGGTGCAACTGGGCCGCGGCATGCCGGACATCACGACGCCAACGATGAAGCCACTGCTGCGCAACCTGGCGCGTATCAGTCGTCGGCAGGACATGCCCGGCCTGTATTACGACAACATCCACGGCACACTCGAACTGCGCGAACAGGTCGCCCGGTTGATGCTCGACTCCGGCTGCCAGTTGACCGCCAACGACCTGGTGATCACTACCGGCTGCCATGAAGCGCTATCCACCAGCGTGCGCGCGATTTGCGAACCGGGCGACATCGTTGCCGTCGATTCACCGAGCTTTCATGGCGCCATGCAAACGCTCAAAGGCCTGAACATGAAAGCCCTGGAAATCCCCACCGACCCGCTCACCGGCATCAGCCTGGATGCGCTGGAACTGGCCCTCGAACAGTGGCCGATCAAAGTCATACAGTTGACCCCCAACTGCAACAATCCATTGGGCTACATCATGCCGGAGTCGCGCAAACGCGCGTTGTTGACACTCGCCCAGCGGTTCGACGTGGCGATCATCGAGGACGATGTGTATGGCGAACTGGCTTACACCTATCCGCGCCCGCGCACGATCAAATCCTTCGATGAAGACGGCCGAGTGCTGCTGTGCAGTTCGTTTTCCAAAACCCTGGCGCCGGGTCTGAGAATCGGCTGGGTCGCGCCGGGCCGATATCTGGAGCGGGTACTGCACATGAAATACATCAGCACCGGCTCCACCGCCCCACAACCACAGATCGCGATCGCTGAATTCCTCAAGGCCGGGCATTTCGAGCCGCATCTGCGACGGATGCGCACGCAGTACCAGCGCAATCGCGATGTGATGATCGACTGGGTGACCCGCTACTTTCCGGCTGGCACCCGCGCCAGTCGCCCACAAGGAAGTTTCATGCTGTGGGTGGAATTGCCGGAGGGTTTCGACACGCTGAAACTCAATCGCGATCTGCATGACCAGGGTGTGCAGATCGCCGTCGGCAGTATCTTTTCCGCCTCCGGCAAATACCGCAATTGCCTGCGGATGAACTACGCTGCCAAACCAACTCCACAGATCGAAGAAGCAGTACGCAAGGTTGGCGCTGCAGCTATCAGATTGCTTGCGGAAACTGACAGCTTCACGGACTGACCTTTATCGGGAAATCAGCGTCCTATGTCGACACCTGCCGCCAATCGGAACAATCCTACGTGAGATTCAGACAGCCCCTGCTTGCTCTCCTCCTTCTCGCCTGCCTTGGCGGTTGCGCAAGTTTCGACGTTCAACGTGAACCGAGTCAGGCGCTGCCTGCCAGCGATTCCGCATTCGGTCGCTCGATTCAGGCCCAGGCCGCGCCGTACGAGGGCAAATCCGGATTCCGCCTGCTGTCCAACAGCAGTGAAGCCTTCACGGCCCGCGCCGAGCTGATTCGCAACGCGCAAAGCAGCCTCGACTTGCAGTACTACATCGTTCACGACGGCATCAGCACGCGAATGCTGGTGGAGGAGCTGCTCAAGGCCGCGGACCGTGGCGTGCGCGTGCGCATCCTCCTCGACGACACCACCAGCGATGGCCTGGACTGGATCATCGGCACGCTGGCGGCGCATCCGCAAATCCAGATTCGCCTGTTCAATCCGCTGCATCTCGGTCGCGCCACGGGTGTCACACGGGCGATGGGCCGCCTGTTAAACCTGTCGCTGCAACACCGGCGCATGCACAACAAGCTGTGGCTGGCGGACAACAGCGCGGCCATCGTCGGCGGGCGTAACCTGGGCGATGAATATTTCGATGCCGAGGCCAACCTGAATTTTACCGACATCGACATGCTCGGCATCGGCCCGGTCGCCGAGCAACTCGGCCACAGTTTCGATCAGTACTGGAACAGCGCGCTGAGCAAACCGATCGATGAATTCCTGTCGAGCAAGCCGACCCAGAAAGATCTGCAGGTCAGCCGGGCGCGTCTGGAAGAATCGCTGGAGGAAACGCGCAAACAGAATCACGCGCTGTACCAGCAATTGATGACCTTCACCACCAATCCGCGCATGGACATCTGGCGCCGCGAGCTGATCTGGGCCTGGAACCAGGCATTGTGGGATGCGCCGAGCAAGGTCTTGTCGAAGGGTGAACCCGACCCGCACTTGCTGCTCACGACTCAATTGGCGCCAGAGCTGACTGGGGTGCGCAAGGACCTGGTGCTGATCTCGGCGTACTTTGTTCCTGGAGAGCCGGGGCTGGTCTACCTGACCGGCCGCGCTGATGCCGGGGTCTCGGTAAGCCTGTTAACCAATGCGCTGGAGGCCACCGACGTTCCGGCCGTGCACGGCGGTTATGCCCCCTATCGCAAGGCGTTGCTGGAACATGGTGTGAAACTGTACGAGCTGCGTCGTCAGCCAGGTGAAGGCGGCGGCAGCGGACCGATCTTCTACGGCAAATCCTTCAAGGGCTCCGATTCCAGCCTGCACAGCAAAGCGATCATTTTCGACCAGCAGAAATCCTTCATCGGCTCGTTCAACTTCGATCCGCGCTCAGTGCTGTGGAACACCGAAGTCGGCGTCCTGGTGGACAGCCCGGAACTGGCTGCACATGTGCACAGAGCCGCGATGGAAGGTATGGCGCCGGCGCTGAGTTATCACGTCAAACTGGAGAACGACAAGGTTGTGTGGGTAACTGAAGACGACGGCAAAATGCACACATTGACCAGGGAGCCGGGAAGCATGTGGCGCCGGTTCAATGCCTGGTTCAGCACGGCGGTCGGGCTGGAGCGGATGCTGTAACGCCCGAACGCGCCCCTTCGTAGCAGCTGGCGAAGCCTGCGTCTGGCTGCGCTACAAAACGCAGGCTTCGCCAGCTGCTACAAGGTTATGCCGGTTGTACGGTGCCAAACGCGCCCTGACGGGTCAGCAGAATGACCAGCCCCAACGCGCCGGCGGCCATCAACAACGGCAGCGCATGCCCGCTGATCCACTGGCTGCCGGCACCGGCGGCCAGCGGACCGATCAGACAACCGATCCCCCACAACTGCGCAATGTGCGCATTGGCGCGCACCAGGGCGTCGTCGCGATAGCGTTCGCCGATCAGAATCAGCGACAGGGTGAACAGTCCACCGGCACTCGCGCCGAACAACACCCACAGCGGCCAGATCATCAGCGTGTCGATCAGCAACGGGATGGCCAGGCTCGACACCAGCAGGATCACCGCACAACCGGTGAACAGCGTGCGCCGCGAAAGTCGATCCGCCAGTGCCCCTATCGGTAATTGCAGCAAGGCATCGCCGACCACCACCGTGCTGACCATCGCCAAGGCGATGTCGGTGCTGAAGCCCTGGCGCAGGCAGTACACCGGCAGCAAGGTCAGGATCATCGCCTCGAACGCGGCAAACAACGACACCGCCCATGCAATCGCCGGCAGGCCCCGACAGAACCCCAGCAGATCGCTGAACGTCACGCTGCAGGCTTCGCTGCTCGGCGCGCCACTGCGACCCAGCAACAGCAGCGGCGCTGTCAGCAACAACACCACGCCGACCCAGAATCCGTAATCGTGATCGGTACCCAACACACCCAACAGGAGAGGTCCGGCTAACTGACTCAGCGCGTAACTGCTGCCATACAACGCCACCAATCGGCCGCGCCATTGCTCGACCACCAGTTGGTTGATCCAGCTTTCGCCGAGAATGAACACGAGCGTCAGAATCACCCCGATCATCAAGCGCAGCAGCAGCCACACCGGATAACTTGGCAACAATGCGAGCAAGCCGATGGACAACGCGCCGGCCCACAAGCACAGACGCATCAGGTTCGCAGTGCCGAATTTTGCAGCCAGATGACTGGAGATCTTCGCGCCCACCAGCACGCCAATCGCCGGCATCGCGGCCATTACACCGATAGCAAATGAGCCGTAACCCCAGCCTTCCAGACGAAACGACACTAGCGGCATGCTGACGCCCAACGCCAGGCCCACGCTCAAGACAGATGCCAACACGGCGAAATAAGTCGCCCAACGCATGTTCCACGCTCCTGTGGATTGTTATTTTTCAGTCACGCCACAAAACAAATGTGGGAGCGGGCTTGCTCGCGAAAAGGCCGTCACATCCAACACCATCGTTGACTGTTACAGCGCCTTCGCGAGCAAGCCCGCTCCCACAGGGGATCTCTGGCTGTATGACTTACAGCTTGATCCAGGTCGCCTTCAGCTCGGTGTACTTGTCGAACGCGTGCAGAGATTTATCGCGACCGTTGCCGGACTGTTTGAAACCACCAAACGGCGCGGTCATGTCACCGCCATCGTATTGATTGACCCACACGCTACCGGCGCGCAGAGCCCGAGCGGTCAGGTGAGCCTTGGAAATGTCCTTGGTCCACACCGCTGCCGCCAGGCCGTAAGGCGTGTCATTGGCGATCTGGATGGCTTCCTCGGCGGTATCGAAGGCAATGACCGACAGTACCGGGCCAAAGATTTCTTCCTGAGCGATCTTCATCGCGTTAGTCACGCCGTCGAAAATCGTTGGCTCGACGTAAGTGCCACCGGTGTCCTGCAGTGTGCGCTTGCCACCGGCGACCAGTTTGGCGCCATCGGTATGGCCGGACTCAATGTACGAGAGCACGGTATTCATTTGCTGCGTGTCCACCAGCGCACCCACGTTGGTTTCCGGGTCCAGCGGGTTGCCCGGCTTCCAGGTTTTCAACGCTTCGATCACCAGCGGCAGGAAGGTGTCTTTGATCGAACGCTCGACCAGCAGACGCGAACCGGCGGTGCAGACCTCGCCCTGGTTGAAAGCGATAGCCCCAGCGGCCGCTTCTGCCGCCGCTTGCAGATCCGGGGCGTCGGCGAAAACAATATTCGGGCTCTTGCCGCCGGCTTCAAGCCAGACGCGCTTCATGTTCGACTCACCGGAGTAGATCAGCAGTTGCTTGGCGATCTTGGTCGAACCGGTGAACACCAAGGTGTCGACATCATTGTGCAGTGCCAACGCCTTGCCGACCGTGTGACCGTAACCCGGCAACACGTTCAATACGCCTTTCGGGATACCGGCCTCAACGGCCAGCGCGGCGATGCGGATGGCGGTCAGCGGTGATTTTTCCGACGGTTTGAGGATCACCGAATTACCGGTGGACAATGCCGGCCCGAGTTTCCAGCAGGCCATCATCAGCGGGAAGTTCCACGGCACGATCGCGCCGACTACGCCGACTGGCTCGCGGGTAACCAGGCCCAACTGATCGTGCGGGGTAGCAGCCACTTCGTCGTAAATCTTGTCGATGGCCTCACCGCTCCAGCTCAGGGCTTGCGCCGCGCCGGGAACGTCGATGTACAGCGAGTCACTGATCGGCTTGCCCATGTCGAGTGTTTCAAGCAGCGCGAGCTCTTCGGCATGCTCTTTCAGCAGGCCGGCGAAACGAATCATAGTGGCCTTGCGTTTGCTCGGCGCCAGGCGCGACCAGGCTCCGGAATTGAACGTAGCGCGAGCGTTTTCAACAGCGCGCTGGGCGTCGGCGGCGTTGCAGCTGGCAATCTTGCCGAGCAGACGGCCATCGACCGGGCTGATGCATTCGAAGGTCTCGCTGGAAAGGGCATCGGTGTATTCGCCATTGATATAGGCGCGGCCTTCGATCTTCAGATCGCGAGCCCGTTGCTCCCAATCGGCACGAGTCAGGGTGGTCATGCGGGTGTCCTCCTTCAGTTGAATACGAGCGCTCCGCGTTCTTCGCGGACGTTCCCGGCGATTCTGCCCGGCCAGCCTGAATTTCGGCGCAAGGCAACCGCCACCCTAAACCACAGCCCGGGGTTGTATCAATATATTTGACATAAGGTCGGCAAACAGCCTTGCGGTGTTCATTTTAATAAACATAGACTTCGGACAATTCAAGACCATTTCAGCCACTCGCGCCGCAATCACGGGGTATGACAACACATGAGCATCCAGGACATCGTCGACTTCAGCCAGGCTACTACGGAGCCTGAACGCTACCGGCCGGATCAGGCAAAAATTCTCAAGGGCGATCCCGAGCAAACCGTGTACAACCACTACAACAGCCCGTGCGGCCAGTTGAATGCTGGCGTATGGGAAGGCGCCGTGGGCCAGTGGCACGTGAATTTTACCGAGCATGAATACTGCGAGATCGTTCAGGGCGTTTCAGTGCTGCGCGATAACGACGGCAACAGCAAAACCGTGCGCGCCGGCGATCGCTTTGTGATCCCGAGCGGGTTCCGGGGCACGTGGGAAGTGCTGGAGCCGTGCCGCAAGATTTATGTGGCGTTTGAACAGAAGGTTTGAGGTTTGGTGTTGTTTGACCTGGCCCCTTCGCGAGCAAGCCCGCTCCCACATTGGAATATCAGTGAACACAAGGTGCGTGTCCCGCGACAATCCACTGTGGGAGCGGGCTTGCTCGCGAAGAGGCCCTGAAAGGCATCACATCACCGGCAACAAAAAAGGCCCGTATCTCGCGATACGGGCCTTTTTTGTAAGAGGGAAAAATCAATTACTTGATTTTGCCTTCCTTGTAGATCACGTGCTTGCGAACAACCGGATCAAATTTCTTGATCTCGATTTTGTCCGGAGTAGTACGCTTGTTCTTGTCGGTAGTGTAGAAGTGACCAGTACCGGCGCTCGAAATCAAACGAATCAATTCACGCATGATTAGCTCCCTTAGATCTTGCCGGCTTTGCGGATTTCGGCCAGCACGACAGTGATGCCACGCTTGTCGATGATACGCATGCCTTTGGCAGATACGCGCAGACGCACGAAACGTTTCTCTTCTTCAACCCAGAAGCGGTGATGCTGCAGGTTCGGCAGGAAACGACGACGGGTTTTGTTGTTTGCGTGGGAAATGTTATTCCCAGTCACCGGACCCTTACCGGTAACTTGACATACTCTCGACATGCCTCAGCCCTCTAAAACCACATGCCCAACCCGGCATGGGTTGGCCGCTTAATCTCTCAGTCATTTGGCGCCAGGCGCCGCGTTTCTTTAGAGGTCTTACCGGCTACACCTACAGTGAAGGAACCGGGCCCCTAGAAAAGAGCGCTGCTTTATACCAGAAAGACTGCATTGCAACAACAACAGGTGCGAGCAGAATCAGCAAAAACCGTGATTAACTGCCTCCAGACGCCTTGAATAAAGGCTGGCGGCGATGCCGACCGCTCGTCGCAGAGAATCAGTCAGCTGACCCATTTGCAGTTGCATCAACACCCTTGCACCGAAAACAGTGGCGTATAGTCCGCTTTAATTGAAAAGAGGGATAGTCATTTGCAAAAGAGCCCACTAGGGTAAGCCTTTTCCAGACTGCACTTGCAGATGGGCCTTCGATCTGTAAAGGAATCCGACCATGCGCCTCGCTGCCCTACCGCTGTTACTCGCCCCTCTCCTGCTTGGCCCATTCGCGCACGCGGCCGCGCTGAGTGTCTGCACCGAGGCCAGCCCTGAAGGGTTCGACGTGGTGCAATACAACTCGCTAACCACTACCAATGCCTCGGCCGATGTGCTGATGAACCGCCTTGTGGACTTCGATACAGCCACTGGCAAAGTCGTCGCCGCGCTCGCGGACAGTTGGGAAGTGTCTGCCGACGGGCTGACATATGTCTTCAAATTGCATCCGCAGGTGAAATTCCACCGTACCGACTATTTCAGTCCGTCCCGCGAACTGACTGCCGAGGACGTGAAGTTCAGCTTCGATCGAATGCTTGATCCAGCCAACCCGTGGCACAAAGTGGCCCAGAGCGGCTTTCCGCACGCGCAATCGATGCAGTTACCGGCACTGATCAAGAAAATCGATGCACTCGACCCATTGACCGTGCGCTTCACACTGGACCACCCCGACTCGACGTTCCTGCCCACGCTCAGCATGGGCTTTGCCTCGATCTACTCTGCCGAATACGCAGACAAACTGATGAAGGCCGGAACGCCGGAAAAACTCAACAGCCATCCGATTGGCAGCGGTCCTTTCATCTTCACGCGCTTTCAGAAAGATGCCTCTGTTCGCTACAAGGCCAACCCGGACTACTTCCGCGGCAAGCCGACAGTGGATCCGCTGATCTTCGCGATCACGCCGGACGCCAACGTGCGCCTACAAAAGCTGCGCCGTAACGAGTGTCAGATCGCGCTCTCACCGAAGCCGCTGGACGTACAGTCCGCCTTGAAAGAACCGACGCTGAAAGTAGAAAAGACTGACGCCTTCATGACCGCGTTCGTCGCCATCAATAGCCAGCATCCACCGCTGGACAAGCCGGAAGTTCGGCAGGCAATCAACCTGGCGTTCGACAAGGCCAACTACGTCAAAGCAGTCTTCGAAGATACCGCCAGGCCAGCCAGCGGTCCCTACCCGCCCAATACCTGGAGCTACGCCAAAGGCTTGCCGGGTTATGCCTATGATTTGGAAAAAGCCAGGACGCTGATGGCGAAAGCCGGTTTGCAAGATGGTTTTCAGACCACCATCTGGACCCGGCCGTCCGGCAGCCTGTTGAATCCCAACCCGAGCCTCGGCGCGCAGATGCTGCAATCGGACCTGGCGGAAATCGGCATTCAGGCCGAGATTCGCGTGATCGAATGGGGCGAGGTGATCCGTCGCGCCAAGGCCGGCGAGCACGATTTGCTGTTCATGGGCTGGGCGGGCGACAACGGTGACCCCGACAATTTCCTCACACCGCAGTTTTCCTGCGCTGCGGTCAAGTCGGGCACCAACTTCGCTCGTTATTGCAACCAGGACCTGGACAAACTGATCAGTGCCGGCAAGACGACTTCCGAACAAGGCGTGCGCACCAAGCTCTATGAGCAGGCTCAGGCGCAGATCCAGCAGCAGGCACTGTGGTTGCCGCTGGCCCATCCGACTGCATTTGCGCTGATGCGCAAAGAAGTGCAAGGCTATTCGGTCAGTCCGTTTGGACGGCAGGATTATGCCCGGGTGAGCCTCAAGCCTTAAGCTGCAAGCGACAAGCCAGGGCAGTCCCCGTACTGCTTTGACTTGGCGCTTGAAGCTTGAAGCTTGAAGCTTGAAGCTGCTCCTCGTTCACATCCACCCATGCTCGGCCATGGACAATGGCTCACCATCGCCGACGATGAAATGGTCGAGCACCCGCACATCGATCAAGTCCAGCGCATCTCGCAGGCGCCTGGTCAACGTGCGATCCGCTTCACTGGGATTGGAGTTGCCCGAAGGATGGTTGTGGCAAAGGATTACGGCCGCAGCGTTATGCGCCAGCGCACGCTTGACCACCTGACGGGGATGCACGCTCGTACAGTCAATCGAACCACGAAATAGCGCCTCGAACGTCAATACCTGATGCCTGGAATCCAGAAAAAGGCAACCGAAAACCTCATGCGGCTCGTGGCGCAGCATCGACTTCAGGTAGTCACGAACGGCCTGTGGGTTTTCCAGCGCAGATTTATGTCGCGCACGCTCGGCCAGATGGCGCCGGCCCATTTCCAGAACGGCCTGCAACTGGGCAAATTTCGCTGGGCCAAGCCCTAGCTGCTGGCTGAACGCCTGTTGATCGGCCTCCATCAGGGAGCGCAGACCACCAAATTGACTCAGCAAATGACGCGCCAGATCGACAGCACTTTTGCCCGACACACCCGTTCTCAAAAAAATCGCCAGCAATTCGGCGTCCGAAAGGCTTGCCGAGCCTAACTCCAACAACCTTTCCCGCGGCCGCTCAGCTGTCGGCCAGTCACGAATACTCATAGCACCTCCCTGTCTGTGGGCGCCGCTGTTCCGTTGCGGTCGCTGTGATATCTTAGCCCATCTTTTTTGCGAGCGATTTCACTCCTGGGGAGGGGGTATCGCCCTGCAGTCATCAACGAAATGAAAGGCAGACCTATGCAACGGCTGTATCGGAAACGCATCGTTCTGGGCGTCGGCGGCGGCATTGCTGCCTACAAAAGCGCCGACCTGGTTCGCCGCCTGATCGATCAAGGTGCCGAGGTGCGCGTGGTCATGACCCGTGGCGGCAGTGAGTTCATCACGCCGCTGACCATGCAGGCATTGTCCGGCCATCCGGTGCATCTGGATCTGCTTGACCCGGCCGCTGAAGCTGCCATGGGGCACATCGAGCTGGCCAAGTGGGCGGACATGGTGCTGATCGCCCCGGCGACGGCGGACTTGCTCGCGCGCCTGGCTCAAGGCATTGCCGACGATTTACTGACCACGCTGGTACTGGCCACCGACGCCATCGTCGCGGTAGCTCCGGCGATGAATCAGGCCATGTGGCGCGACCCGGCCACCCAGGCCAACCTGCAAACCCTCGAAAGCCGCGCCCTCAAGGTGTTCGGCCCAGCCTCCGGTAGCCAGGCCTGTGGCGATGTAGGATTTGGTCGCATGCTTGAAGCCGTCGAACTTGCGCAGTGCGCAGCCGATTGCTTCCAGCGCCAGGCACTGACCGGCAGACACGTGCTGATCACCGCCGGCCCGACCCAGGAAAACATCGACCCGGTGCGTTACATCACCAACCACAGTTCCGGCAAGATGGGCTTTGCCTTGGCCGAGGCGGCAGTGGAAGCCGGCGCCCGCGTCACGCTGATCACCGGCCCGGTGCACCTGCCGACGCCGGATCGCGTCACCCGTATCGACGTGGTCAGCGCCCGCGACATGCTCGCGGCTTGCGAGGCGGCGATCCCTTGCGATGTGTTCATTGCCTCGGCCGCGGTTGCGGACTACCGACCCGAAGTCGTCGCCCCGCAAAAACTCAAGAAAGATCCTACGAGCGGCGACGGCTTGTTGCTACAAATGGTCCGCAACCCGGACATACTGGCCACCATCGCCACTCGCCCCGACCGACCGTTCAGTGTCGGCTTCGCTGCAGAAACCGAGCACCTGCTCGATTACGCTGCGCGTAAGCTGAAGGACAAGAATCTCGACCTGATCGTCGCTAACGACGTCGCCAATCCGAGTATTGGCTTTAACAGCGAAGAGAACGCTTTCAGCGTGATCGACCGCCAGTTGCACGCCACACTTTTCGCCCAGACCAGCAAGAGCAAAATTGCTCGCCAGCTGGTCACTTTTATCGCCGACCGTCTGAACCAGGTTTAATTTACATGCACGCTTTGCAAGCCAAGATCCTTGATCCACGCATCGGCAGCGAGTTTCCGTTGCCGCAGTACGCCACTCCCGGTTCAGCAGGCCTCGATCTGCGCGCCATGCTGGAAAAAGACACCGTCATCAAGCCTGGTGAAACCTTGCTGATTCCAACCGGCCTGTCCGTCTACATTGGTGATCCGGGTCTCGCCGCGCTGATCCTGCCGCGATCCGGTCTTGGCCATAAACACGGCATTGTGCTGGGTAACCTGGTCGGCCTGATCGATTCGGATTATCAGGGGCCGTTGATGGTCTCGTGCTGGAACCGCAGCGACAAGGATTTCACCCTCGAAATCGGCGAACGGCTGGCGCAGCTGGTGTTGGTTCCGGTGGTCCAGGCGCATTTCGAAATGGTTGAAGAGTTCGTCGAAACCGAGCGCGGCGCCGGCGGCTTTGGGCATTCCGGCAGCCATTGATCCGATAGATGGCCTCCTTGTAGGAGCTGCCGAAGGCTGTGATCTTTTCTTGAAATCGAAAATCAAAAGATCGCCGCTGTAGGCAGCTCCTACAGGCGAAGCTCTCTTGCCACAAAAATTGCGCCAGCATCAGCGACCGTTTTAGCTTCGAAAATCAGGGGATTGGCCGGCCAAATGCTCGCTGAAACCGGGGGCATGGCCTTTTCGCACCACGAACTCTCTGGGGAAAACGCCGTCATACCCTTCAGTTTGAGCCGGCCCGCGACTGTATCGCGGTCCCGTCCAGCCACTTTCAAGATGGAGCATTTCCCCTGATGAGCACCCCCGCTACGGTCGCACCGACGTTTCCTGACAGCATCTTCCGCGCCTACGACATCCGCGGCACCGTCCCGGAATTCCTGAATGCTGAAACCGCCTACTGGCTCGGTCGCGCTATCGGCGCACAGAGCTTGTCCCAAGGCGAACCGAACGTTAGCGTAGGTCGCGATGGCCGTCTTTCCGGTCCTGAGCTGGTCGAGCAGTTGATCAAGGGCCTGGCCGAAGCCGGATGCCACGTCAGCGATGTCGGTCTGGTGCCGACACCTGCGTTGTACTACGCCGCCAACGTTCTGGCCGGCAAATCCGGGGTCATGCTTACCGGCAGCCACAACCCATCGAACTACAACGGCTTCAAGATCGTCATCGCCGGCGACACCTTGGCCAATGAACAGATCCAGGCCCTGCACGATCGCCTCAAGACCAACAACCTGAGCAGCGGCCCGGGCAGCATCACCAAGGTCGAGATCCTCGACCGCTACAACACGGAAATCGTCCAGGACATCAAACTGGCCCGCCGCCTCAAAGTCGTGGTCGACTGTGGCAATGGCGCGGCCGGTGTGATCGCCCCGCAACTGATCGAAGCGCTGAACTGCGAAGTCATCCCGTTGTTCTGCGAGGTCGACGGCAACTTCCCGAATCACCATCCGGATCCGGGCAAGCCTGAAAACCTCGTCGACCTGATCGCCAAGGTCAAGGAAACCAACGCCGACATCGGCCTGGCCTTCGACGGCGACGGCGACCGCGTAGGCGTGGTGACCAACACCGGCAGCATCGTTTATCCGGACCGTCTGCTGATGCTGTTCGCCCGCGATGTGGTGGCGCGCAACCCCGACGCGGAAATCATCTTCGACGTCAAATGCACCCGCCGCCTGACGCCACTGATCAAGGAATATGGCGGTCGGCCGCTGATGTGGAAGACCGGCCACTCGTTGATCAAAAAGAAGATGAAAGAAACCGGCGCGTTACTGGCCGGGGAAATGAGCGGGCACATTTTCTTCAAGGAACGCTGGTTCGGCTTCGACGACGGCATTTACAGCGCCGCACGATTGCTGGAAATCCTCAGCAAGGAAAAATCCTCCGCAGAAGAGCTATTCGCCACCTTCCCGAACGATATTTCTACGCCGGAAATCAATATCCATGTGACCGAAGAGAGCAAATTCAGCATCATTGCTGCACTGCACGACGCGCAATGGGGCGAAGGCGCCGAGCTGACCACCATTGACGGCGTGCGAGTCGACTACGCCAAAGGTTGGGGCCTGGTGCGCGCTTCCAACACCACACCGGTGCTGGTATTGCGTTTCGAGGCTGATGACGAGGCGGAATTGCAGCGCATCAAGGACGTTTTCACCGTCCAGTTGAAGCGTGTTGCACCTGATCTCCAATTACCGTTTTGATTTATTGAAGCGCCTTTTATCGAAGTGCCGGAGCCCTGAATGACCCTCGAACGCGAAGCCGCCGCCAACACCGCCAAGGTCCTGTCCGAAGCGCTGCCTTACATCCGACGCTATGTCGGCAAGACGCTGGTGATCAAATACGGCGGCAACGCTATGGAAAGCGAGGAGCTGAAAACCGGTTTCGCCCGCGACATCGTGCTGATGAAGGCCGTGGGCATCAACCCGGTTGTCGTTCACGGTGGCGGCCCGCAAATCGGCGACCTGCTCAAGCGTCTATCGATCGAGAGCCATTTCATCGATGGCATGCGCGTCACCGACGCGCAGACCATGGACGTGGTGGAAATGGTTCTTGGCGGCCAGGTCAACAAAGACATCGTTAACCTGATCAACCGCCATGGCGGAAGCGCCATCGGCCTGACCGGCAAAGACGCCGAGCTGATTCGTGCGAAAAAGCTCACCGTGACCCGTCAGACGCCGGAGATGACGCAACCGGAAATCATCGACATCGGGCAAGTGGGTGAAGTGGTCGGGATCAATACCGATCTGCTGAACCTGTTGGTCAAAGGCGACTTCATCCCGGTGATCGCGCCGATTGGCGTCGGCGCCAACGGCGAGTCGTACAACATCAACGCCGATTTGGTGGCCGGTAAAGTAGCCGAAGCCTTGAAGGCCGAAAAGTTGATGCTGCTGACCAACATTGCCGGCCTGATGGACAAGCAAGGCACGGTCTTGACCGGCCTGACCACCCAGCAGGTCGACGAGCTGATTGCCGATGGCACGATCTACGGCGGCATGTTGCCGAAGATCCGCTGCGCGCTGGAAGCGGTACAGGGCGGCGTGGGAAGCGCGTTGATCATTGATGGTCGAGTGCCGAATGCGATTCTGCTGGAGATCTTCACTGACACCGGCGTGGGTACATTGATCAGCAACCGCAAGCGTCACTGATTCTAGCGCTTCAAAATAGTTCGCAGCTTCGCCAGCACCCCCACGGATGTACGAATATTCCGTAGGATCTGACGAAGTCTGCGATCTTTTTGTGCGCGCCGGAAACGTCGTACCCGATACAGCGAAACGTCCGACATCCTGTCAGTATTAATCCGCATAGGATCTTCCGTGAATCCACAGGAGATCTACCTCATGCAAAAAGATTACGTTCCTTACGGCAGTGATGTTTCTGCAGGCACCTTTGAATGTGTCGACTGCGGAGAGCTGTATACGAATCAGGCAAAAACCTCGATCCCACCATGCCCACAGCATAAAAAGAAGATCCACAAGCTCAATGGGTGGAGAGTCCTGACCGGCCAGGGCGACGCCGTGAGCGACCCGTATCCGAATAAAAGCTGACTGACACAACGCCGGCCAATGGAAAATAAAAGACCCCGCTCAGCCTGACTGAGCGGGGTCTTTTTATAGGGCACGGCGTGCCACGTTGCAGTGGATCGCCAGCAAGCCGCTGCCTACGGGGTCAAACGCCGAACTGAGCGCGGTAAGCTTCCACGGCAGGCAGATGCTGCTTGAGCTGCGGATCATCCGCGAGGAATTCTAGCACCTGGTTCAGCGACACAATGCTCACTACCGGTATGCCGAAGTCGCGTTCCACTTCCTGAATGGCCGACAATTCGCCGTTGCCACGCTCCTGACGGTTGAGCGCAATCAGCACGCCCGCCGCTTTCGCACCATCCTGAGAGGCGATGATCTGCATGACTTCGCGAATCGCTGTCCCGGCGGTGATCACGTCGTCGATGATCAGCACATTGCCGGTCAAAGGCGCTCCAACGAGGCTGCCACCTTCGCCGTGGGCCTTGGCTTCCTTGCGGTTGAAGCACCATGGCAGGTCACGGTCGTGATGTTCAGCCAGCGCAACCGCAGTGGTCGCCGCCAAAGGGATGCCTTTGTATGCCGGGCCGAACAAAACGTCGAACGAGATACCGCTGTCGGCGATCGCCGCTGCATAAAACCGACCCAGCTGCGCCAGTGCAGAACCGCTGTTGAAAAGGCCGGCATTGAAGAAGTAGGGACTGTTGCGTCCGGACTTCAGGGTGAACTCACCGAAGCGCAAAACGCCGCGATCGATGGCAAAACGAATGAAATCGCGCTGATACGCCTGCATGAAAAAAACCCCAAATACCACGGATTTAGCTAATTAGCTTGACGCCGTGTATCATACACGCACGCGATTTTTGGGGCCATTTATGCGGATCATCAGTGTGAACGTCAATGGTATTCAGGCTGCAGTGGAGCGAGGTTTGCTCAGTTGGCTGCAAGCACAGAATGCCGACGTCATCTGCCTGCAGGACACCCGCGCCTCCGCCTTTGAACTGGACGATCCAGCTTTCCAACTGGATGGCTACTTCCTTTATGCCTGCGAAGCCGAAGTTCCCGCCCAAGGTGGCGTAGCTTTGTATTCGCGGTTGCAACCGAAGGCAGTCATCAGCGGTCTCGGTTTCGAGACAGCCGACCGCTACGGGCGCTACCTGCAAGCCGATTTCGACAAGGTCAGCATCGCGACCTTGCTGCTTCCTTCGGGGCAGAATGGCGATGAAGACTTGAACCAGAAGTTCAAGCTAATGGACGATTTCGGCCGTTATCTGGATAAACAGCGGCGCAAGCGGCGCGAGTACATTTATTGTGGCTCGCTGTACGTAGCGCAGCAAAAGCTGGATATCAAGAACTGGCGTGACAGTCAGCAATCTCCGGGCTTCCTGGCACCTGAGCGTGCGTGGCTGGACGAGATTGTCGGCAACATGGGTTATGTCGATGCCTTGCGCGAAGTTAGCCGCGAAGGCGACCAGTACAGCTGGTGGCCGGACAACGAACAGGCGGAGATGCTCAACCTTGGCTGGCGTTTTGATTACCAGCTACTGACACCCGGTCTGCGCCGTTTTGTACGGAGCGCGCGCCTCCCACGTCAGCCCAGGTTCTCGCAGCATGCACCGCTGATCGTGGACTATGACTGGACGCTGACCATCTAAAAGGTTTGCCAGTTGGAAAAAATGCCCGTATCGCGAGATACGGGCATTTTTTGTGCGTTATTTCAGAACCGGACCCGCTTTCAAACAACGGTGAAAAGGGGCAGCGCCAGATACAACTTGATCACGATAACGGCGAATTGCTGTTCAAAAAAAATGCCCCGGCAAGTCGGAGCATTAATTTAATCAGGATTGCGCTGACCGTTACTTGATCAGCCTCCATGTAAACGGATACCGATACGGCACCCCCTCATTGGCCTTGAGGCCGGCGATGATGGACAGCACCATCGCCCCGATCAGTACCAGTGGCAGCAGCGCGAACCCTATCAACACGAGCATCAGCAGGTAACAAATACCCGAGACCAAGGCTACCGTGATCTGAAAATTCAGCGCTTCCTTGCCTTGAGCGTCGATGAACGGATCGCTGTCTCGCTTCCATTGCCACAGTACCAAAGGCCCAATCAAATGCCCGAATGGCAACCAGACACCCAGAAACGCCGAAAGGTGGCAAAACATTGCCCACATCCGAACCTCTTTGGTCGGAACGGGAAGCAGCTCTTGCTCTTCACTCATGGCGTTCTCCTTGCCGGGTCAGAGTCGATCAGTCGGCCAGTGCAGCTTTTTGCAGTTCGAAGATTTCAGTCATGCCTTTCTTTGCCAATTCGAGCATGGCGTTGAGGTCTTCCGGCTGGAACGGCGCGCCTTCGGCCGTGCCCTGCACTTCGATGAAACCGCCGCTGCTGGTCATCACAACGTTCAGGTCGGTCTCGGCAGCGGAGTCTTCCAGGTAGTCGAGGTCGAGCACAGGCTCGCCCTGATACATACCGACGGAAACGGCGGCAATCATCTGCTTGAGCGGGTCGCCACCCTTGAGTCCACCGCGCTTCTTGATCACTTTCAGGGCATCGACCAGGGCAACCATGGCGCCGGTGATCGACGCAGTACGGGTACCGCCGTCAGCCTGGAGCACGTCGCAGTCGACGTACAACGTCACGTCGCCCAGCTTGGACATGTCGAGCGATGCGCGCAGCGAGCGGCCGATCAGGCGCTGGATTTCCAGGGTGCGCCCGCCTTGCTTGCCACGGCTCGCTTCACGCTGGTTACGCTCGCCGGTAGCGCGCGGCAGCATGCCGTACTCGGCGGTCAACCAGCCCTGGCCCTGACCTTTGAGGAAACGCGGTACGCCGTTTTCGACGCTGACGGTGCAGATGACTTTGGTATCACCGAACTCGACCAGTACAGATCCCTCGGCGTGTTTGGTGTAGTTGCGGGTAATGCGGATCGAGCGGAGCTGATCGGCAGCGCGACCACTTGGACGTTTCATAGGGAATACCTGTACGGAGGACGGAAAACTGCCAAGCATTATAGAGCCGTGCGCCGGGACTGGGCACTTCTAAAAAATCCGCCCGACGACCGAAGGCCTTGAATAGAGCATAGCCGACGGCCTGCAGCGCTTTGTCACCGCGTGTGTTTGGGCGCATCCGCCGCACTGCGCTACAATCCTGCGCCTTTGCTGCCTGTCGGCTTTAATTCACAGATAGCAGGTCCGCGAGCCTCAGGCTTGGCGTCGACCTGCATTACGAGGTACCTCCATGGTGCACAGCATGACCGCCTTCGCACGCGTCGAAAAAGCGGGCACCCAAGGCACGCTGAGCTGGGAACTGCGCTCGGTCAACAGCCGTTACCTGGAGCCGCACCTGCGTCTGCCGGAATCGTTCCGCGACCTCGAAGGCTCGGTCCGCGAAGCGTTGCGCCAGGGCATCTCACGCGGCAAGCTCGAATGCACCCTGCGCTTCACCGAGGAGAACACCGACAAAGCCTTGCAGGTCGATCAGGCGCGCGCAGCGCAACTGGTCGCTGCCGCCGAGACGATCGCCGGCCTGATCAAAAACCCGGCCGCTCTGAATCCGCTGGAAGTGCTGGCCTGGCCAGGGGTACTGGTTGGCGACGCCAGTGATCCGCAGGCCTTGAACGCCGAGGCACTGGCGTTGTTCACCGAGGGTCTGCTGGAACTGAAGGCCGGGCGCGAACGCGAAGGGGCGGAGCTGGCACGGCTGATCAATGATCGCCTGACTGCCATTGAAGATGACGTTGTGACCCTGCGCGTGCTGGTCCCGCAAATGCTCGCCACCCAGCGTCAGAAAGTTCTCGACCGTTTTGCTGACATGAAAGCCGAAATGGACCCGCAGCGTCTGGAACAGGAAATGGTCATGCTCGCTCAGAAGAGCGACGTCGCCGAAGAACTGGATCGCCTCAGCACCCACATTATCGAAGTCCGCCGCGTGCTCAAGTCCGGCGGCGCTGCCGGTCGGCGCCTGGACTTCCTGATGCAGGAGCTCAACCGCGAAGCCAACACACTGGGCTCCAAAGCCTTCGACCCGCGCAGTACGCAGGCGGCGGTCAACCTCAAGGTGTTGATCGAGCAAATGCGCGAACAAGTGCAGAATATTGAGTAAGGCAAACCCGACATGACCCACAGCACCGGCACCCTCTACATCATTTCCGCCCCTTCCGGCGCGGGCAAAAGTAGCCTGGTCAAGGCCCTGACCGACGCTGATCAGGAGATCCGTGTCTCGGTCTCCCACACCACCCGCGCCATGCGTCCGGGTGAAGAGAACGGCGTGAACTATCACTTCGTCGAACGCAGCGAGTTCGTGAAGATGATGGAACACGGGGATTTCCTCGAGCGCGCCGAAGTCTTCGGCAATCTCTATGGCACTTCGCAGAGTCATCTGCAGCAGACGCTGGATGAAGGTCACGACCTGATTCTGGAGATCGACTGGCAAGGCGCCGAGCAAGTGCGCAAGCTGATGCCACAAGCCCGTTCGATCTTCATTCTGCCGCCATCGTTGCAGGCGTTGCACCAGCGCCTCACCAACCGCGGCCAGGACAGCGACGAAATCATCGACGGGCGCATGCGTGAAGCCGTTAGCGAAATGAGTCATTACGTCGATTACGACTACCTGATCATCAACGACGATTTCGCCCATGCCTTGCGCGACCTGCAGGCGATTTTCCGGGCCAATCAGCTGCATCAAAAGCGTCAGCAGCAGCGTCACGGCAAACTTTTGGCCGAATTACTTGGCTGACCGGCTCTTCCCAAAACCGCGGCAAGGGCTTTACATTGGCACTTGCAGCGCGTTGAAGGGTCTGGTCAAAAAATCAGCGCTTCCCTAATCGCTGGTGATTTTTTAAACTGTCGAGTCCGCTCGCCCAACCGGGCAGCGCGCATATTGCATTCGCTCCGAGGAATACCATGGCCCGCGTAACCGTTGAAGACTGCCTAGAACACGTGGAAAACCGCTTTGAGCTGGTCATGCTCTCTACCAAGCGTGCCCGTCAACTGGCCACCGGCGGCAAAGAGCCTTTGGTCCCAGTGGAAAACGACAAGCCGACCGTCGTCGCCCTGCGCGAAATCGCGGAAGGCCTGATGAGCTACGAGTTCATCGCCAATGCTGAAATCGTCGAAGACGAACCGCTGTTCGCAGCGTTCGAGGACGAGTCCAACGAGGCCGTCTAAGCCTATGCCTGGTCGACGTAGCACGGCGCGGGGTCACAGCGAACGGCAGGAGTCATCATGCCGAGCATAGACGCCCTCGCCGATCGCTTATCGGCCTACCTCGGGAAGGACCAGGTCAATCTGGTCCGCCGGGCGTATTTCTACGCCGAACAAGCCCACGACGGCCAACGCCGCCGTAGCGGTGAGGCGTACGTCACGCATCCTCTTGCCGTGGCCAATATTCTTGCCGACATGCACATGGACCATCAGAGCCTGATGGCTGCGATGCTGCATGACGTGATCGAAGACACCGGGATTGCCAAGGAAGCGCTGCAAGCGCAGTTCGGCGAAACCGTGGCCGAACTGGTCGATGGGGTCAGCAAACTGACCCAGATGAATTTCGAGACAAAAGCCGAAGCCCAGGCGGAAAACTTCCAGAAAATGGCCATGGCCATGGCGCGCGACATTCGCGTGATCCTGGTCAAACTGGCCGACCGCCTGCACAACATGCGCACGCTGGAAGTCCTCTCCGGCGAAAAGCGCCGGCGGATCGCCAAGGAAACCCTGGAAATCTATGCGCCCATCGCCAACCGGCTGGGCATGCACGCCATTCGCATAGAGTTCGAAGACCTCGGTTTCAAGGCCATGCACCCGATGCGTTCCGCGCGGATCAACCAGGCGGTCAAGCGCGCCCGGGGCAACCGCAAGGAAATCGTCAACAAGATCGAAGAGTCCCTGAGCCACTGCCTGGCCATCGACGGCATTCAGGGCGAAGTCAGCGGACGCCAGAAACACCTCTACGGCATCTACAAGAAAATGCGCGGCAAGCGTCGGGCCTTCAACGAGATCATGGACGTCTACGCGTTCCGGATCATCGTCGACAAGGTCGATACCTGCTACCGCGTGCTGGGTGCTGTGCATAATTTGTACAAACCGTTGCCGGGGCGCTTCAAGGATTACATTGCGATTCCCAAGGCCAACGGCTACCAGTCGCTGCACACCACGTTGTTCGGCATGCACGGTGTTCCGATCGAGATTCAGATCCGCACCCGTGAAATGGAAGAGATGGCCAACAACGGCATCGCCGCCCATTGGCTGTACAAATCCAGCGGCGACGAGCAGCCTAAAGGCACTCATGCCCGCGCCCGCCAGTGGGTCAAAGGCGTGCTGGAAATGCAGCAACGCGCCGGCAATTCGCTGGAATTCATCGAAAGCGTGAAGATCGACCTGTTCCCGGACGAGGTCTACGTGTTTACGCCCAAAGGCCGGATCATGGAACTGCCGAAAGGCTCCACGGCCGTCGACTTTGCTTACGCAGTGCACACCGATGTCGGCAATAGCTGCATTGCCTGTCGGATCAATCGTCGTCTCGCGCCGCTGTCCGAACCGCTGCAAAGCGGCTCCACGGTCGAGATTGTCAGTGCACCCGGCGCGCGACCTAATCCGGCGTGGCTCAATTTTGTCGTCACCGGCAAGGCGCGAACGCACATCCGCCATGCCTTGAAGCTGCAGCGCCGCTCTGAATCCATCAGCCTTGGCGAACGCCTGCTGAACAAGGTGCTCAACGGCTTCGACAGCGCCCTGGACAAAGTCCCGGCCGAGCGCGTCAAGGCGATGCTCGCCGAGTATCGTCTGGAGCTCATCGAAGACCTGCTCGAAGATATTGGCCTGGGCAATCGCATGGCTTATGTCGTTGCCCGTCGCCTGCTAGGCGAAGGCGAACAGCTGCCGGGCGCCGAAGGCCCGCTGGCCATTCGTGGCACGGAAGGCCTGGTGCTCAGCTACGCCAAGTGCTGTACGCCGATCCCGGGCGATCCGATTGTCGGTCACTTGTCTGCGGGCAAGGGAATGGTCGTGCACCTGGACAACTGCCGCAACATCAGTGAAATCCGCCATAACCCGGAGAAATGCATCCAGCTTTCGTGGGCCAAGGATGTCACTGGCGAATTCAACGTCGAGCTGCGTGTCGAGCTGGAGCACCAGCGCGGCCTGATCGCCTTGCTGGCCAGCAGTGTCAACGCCGCCGACGGCAACATCGAAAAAATCAGCATGGACGAACGCGACGGCCGCATCAGTGTGGTCCAACTAGTGGTCAGCGTGCACGACCGCGTGCACCTGGCACGCGTGATCAAGAAACTGCGCGCATTGACCGGGGTGATCCGCATCACCCGCATGCGCGCGTAACGTTACCCATTACAAGGAGTCATTCATGACCAAGACTGTTATCACCAGCGACAAGGCCCCGGCGGCCATCGGTACTTACTCCCAGGCGATCAAGGCCGGCAACACTGTGTACATGTCGGGCCAGATCCCGCTCGATCCGAAAACCATGGAACTGGTCGAGGGTTTCGAAGCCCAGGTCGTCCAGGTGTTCGAGAACCTCAAGTCCGTCGCTGAAGCTGCCGGCGGTTCGTTCAAGGACATCGTTAAACTGAACATCTTCCTGATTGATCTGAGCCACTTCGCCAAGGTCAACGAGATCATGGGCAAGTATTTCGAGCAGCCATACCCTGCCCGCGCCGCCATCGGTGTCGCTGCCCTGCCAAAGGGTTCGCAGGTTGAAATGGATGCCATTCTGGTCATCGAGTAATGCGTCCGGCGCAGTCTCAGGGCTGCGCCGTCGATGTAGGCAAAGAAGTGTTCTGAAAGGATTCCACCATGCGCCAAGCGCTAGTTCTCTCGCTGGTCGCCCTGTTCCTGGGCGGTTGTGCCAGCGATCCTGCCGATCGTGATATCAGCGGTACCTGGATCAATCAGGTGGCGATCGATGCGGCATCCAAAGGCGCCCCCTTGCGCGAAGCGCTTCAGGCTTATGGCCCGAACCTGGAATGGGACGTCAACACCAAGGCCGCCCAGGCCCGTTACACCAATGGTTTTGAAAATGTGGACGGCAAGCTGCTGGGCGAAGAGTCCGGCGCCTGGAAAGTCGATTTTTACGGCAGCTCGGCCAGCGAGCTGAAGCGTGATGGCAAACAACTGAGCCAGGGCGCCAGCGACAACGAACCGGAGCAGGTCTTCGACCGCCCGCAGATTCCGGTGCCCGAGGGCGCCCCGCTTGGCGCCAGCTTCGAACGTGCGTTGTACACCGCTTACATGGGTGGCAGCTGGAAAGTCATCAATGGCCCTGGTATCGGCAACACCGTGCAATTCCAGGCCGACGGCCAGGTGGCCGGTTTGCCGGGCGCCGACCGCTATGCCCTGTGCCTGGCCGGCGACTGCGCGTCGATGAGTGACGGCAACGACAACATGTGGCTGCAGTTGAACGGTCAGGGCAATACCTGGATCTTTGCGCGCAAGGGCAAGGAACTGGAGATTCTGCAGGCCGTGAACACCGCGCGGTCGGACGAAATGCCACAGTTCACCCCGGGTGAGCGCAAATGGTTGCTGGAAAAGCAGTAACCCGGCCGTAATCAATGCAAGCCAGTATGGGAGCGAGCCTGCTCGCGATCAGGCCATAACAGCCAACGATGATGTTGAATGTCATGCCGCCATCGCGAGCAGGCTCGCTCCCACATTTGTGTGGTGCTGGGAAGTCAGCAGCGGCCTTCGAGAATGGCGGCGTAGCCTTCGCGGTAGCTTGGGTAAGCCGGCGTCCAGCCCAGGGCTTTCGCCCGCGCATTTGTGCAACGCTTGCTCCCCGCCCGCCGCACACTCGCATCTTCGGCCCAGTCAGTCACCCCCAGATATTCGCGCAGCCAGCCCACCACTTCCGCCAGCGGTGCAGGCGCATCGTCGACGCCGATATAGATATCGTCCAGCGCCTCGCCTCGGCGGTCCGCCTCAAGCAGATAGGCCATCAATCCCGCCGCGTCATCAGCATGAATACGATTGCCATACAGCGGCGGATCGGTCGCCACGCGATAACCGCGACGAACTTGCGTCAGCAACCATTCGCGGCCCGGCCCGTAGATACCGGTCAAACGCACGATACTTGCGGGGATACC
Source organism: Pseudomonas fluorescens (assembly GCF_902497625.1). Lineage (GTDB taxonomy): Bacteria > Pseudomonadota > Gammaproteobacteria > Pseudomonadales > Pseudomonadaceae > Aquipseudomonas > Aquipseudomonas fluorescens_BQ. Next base: position 4,644 of record NZ_CABVGX010000009.1, on the reverse strand, counting down.
GCTGTCGAGCGCTACTTGCTCCGCCTCAAGCATCAACCGGCCTGAATAACCGCTACCCGGCAGCGCCGGCGAAGTTTCGTCTACCCACTCGCCGTCTTGCTGGCCGTACACACTGCTGCTGGAAACGAACAGCAGGCGATTGGGCACCTGGCCGTAGTCGTCCAGCCAGCTCAGCACATTCTGCAAACCTTGCACATAAGCAGCGCGATAGCCTGCTTCATCATGATCGGTGGCGGCCGCGCAATACACCAGGTAATCCACTGCACCCACCGGCCAGGTGGCGGGGCAGTCCTCGTTGAACAAGTCGCCAGCGACACCGATGACGCCTTCCGGCAAGCGTGAAACGTCCCGGCGCAAGCCGTGAACTTCCCATCCCAAAGCCAGCAATTGCGTGGCCAGACGGCTGCCGACATCACCGCAGCCGGCGATCAAAACAGAAGGCGCGGACATCCAGAAACTCCTATTGCAAAGCCACAGACTAGCGCCGGCAATGGACGAGCGGCTAGCAAAGAAACAAAAAAAGTTACTGTATTACTTTTGTTAACAAGAATTACTTGCAATAATGCCCGCCACTTTTGTTCTCGGCCTTCGAGGCCTGGAAGAACATTTACCGTCTTTTTCTCTCAGGTCCGGCCAGCATGACACCCAATCAATTCCCCGCTTCGCCAACCAAACGACCTCGCGCATGGCGCGCTGTGGCCGCCCTGCTGCTCGGCTTGATGCTGGCGCCCACCGCCGCATTTGCAGATGCCCAGGCACCCGCCTCTCCTGCGACCCAAGCCGCTCCATCGCCTGCACCTGTTGATCAGGCCGCTCCGGTCGTGACCCCGGTCGCCGCCGAACCGGCACAAGCCGTGGACACACTCGCCGAAGACGCACCTGAGGTGCTCGAAGCCGACAACACCCTGGGCATGGCCCATGACCTGTCGCCTTGGGGCATGTACCAGAACGCCGACATCATTGTGAAGATCGTGATGATCGGTCTGGCCATCGCCTCGATCATCACCTGGACCATCTGGATCGCCAAAGGCTTCGAGCTGATGGGCGCCAAACGTCGTCTGCGCAATGAAATCGTCCACTTGAAAAAAGCCACCACGCTCAGAGAAGCCAGCGCATCGGCAACCAAGCCAGGGACTCTTGCCAATCTGTTGGTACACGACGCGCTGGAAGAAATGCGACTGTCGGCCAACAGCCGCGAAAAAGAAGGCATCAAGGAACGCGTCAGCTTCCGTCTCGAACGCCTGGTTGCCGCGTGCGGCCGCAACATGAGCAGCGGCACCGGCGTGCTGGCAACCATTGGCTCAACTGCGCCGTTTGTGGGTCTGTTCGGTACGGTGTGGGGCATCATGAACAGCTTTATCGGCATCGCCAAAACCCAGACCACCAACCTCGCTGTCGTAGCTCCGGGTATCGCAGAAGCGTTGCTGGCGACTGCGTTGGGTCTGGTCGCTGCGATTCCAGCGGTGGTGATTTACAACGTGTTTGCCCGCTCCATTGCCGGTTACAAGGCTCAGGTGTCGGATGCGTCGGCGGAAGTCCTGCTGCTGGTCAGCCGTGATCTCGATCACCTGCCAACAGCCGAGCGCTCCTCGCAACCGCATGTGGCCAAAGTAGGGTAATCAGCCATGGGCTTGCATCTAAAAGAAGGCGCAGACGACGATCTGGCCGAGAATCATGAAATCAACGTCACGCCGTTCATTGACGTGATGCTGGTGCTGTTGATCATTTTCATGGTGGCCGCTCCATTGGCCACTGTGGACATCAAGGTCGACCTGCCCGCCTCCACTGCCAAACCGGCGCCACGGCCCGAGAAGCCGGTGTTTCTCAGCGTCAAGGCTGATCAACGCCTGTTCCTTGGTGAAGACGAAGTGAAGGCCGAGACACTCGGCGCCACGCTGGACGCCCGCACCAAAGGCAAGAAAGACACGACGATTTTCTTCCAGGCCGATAAGGGCGTGGATTACGGCGACCTGATGAGCGTGATGGATGCCTTGCGCGCCGCTGGTTACCTGAAAGTCGGCCTGGTCGGACTCGAGACGGCAGCCAAGAAATGATCACGACGCGCCAAAAGCTGACGCGTTACAGCGGGAGCCTGGCCGTGGTGCTGGGTGTCCATGCGCTGGCCATTGCGCTGGCGCTGAACTGGTCGTCGCGTCCGCCCATCGAACTGCCCCCGCAGGCGATGATGGTCGAGCTGGCGCCGGTTCCTGCCCCGCCACCGCCTGCACCGCCGAAGGTGGTCACGCCACCGCAGCCGCCGACGCCGGTGGAAGAACTGCCGATGCCCAAGCTTGCAGAAGCGCCGAAGGCCGAGATTGCCGTGCCCAAGCCTAAACCCAAGCCGAAGCCAAAACCGCAACCGCCCAAGCCCGTGGAGAAAAAACCCGAGCCGCCGAAGGAAAAGCCGACCGAGGAAAAACCGAGCGACGCGCAACCGACCCAGACGCCAACGGACAAATCTGCACAACCGGCACCCGGCCCTTCGCCGGCGCAGCAAGCAGCCAAGGCCAGTTGGCAAGGCACCCTGCTCGCTCATCTGGCCAAGTACAAAAAGTACCCGGCCAGCGCTCAATCGCGTGGTAAGGAAGGGTTGAACCGACTGCGCTTCGTGGTGGACGGTGAAGGCAACGTGTTGTCATTCGAACTGGTGGGCCGCTCCGGCAATGCCGATCTGGACAGGGCGACTCTGGAAATGATCAGGCGTGCGCAACCGCTGCCCAAGCCGCCGGCCGACATGCTGAACAACGGCTCGATCGAAATCGTTGCGCCGTTTGTGTATTCCCTGGAAAAGCGCCGCCGCTGAAGCGATCTCTGTAGCAGCTGGCGCAGCCTGCGTCCGGCTGCGCAGCAGTCGTATAAATCAGCCAATGCGGTTTGCCTGCAGAACCGCAGCGTTCAGAAATACGACTGCTGCGCAGCCGGACGCAGGCTACGCCAGCTGCTACGGAAGGGAATATGCCTAGAGGCACCAAAAGGTGCCTTTTGCATATCCACCCAGGCATACACGCATTGCCCGGTGTCATTCACCTCACTCAGTCTGATAACGTGCGTCTATCGATTGCAGCCGTTATGCTTGGCTCGCAACTTCACGGACGTTCGCCATGACCCTTACAGAATTACGCTACATCGTTACCCTCGCCCAAGAGCAGCACTTCGGCCACGCGGCCGAGCGTTGCCACGTCAGTCAGCCGACCCTGTCGGTGGGCGTGAAAAAGCTTGAAGACGAACTCGGTGTGCTGATTTTCGAGCGCAGCAAGAGCGCCGTACGCCTGACTCCGGTCGGCGAAGGCATCGTGGCCCAGGCGCAAAAAGTGCTGGAGCAAGCTCAAGGGATTCGCGAACTGGCGCAGGCTGGCAAAAACCAGCTGACGGCCCCGTTGAAAGTCGGCGCGATCTACACGGTTGGCCCGTATCTGTTTCCGCATCTGATCCCGCAGCTACACCGCGTGGCTCCGCAGATGCCGCTGTACATTGAAGAAAATTTCACCCACGTGCTGCGTGACAAGCTGCGCAACGGTGAGCTCGACGCGATCATCATCGCCCTGCCGTTCAACGAAGCCGACGTATTGACCCTGCAGCTCTACGACGAGCCGTTCTATGTGCTGATGCCGGCTCAACACCCGTGGACGCAAAAAGAATCAATCGACGCCAGCCTGCTCAACGACAAGAGTCTGTTGCTGCTGGGCGAAGGCCACTGCTTCCGCGATCAGGTGTTGGAGGCCTGTCCGACGCTGACCAAAGGCAGCGACGGCGCCAAGCACACCACGGTGGAGTCCAGCTCGCTGGAGACCATTCGCCACATGGTCGCCTCCGGTTTGGGCATCTCGATCCTGCCACTCTCGGCCGTCGACAGCCACCATTACGCACCCGGCGTGATCGAAGTGCGTCCACTGACGCCGCCGGTGCCGTTTCGAACAGTAGCGATCGCCTGGCGCGCGAGCTTTCCGCGGCCCAAGGCAATCGAAATCCTCGCCGACTCGATCCGCCTGTGCTCGGTGGCCAAGCCGCCAGCGCCGGTGGCTGGCTAAGCAACAGTCATGACCGAGTTGTCGCAAGTGTCGGTGACGGCGCTCAAGGGTGTCGGTGAAGCCATGGCCGAAAAACTGGCCAAGGTTGGCCTGGAGAATCTTCAGGACGTACTGTTCCATCTGCCCTTGCGGTATCAGGACCGCACCCGGGTGGTCCCGATCGGTCATTTGCGCCCTGGCCAGGATGCCGTGATCGAAGGCACCGTCAGCGGCGCCGATGTGGTCATGGGCCGCCGTCGCAGCCTGGTCGTGCGTTTGCAGGACGGAACCGGCGGGCTCAGCCTGCGCTTCTACCATTTCAGCAATGCGCAGAAAGAAGGCCTCAAGCGCGGCACGCGAATTCGCTGTTACGGCGAAGCGCGGCCCGGCGCGTCGGGGCTGGAAATCTATCACCCGGAATACCGCGCCATCACCGGCGATGAACCGCCGCCGGTGGATGAAACCCTGACCCCGGTTTACCCGTTGACCGAAGGCCTGACCCAGCAACGCTTGCGCCAGCTCTGCATGCAGACCCTGACGATGCTGGGCCCGACCAGCCTGCCCGACTGGTTGCCGACAGAACTGGCACGGGACTATCAACTGGCGCCGCTGGCCGATGCGATTCGCTATCTGCACC
>NZ_CABVGX010000008.1 GCF_902497625.1 Pseudomonas fluorescens | reverse complement strand
GTAGCAGCTGGCGAAGCCTGCGCCCGTAGCAGCTGGCGAAGCCTGCGCCCGTAGCAGCTGGCGAAGCCTGCGCCCGTAGCAGCTGGCGAAGCCTGCGCCCGTAGCAGCTGGCGAAGCCTGCGCCCGTAGCAGCTGGCGAAGCCTGCGTCTGTAGCAGCGCTCGCAATACGGTTTACGAGCGCTGCGCACTCGGACGCAGGCTTCGCCAGCTGCTACAAGAGCTGGTTGCGCTGCGGGGGTTAGCTCAGTTCAATGCGATCAGCATGGATAACGATCTGGCCATTTTTGTACAGCGCACCAATGGCCTTTTTGAAGTTGCCCTTGCTGACGCCAAACATGCTGCTGATGACAGTCGGATCACTCTTGTCGCTCACCGGCAACGATCCATTGTTCTCACGCAACCTGGCAAGAATCTTTGAATTGAGACTGGTTGCCGCTTCTTCACCTACCGGTTGCAGGCTCAGGCTGATCTTGCCATCGGCACGGACTTCCTTGATGAAGCCCTTCTCTTCTTTACCGGCGCGCATGAACTTGAAGATTTCGTTCTTGTGAATCAAGCCCCAGTGCTTGTTGTTGATGATCGCCTTGAAACCCATGTCGGTGGCTTCGGCCACCAGCAGGTCAACTTCCTGGCCCGGTGTGTAACTGGCCGGGGTCTTGTCCAGATAACGGTCCAGACGCGCGGTCGCCGTGATGCGGCGGGTGTGCTTGTCCAGATAAACATGCACCACGACATACTCGCCTGCGCTCATCTGACGCTTTTCTTCGGAGTACGGCAGCAACAGATCCTTGGACAGGCCCCAGTCGAGGAAAATACCGATGCTGTTGACTTCAACGACTTTCAAACTGGCGAACTCACCGACTTGCACTTTCGGCTTTTCGGTTGTTGCGATGAGTTTGTCATCGCTATCCAGATAAATAAAAACGTTGAGCCAATCTTCATCTTCGCTGGGAATATCTTTGGGAATATAACGATTGGGCAGAAGGATTTCGCCGTCCGCGCCGCCGTCCAGATATAAACCGAAGTTGGTGTGTTTAACCACCTGCAAACTGTTGTAGCGCCCGACTAAAGCCATTTCCAATACCCTCATTGCGTGGGCGGCATTCTACCCGGTTTTGCGAGCGGCGTTGACGGGTCAAGCCGGCGGCAGGTGAAAATCATCGGCGAACCGCGATTCAGCCGATCCTCGGGTATCCAGACGCCCGCTCGTCAGACCAAACGGTCAATATTTCAGCTGTTAAAGGAGGCCTGCCTGGCAATGTCTGCCGCCATTCTTGTGATTTAAAACAGCAGCTTAGGCATATATCACTGATTATATCCTGCACATAATCAGGCCCCTGCCATATGTATTTCAGGGAGATATTTGCCAAGCAATTGTCAAGTATTTCCTGTATTATACCTGGCCAAGTTAATTTCTACAGGTTAATGGCCGCCATGCGTGTAAAAGCATCCACCAGCAAAGCAAAGCCAGCTCCAGCCGTTGAAACCAGCGAGTCGATCAACAACCAGATCGCTGCGTTTCTCAAGTCTGGTGGCGAGATCCAGCAAATTGCCAAAGGCGTCAGCGGCCAGACTTTCGGCCCGTCCAAGCAGATCACTCTGGGCAAGAAGTAAACCGCTACAAGATCCCCGCGATCACTGGTCCCTGAGCGCTTTGAGCATCGAAGCGCCTGGACTGGACCCCTTCCGAACACCCGCAAAGTTAATCCAATTTTCCTGAAATCGACGAACGGCCATCAATGCCGTGCATTCGTCGGTATCCTTGCACACGTCTAGATCAAGCGTTTCAGCAGGTTTTGTGGCCTGCGCTCGCCGTTCATGGAGTGACGCATGCTCAAACCCTCCTGCTTATTGCTCGGCACTCTGCTGTCGTGTTCGGTCGCCAACGCGCAGGTATTTCAGCGCGAGCTGGGCGACTTCGACCTCAAACTTGGCACGACGCCCTCGCGCAGCATGGCCCAAGGGTTGGTCAAACCGGCCAGCACCGGGTCGTTCCACGGCGGCCTCGACCTCAGCCACGGCAGCGGCTTCTACGTGGGCCAATGGTCACCGAGTATGGGCCTCAGCCCCGGCAGCAACCTTGAAGTGGATTCTTACTTCGGCTTCAAGCAGCCTTTCGATCATACGCTCGGTTACGAAGTCGGCATGATTCATTACAGCTACCCGAACGTCGACACCCTCGACAGCCAGGAACTGTTCGGCGGCCTGACTTTGCTTGGCAGCCGATTCGGCGCGGCGTTCAGCAACGACCCGGACAAACAGAACAGCACCGTGTTCGCCGACCTTGGAGGTAATCAGCCGTTCGGCATAGGGATCAGCATGAAATACACCACGCACCAGCTCAACGCACCGGTGTCGGTTGATGGCGGCTATATCGGCAGCTTTACCGACTGGTCGGTGCAACTTTCCCGGCCATTCATGGGCGTGGACCTCAACCTGATCTACAGTGACTCGAGCCTTAGCGGCAGTGATTGTTCCGCTTATTCCGGGCATAACAGCCAATGCGATGGCCTGGTCACACTCAAGGCAGAACGCGCTTTTTATTGATTGGCTGAACTGCCGGCCTCCTCCTGCGATCACATGACAACCTACGCTTTCGCAAGGACTCGCCCATGTCGCGCTGGTTTAAATGTCTTGCCGTCTTACTCACCTTCAGCCTTGTCCTTGGCGGATGCAGCCGGGTCGGCCTGGCGTATCGCAATCTAGACGTAATCATCCCGTGGACGCTCAGTGATTACCTGAGCATAAGCGGCGACCAGAAAGACTGGTTCGACGAGCGCCTCAAGGAGCACCTGAGCTGGCATTGCTCCACGCAATTACCGGGTTATCTGGACTGGCTGGACCGCTTGCAAACGATGGTCGAGACCAATCAGGTCACCGACGCCGCGTTGCAAGAACGCACCCTGGAAGCCAAACAGGCGATCGCGCAGACCGCCCGCGAGATTACTCCATCGGCGATCCAGCTCCTGAAAGGGCTGGATGACAAGCAAGTGGCAGAGATGAACGAAGCGTTTGCCAAGGACCAGCGCAAGCGTCAGCAGCAATACGTCAAACCGTCACTGGCTGAGCAGATCAAGGATCGCAGCGAGCGCATGGAAAAACGCATGAATGACTGGCTCGGTCCGTTGAGCCCAACCCAGCAACAACGCGTCGCTGCCTGGTCAGCGGCTTTAGGCGATCAGAACAAGCAGTGGATCGCCAACCGCGCGCATTGGCAGAATCAGTTCAGTGCAGCCGTTGCGCAGCGTCAAAGTGCAGAATTCCCGCAGCGAATCGAGACGCTGCTGGTGAATCGCGAGAGCCTGTGGACCCCGGCTTACCGGCAGGCTTTCGCCAATACCGAAGCACAGGCACGGGCCTTGTTCGTGGACTTGATGGCAGACAGCACGCCGCAACAACGGCAGCGGTTGCTGAAGAAAATTGAAGGGGTGCGTAAGGACTTCAATGATTTGAAGTGTTTGAAGGCTTCGCAGGGCTAGAGATCAGAAGCTCAAAAGATCGCAGCCTTTGGCAGCTCCTACGACGGCGTATTGGCTGTAGGAGCTGCCGAAGGCTGCGATCTTTCCTATCACCACGACATCAGGCGATCTGTGCTTTCGAAGCCACTTCGTCAAACGTCACTTCATCCAGCGCATCTTCCTGCTCATCCAGCACCTGGCGGGGATGGTCATTGCCCGGAATGCTGCTGTCGATCAGGCTCAGCAAACTCGAGCCTCTTGGCGTCAGTATGTAATTGGAACCCGTACCGCCCTGCTCCTCCGGGCGCGCTTCGATATATCCGCGTTCAACCAGCAAACTTTCATACTCGCCAGCCACTGCCTTCAGATGGTCAACGTTTTCAGTCTGCACACCTTCGGATGCCTTTTCTGCCACATACTGTTCAGCATACGGCCGAGGCGTGAAGCTGGGCTCACCGTTCTGCACTTCGTGCAACAAGCGTTCTATTAAATCCCAGTTGTAAGTCGTCATCCTGATTCAACCTCCAAAGCCTGTGAGTGAGATGGCCTTCATAGGTTGTGACCGGTGCACTCCTGAGCCGTTCAGCCCGGCTTTTCGCAGCCGCTGACCGGCGGTGTGTCGAATGACTCGACGGTCGCGCGACTAGTGGGTGTAAGTCACCTCCCAGCCTCATGCAGGAGAAACCCGATGAACATGCAGAACCACCCCGTCGTTTCCCGAGAAGAATGGCTAGCCGCCCGCAAGCAACACCTGGCTCAGGAAAAAGCATTTACCAGGGAGCGCGATAAACTCAGCGCCGAGCGTCGCGCCCTGCCCTGGGTGAAGATCGACAAGGACTATCACTTCCAGGGCCCCAAAGGCCTTCTGAAACTGGCCGACCTGTTCGGCGGTCGCAGCCAACTGATCATCTACCATTTCATGTATGGCAAAGGTTGGGACGAAGGCTGTTCCGGTTGTTCGTTTCTCGCCGATCACATTGATGGCGCCAATCTGCATCTGGCCCACCACGATGTAGCGGTGGTGGTGGTTTCCCACGCGCCTTATGCGCAGTTTCAAGCATTCAAGCGGCGCATGGGCTGGAAGTTTGATTGGTTCTCTTCAGAAGGCTGCGATTTCAACTATGACTTTGGGGTTTCATTACGTGCAGAGGACGTTGCTGCAGGTAAAGCTACGTACAACTACGAAAAGTCCAACGCCACCGAGGGAGAACTTCCGGGTTTGAGTGTGTTTTACCGCGCAGAGGATGGGGAAACTTTCCATACCTATTCCGCTTACGCGCGGGGGCTGGATATGTTGGTGGGTGCTTATAACTACCTGGATCTGACGCCGAAGGGGCGTAATGAGCGGGAAATCATGGATTGGATGGAGCATCACGATCGATATGAAAGTGTGGGAACGTCCAGTAGCTGTCATGGCGGATAAAGCGTGGCAGCATTCGCCACGGGGCTGTGGTGTGGTTTCTCACGGCCCCTATGCTGTGGACGCAACACCGGCGGAACTTTCACCCCGAAAAATGCCTCAACCGTTTAACCGCCCCGAAACGGATCTGAGGCCATTCCATGAAAACTCTTGTCAAGCTCACCCTCGCCGCCACACTCGCCTGCGCCCTCCCCGCATGGGCGTGTACTCCGGAAGAAGCCACGATCAAGCGCGAGCAACTGGCCAAACGAGTGACCGAACTCACGCAGCAGAATCCGGCCAAGGCCAAAGAGATGAACGATGAACTGCAGAAGATGGACCTGGATACCGCCAGCGCGGACGTGCCGGACAAGTGCCAGCTGATTGATCAGCGGTTGAAAGAGTTGGATACGGCGCAGAAGAAGGCTGATAGCTAAGCGGACGGATCGAAAGATCGCAGGCTTCGCCAGCTCCCGCGAGGGTGGGATACCAGCAAGATCGCCAGCTTCCAGGGGGTGGCGGTTTAATTGAGTCATAAAAAAACCCGGACAATCGCTGTCCGGGTTTTTTATTGAGCGCAGAGAACGTTACTCGGCAGCCGGAGTTTCCGGCTTGCGGCGCTTGAGCGGGGCCATGCCGTCCTTGCTGACCAGCGACAGGGCGTCGGTCTTCGGGCGGTTGGCGATTTTGCGCTTGGTCGGAGCCTTGGCGCCGGTTTTCTTCTTCTCGCCTTTGGCGTCGACTTTTTTCTTCTTCACGCCGACGGCTTTGCCCGAGGCCTTGACCTTTTTCGGTCCGCCGTAGGTGCCTTTGACTTCCTTGATGGTGCGGCGCTCGAAGCTCTGCTTGAGGTAGCGCTCGACGCTGGACATCAGGTTCCAGTCGCCGTGGCAGATCAGCGAGATGGCCAGGCCATCGTTGCCGGCGCGACCGGTACGGCCGATACGGTGAACGTATTCATCGCCGCTGCGTGGCATGTCGAAGTTGATCACCAGATCGAGGCCGTCAACGTCCAGACCGCGAGCGGCAACGTCGGTGGCGACGAGAATCTTCACCCCGCCCTGCTTCAAGCGATCAATGGCCAGCTTGCGGTCTTTCTGGTCCTTGTCACCGTGCAGCACGAACGCTTTGTACTCCTGCGCCACCAGACGACCGTAGATGCGGTCAGCCATGGCCCGGGTGTTGGTGAAGACGATGGCTTTCTGGTACGTCTCATTGGCCAGCAGCCAATTGACGATCTGCTCTTTGTGCTGATTGTGGTCAGCGGTGATGATCTGTTGGCGAGTGGTCGCGTTCAGGTCGCTGACGTTGTTCAGCTGCAGGTGCTCAGGGTTGTTGAGCACCTTGGCAACCATTTCACGCAGGCCCGAACCACCGGTGGTGGCCGAGAACAACATCGTCTGCTGGCGATTGGTGCACTCTTGCACCAGGCGCTGGACGTCTTCGGCGAAACCCATGTCGAGCATGCGGTCGGCTTCGTCGAGCACCAGCACTTCGACTTCCTTCAAATCGAGGTTGCCGGCGTTCAGTTGTTCGATCATCCGCCCCGGCGTCCCGATCAGGATGTCCGGCACCTTGCGCAGCATGGCAGCCTGAACCTTGAAATCTTCACCGCCGGTGATCAGGCCGGATTTGATGAAGGTGAACTGGGCAAAGCGCTCGACTTCCTTGATGGTCTGCTGGGCGAGCTCGCGGGTCGGCAGCAGAATCAGGGTCTTGATGCTGACGCGGACTTTCGCCGGGCCGATCAAGCGGTTGAGGATCGGCAAAACGAACGCCGCGGTTTTACCGCTGCCGGTTTGCGCTGTCACCCGTAGGTCACGCCCTTGCAGCGCCAGCGGGATAGCCGCTGCTTGCACAGGCGTTGGCTCGACAAATTTAAGCTCGGCCACGGCTTTGAGCAGGCGTTCGTGCAGGGCGAATTGGGAAAACACGGGTGCTACCTCGAAGAAATACAAAAAAACAGCTGCATAGGGTACCGGTTTCGAGCGCGAAGGCCGAGTTTCTTTGTGCAAACGGCAGCAAACAGTAGTGATTTTGTTGCCTGATTTGTCCTCAACCGTCACGCAAAGCCTCTTAAATGCTCTAATCGACCGTCGCGTCCAATAGAAGAACCGCTTTTACCCATGGATATCAAACAGCTCTGGCTCAACGCCCAAGACCTCTGGGGTGCGCTCGATCAGCACCCGCTCCTGCATTCCAGTCTGGGACTGCTGCTGTTGCTGACGGTGGCGCTGGTGCTCGGACGAGTGGCGCGCTACGTGATTCTGCATGCGACCAAACTGCTCGGCCGCCAGCCGGCACTGCACTGGATCAACGACTTTCGTCATAACAAGGTGTTTCATCGCCTGGCGCAGATGACGCCGTCGCTGGTGATCCAGTTCGGCCTGCAGCTGGTGCCGGCGTTGGGCAAGACCAGTCTGATTTTCCTTGGCAACGTCGCCATGGCGTTCACCATTCTGTTCCTGGTGCTCGCCCTGAGCGCACTGCTCAGTGCCCTGCTCGACATCTATGCCCGCACTGAACACGCCCGCACGCGCTCGATCAAGGGTTATGTGCAACTGACGAAAATGGTCTTGTACGTGTTCGCTGCGATCATCATCGTTGCCACGTTGATTGATCGCTCACCGCTGTTGCTGCTGTCCGGTCTCGGCGCGATGTCAGCGGTGATTCTGTTGGTCTACAAGGACACGCTGCTGTCGTTCGTGGCCAGCGTGCAGCTCACCAGCAACGACATGTTGCGGGTCGGCGACTGGATCGAGATGCCGCAGGTCGGCGCTGATGGCGATGTGGTCGACATCACGTTACACACGGTGAAAGTGCAGAACTTCGACAAGACCATCGTCTCGATTCCGACTTGGCGGCTGATGTCCGAATCGTTCAAGAACTGGCGCGGCATGCAGCAGTCCGGCGGACGGCGAATCAAACGCAGCCTGTTCATCGACGCCAGCGGCGTGCGGTTCATCCGCGACGACGAAGAGCAGAAGCTGTCACAAGTCCATCTGCTGACCGACTACATCGGCCGCAAGCAGGCCGAGCTCAGGGCGTGGAATGAAGCGCAAGGCAACGTTGCGGCGATGTCGGCAAACAGGCGGCGGATGACCAACATCGGTACTTTCCGCGCCTATGCGCTGGCGTATCTGAAGAGCCACCCGGAGATCCAGCCGAACATGACCTGCATGGTCCGGCAGATGCAAACCACTGCGCAAGGCATTCCGCTGGAGATTTATTGCTTCACCCGCACCACGGCGTGGGCGGACTATGAGCGGATTCAAGGGGATATTTTCGATTATCTGCTGGCGGTGCTGCCGGAGTTTGGCTTGAGCCTGTATCAACAGCCGAGCGGCGGGGATTTGCGGGCCGGCCTGCTGCCGGCCATGTTAGGCGCGAGCCACATTCCCGAGCCGGAAAAACACATCATGTGACCATAATTCCCTGTAGGAGCGAGCCTGCTTCGCGAAGGCGGTGGGTCAGACGATATCAATGTCGACTGACCCACCGCTTTCGCGAGCAGGCTCGCTCCCACTGGGTTCAGTGTGCGACGGCGGATTGCCGTACACCCAACCGGCTGATCCACACCGCCAACAAAATCACCGACCCGCCCAGCAGCAAGCGCCCCAGCTCTTCATGCTGATTCCAGATGAGCAAATTGATCAGCAACCCCACGGGCACATGCAGGTTGTTCATCACCGCCAGCGTCCCGCCGTGCACCATGCACGCGCCTTTATTCCACCAATAAAGCCCCAACGCGGTCGAGACCAGGCCGAGGAACAGCAGCACGCCCCATTGCAGCGGTGCTTCGGGCAGGAAGTCCGATTTGCCGAACAGCACAAACGCCGGCAACGCCACCGCCAGAGCACCGAGGTAGAAGTAACCGAAGCGGCGGTAATGCGGCAGATCGCTCGGGTGGCGGGCCACCAGGTGTTTATAAAGCACTTGCCCGGCGGCGTAGGTGAAGTTGGCCAACTGCAGCAGCAGGAACCCCATGAAAAAATCCGGGTTGATGCGGTCATAGCGAATCACCGCCGCGCCCATCACGGCCACCAGCGCTGCAATCAGAGCCCATGGGTTGAACCGCCGGTTTAGCGCGTCTTCGATCAGCGTCACGTGCAGCGGCGTGAGAATGGTGAACAGCAATACTTCCGGGACCGTCAGCACCCGAAAGCTCAGGTACAGGCAGACGTAGGTCACGCCGAACTGCAACGCGCCGATCAGCAGCATGCCGCGCATGAACGCCGGTTCGATCGAGCGCCAGCGGGTCAACGGAATGAACACCAGCCCCGCCAGCACTACCCGGATCAGCACGGCGAAATAGCTGTCGACGTGACCGGCCAGGTATTCACCGATCAGGCTGAAGGAAAACGCCTGGATCAGCGTGACAAAAAGTAGATAGCCCATGCTCGCCTCGTTCTGAATGGGCGGCGACGATAGCGGGTTTTTCCGGATATCGCGACAGCGAGCCCTACATAAAACCCTGTGGGGAGCGAGCCTGTTCGCGATGGCGGTTTATCCACCGACATAAAGGGTGAGTGCAGCGCCGCCATCGCGAGCAGGCTCGCTCCCACAGACTTATGCGAACTCCTACCAAACCGCGGGCAAAAAAAAGCCCGATCTCGCTAATGCGTTCAATCGGGCTACAGCACTCAGAAGCAACAAGTGCAAAGGGAGGTCGATGCGCGAACAGACTTGAAGGGTTGCGCCAGGTCACTAAAACAATCAGCGATTATCTGGCGATTAACGGCTCAGGCGACTTGCGAAAGTCGGGCATTGGCCTGGTTCAGGCCTTTCTCCTGAAAGTCTCCGCCCAGGTTCAGGCCCTCTGCGTGAATAAAGGTCACGTCGTGAATACCGATGAAGCCCATGACCTGACGCAAGTAAGGTTCCTGATGATCCGATAAACCGCCGGCATGAATGCCACCGCGAGCGGTCAGTACGAAGGCGCGCTTGCCGGTCAGCAAACCCTGTGGCCCCGTTTCGGTATATTTGAAGGTCACACCGGCACGCAGCACGTGGTCGAGCCAGGCTTTAAGCGTGCTCGGGATCGCAAAGTTGTACATCGGCGCGGCCATCACCAGCACGTCGGCGGCCAGCAATTCGTCGGTCAACTGATTGGAGCGTTCCAGCGAAATCTGCTCGCTGGCGTTGCGCTGCCCTTCAGGCTTCATCCAGCCGCCCAACAAATTGATGTCCAGATGCGGCACCGGATCGACAGCCAGGTCACGCACGCTGAACAGGTCATTGGGGTGCGCCGCTTTCCACTGATTGATGAAGGTCTGGGTCAGTTGACGGGAAACCGAGTCTTGCTGACGGGCACTGCTTTCGATGATCAGAACGCGGGACATGGGATGTAGCCTCCATCTGAGAATGCTGTAGGGCGATGGAGTGAAGGTTAAACAGTATTATATCGATCAAAAAGCGCAAATAACTGCTACAACCCATCAATATTTTCGTTTATAAGTGATGCATACCCTCTGTGGGAGCGAGCCTGCTCGCGATAACGATGGCACAGTGAATGGATATCGACTGGCAAACGGCTATCGCGAGCAGGCTCACTCCCACAAGTTTTGCAGTCATTTCGGGTTGCAGGTCAGTTTCATGCGCATCTTGATGATGGTGCGGTTGAACTTGGCGGTGGCGATGGAGTGCTTGCCGGCGGGCACGTCGACGGTGCGGGTACGCGGCGCCTCCGGTCCATTACTGAAGACCACCTTACAGATCGCGTCGGTTTTACCGAAATTGTTCACCTGAATCGACGCGATGTCCTCATCGGTATCGAAGGCTTCGTAGTCGATGCTCAGGCCATTCAGCTGTTTTTGCACATCGATCGGATAGGCAAACGCAGTGAGTGGCAGCATCGCCAAAACCACACAACACAATTTTTTCATTCGGCAGTCTCCAATAAGGACTGCCAGCTTAGACAAGAGGAGCTATTCATGAAAGCGCCCCGCGTGACCCTTGATCAATGGCGAACGTTGCAAGCTGTGGTCGACCATGGCGGTTTCGCCCAGGCGGCCGAAGTGCTGCACCGCTCGCAGTCATCCGTCAGTTACACCGTTGCGCGCATGCAGGATCAACTCGGCGTGCCATTGCTGCGCATCGACGGGCGCAAAGCCGTGCTCACCGAAGCGGGCGGCGTGCTGCTGCGCCGCTCCCGGCAACTGGTGAAACAGGCCAGTCAGCTGGAAGACCTGGCCCACCATATGGAGCAAGGCTGGGAGGCCGAAGTGCGGCTGGTGGTCGACGCCGCCTACCCAAGCGCGCGGCTGGTACGGGCGTTGACGGCCTTCATGCCGCAAAGTCGCGGCTGCCGCGTACGTTTGCGTGAGGAAGTGTTGTCGGGCGTCGAAGAAGTGTTGCTCGAAGGCGTGACGGACCTGGCGATCACCGGCTTCAGCATTCCCGGTTATCTGGGCGCGGAATTGAGCGACGTCGAATTCGTCGCGGTCGCCCACCCTGAACATGCCCTGCATCGCTTGAGCCGCGAACTGAATTTCCAGGACCTGGAAAGTCAGATGCAGGTGGTGATCCGTGACTCCGGCCGTCAGCAGCCGCGCGACGTCGGCTGGCTCGGCGCCGAACAACGCTGGACCGTCGGCAGCCTGGCCACCGCTGCGACATTTGTCAGTAGCGGCCTGGGGTTTGCCTGGTTGCCGCGGCACATGATCGAACGGGAACTGCGGGAAGGCACGCTCAAGCTGCTACCGTTGGACCAGGGCGGCAGCCGCAATCCGAGCTTCTATTTGTACTCGAACAAGGACAAACCGCTGGGCCCGGCCACGCAGATCCTGATCGAACTGTTGCGCACCTTCGACACTGCGCCGCTGGACGCGCCTTTTGCCGCCCCCGTACAAGCCTGACATGGAGTGAACGCATGGCCTATTTCGAACACGACGGCTGCAACCTGCATTACGAGGAATACGGCCACGGCTCGCCACTGCTGCTGGTCCACGGCCTGGGCTCGAGCACTCTGGACTGGGAAATGCAGATCCCGGCGCTGGCCGCCCGCTACCGGGTGATCGTCCCGGACGTGCGCGGCCACGGTCGCTCGGACAAACCCCGCGAACGCTACAGCATCGCCGGCTTCAGCGCCGACCTGATGGCCCTGATCGAACATTTGAATCTGGGACCTGTGCACTACGTCGGACTCTCGATGGGCGGGATGATCGGCTTTCAACTGGCCGTGGATCAGCCGCAACTGCTCAAGAGCCTGTGCATCGTCAACAGCGGCCCCGAAGTCAAACTGCGCAGCCGCGATGATTACTGGCAGTGGTTCAAGCGCTGGAGCCTGATGCGCGTGCTCAGCCTGCACACGGTCGGCAAAGCGCTGGGAGGCAAGCTATTCCCTAAACCCGAGCAGGCGCATTTGCGGCAAAAGATGACCGAGCGCTGGGCAAAAAATGACAAACATGCTTATCTCTCCAGCTTCGATGCGATCGTCGGCTGGGGTGTTCAGGAACGACTTTCCAAGGTGTCCTGTCCAACGCTTATCATCAGCGCCGACCATGACTACACACCGGTGTCACTTAAAGAAACCTATGTAAAACTGCTGCCCGATGCGCGGCTGGTGGTCATCGCCGATTCACGCCATGCCACCCCACTGGATCAACCCGAACGCTTCAACCAGACACTGCTCGAGTTCCTTACCGCAGTCGACAAAACCTCAATCAGGATTACTGACCCATGCTGAAAAAAATCGCCCTCGTCGCCGGCTCCGTTCTGTTCGCCGCCAACCTGATGGCCGCCACGCCTGCCAAGGCGCCGCACGTACTGCTGGAAACCACCAACGGCCAGATCGAAATCGAACTGGACGCAGTCAAGGCACCGATCAGTACCAAGAACTTCCTCGAGTACGTCGATAGCGGCTTTTACAACAACACGATTTTTCACCGTGTGATCCCGGGCTTCATGGTTCAGGGCGGTGGTTTCACCAAGGACATGCAGCAGAAAGACACCAAGTCTGCGATCAAGAACGAATCGAAAAACGGCCTGCATAACGTCCGTGGCACACTCTCCATGGCTCGCACCTCCGCGCCGGATTCAGCCACCAGCCAGTTCTTCATCAACGTCAAGGATAACGATTTCCTAGACCAGGGTGATGGCTACGCGGTATTTGGCAAAGTGGTCAAAGGCATGGACGTGGTCGACATCATCGTCAATTCGCAAACCACCACCCGTGGCGGCATGAAAGACGTTCCAGCTGATCCTGTGTTCATCAAGTCGGCCAAGCGTATCGACTAAGTTACGCCGGATGTCCTGAGCGGCAGGCGTGTGGCGCCGCCGCTCAATTGTTCAATGGAGAGCCCGTACGCGGGCGGAGAACTGATGCTTTATCGCCGTTTCGAAAAACTGATCGACATCTTCCGCGACGCCCCTACCGCCGCGCCGCCCGATCGGGTTTTCCCCTTCTACGCCTACTACCTGAAGCAGGTCTGGCCAAGTTTCGCCGCCCTGCTCACCGTCGGCCTGTTCGGTGCACTGATCGAAGTCGCGCTCTTCAGCTACCTGAGCCGCATCATCGACCTGACCCAAGGCACGCCGAACGCTGACTTCTTCAAGGTCCATGGCCTCGAACTGGCATGGATGGCGGTGGTGGCGCTGATCCTGCGCCCGGTGTTTGTCGGCCTGCATGACTTGCTGGTGCACCAGACCCTTAGCCCTAGCATGACCAGCATGATCCGCTGGCAAAACCACAGTTACGTGCTCAAACAGAGCCTCAATTTCTTCCAGAACGACTTCGCCGGGCGCATCGCCCAACGCATCATGCAGACCGGCAATTCGTTGCGCGATTCCGCCGTGCAAGCCGTGGATGCGCTGTGGCACGTGCTGATCTACGCGATCAGTGCGCTGGTGTTGTTCGCTGAAGCCGACTGGCGCCTGATGATCCCGCTGCTGACCTGGATCGCCGCTTACATCGGCGCCCTCTGCTACTTCGTGCCACGGGTCAAGGAGCGTTCGGTGGTGTCCTCCGATGCACGCTCCAAACTGATGGGCCGGATCGTCGACGGCTACACCAACATCACCACGCTGAAGCTGTTCGCGCACACCAATTTCGAGCAGCAGTACGCCAAGGAAGCCATCGAAGAGCAAACGGTCAAGGCGCAACTGGCCGGCCGCGTCGTCACCAGCATGGACATTGTGGTCACCAGCATGAACGGCTTGCTGATCGTCGGCACCACGGGCCTGGCGTTATGGCTGTGGACGCAGTCGCTCATCACTGTGGGCGCTATTGCCCTGGCGACCGGCCTGGTGATTCGCATCGTTAACATGTCCGGCTGGATCATGTGGGTGGTGACCGGCATTTTTGAGAACATCGGCATGGTCCAGGACGGTTTGCAGACCATTTCGCAACCGGTCAGCGTCACCGATCGGGAACAGGCCAAACCACTGGCCGTTGCCCGCGGCGAAGTGCGTTTCGAGCAGGTGGATTTCCACTACGGCAAGAAGAGCGGGATCATCGGCGACCTCAACCTGACCATCAAACCCGGTGAAAAGATCGGGTTGATCGGCCCGTCCGGCGCCGGCAAATCAACCTTGGTCAATTTGCTGTTACGTCTGTATGACGTGCAAGGCGGGCAGATTGTCATCGATGGCCAGAACATCGCCGAGGTGAGCCAGGAAAGCCTGCGCGAACGCATCGGTATGATTACGCAAGACACATCGCTGCTGCACCGCTCGATCCGCGACAATCTTTTGTATGGCAA
This sequence comes from Pseudomonas fluorescens, assembly GCF_902497625.1. Taxonomy (GTDB): domain Bacteria; phylum Pseudomonadota; class Gammaproteobacteria; order Pseudomonadales; family Pseudomonadaceae; genus Aquipseudomonas; species Aquipseudomonas fluorescens_BQ. The sequence goes on along the minus strand of NZ_CABVGX010000008.1, from coordinate 145,079 downwards.
ACCGGACGCCACCGACGCTGAACTCTGGGAGGCGGTACACAAGGCCCGCGTTGACGAGTTCATCCCGTTGCTGTCGGACGCCGAAGGCCGCACGGGCTTCGACGCTCATGTGGGCGAACGCGGGGTGAAGCTCTCCGGCGGTCAGCGTCAGCGTATCGCCATCGCACGAGTGCTGCTCAAGGACGCGCCGATTCTGATCATGGACGAAGCCACCTCGGCACTGGATTCGGAGGTGGAAGCCGCCATCCAGGAGAGCCTGGAAACCCTGATGCAGGGCAAAACCGTGATCGCCATCGCCCACCGCCTGTCGACCATCGCCCGTATGGACCGGCTGGTGGTCCTGGAAAAAGGCCGCATTGCCGAATCTGGCACCCACGCCGAACTGCTGGCGCATGGCGGGTTGTATGCGCGGTTGTGGCAGCACCAGACGGGCGGGTTTGTGGGTATTGATTAATCCTGGCCGATCCCCACTGCCCCTGTGGGAGCGGGCTTGCTTGCGAAAGCGGTGGGTCAGGCACCATTGATACCGACTGATAATGCTCTTCGCGAGCAAGCCCGCTCCCACAAGGGATCAGCGCCACCCCGAATATTACGGGCGAAGATCAATCCTGCCGAAAAGGCAAAGCCGTCCGCGCCTCTTCGGCATAGGCCAACACCCCGACTCGCTCCTGCTGCAGGAAATCCTTCACCGCCGCTTTTAATCCGGGATGGCGCAGGTAATGCCAGGAGTGAGTGATCACCGGCTCGAATCCGCGAATCAGTTTGTGCTCGCCCTGCGCCCCGGCATCGAAGCGCTGAAAACCGTTGGCGATGGCGTAATCCATACCCTGATAGAAACAGGTTTCAAAGTGCAAGCGGTCGAATTCCGCCAGGCACCCCCAATAACGCCCATAAAAACTGTCGCCGCCCACCAGGCTGAACGCCATGGCCACCGGGCGTGAGCCTTGTTTGGCCAGTACCACGCGAATCGCTTCGGGCATGCGTTCGGCCAGCAAGCTGAAAAATTCGCGCGTCAGGTACGGCCGCTGCCGACGTACGGCGTAAGTATTGGCGTAACAGGCATAGACGAAATCCCACTGTGTCTGATCCAGCTGCCTGCCTTCAAGCCATTCGAATTCAATCCCCTGCCCCGCCACTTGCTCACGCTCTTTGCGCATTTGCTTGCGCTTGCGCGAACTGAGCACGTCGAGGAAATCCTGAAAGTCCCGGTAGCCGCGATTATGCCAGTGGTATTGGCAGCCAATTCGCTGCAGCCAGCCCGTTTGTTCAGCCAGCGCGGCGTCAGTGAACGGGTCGGTAAAGTTGATGTGGGCGCTGGAAAGTTCTTCGATGTCGAGGTAGCCCGGAATGCTCTTGAGCAATTCGAAACCATCCTCGACCGAAGCCGCCAGCAGGCGCGGCCCGCTGACCGGGCTGAACGGCACCGCGGTCAACAACTTCGGGTAATAGTCGATGCCGGCACGCTCACAAGCATCGGCCCAGGCGTGATCGAACACGTATTCGCCGTAGGAATGCCATTTGCGGTAGCTGGGCAGGGCCGCGATCAGGCGCCCGCCTTCCATGTGCAGCAGGTGCTCAGGCTGCCAGCCAGAATGTGGCCCCACGCTGCCACTGTCTTCCAGGGAACTCAGGAACGCGTGCCGCAAGAACGGTTGAGACTCCGGCACCAAAGCATCCCAAGTGTGCGGGCCGATGTCGGACATGTTTTCCAGACGTTGCAATGGCATCGATACCCTTCCCGTTTCAACACTTGGCAGCCGACGAGTATCGCCTATCAACGCCGGTTAGACACCTCCCTTCGGCCGACAGGGTGCCTTGGCGAAAGTTCAATGAAGGGCAACACCGTCATCGAGACGCCATCAGTTTGCCACCGGCTTGTCATAAACGATCGCGATACTGGCGCCAGTTTTTAGAGCGTCGGGTTCTAAACCCGATCACTGTTTCCGTCCGACAACGGTCGGTTGTGCCCTGGATGATTCGTCATCCTCTTCATCTTCGGAGATTGATATGCGTCTTGCTTCCACGAAAACTGCGGCGGCCCTGTGTGGTGGTCTGCTGCTGGCCCTTAGCATTCCGGCCAGTGCCGCAGTCGACGCCAAACTACTCGACATGCTCAGGGCGAACGGCTCGATCAGCGCCGCCCAGCACAGCGAGCTGCAAGCCGAGCTCGCCCGCGACCAGAAAGAGCAGCAAATCGCCCGTCAGGCTCAGCAGGAGACCAACGAGCAAATCGCCGCCACCGCGAAGAAGACCAACGAACTGAGCAGCTTTGACCAGAAACTGGCGTGGGCCGCCAAGACCCAGTTCAAAGGTGACGTACGTCTGCGCCAGGAGACGGTCAAGAACGACGGCGTACCCAATACCGGTGATCAGGATCGTCAACGGATTCGCGTGCGCCTTGGCGCTTACAGTGAAATCAATCCGCAAGTGGACGTCGGTATCCGCGTTGCCACCGGCAGCGACAACGATTCGCGCTCGACCAATCAGAGCCTGGACAACTACTTCACCAAGAAAGACATCTGGCTGGATCAGGGATACCTGGATTATCACCCAACCGCCATCAAGGACCTGCACCTGATCGGCGGCAAGATGCCACAGCCATGGGTCAGCACCGGCGACATCATCTGGGATACCGACATCAGCCCTGAAGGTCTGGCAGCCACGTACAAGCATTCGTTGGGCGGCGTCGAGCTGTTCGGCAGCGCTGGTCACTACACACTCAAGGATAACGTCGACGGCGAAGGGCGGCAGTTCCGTCATGACCTGCGCCTGTACGCCGGTCAGCTGGGTGCTCGCTTCGCGCTCACCGACAACCTGAAAATGACCTTGGGCGGCAGCGTCTATGGTTACGACAACGACAACGACACCACCCTCCTGGCCATCAACGGCAACAGCGCGGGCGAAGAATTCAAACTGTACGAGGGCTTCGGCTCGCTGGACATCAGCGGTCTGCCATTGCCGTTGTCGCTCTACGGTCAGGTCGTCAGCAACGACGACGCCAGCAACGATCAGGACATGGGCTGGCTGGCTGGCGTCAAGACCAAGTTCTACGGCTTCGGCCTGGACTACAACTACCGCGATGTACAGCGCAACGCCGTGGTCGGCGCCTTCACCGATTCCGACTTCGCCAACGGTTTCACCGGTTCGCGTGGCAGCAAGTTCAAAGTCAGCTACGAGCTGGACAAGAACTTCTCGCTGGGCGCGACTTACCTGATGGCAAAATCCGACTACACCAACGCCACGCTGCGGGACTCGAAAATCAACACTCTGCAACTGGATGCTGAAGCCAAGTTCTGATTTAGCAGCTAATCAGCCTGGGAAAGGATGCCTGGGCGGCTTTCACAAACTCGCGCTGACGTAACGGCCCCTCATCCGGCCGATACAGCAGCGCGAGTTTTTTTGTGCATGTAGCGCCCCTGTGATGGGATTCCGTGGCAGGGGATTTATTTGTGGCATGGGTTCATCTGTGGCAGGGATTCGACTGTGGCTGGGATTTGTCTGCGGTAGGGGATTTGTCTGTGGCAGGGGATTTATCTGTGTAAGGGATTTATCTGTGTAAGGGATTTATCTGTGTAAGGGATTTATCTGTGTAAGGGATTTATCTGTGGCGAGGGGGCTTGCCCCCGTTGGACCGCGAAGCGGTCCCAATACTGGTAAACAGAAATTTGCAGATGCTTTGAATGGCATATTTTCAGGACTGCTTCGCAGTCCGACGGGGGCAAGCCCCCTCACCACAGACAAGCCCCCTCACCACAGGCAAGCCCCCTCACCACAGACAAGCCCCCTCACCGCAGGCAAGTCCCGCTACCGCAAAGGTATCTGTTTGCTCTGAAGTGCCAGCAAATTAACGCTTGCGCAGAATCACGCTACCAATCGAATAACCGGCGCCGAACGAGCTGAGCACTGCCAGCGAACCGGCGGCCAGGTCATCCTGGTTTTTGTGAAACGCGATCACCGAGCCCGCAGAACTGGTGTTGGCGTAGGTGTCGAGAATCACAGGCGCTTCTTCTTCGGTCGCTTCGCGGCCCAACAGCTTCTTCACAATCAGATGGTTCATGCTCAGGTTGGCCTGGTGCAGCCAGAAGCGCTTCACGTCGCCGACGTTGAGCTGGTTTTCTTCCAGGTGTTTGGCAATCAGCTCGGCGACCATCGGGCAGACGTCCTTGAACACCTTGCGGCCTTCCTGCACGAACAATTTGTCTTTGGCACCGATGCCCTCCTCCGCTGCGCGGTTGAGGAAGCCGAAGTTGTTACGGATGTTATTGGAGAACTTGGTCAACAGTTTGGTGCTGACCACATCGAACTGGTAAGGGGATGTCGCCAGATCAGCGCGTTCGATGATCACTGCGGTGGCGGCGTCGCCGAAGATGAAGTGGCTGTCGCGGTCACGGAAGTTCAGGTGGCCGGTGCAGACTTCCGGGTTGACCATCAGGATCGCCCGGGCCTGGCCCAACTGCACGCTGTTGGCCGCAGCCTGAATACCAAAGGTTGCCGAGGAGCATGCAACGTTCATGTCGAAACCGAAACCCGCAATACCCAATGCTTCCTGGACCTCAATGGCGATGGCCGGGTAGGCGCGTTGCAGGTTGGAGCAGGCGACGATCACGCCGTCGATGTCCGCAGCGGTCTTGCCGGCACGCTGCAACGCTTGCTCGGCAGCAACGATGGCCATCTGGCAGAGCACCGACCACTCGTCGTTCGACCGTTCCGGTAAACGCGGCGCCATGCGCCGTGGGTCCAGAATGCCGTCCTTGTCCATGACGTAGCGGCTTTTGATGCCTGAAGCTTTTTCAATGAACGCAGCGCTGGACTCGGTCAACGCGGCCACTTCGCCGCGTTCGATGGCCTGCGCGTTGTCGGCGTTGAACAGCGCGACATAGGCGTTGAAAGACTGCACCAGCTCTTCATTGGAGATGCTATTGGCCGGGGTGTACAGGCCGGTGCCACTGATGACGACGTTATGCATGGTCGTTTCTCTAATCTGTTCAGGCAGAAAGCGCTGGCACCGACGTACCAACACACAATGGGGCTGCTCCCGTCGCGGAAGCACGCAAGGCATCGCTTTATTCCGATCCGCCCGAACCGTCGAAGGCTCAAAACCGCGGGACCGGCGTTTATAGGCGCGAAGTTTGCCATAAACCTGCGGTTTTCGCCCTGTTTGCTGGATAAGCCCCCTCTACAGGCAAACAAAAACCTGTGGGAGCGAGCCTGCTCGCGATGGCGGCCTGACATGCAACACGGATGTGGAATGTGATGGCCCCGATAGCGAGCAGGTTCGCTCCCACGGGTTTTGCCCAAGCCTCGGGCCTAAGGCTCGACCTGACTCCACTGCTTGCCCAACCGCTTATCGGAGATCGGCACTTTGGTCCCCAACTGCTGGGCAAACAGTGAAACCCGGTACTCTTCCAGCCACCAGCGGTACAACTCAAGCTGCGGATCGCGTTTGCCCTCTTGCGCATGTTTACCTGCGCGAGCCTGGTATTGCGCCCACAGGCCAGACAACTCACCGCTCCAGACCCGGTCCTTCTGCACCTGCGCGGCAAGTTTTTCGAAACGCTGCTCGACAGCTTTCAAATAACGCGGCAACTCCTTGAGCCACTGCATCGGCGTTTCCCGGACAAAACCCGGGTACACCAGATGGCTGATCTGCTGCTTGATGTCGTTCAGGGCTACGGCTTGCGCCAGGTCGATCTTGCCCTTGAAGCGCTTTTGCAGTCCGTGCCAAAGCTTGAGAATCTCCAGCGTCAGCTTGGCCAACCGCTCGGCATGTTCGGTCCAGCCGCCGCGTTTGCGTTCGGCCAGTGCCGCCAATCCGGCGCCGTCGCGCGGCAGCGGGTCTTCGCCTTCAAGGATGCAGCTGTCGAGGCTGGCCAGCAAAATGTCTTCCACCAAGCCGTCGATGCGCCCCAACTCGCGGTACATCAGGCCCAGCTCGGTCAGCCCCGGCAGCTTGCCACGAAGGAATTTTGCCGGTTCCGCCAACTGCTGCATGAGCAAACGCTGCAAGGCGCGACGGTGCTGGAACTCGGCTTCGGCCGGGGTGGAAAAACGCCCTTCCTTGACCGTGCCGGCTTCTTCCACCAGCGCCGGATACACCGTCATCGACAGACCGGCGATCTTCTGCTGGGTTTTTTCCGCCACCGCCGCGAAGACTTTCGCCTCCACCGGCTGCTGACTTTTCGCGGTTTGCGGCACTGCCAGCGCAGCTTGACTGGCCTCGGCGAACCGTGCGGTCAACTCGGCCAGATCGCGGCCTTCGCCGAGGAATTTACCTTGACCGTCGACGATCTCCAGGTTCATCCGCAAATGGCTGTCCACCTGTTGCGCCGCTTCAGCCCAGGCTTCATCGCTGACGCGTGCACCGGTCATGCGCAACAGTTCACGGCCCAACGCTTGCGGCAGCGAACCCTCGGCGAACGTCATGCGCTGCAATGCGGCTTTGACGAAATCCGGCACTGGCACGAAATTTTTGCGCAGCGCCTTGGGCAGGTTTCGTACCAGTGCGACGCACTTGGCTTCGATCACCCCCGGCACCAGCCACTCCAGACGTTCCGGCGGCAGCATCGGCAACAATGGCGCCGGCACTCGCAGGGTGACACCGTCGCGCGGGTGGTTCGGTTCAAAGTGGTAACTGAGCGCCAGCTCCAGATCGCCGATGTGCAGCGTGTCCGGGTAATGCTGCGCGGTGACTTCACTGGCTTCGCGGGCCAGCACGTCTTCTTCACGCATGATCAGCAGTTGCGGGTCTTTCTGGCTGTTGACCCGGTACCAGCTGTCGAAAGTTGCGGTTTGATGGATCTCGGCCGGCAGCCGGGCATCGTAGAACGCGAACAGGGTTTCTTCGTCGGCCAGAATATCGCGGCGACGGGCCTTGGCTTCCAGTTCGTCCAGTTGTTCCAGCAGCTGCTTATTGGCGGTCAGGCATTTGGCCCTGGACTGGATTTCGCCACGCACCAGGCCTTCGCGAATGAACAACTCGCGCGAAACCACCGGGTCAATCGGCCCATAATGCACCGGCCGCCGACCGACCACGATCAGCCCGAACAAAGTGATTTGCTCGAACGCCACGACCTGGCCGCGCTTCTTCTCCCAGTGCGGTTCAAAGTGGTTTTTCTTGATCAGGTGCCCCGCCAGTGGCTCGATCCAGTCGGCATCGATCTTGGCGACCATGCGCGCATAGAGCTTAGTGGTTTCCACCAGCTCGGCGGTCATCAGCCATTGCGGACGCTTCTTGCCCAGGCCCGATGACGGATGAATCCAGAAGCGGCGCTGACGCGCGCCGAGGTAGTCGCCGTCTTCGGTTTTCTGGCCGATCTGGCTGAGCAAGCCGGACAATACCGCTTTATGCAGTTTCGGATAATCCGCCGGTTCTTTGTTCAGGCTCAACTGCATGTCGCGGCAGATCAGGCTCAGCTGACGGTGCGAGTCGCGCCACTCGCGCAGCCGCAGGTAATTGAGGAAATTCTTGCGGCACCAGTTGCGCAGCGGACTCGCCGTCAACGCCTGGCGCTGCTCTTCGAAACCACGCCACAGGTTGACCAGCCCGGCGAAATCCGAGTCGACGTCTTTCCACTGCGCGTGCGCCTGATCCGCCGCTTGCTGACGCTCCGGCGGCCGCTCGCGCGGGTCCTGAATAGACATGGCGCTGGCGACGATCAGCACTTCCTGCAAACTGCCAAGCTTCGCCGCTTCAAGCAGCATGCGGCCCATGCGCGGATCAACCGGCAGCCGCGCCAGCTGACGACCGAGCGGAGTCAGCTGACTGTTACGGTCCACCGCTGACAGCTCTTGCAACAGGTTGAAACCGTCGCTGATGGCTTTGCCATCCGGAGGCTCGATGAACGGAAAATCGGTGATCTCGCCAAGACGCAGATGAAGCATCTGCAGAATCACCGCGGCAAGGTTGGTGCGCAGGATTTCCGGATCGGTAAATTCCGGGCGCCCGAGGAAATCTTCTTCACTGAACAGGCGCACGCAGATGCCCGGTTCGACGCGTCCGCAGCGACCCTTTCGCTGATTGGCGCTGGCCTGTGAAATAGCTTCGATCGGCAGGCGCTGGACCTTGGCGCGGTAGCTGTAACGGCTGATGCGCGCGGTGCCGCTGTCGATTACGTAGCGGATGCCTGGCACGGTCAGCGAGGTTTCCGCGACGTTGGTCGCCAACACCACACGGCGGCCCGGGTGTGACTGGAAGATTCGCTGCTGTTCGGCCGGTGACAAACGCGCGTACAGCGGCAGGATTTCGGTGTGTTTGAGCTGGGCCTTGCGCAGCATGTCCGCCGCATCGCGAATCTCGCGCTCACCGGGCAGGAACACCAGCACGTCGCCGGGGCTCTTGCGCTCGCTACGTTCGAACGCGGCAATTTCGTCGAGGGTGGCGAGGATTGCCTGGTCGACGGTCAAGTCATCCTCGACGCGGTTGCCCTCTTCGTCCTGTTCCAGGGTCAGCGGGCGATACCAGGTCTCGACCGGGAAGGTGCGACCAGAGACTTCGACGATCGGCGCATCATCAAAATGCTTGGAGAACCGTTCAAGGTCGATGGTTGCCGAGGTGATGATGACTTTCAGGTCCGGGCGACGCGGCAGCAGGGTTTTCAGGTAACCGAGCAGGAAGTCGATGTTGAGGCTGCGCTCGTGGGCTTCGTCGACAATGATCGTGTCGTAGCGTTCGAGGTAGCGGTCGTTCTGGGTTTCCGCGAGCAGGATGCCGTCGGTCATCAGTTTGATCAGGGTGTTCGAATCGCTCTGGTCCTCGAAGCGTACTTGATAGCCGACCAGCGCGCCCAACGGTGTGCCGAGCTCTTCGGCGACCCGGCTGGCGACACTGCGTGCGGCGATCCGACGGGGCTGGGTGTGGCCGATCAGGCCGTGCTGACCGCGGCCGATTTCCAGGCAGATCTTCGGCAGCTGAGTGGTTTTGCCCGAGCCGGTTTCGCCGGCGATGATCAGCACCTGATGCTTGAGCAGCGCCGCTTTGATCTCGTCGCGCTTGGCGGCAATCGGTAGGCTGTCGTCATAACGCACCACCGGCAGACTGGCACGCCGCGCCAGCACCTGATCACAGGACGCCTGCAGGCGCGTCGCCCACTGGGCCAGCTTGGCCTCGTCAGGTTTCTTGCGCAACTCGAGCAACTGCCGCCGCAGCCGGTGACGGTCGGCGAGCATGGCGTGATCGAGGTTTTTCAACAATTTGTCGATGGAGGGCGATTCGTCGGTCATCGGGTACGCAATTCAGTCGTCTAGTGGCGCAGGGGGGCGATTGTCGCAGATTTAGAGGACGAACGAGATCCCTTGTAGCAGCTGGCGCAGCCTGCGTTCGAGTGCGAAGCGCCCGCGAAAACTGCGTTCAGAGTTGTTCAAATGCACTGCGAGCACCGTATTGCGAGGACTTCGTCCTCGGACGCAGGCTTTGCCAGCTGCTACACAGGCTCTGGATTGCGAGGACTTCGTCCTCGGACGCAGGCTTCGCCAGCTGCTACACAGGCTCTGGATTGCGAGGACTTCGTCCTCGGACGCAGGCTTTGCCAGCTGCTACACAGGCTCTGGATTGCGAGGACTTCGTCCTCGGACGCAGGCTTCGCCAGCTGCTACATGAAAATAGGGATTATTCGGTATCCCGGCCCTTGCGTCGATACGGGAACACGTCGATCACCTTGCCTTCCCGGATCGCCTCCTGCAGGCTTTTCCAGTAATCGGCGTTGTACAACTCGCCGTGCAACTGATCGAACAACTTGCGCTGCCCCGAATCGGCGAACAAAAACGGTGGAAACTCCTCGGGGAACACATCCAGCGGCCCGATTGAATACCACGGCTCCGACGCCATCTCATCCTCGGGAGTGCGCGGCTGCGGGATGTGGCGGAAGTTGGCCTCGGTGAGGAAACAGATTTCGTCATAGTCGTAAAACACCACGCGCCCGTGGCGGGTTACGCCGAAATTTTTCAGCAGCATGTCGCCGGGAAAAATGTTTGCCGCCGCCAGTTGCTTGATCGCCAGCCCATAATCCTCCAGCGCTTCGCGCACCTGCGCCTCGTTGGCGTTTTCCAGGTACAGGTTCAACGGCGTCATCCGCCGCTCGGTCCAGCAGTGGCGGATTAACACCGTGTCGCCTTCTACCGAGACCGTGGACGCGGCGACTTCCAGCAGTTCCTCGAGACACCCCGGCTCGAATTTGCTCAGCGGAAAACGGAAGTCGGCAAACTCCTGGGTATCGGCCATGCGCCCTACCCGATCAACGCTCTTCACCAGCCGGTATTTTTCGATCACGGTGGCGCGGTCAACGTTTTTCGATGGAGAGAAGCGGTCCTTGATGATTTTGAAAACGGTGTTGAAACCCGGCAGGGTGAACACGCTCATGACCATGCCGCGCACGCCGGGGGCCATGATGAACTGATCGTCGGTATTGGCCAGGTGATTGATCAGTGCGCGGTAGAACTCCGATTTGCCGTGTTTGTAGAAACCGATCGAGGTGTACAGCTCGGCGATGTGCTTACCCGGCAGAATGCGCCGCAGGAAACCGATGAACTCTGCCGGCACCGGTACATCGACCATGAAATAGGAGCGCGTAAACGAGAAGATGATCGACACATCCGCTTCATCGGTGATCAGCGCATCGATCTGAATCCCGCGCCCTTCGCGGTGCAACAATGGAATCACCAGCGGCCACTGTTCGTCGCGGGTGTTAATCCTCCCGACCAGGTACGCGCCTTTGTTGCGATAGAGCACCGAGGAAAACAGTTCAACGCTCAGCTCCGGGTCCTTGCAGACCCAGTCGGGCAAATTCTCGCGCAGTTGAGTTTCCAGGCGGCTGAGGTCGCCGGGCAAGTCGGCGTAGTCCTCGCTGAAGCGGTAGTCGGCAAAAATGCTCGCCAGCATCACCGACAATTGCCCTTGAGGCTTGTAGGTTCGGGTTTGCGCAGCACGGGCCCGACGCAGGCTCGGCCGCGTGGTGTGGATGAACATGCAGCCGTCGCTGATCAGGTCGTGGCTGAACAGTCCGCAGAAAATCGAGTTGTACCAGGTCTCGGACAATTCATCATCGAAACGCAAATCGATCAGGCTGATGTAGGCGCTCTTGACCAGCGGCCAGCAACTGACGTCCATCAACGTGTCGTTTTCGAAGGCTTCGCGCAACCGCCCGACGGTCTCGCCGACTTTTTCTTCATACAGGCTTATGCGCGCTGCCGAGGCGGTTTGCGCCTCCTGCCATTGCGCTTGCTCGAACCGTGCCCGGGCGCCGTCGGTAATCTGCCGGAAATGCTCGCGGTAATCGTCAAAGCCATCAAGGATCCTGCGGGCGATGTCGATGGCTGGCCATTGCTGCGGCATGGTGAGACCTCTGCGGGAATTGACGAGCCCTGAGCTTAGCCAGTGAACCGGGTACAGGAGAAGTGGAATTTTTGCCGAGAGTTACGTGCTCTCCTCGGGGGTTGGCTGCTCGTTTTTCGGTTGCGGTAGAGGACACACTCAGCAACACTCTCGCCCCCAGCAAGGAAGGAGTGCACCGTGAGCCCTGTCGATATTGTCCGATTACTGTCGCTGGCAGCGATCTGGGGCGCGAGCTTTCTGTTCATGCGCATCATCGCGCCGGTCATCGGCACCGTGCCAACCGCGTTTTTTCGCGTGTCGATTGCAGCGCTCGGTCTGCTGGTAATCCTCGGGCTGATGCGCATCAGCTGGGATTTCAAAGGCAAGCTCAAGACCGTGATGCTGCTGGGGGTGATCAACTCCGGCATCCCGGCGACCCTGTACTCCGTGGCCGCGCAAGTGCTGCCCGCCGGTTACTCGGCGATCTTCAATGCGACGACGCCGCTGATGGGCGTGTTGATTGGCGGCCTGTTCTTCCATGAAAAACTCACGGCAGCCAAGCTTGGCGGGGTGAGTCTGGGGTTGTTCGGCGTGGGCATCCTGACTCGCGCCGGGCCGGTGGCGTTCGACATGGAATTGCTGATGGGCGCCCTGGCCTGCCTGCTCGCGACCACTTGCTACGGCTTTGCCGGGTTTCTTGCGCGGCGCTGGCTGGATCAGGCCGGTGGCCTGGACAGTCGACTGTCGGCGGTGGGCAGCATGCTTGGGGCAACGCTGTTCCTGCTGCCGCTGTTCGGCTACAGCGTGATCACCCAGCCCCCGGCGAGCTGGGGCGGCTGGAGTGTCTGGCTATCGTTACTGGGGTTGGGGCTGGTATGTACCGCATTGGCGTACATCATTTACTTCCGCCTGCTCAGCTCGGTCGGGCCGGTGAAGTCGATGACCACGACCTTCCTGATTCCGCCGTTCGGGGTGCTATGGGGTGCGCTGCTGCTGGATGAGCCGCTGTCGATGGCGCATATCTATGGCGGCGTGTTGATCGGGGCGGCGTTGTGGCTGGTGTTGAAGCCTGCGGTGGTGCAGCCTGCCGCGCCGGTGTCCAGATAATGTTCGCTGTTGCTGATGGCGCCGTCGCCGGCAAGCCAGCTCCTGCAGGCCATCGGAATTGATCACGGAATTCTCACCCGATTACCTCGCGTGATCGGCTAGCAATTGAACACAGCTGATATGACCGGCTCCGGTTGCAACGGGGGCACTTGCGAGCGCATCACTTGAACAACCAATACCCCAGCAACGTCAGTATCACCACCGCGAGCACCGGGCGCATCACGCGGTACGCCTTGGGATGGCGACGCTTCCATTGTTTGACCGCGCCACTGAAGGTATCACTGAAACGCTTGCTCCAGGCGTAGGCCTGATTGATTCCACCCACTCGTTCTTCTTCGACATTTTGCGGCGCGGTAGCGCGGCCCAGGAAGGCACTGATCGCACGGTTGATGCGGGCCATCAGGCGATTGCGCAGCGGCCGTTCCACATCGCAAAACAGTATCACCCGGGTTATCCCGGTTTCGTTCTTGACCCAGTGCACGTAAGTCTCATCGAACATGACATCTTCCCCATCGTGCCAGGCGTACTCCTGGCCATCGACGAAAATACGGCAGTTTTCCGAGTTCGGCGTCGACAACCCCAAGTGGTAACGCAGTGAGCCGGCGAACGGATCACGATGCGGATTGAGGTGGCTGCCGCCTGGAAGCAAGGCGAACATGGCGCCCTTGACGTTGGGAATGCTACTGACCAGTGCCACGGTTTTTGGGCACAGGGCCTCGGCTGACGGCAGCGGTTTGTCGTACCACTTGAGGTAAAAACGCTTCCAGCCTTTTTTGAAGAAAGAGCCGAAACCAGCGTCGTTGTTTTTCTCGGCGGCGCGAATGTAACCCTCGTCGAACAGGTGCATCGCTTCGTCGCGGATTGTTTCCCAGTTGTCTTTGAGTACATCCAGTTCGGGGAACTTGCTGCGGTCCAGGTAGGGTTTGGAGGGCACACTGGAAAATAGATACATCAAGGCGTTGTAGGGAGCAAACAGCGCGGAATGGTTAACAAACTGGCGCAGCACCGGTAAACGCGCCTTGCCACGCAAATGCACATACAGCGTGCTGCCCAGGAACAGCAGCAACAACGAAGCCTTCGCGGCAAAGGAAACGCTCATCAATAACTCCTTGATTATAAACAACTTCACTCAGCGCCATTTACCCGACGCGGCAGCCGGGCATGATAAACACTCAAGCCCAGCGGAAAAACCTGCACTTTTCATATTCAGTGTTGATGAAAGTGCAATAAAGCTTTAGTTAACACAGGTTGGCTGAACGGGGGCTGACGTGAATCAATCCCCCATGGAGTGGCTCACTTACTGCTGGTTCTCCTGATCAGTGAACAAATCGCTGAAGAGTATGCTCGACAGGTAACGTTCACCAGAGTCGGGCAGGATTACGACAATTGTCTTGCCTTGCATTTCCGGGGTTTCAGCCAGTCGAACTGCCACTGCCATCGCCGCACCGCAGGAAATGCCGCACAAAATCCCCTCTTCCTGCATCAAGCGCAGAGCCATCGCTTTCGATTCCTCGTCGGTGACCAGCTCGACCCGGTCAACCATTGACAAGTCGAGGTTCCTGGGCACAAACCCGGCGCCGATACCCTGAACCTTGTGCGGTGCGATCGGTTTGATTTCCTCACCCGCCCGCGCCTGGGTAATCACGGGGGACGACACCGGTTCAACCGCAACCGACAGAATCGGCTTGCCTTGCGTATTCTTGATATACCGCGACACACCGGTAATGGTTCCGCCGGTTCCAACGCCAGCCACCAAAACATCGACGGCGCCGTCGGTATCGTTCCAGATTTCCGGGCCCGTGGTTTTCTCATGGATCGCCGGGTTTGCCGGGTTATCGAACTGGCCTGGCATGAAGTAAGTGGATGGATCGCTCGCTACGATTTCGGCAGCTTTTTCAATGGCGCCTTTCATGCCCTGGGCCGGTTCGGTCAGCACCAGTTCGGCACCCAAGGCTTTTAACACCTTGCGCCGTTCGATGCTCATGGACGCGGGCATGGTCAGCATCAATTTGTAACCGCGCGCGGCTGCAACGAACGCCAGGCCGATCCCGGTGTTGCCCGAGGTCGGCTCAACGATGGTCATGCCAGGTTTGAGTTTTCCGGTGCTTTCAGCGTCCCAGATCATGTTCGCGCCGATCCGGCACTTGACGGAATAACCAGGGTTACGCCCCTCGATCTTGGCCAGAATGGTCACACCGCGCGGGGCGATACGGTTGATCTGAACCAGCGGCGTGTTGCCGATGGAGTGGGCGTTATCAGCAAAAATACGGCTCATGGCTGGGTCCTTGTACAGCATTGAAGAAGCCCATAACGGTATGCCTGTTGCCCGTGGGCGTCCAGTCAGTCGAACGTCCGGCCGACAGCGCAGTCAATGCCTTTACACCGCTGGAGAATTGCCATTATGAAACGCAGATACAGTTGGCCCCTGTGGGTCCTTGTCGGCCTCGTTGTGCTGCTGATCGCACTGCATATCGCTTTACCCTACATGGTCCGCGATTACTTGAACGACAAGCTGGCTGACATGGGCGACTATCGCGGCCAGGTGACGGACGTCGATCTGGCACTGTGGCGCGGCGCCTACAAGATCAATGGCCTGAAGATCGTCAAAGTCGACGGCAAGGTTCCGGTGCCGTTCGTTAATGCACCCGTGATTGACCTGTCCGTTAGCTGGCACTCGCTCTGGTATGACCATGCCGTAGTGGCCGAAGTACAGTTCTTTAACCCTGAGGTGAACTTCGTCGACGGCGGCGCCAACAAACAGAATTCCCAGACCGGTCAAGGCACCGACTGGCGTGAACAGTTGGGCAAACTGGCGCCGATCACCCTGAACGAAGTGCGCATCTCCGATGGCAAGGTCAGCTTCCGCAACTTCAATTCCAAGCCCCCGGTGAACATGAATGCGACGCAGATCAACGCAAGCATTTTCAACCTGACCAACGTTGTCGATACCGAGGGCAAGCGCGACGCCCGCTTCGAAGGCAAGGCGTTGCTGTTGGGACATGCGCCACTGGAAGCCACGGCCACGTTCGACCCGCTGAGCGACTTCGAAGACTTCGATTTCCGTCTGCGTGCCAGAGGCATCGAGCTCAAGCGCATGAACGACTTCGCGTCGGCCTATGGCAAGTTCGATTTCAACGCCGGCCACGGAGACGTCGTCATCGAAGCCGAGGCCAACAACGCGCAATTAAAGGGCTACATCAAGCCACTGCTGCGCGATGTCGACGTGTTCAATTGGCAGCAGGATGTCGCCAATGAGAAAAAGGGATTGTTCCGCTCCGTTTGGGAAGCGCTGGTCGGCGGTACCGAGACCGTGCTCAAGAACCAGCAGAAAAACCAGTTCGCCACCCGCGTTGAACTCAGCGGCAATGTGCACCAGCAGGATGTCAATGCGTTTGAAGCCTTCCTGCAGATTCTGCGTAACGGTTTTGTGCAGGCATTCAACGCCCGTTATGAGCGGCCGAAACCGGATGCCGGTTAACGTCTCGAGGAACGATATAGCGGCCGGGGTCCTCGGCCGCTTTTGCATCGCCCGAATGGAGATAGCTCCATACTGGCCATGCCCCATACCAAGTCAAGATGTGACGCGCCATTCAGAGACTGAATACGCCGTCTGCGTTCACAGTCGACGGGGCGGCGCGTTATAGTCGGGGACTCTATTTATTCGCCCTGCCCTCCCGTCAGGCCGGCATCACCGTTCGAGGATTAGCAGATGAAGTTCGAAGGCACCCAGGCCTACGTCGCCACCGATGACCTGAAGCTGGCGGTCAATGCCGCTATCACCCTGGAGCGTCCGTTGCTGGTCAAGGGTGAGCCAGGCACGGGCAAGACCATGCTCGCCGAGCAGCTGGCCGAATCCTTTGGCGCCAAGCTGATCACCTGGCATATCAAATCCACCACCAAGGCGCATCAGGGCCTGTACGAGTACGACGCCGTCAGCCGCCTGCGCGATTCGCAACTGGGCACGGAAAAGGTCCACGACGTTCGCAACTACCTGAAAAAGGGCAAGCTCTGGGAGGCCTTCGAATCGGAAGAACGAGTGATTCTGCTGATCGATGAAATCGACAAGGCCGACATCGAGTTCCCCAACGACCTGCTGCAAGAACTCGACAAGATGGAGTTCTACGTTTACGAGATCGACGAGACGATCAAGGCGAAAAAACGTCCGATCATCATCATTACTTCGAACAACGAAAAGGAATTGCCGGACGCTTTCCTGCGCCGCTGCTTCTTTCACTACATCGCATTCCCGGATCGCACTACGTTGCAGAAGATCGTCGACGTGCATTACCCGGACATCAAGAAGGACCTGGTCAGCGAAGCGCTCGATGTGTTCTTTGACGTGCGCAAAGTACCCGGCCTGAAGAAGAAGCCATCGACTTCAGAACTGGTGGACTGGCTGAAGTTGCTGATGGCCGACAACATCGGCGAAGCGGTGCTGCGCGAACGTGATCCGACCAAGGCGATTCCGCCGTTGGCCGGCGCGCTGGTGAAGAACGAACAGGACGTGCAATTGCTTGAGCGTCTGGCGTTCATGAGCCGTCGCGGCACTCGCTGATCATTTGAGAAGATAGCCATGCTGCTCAACCTGTTCAATGAAATGCGTGCAGCCAAGGTGCCGGTATCGGTGCGCGAATTGCTGGACCTCATCAACGCGCTGAAACAGCGCGTGACCTTCGCCGACATGGACGAATTCTATTACTTGTCGCGGGCGATCCTGGTGAAGGACGAAAAGCATTTCGACAAGTTTGACCGCGCGTTCGGGGCCTATTTCAACGGCCTTGAAAAACTCGACGATCACCTTCAAGCGCTGATTCCTGAAGACTGGCTGCGCAAGGAATTCGAACGCTCACTGACCGACGAAGAGCGCGCGGCGATCCAGTCCCTCGGCGGCCTCGACAAACTGATCGAGGAATTCAAGAAGCGTCTTGAAGAACAGAAAGAACGCCACGCTGGCGGCAACAAATGGATCGGCACCGGCGGCACCAGCCCGTTCGGTTCCGGTGGGTTCAACCCGGAAGGCATCCGGGTCGGCGATGCCGGCAAGCGCCAGGGCAAAGCGGTCAAAGTCTGGGATCAGCGCGAGTACAAAAACCTCGACGACTCGGTGGAACTGGGCACTCGCAACATCAAGGTGGCGTTGCGTCGCCTGCGTAAATTCGCTCGCCAAGGCGCGGCGGAAGAACTGGACATCGACGGCACCATCGACCACACCGCTCGCGATGCCGGACTGCTGAACATCCAGATGCGGCCGGAGCGGCGCAACACCGTCAAGCTGTTGCTGCTGTTCGACATCGGCGGCTCGATGGACGCCCACGTGAAGATCTGCGAAGAACTGTTCTCGGCCTGCAAGACCGAGTTCAAGCATTTGGAGTACTTCTACTTCCACAACTTCGTTTACGAAGCGGTGTGGAAGAACAACATGCGCCGCACCTCCGAGCGTTTTTCGACCCAGGACCTGCTGCACAAGTACGGCGCCGACTACAAAGTGATCTTCATCGGCGACGCCGCCATGGCGCCCTACGAAATCACCCAGGCCGGCGGCAGCGTCGAGCACTGGAACGAAGAGCCGGGCTACCTGTGGATGCAGCGCTTCATGGAGAAATACAAGAAACTGATCTGGATTAACCCGTATCCGAAAGATACGTGGGGCTATACCTCGTCGACCAACATTGTTCGGGATCTGATTGAAGACCGGATGTACCCGCTGACGTTGCGGGGGTTGGAAGAAGGGATGCGGTTTCTTTCCAAGTAGAGATATTTGTTGTCTGGGATGACGCCTTCGCGGGCAAGCCTCGCTCAGGGTTAACACGAAACCTGTAGGAGCGGGCTTGCTCGCGAACAACTCAGCATCCAAAGCTGCTGGTGCGATGAATGGATGTTTCGGTGAAATTACAAGTGGCCTACTCGCAAGTGAATTCGGACGACTGAAGTTAAACATGGACCTACAAGCGCAACGCTTATGGTCAAACTGGGCGGAGCGACTGGCAACATCTTCAGGCGACTATACATCGCTATTTACCGCAATCGGAACCCATGTACTGCTCAATACCGCCGGCATGCATGAAGTGGACACCGTTAATTTCGACATCATCCAAAGCATACTTCGGGACTGTGGTGAACCGTTCGAAGTTGTTGATCCGGCTAAATTGGAGTGGCTTAAGCCGAGTAATTTGGTTCGCCCACTACGGGGATTGCACATACCAAACGAGCATTCGGTGAACTCCCATCTTTTGCTGGAAAAACTGGATGCCGCATTTGTTGCTGAAGGCGGTATCTTAAAAAATGAGAATGCCAGGCGAGTCTTGGCAGAAAACAGCGAAGTGTGCATGTTCCCGAGATATTTTCAGTAGAAAGCTTTTCTTCAGTACATCAACTTGTTTCAACGGTTCGTGGCCACCTGCGCTCAGATGTTCCAACGATCGAAGCAATACGAGCCTGTTTTCCGGGTGGATCTATGACGGGAGCCCCGAAGAAACGCACGATGGAAATTATTGACGTACTGGAATCCTCAGCACGTGGAGTCTACTCAGGCGCATTAGGCTGGTTGTCTTTTAGTGGTGGCGCGGAACTGAGCATTGTCATTCGAACGGCGGTGCTACGGGGTAACCAGGCGGAATTCGGAATTGGCGGCGCGATTGTCGCGCATTCTGATCCAGAGCAAGAGCTTGAAGAAACCTTGGTGAAGGCTAGTGTGCCTTATTACAGTTTTGTCGCAGGGAGCGAATGATGATGAGTGACGCAGTTGTCGTGCTAGGCGGTGCAGGCTTGGTCGGCTCTTTGATCAGCCGGATCCTTATGCAATACGGATACGATGTCCGGGTCGTAGATCGACGATCAACCGAGCATGAGAGAGGCTTCAATCAAATTGATGTCATGTGCCCGTTCAGTAACACCGAGCAGATATTCAAGGGGGCAGTTGCAGTGGTGTTTGCGCTACCAGAAAGCGTAGCTATCCATGCGATACCTTGGGTTGTTAGCTCCGTTTCAAAGAACGTTGTGTTCATCCCGCCTGCTCTGTTCAGGAGCCGTTTTACAAAACATTGAAGGATGCCTCGCCTCTTCAACCCTTCGTTGGTATCAATCCGATGTTTTCGCCCAAACTCTCCGTTCAGGGGCGCACCGTTGCAATTTGTCTGGAAGAAAGCGACTCACCTTCGACCTTCATCGAGCAACACCTGATGGAAGCAGGTATGAAAGTAAAGCGAATGACGCCTGTCGCCCATGACGAACTGATGGCGCTTTGTCAGGCATTGCCTCATGCAGCAATTCTCGGGTTTGGCCTGGCATTAGCAAGGTCTTCACTTGATTTGGAAAGTGCACTTGAGGTGATGCCTCCACCGATGCGCACGATGATGGCGTTACTGTCCCGGGTTCTAGTTAATCCACCCGAAGTCTACTGGGACATACAGCTTGAAAATGACCAAGCCAACCACCAGCGCTCTGCGCTCGCTGAGGGAATGGAGCGGTTGATGAAAAATGTTCGCGACCAGGATTACGATGAATTCAGAAACGACCTACAGGGCATTTCAAATACATTGGGTACTCGTTTGAGCTCTGGCGCTGTCGATTGTCAGCACGTTTTTTCATTACTGAACTGACGACATCGTCGTTCGGGAAGTGCACAGGGACTCTTTCACGGGAGTCTCGCAAATCTCCCGTGAATGTTTTGTGGGTGATAAGGGGTTTGGCGAATGGCGTTAATAAGTAAGGCGGCACAACGCGGATTAAAATCAAAACGGTGGTCAAGCCTCTGCATGCTGATGCTGCCTGTATTGCTGGTGACAGTTGACAATACGGTGCTTGGGTTTGCGTTGCCAAAGATTGCGGAAGCCCTGCGTCCAAGTGCTAGCCAACAATTGTGGATGATAGATGCCTATTCGCTGGTATTGGCGGGATTGCTGGTGTCTATGGGTAGCCTGGGAGATCGAATCGGCCATCGCAAGTTGTTACTCACCGGGTCTTTGGGCTTTGTCATCGTATCGGTGCTGACCGCCTACTCTCATACAGCGGCGCAACTGATTACCGGGCGCGCTTGCATGGGGATTTTCGGTGCGATGCTTATGCCCTCAACACTGGCATTGATACGTTCGGTGTTCGAGGATCGAGAAGAACGAAGAATTGCAGTCGCGATCTGGGCAACGACTTTGACTGTTGGATCAGCGCTCGGTCCTTTAGTGGGCGGGGTGTTGTTGGAGTTTTTCGATTGGGGGTCGATTTTCTTACTCGCGGTCCCCGTTTTGGTGCCACTACTGATTCTGGGACCACTGCTATTGCCTGAATCGGAGCGAGACTCTACAGGCCCTTTGGACCCAACAAGCATCCTGCAATCGATGGTAGCTCTCAGCGCCATCGTTTATGGCATCAAACATAGCGCCAGTGATGGTGTTGACTGGATGGCGCTGACAGCATTTGTTGTTGGCGCTGTGGCTGGGTGGATGTTTGTCCAGCGACAGTTACGTCTGCCGGTGCCGCTGATGGACTTGAATCTGTTCCGCAGTAGTACCTTCAGCGGCTCCGTCGTGATCAATCTGATGAGCCTTGCGTTCCTCGTCGGCTTCGTATTTTTCACCACCCAGTTCTTACAAATCGTCCTTCAGATGTCACCCTTGAACGCTAGCCTCGCGTTAGTACCGGGTCAGATCATGGCGATCGTAGTGGGGATGGCGATCGTACCTGTAGCACAGCGAGTACAGACGCATGTTCTTGTACCCATTCTTATGGCGTTTGCTGCAGCGGCGTTTTTGCTGGTCGCCGGCATGGGTAGTAACTTGATAGTTCTGGTGGTGGCTTTTGCCTTGTTGAATATCGGTGTGGGCGCGATTGCGACGGTATCCAACGATGTAATTTTGTCGGCTGCGCCGCCGGCAAAAGCGGGTGCGGCTTCGGCCATTAGCGAAACGGCCTATGAGGTTGGCGTAGTGTTGGGGACGACAGTGCTCGGTGGTCTCGTCACCGCCTACTATCGTGGAATATTGCAGCTTCCGGGCTTTCTCAGTGAAGCGCAGGCGATGCTGGCGAGTGAGACGCTGTCAGGTGCCCATAATGTGACGGTAGATTTGTCTGGTGATCAGGCGAGCGAGTTAATGAGGCAGGCGGGAAGCGCATTTGAGGGTGGTATCGGGCTGGTTTCGTGGGTGACATTCGGCTTGGCACTTATAGCGATATTGATCGCATGGCGCACTCTGCGGATACCGAATGGTAGGGTCGTGTAAAGCGGCGTTTGTGATAACGCCTTCGCGGGCAAGCCTTGCTCATACAGGTTTCGTGCATGTCTCACGGACACCGAAACCTGTAGGAGCGAGGCTTGCCCGCGAAGCTTTCAGCGGTTAACGAACCGCTGCAAATACCCAACCTGCTCCCGATGCGCCACGTCCTGCACCACCGGCCGCAACCTGACCTTCGCCCCCGGCAGACACTGCGCCAGCCGCGCCAGTGCCAACGGCGTCAACGCCCCTAATCGCGGATAACCGCCAATGGTCTGCCGATCATTGAGTAACACAATCGGCTGCCCATCCGGTGGGACCTGCACCGCGCCCAGCGGGATGCCTTCGGAGATCATCGGTTTGCCCTGATACTCCAGCGGCGTACCCAGCAGGCGAATGCCCATGCGGTCGGCGCGGCTGTCCAATTCCCAAACACTGTTGAACGCGTCGAACAGGCTTTGCCCGCCGAACGCACCAATCTGCGCGCCGAGCACCAGGTCCAGCGGTGCATTGAGCTTCAGATCCGGGACATGCTCCAGGGGTAGTTCTCGCAGCAGAATCAACCGGCTGCCCGAATAGCTCAACTGCGCATCCTTGGTCAACGGCCGCCCCATGCCATCCAGCCCGCCGAGTTCCTCGCGGACCACCGTCGCACTGCTGCCCAGCACCTTCGGCGCATCAAACCCACCCGGCGCCGCCAGATAGGCCCGAGCGCCAAGCAGCGGCTGGGTGAATTGCAATCGCTGACCTTTTTGCAGCCGGAAACTGCGCCACGGCGCCAACGCCTCGCCATCAATTTGCGCGCCCAGATCCGCACCGGCCAACGCCAGCACGCAATCCTCTTCGGCCACGACGGTAAAGCCGCCGAGGGTGATTTCGATCACCGGCGCATCCAGCCCATTACCGAGCAGCCAATTGGCCCACGACATCGAACGCCAATCCAGCCCGCCGCCTTGGGTTACGCCCAAATGCCGCACGCCAAAACGCCCCGCGTCCTGCAACAGGCACAGCGGTGTACTCGCCTCAATGCTTAGACGGCTCATGCCTGGGCCTCCAGTGGCGTGTCGTCACCGCCCAGGTTGATGAACTCGGCATGGCTGACGGCTTCGAAGCGCACCGTGTCGCCCGGTTGCATCAGGCTGTAGCCGTCCCGCTCACGGTCGAACAGTTTGGCCGGGGTGCGGCCGATCAGGTTCCAGCCGCCGGGGGACACCACGGGGTAAGCCGCGGTTTGCCGCTCGGCAATGCCGACGCTGCCCGCCGCCACTTTCTTACGCGGAGTGTTCAGGCGTGGCGCGGCGAGGATCTCCTCCACCAAGCCCATAAAGGCAAAACCCGGCGCGAAGCCCAACGCGAACACTTGGTACTCACGCTCGCTGTGGCGGCGGATCACCTCGTCCATCGACAAGCCGCTGCGCTGGGACAACAGACTCAGTTCCGGGCCGACGCTCAAGTCGTACCACACCGGCAGCACATGGCATTTGCCGCTGGTACTGGCATTGGGCGAAAGATCGATCAACGCTTCAGCGATCAATTCACGCGCCTGGGCCGGACTAAGCACGGTCAGGTCGTAATGCACCATCAGCGTCGTATAAGACGGCACCAGATCGATCAAATGCCCGCCGAACGCAGCGCGCAGACTTTCGCTGGCGGCGAGCATCCACGGCATGTTCGCTTCGGCGATTTCATCGAACAGGCGCACCATCAGGCAGTCCAGCGCGACCACTTCCACCCGAGGTTTCATGACGCGCTCTGCTGGTTCAAGGCCTCGCGGATCCGCCGCACGGCGGCCACCGAACTGGCGTTGTCGCCGTGGACGCACAGGGTGTCGGCCTGCAAATGCAAAGCGCTGCCGTCATTGGCCGTGAGGTAGTCGCCATGGGCGATGATCAGCGCTTGTTCGATGATCTTCTCGGGATCGTGATGCACCGCTCCCGGCTGTTGCCGCGAAACCAGCATGCCGGCGCTGTCGTAGGCGCGGTCGGCGAAGGCTTCGAACCACAAGGTCACGCCGTATTCATCGCCCAATTGCTGCGCGGCGCTGTTGTCGCGGGTGGCCATCAGCATCAGCGGCAACGTGCGATCGTATGCCGCCACGGCCTGGATCACCGCGCGCAATTGCGCCGGGTTGGCCATCATGTCGTTGTACATCGCGCCGTGGGGTTTGACGTAACTGACCTTGCCGCCCTGAGCGCGGCAGATGCCGTCGAGGGCGCCAATCTGGTAATGCAGGATGTCTTGCAGTTCCTGGGCGGTATACGCCATGGAACGCCGGCCGAAACCGACCAGATCCTGATAGGCCGGGTGCGCGCCGATCTGTACGCCGTGGCTCAGGGCCAGGCTGACGGTCTTGCGCATGATGCTCGGGTCGCCGGCATGGAAGCCGCAGGCGATGTTGGCACAATCAATGAAGGTCATGACCTCGACGTCCAGACCCATGGTCCAGTTGCCGAAACTCTCGCCGATGTCGCAGTTCAATAGCAGGCGGCTCACGGTGAACACTCCTGTAGGCATATTCTTTTTTTACTGCCGGGACATTCTTGTAAAACATGCCCGGCAGATTATCAGTTACTCGGTATCAAGTTGCTTGCCACGGGTCTCCGGCAGGCTCAACGCCGCCAGGATCACCACGCCGTAGGACACCGCCGCAAACGCCCCGATGCCGACGCTCAGCGGCACTTTCTGGCTGAGCAAACCGATAAACAGTGGGAACAACGCTGCCAGCGCCCGACCGATGTTGTAGCAAAAGCCTTGGCCCGAGCCGCGAATCCGCGTTGGAAACAGCTCAGTCAAAAACGCGCCCATGCCGCTGAAAATCCCCGAAGCAAAGAAGCCCAGCGGGAAGCCCAGCCACAGCATCACGCCGTTACTGACCGGCAATTGGGTGTAGAGCAAGACGATGGTGAACGAGCCGACGGCGAACAGAATGAAGTTCTTCTTGCGCCCGAGGATGTCGGTCAAATACGCGCTGATGACATAGCCGACGTAGGAACCGACGATCACCATCGCCAGATAACCGCCGGTGCCGAGTACGCTCAAGCCCCGCTCGTTCTTCAGAAAGGTCGGCAACCACGAGGTAATCGCGTAGTAACCGCCGAGTGCGCCCGTGGTCAGCACCGAAGCGCGAATCGTGGTGAAGAGGATGCCGGGGGCAAAGATCTCGTAGAACTTCGCTGGGTTGCTCGGTTCTTCCTTTGCCTTGGCTTCGCGATAGATTTCCGGGTCCTTGACCAGACGGCGGACGAAGATCACGAAAATCGCCGGGACGATGCCGAGGATGAACAGCGCACGCCAGGCGTCTTCCGGCGGCAACACCGAGAACAGCAGCGCATACAGAATCGCCGTCAGCCCCCAGCCCAGCGCCCAACCGGATTGCACCATGCCCACCGCTTTGCCGCGGTCCTTGGCGCGAATCACTTCACCCATCAGCACCGCGCCGGCCGTCCATTCACCGCCGAAACCGAAGCCCATCAAGGTGCGGCTGATCAGCAGTTGTTCGTAGTTTTGCGCGAAGCCGCAGAGGAAGGTAAAGAAGGCGAACCACAGCACGGTCAGTTGCAGGGTGCGCACGCGGCCGATGCGGTCGGAGAGAATCCCCGCCACCCAGCCGCCGATGGCCGAGGCGATCAGGGTGCTGGTGTGAATCAGCCCCGCTTCACCGGTGGTAATGCCCCACATAGCAATCAGGGTCGGCACCACGAAGCTGAGCATCTGGGTGTCCATGCCGTCCAGGCCATAGCCGATCTTGCAGCTCCAGAACGTTCGGCGTTCCTGTTTGTTGATGTTGCGATACCAGTCGAAAGGTCCGGGGCGAGCCGTGGCCTTGGGGATGGCTGTGGTGTCGGGCGCACTCATGGCGAATCTCCGTGCAAATTTTATTGGTATTGTTCTGAGCCCCGACGACGCCTATCGTGGGAACCGGATGGCCTGATTTTTGGGCGCCCGGCCCTGTTGCGTCCAACTAATAAAAACCCGGTCCAGGCATAAGAAAAAGTTGATCCCATGAATCTCAAGTTCCTAGAGACCTTTGTCTGGGTCGCCCGACTCAAGAGTTTTCGCCTGACCGCGGACAAGCTCTTCACCACCCAGGCGTCAATTTCCAGCCGCATCGCGGTGCTCGAAAGCGAGCTCGGGGTGAAGCTGTTTCTGCGTGACTCGCGCGGCGTAAGCCTGACGCCGGAAGGCTTGAAAGTGCTCGACTACGCCGAGCAGATGATGGACACCATGCAGGCGCTCAAGCAGTCGATCGAGACCCGTTCAAGCAAGGTCGGGCGGGTGCGGATCGGCGTGATGGACACGGTTATTCATACCTGGCTGAGCCCCCTGGTGGCGCAGATGATGGATCATTATCCGCTGGTCGAAATCGAGCTGGTCGCCGATACCTCACTCAACCTCTGCGATCAGCTGCAAAAAGGCTTTCTCGATCTGATCCTGCAAACCGATCTGCTGCGACAGGAAAGCGTGCGCAGCCTGGAACTGGCCAGCCATCCAATGGGCTGGATCGTCGCCAGTCAGTCCCTCTACAACCGCACGTATACTGGCATTGCCGATCTGGCGCGGGAGCGGATCATCACCTATTCGAAAAACTCCCATCCGCATCAGGACATCCTCAGTCTGATGCAAGCCAACGGCGTGATGACGCCGCGGTTGAACTGCGTGAATTCGGTGTCGGCGATTACCCGGTTGTTGCGCGACGGCTTTGGCATTGGTGCGTTGCCACCGGTGCTGGTGGCTGAGGAACTGGCGCGTGGCGAGTTGACCTTGCTCGATATCGCCCAGCGGCCACCGGATCTGCAGGTGGTGGTGTCGTGGCGGACCGGGGTGGAGTGGGTCGAGGAGATTGTCGCGTTGTGTCAGCAGGTGTTGGTGGGGTATGCGGCCAAGGTGGGTGACAGTTACATCGTCCTCGCTGACTGATCGCATCCTGTGGCGAGGGGGCTTGCCCCCGTTGGAGCCCCCAAAAAATGGGACTGCTGCGCAGTCCAACGGGGGCAAGCCCCCTCGCCACAGGACCGTGTCAACTCACAACCCGCGCACATCCCGATCTTCAATCGGCCGGCTCTGGCGCAGGCGCTTGCCGCCCAGCACGACCCAGTCGATGAGCCGGAACAGGCATTCGATGCCGAACGACAGCAACAATGCGCCGCTCATGCCCCAGATCATCGCTTCCGGTGTCAGCAGGATCTGGTAGCTATAGCCGTTCCAGGTTTCCTTGCGAATGTCCGGATCTGCGGCCAATACCACCTGCAGAAAGCGGATGTACCACGGGCCCTGCATGGCCTGGAACTGTTTATCCAGCGCCAGCTGACGGTTGAGTATGTTGCTCAGGCTCTCGGCATCGCTGCGAAATATCGGGTCTTCGCTGGCGCGGTAATGCGCGACCAGGGCCTGCATGTCACCTTTGAAAAACTGATTGGCAGTGCCCTGAAAACCACTGAGGCTGGTCTGCGCTTCGAGCAGATGCGCTTCCACCCGCTTGGCGTAATCGCTGATAAATCCAGGCACCTGGACACCGATCAACAGGCCCGCCGCGAACAACACCAGCCGTAGATAACTGAGCAACATGAAGGCGAATCCTTATTCGGTCTTGCCCTGGCTGACGCATTCACCGCGTCGCCACAGGCTCCATTGGCCCGGTTCGTAACGGGTCCAGGTTTCATTTTCGGTCAACGGTTCGGTAGCGATCACTGTCACCACATCGTTGGGCGTGGTTTCGGCCTGGAAGTCGACGATCACATCGACATCCTTCAAGCGGGCCGGGCCGAACGGTGCGCGACGGGTGATCTGAGCCAGTTTGGTCGAGCAATAACAGAACAGCCAGTCGCCGTCGCTGAGCAGGCAATTGAAGACGCCCTTGCCACGGTATTCGGCGCAGGCGCTGACCAGGTCCGG
Organism: Pseudomonas fluorescens; assembly: GCF_902497625.1. GTDB lineage: Bacteria > Pseudomonadota > Gammaproteobacteria > Pseudomonadales > Pseudomonadaceae > Aquipseudomonas > Aquipseudomonas fluorescens_BQ. The sequence continues at coordinate 117,572 of NZ_CABVGX010000008.1, read as the reverse complement.
CAGCAACTCTTCGATGTCCACCGGTTCCGGGAACGCACCGCGCACTCGATTGAGCAGATCGCAGAAGGCCGCTTCGCTGTCGGTATCGCCGACCGGACGGTAAAAACTCTTGATCGGCTCAAAACCGGCGAGCTGACCGTTGTGCGCGAAACACCAGTTGCGCCCCCACAACTCGCGTACGAAGGGATGGGTATTGGAGAGGCAGACTTTACCGACATTGGCCTGACGGATGTGCCCGATCACCACTTCACTTTTGATCGGATAACGCTGCACCAGGTTGGCCACTTCGGATTCGCAACTTGCCGCCGGGTCCTGGAATAAACGCAGGCCACGGCCTTCGTAGAAAGCAATGCCCCAACCGTCACGGTGTGGCCCGGTGCGGCCGCCGCGCTGCATCAGCCCGGTGAAGCTGAACACGATATCGGTCGGCACGTTGGCGCTCATGCCCAATAACTCACACATGTTCGGACTCTCGCTTCAGGGCCGGCTTACAAACGGGGTTCGACCCGCATGCGCTGGGGGTTGCTCGGCACCGGTGGGCGCCCGTAGCGATCATCGCCGGCACCGCCGAAGGGTTGATCGTCTTCGGGCTCGTCGACGCGCGCGGCCGCCTGGTTAGCGGCGGCCTGTTCCTTGCGGGCGTTGGAGGCGCGCTCGATCGGGAAACGGATCGCGACGAAAACCAGGTAGATGCCGAAGGCGATCATGCCGTACATGAACAGATCGGAGATCGCCCGCCAGGCGTTGTTGCCGACCTTGAACATCAGGTCGAGCGCGGTGATGGCGATGGCCGGCGCGATCTTTTCTTTCACCGGGTCGATGATGGTCGGGGTGAACAGCAACACCGCAACCAGCAGCCGCAGCGGCTCACGCAGCCAGCGCCACATCCAGCGGGTGATGCGCATCCATACCAGCAGGCAGCCTAAAGCGGCAAAGGCGTAGAGGCCCCAAGCGATCAGATAGTCGTTCTCGGTCATGGTGTCCATGGCAAGGCAGGCAAAGAGGCGCTTATAGTAACGACTTTTCGCTTGCCCGGCTTGTCCCAATGCCAGTCGGGCAATGTGGCGAGGGGGCTTGCCCCCGCTGGGTCGCGAAGCGGCCCTGAAACAGTCACCTCAACCTATCGTCCAATGGCGGTGACCGGTTAACGACTGCTTCGCAGCCGAGCGGGGGCAAGCCCCCTCGCCACAAGCCCGCATTAGCACGGTGCGAAACCCATATTCCGTTCATTGTTCGAGAGCCATTCATGCCCGTACCCGCCAACGTCACCAGCGCGCCCATTGCCCACAAGGCTGACGGATCTGATCCGTACGCCTGGCTGCAGGAGCGCGACACCCCTGCGGTGCTCGACTACCTGAAAGCGGAAAACAGCTATCAACAAGCGCAGACCGCCGATCAGGCAGAGTTGCGTGAAACCCTTTTCGAAGAAATCAAGGGGCGCATTCTCGAGACCGATCTGTCGCTGCCGTCCCCGTGGGGCCCGTACCTGTATTACACGCGGACCACGGCCGGCGATGAATACGCCCGTCACTACCGTTGCCCGCGACCGGCCGACGACAGCCTGCAGCTCGACGAAAGTCGCGAACAACTGCTGCTCGACCCGAATGAACTGGCCAACGGCGGGTTTTTCTCCCTTGGCGCGTTCAGCATCAGCCCGGATCATCAGCGCCTGGCCTACAGCATCGACGCTGCGGGCGACGAGATCTACACACTGTTCGTGAAGGAATTATCCAGCGGGCGCGTCAGCGAACTGGAATTCGAAGACTGCGACGGCAGCATGACCTGGGCCAACGACAGTCTGACCCTGTTCTTCGGTGTTCTTGACGAGACGCATCGTCCGCACAAGCTGTTCCGCTATCGGCTGGACGGCACGGCAGCCGAAGAAGTGTTCCACGAGCCGGACGGTCGCTTCTTCCTGCATTGCTACCGCTCAAGCTCCGAGCAGCAATTACTGCTGGCTCTGGGCAGCAAGACCACCAGCGAAGTCTGGGTGCTCGACGCTTTCCAGCCGCAGCAGATGTTCACCTGCATCGCGCCACGGGTTGAAGACCACGAGTACGACGTCGATCACGGCGTACGCGATGGCGAATGGACCTGGTTCATCCGCACCAACCGCGACGGCATCAACTTTGCGCTGTACTCGGCGGTCGATACCGGCACCGCGCCGACCGAGGCAGAATGGCAAAACCTGATTCCCCATCGCGATTCGACAATGATCGACGGCATGAGCCTCAATGCCGGTGCAATGACCCTCAGCCTGCGTGAAGGCGGCCTGCCGATCATTGAAGTCCACCCGCAGGATCTGTCGAGCTACCGGGTTCAGTTGCCGGACGCCGCCTACAGCCTGCACGTGCAGAACAGCCTGGAGTTCGTCAGCGACAGGATTCGCCTGCGCTACGAAGCGCTGAACCGTCCGGCGCAGATCCGTCAGTTGGCACTGGCCAGTGGCGAGCAGACAGTGCTCAAGCAAACCCCGGTGCTCGGCCCGTTCGACGCCGATGCCTACGTCAGCCAGCGCTTGTGGGCTACCGCGCCGGACGGGACGCAAGTGCCGATCAGCCTGGTGGTCAAACGCGGAGCACTCGGTCAGCCCACACCGCTTTATCTGTACGGTTACGGCGCCTATGGCGAAAGCCTCGACCCGTGGTTTTCCCACGCGCGCCTGAGCCTGCTGGATCGCGGTGTGGCCTTCGCGATCGCGCACGTGCGCGGCGGCGGTGAACTGGGCGAAGCCTGGTATCGCGCCGGCAAGCAGGAACACAAGCACAATACGTTCAGCGACTTTATCGCGTGCGCCGAGCATTTGATCGACAACGGCTACACCACCCCGAAACAACTGGCAATCAGCGGCGGCAGCGCCGGCGGTTTGCTGATCGGCGCAGTGCTCAACATGCGTCCAGACCTGTTCGGCGCAGCGATCGCTGAAGTGCCGTTCGTCGATGTGCTCAATACCATGCTCGACCCGGACCTGCCGTTGACGGTCACGGAATACGACGAATGGGGCAATCCTGAAGAGCCGGACGTTTATGATCGGATCAAGGCCTACGCGCCGTACGAAAACGTCGCCGCGCAGGAATATCCGGCCACGTTAGTGATCGCCGGCTACAACGACAGTCGCGTGCAGTATTGGGAAGCGGCGAAGTGGGTGGCTAAATTGCGCGCGACTAAAACCGACGCGAATCCTTTGTTGCTCAAGACCGAACTGGGCGCTGGACATGGCGGGATGAGCGGGCGATATCAGGGATTGCGTGACGTAGCACTCGAATACGCATTTGTTTTCAAGGTTTTGGGTATTGCCTGAGGAACTTGGCCCTGCGCATCGGTCTTACCTGCTGCACCTGGGCTTCACTCGCGTAGCAGCTGGCGAAGCCTGCGTCCGGCTCGGGCCGCGATCGGACGCAACAGTCGTCCTGTCGCATTCAGGGTGACCCGCCGGACGCAGGCTACGCCAGCTGCTACAAGGGAAATGTGTTTGGCCGGCAACAGCAACCACGGCCCAACTGTAACAGTCAAAAATCAGAACGTGACGACATGTCAGAACCGACCCTGCTCAACAACGAAATTCGCTACTGGCTGATGGACTGCGGCCTGTTCGATCAGCTGCTGCCTGCTGACTTTGCAGCGGCCTCTGGCTATTTCAGCATCAGCACCGTGGCTGAAGGTGAAGAAATTTTCCATGAGGGCGATGCCGGCAGCTTCATGTGCATCATCCACACCGGCCAGGTGGCCGTACAAAAGACCAACAGCGAAGGACAAGCGGTAACCATGGCCACGTTGCGCAGCGGTCGCGCATTCGGCGAAATGGCCGTGCTCGATGGTGAGCGGCGTTCGGCCACGTGCGTGGCAGCAAGCAATTGCCAGTTGCTTAACCTGGGCAAGGATTCGCTGGAAAAAATGCTCAACGATGCGCCAAAAATCGCCGCAAAAATCATCCGCGCGTTAGCGGTCTCGCTGTCCAGACGCTTGCGCATGGCTGACGGGCAATTGCTCTCCCAACAGGTCTAGCCTCCCGGCGACTTGATCTTTGCGCCGTCCTGCTCAAGGCCCGGCAACGGCTGATCCTTGGGTGGGCTTGGCACTATGATCGGCGGCAACAACGGCGGGCCACCGCTTCCCGGCCCGGCTTTGGGCACGCTGTTGGGCGTGATTTGCGGGTATGGCGTCGGCGTCGCCGTGCCAGGCGTGCCGAGCGATGGCGCGGGTGCAGTCGGGATGGTTTGGAGATCCGCAGCCTGTGCTGCAGTTATCGAGAGCGCGGCCAGGGCAATGACCGTTAGAATAGTGCGCTTCATCAATGGCTCCGTTGGCCTTGTTGTCTGTCTGCAGGCTACTCCCAACTGCGTTCGTTTGCCCTACCCAATGCCCATTCTTCTCAAGTGAACCCCATGAAACGTTTCGTTCTGCTCGACACCGCGCCCATTCCTGAAAACGGCGGTGCCCTGTGCCTGTTCGAATACGGTGAGGATTTCGTCATCAAGATCCAGGGTGGCGACGGCGGTCAGTTGATGAACACGCGCATGCACGGTTCGGAAGATGCCTTGGCGCAAATCCCTTGCCGCAAAGTCGCCGGCCGCCCGAACTCGCGGGTGTTGATCGGTGGCCTGGGCATGGGCTTCACCCTCGCCTCGGCCCTTAAGCACCTGGGTAAAACGGCCGAAGTGGTGGTCGCGGAACTGGTGCCTGGCGTCGTGGAATGGAACCGTGGGCCGCTGGGCGAGAAATCCGGTAAGCCGTTGCTCGACCCGCGCACGGTGATCCGCATGGAAGACGTGGCGAAAGTCCTGCAGGCCGAGCCACAAGGTTTCGATGCAATCATGCTCGACGTCGACAACGGCCCTGAAGGCCTGACGCAACGAGCCAACAGCTGGCTCTACTCCGCTGGTGGGCTGAGTGCCTGCGCCAAAGCGCTGCGGCCCAAGGGTGTTCTGGCGGTGTGGTCCGCCAGCGCCGACAAGCAATTTTCCGACAAACTGAAGAAAGCCGGCTTCAAGGCCGAGGAAGTGCAGGTGTTCGCCCACGGCAACAAAGGCACCCGCCACACCATCTGGATTGCCGAGAAGCTCAAGGGCTGAGCTAAACTCATCACCAATACCGTAGAAGCCGGCTTGCTGGCGATGGCGTCAGTACGACCGCTATCGCCAGCAAGCCGGCTTGCACGGGTAATGTGTTCATAACCGTCATCAGTCTTTTACAAAGGTGAACCCATGAGTTCGTCAACGCCGATCAACACGTCGAAACTGGACCGCATCCTCGCCGACAACCAGCGCGACAAGGAAATGGGTTACCGCGACAAGGCCCTGAAGATGTACCCGCACGTGTGCGGCCGCTGCGCCCGGGAATTTTCCGGCAAGCGCCTGAGCGAGCTGACCGTGCATCACCGCGATCACAACCACGACAACAACCCGCAGGACGGCTCGAACTGGGAATTGTTGTGCCTGTATTGCCATGACAACGAGCACTCGCGTTTCACCGACCAGCAATATTTCCACGAAGGCTCGTTGAGCACGCCGAAGATCGCCAAGGCGACGCACAATCCATTTGCGGCGTTGGCTGGGTTGATGAAGAAGGAGGACTGAATATCTTCCACGCCCAACCCGGCCCTATCGCCAGCAGGCTGGCTCCCACAGGGGGTCTCCTGCGCTCATGGCACTGGTGAGCGCCATGGAGCCAATGTGGGAGCCAGCCCTGCTGGCGATAGTTATGCTCCAGGCTTGCTCTTACAGGGGATCTCCTGTGCACATGGCACTTGTGAACGCCCTGAATCCACTGTGGGAGCCAGCCTGCTGGCGATAGTTATGCTCCAGGCTTGCTCTTACAGAGGATCTCCTGTGCATATGGCACTTGTGAGCGCCCTGAACCCACTGTGGGAGCCAGCCTGCTGGCGATAGCTATGCTCCAGGCTTGCTCTTACAGGGAATCTCCTATGCACATGGCACTTGTGAACGCCCTGAATCCACTGTGGGAGCCAGACTGCTGGCGATAGTTATGCGCCAGGCTTGCTCTTACAGGGAATCTCCTGTGCACATGGCACTTGTGAACGCCCTGAATCCACCGTGGGAGCCAGACTGCTGGCGATAGTTATGCGCCAGGCTTGCTCTTACAGGGAATCTCCTGTGCACATGGCACTTGTGAACGCCCTGAATCCACTGTGGGAGCCAGCCTGCTGGCGATAGTTATGCGCCAGGCTTGCTCTTACAGGGAATCTCCTGTGCACATGGCACTTGTGAACGCCCTGAATCCACTGTGGGAGCCAGCCTGCTGGCGATAGTTATGCTCCAGGCTTGCTCTTACAGGGAATCTCCTGTGCACATGGCACTTGTGAACGCCCTGAATCCACTGTGGGAGCCAGCCTGCTGGCGATAGCGATGGTTCAGGCACCGCCGATCTCAACCGAACACCCCTCCCCCAATCCCCGTATAATCGCCGTTTTTACCCGAAGGCACCCCGCTCGTGGCAGACAAACGGTACAGCTGCATTGGTTTGTATAACCCTAAATCACCGGAAAACGTTGGCTCGGTGATGCGCGCCGCCGGCTGTTATGGCGTGGCGTCCGTGTTTTATACCGGTAAACGATACGAGCGTGCCGCCGACTTCGTCACCGACACCAAGCGCGTTCACTACGATATCCCGCTCATCGGCATTGATGATCTGAAAAAAATCCTGCCGCTGGGCTGCGTTCCCGTCGCCGTAGAGCTGGTCGAAGGCGCCCGTTCGCTCCCCGAGTACACGCATCCGGACCGCGCGCTGTACATCTTCGGTCCGGAAGACGGCTCGCTGGATAAGGACATTCGCGACTGGTGCGAAGACGTCGTATACATCCCCACCACCGGCTGCATGAACCTGGCTGCTACGGTCAACGTCGTACTTTACGATCGGATGGCCAAAGGCCTGAACACGCGTTCCGGGGCGAAATTTCGCTGAGCAACGAATATTTGATGGAACAAGCCGCCCGCCCCGGCAGTCAGCTTAACTATCTATTCTTGAAGCAGCCCTTTCGCCAGGAGACAGATCATGACCGACATCAAACGCGTAGCTGAACGTATCGAATCCACTCCGTTCCAGACCCATACGGAACGCAACGTCCACGGCTGGGAACGCGCCGGCTCCCTCGCGGGTGGCGTAGTGATGATGGGCAAAGGCCTGCGTCGCGGCGGCATTTTCGGCCTGATTCAGCTGGCAATCGGCGGCGTGGCACTGGCGCGCGGCATCACCGGCCATTGCTCGGCCAAGAGTTTGCTGGAAAAGAGCCGTCACGAAATGAACACCGTGCGCGCAAAAATCGAGCGGGCTGGTGATGATCTGACTCGTTTGAAGGCCAATGCCGAAGCGGCGACCAGCACGGCGACCGTGACTGGCAATGATTCGCTGACATCGCCTAAAACCGGCGTTTAGGACAGAACCGATCGCAGCCCGCAGCAGCTCCTACGGGAATCTCTCGCCCACTGTAGGAGCTGCCGAAGGCTGCGATCTTTACCTATGTCACTGAATCCGTGTGCTGTCCAGGAACGCAAACGCGTTATCTGCCTATACACTCCGTTGTAAATTTCAGCCCGCGCGGAATATCAGGTGGTCTTCCCAATCGTCTTCGGCCACGCTGCCTTCGGCGAGCATGCGCCCTGATTGTGAAATTCGTTCGTGGTGCACGGCGTCGCGATCACCGCAGACCAGGTGATGCCACAGCGGCAGGTCCTTGCCTTCACTGACTAGCCGGTAGCCGCAGGTCGGCGGAAGCCATTTGAACTCGTCGGCCTTGCCCGGGGTGAGCTGAATGCAGTCGGGGACAAACTCCCGACGGTTCGGGTAATCGCTGCACTGGCAGGTTTTCAGGTCGAGAAGTTTGCAAGCGATACGTGTGTAATAGACGCTGTTGTCGTCTTCATCCTCAAGCTTCTGCAGGCAGCACAGGCCACAGCCGTCGCACAGCGATTCCCATTCCTGCTGATCGAGTTGATCGAGGGTTTTGCGTATCCAGAACGGTTCGACTTTGGCGGCCATGGTTCGAGCATCAACATCAAGGTGGTGAAAAGGCCGACAGTCTAGTGCCACGGCCCGTGCCGGCAAAAGCATTGGCGACTGCCAGTACAATCGGCGCGGGAATAGAGCGTTCAATACCCGCGATCGAAATCCACTTCGCCGCGCAATGCTTCGCCCGCCTGATAGGCCCGCAGATTCTCGACAAACAGCTTCACCATCAATGAAGGTGACGTCGGTGCCGAGCTATGGCCGGTCAGCAGCAGCCCCCAGGCCGTCCAGAACGGATGACGTTGTGGTAAAGGCTCCTGCCGGCAGACGTCAATAACCGCGCCCGCCAGATGCCCTTCCTTCAAGGCTTCGACCAGATCCGCATCGACCACCGCGACGCCGCGCCCGACATTGATGAACAACCCGGTCGGCTTGAATTGCTTGAACAGTGCTGCGTCATACAGGTCGTGGGTGGTCGGTGTGTTCGGCAGCAGATTGATCACATAGTCTACCTCGCCGACCAGGCGCGGCAGATCCGCCAGCGTTCCCACCTCGACAAAAGGCGCCAGCTCCCGCGCTTCGCTGGCAATGCCGTAAAGCTCGACGCCGAACGGCAGCAAAAAGCGCGCGACGGTCTGGCCGATGTCGCCGGTACCGACGATCAGGACTTTGCGCCCGGTCAGGCTCTGGCCCTGGCGGCTGTCCCACTTGCGCTCGACCTGGCTGACCAGACGCGGCAGCACTTCGCGCTCATGGCCAAGCATGTAGGTCAGCACGTATTCGGCCATCACCTGACCGAAAATTCCCACCGCCCGAGTCAGGCGATAGTGGCGTGGCAGACCATCGACCAGCAGCGGCGTGATGCCGGCCCAGGTCGATTGCAGCCATTGTGGCTGGTGCCCTTGACGCAGCAGGGTTGCCAGCAAGTCCGGCTGCCCTAGCCAGATCGGGCAATCAGCGGCCTGGCTGGCCAGCTCGGCAGAGTTACCGCTGGTAAGGACTTCCAGATCGGGAGCTGCCTGGCGCAGCAATTGGGCGTACACAGGGTGATCGTGTTCAGCAATCAGAACGCGCATGGTTCAAACCTTTCAAAAGCAGTGCAAACGGCCGCCGGTGGAGCAGCGCTCCAGCGCGGCGGCCATCGCCAAAATCATTCCAGTGTTTCAGGCAGATTCTGAACAGAACCTGTCTGCAGATCACATCGGATCGTTGCGCCGCAGCAATTCTTCCGGCAAGTGCTCGATGTACTCGTCCTCGGCCGGCGGCATTTGCAGGTGATAGCCCTGCTTCTCGAGATTGTCCAGGACCACGGTGATGTCCTCGCGCGACAGTTTGCGCTCAGGCGTCAACACCAGATCGAAGGCGTGATGCGGTTTGCCGAAGGCGGCCATCAGATTTTCCGGAACGCGCTCCAGTGCATCACTTTTGAGCACATAGAGGTACATTTCGTTTTTCTTCAGGCTTCGATAGATGGAGCAAATACGTTTCAAGGCTGTTCTCCGGGGGTGGCCAGGCTGTCGAGCAGCGCCTGGCCCATCAATTCGCGGCGCCAGCCACGCAGCGAATCAGGCAATTGGTAAGGACCGTTCGGGAAGCCGCTCTTGAGCAAGGCTTCAAGGGTTTTCTTGCGCAACATAAGCTCAGGCGCAATGTTCAGGCGCTCTGCTTCGGCCTGGCCAATGGCGCGCAACTGTTTGACCACCGCGGCGGCTTCTACTGGCAACGGCTCGGGCACATCAGGCGGCCATTGCTCGGGCGGGACATTAGCGCAGCGTTTGATCAGGTCCAGCAGGAATTCGCCGTCCTGACGCACAGTGCGCGGGTGCATGTCTTCGATTTTGGCCAGTGCACCGAGGTTGTCGGGCTGAGTTCGGGCAAGCGGCCACAGCGAATGTTCGCGCACGATGCGGTTGCGCGGCAGATCACGGGCGCGGGCTTCACGCTCGCGCCAGGCGCAGAGTTCACGCAGCACGGCGAGTTGCGCGCGGGATAGCTTCCACGCGAGCTTGGCGTCGCGGTACACCTCGTTCGGATCGATCTCGCGACGCAGGTTGGCCACCAGCTCGGCGCCGTCTTCCAGGACCCATGCGTATTTGTCGTCAGATAATTTCGGACGCAGCTGTATGAAGACTTCCGCAAGGTGCAAAGCATCTTCAGCGGCGTAGCTGATCTGCGTCTCGGATAGCGGACGTTGCAGCCAGTCAGAGCGCGTCTCGCCTTTAGGCAGGTCGATGCCGAGCACGTCCTGCACCAGACGCGAATAACCCATGGAGAAACCGAGGTTCAGGTAAGCGGCGGCCAGTTGCGTATCGAACAGTGGCACCGGCAGGCTACCCGTCAGGCGCAGCAGCACTTCGAGGTCTTCGCTACACGCATGCACGACCTTGACCACGGCAGGGTTTTCCAGGAGAGCCGCCAACGGTTGCCAGTTATCGATGGTCAACGGGTCGATCAGATAAGCGCGCACACCATCGCCAATCTGCAACAGGCCTGCGATTGGGTAAAAGGTGTCGACCCGCATGAATTCGGTGTCGAGGGCAACGAAAGGCAGCTGTTGCCACTCGGCACAAAACTGACCGAGGCTATCGTTGTCGCGAATCCAGTGAATATCGATGGCCACACGGCTCTCCCTTGAAGAATGGCGCGCAGTATATATCGCTACCGGCGACTTCCGCGCGTCCACTCATTCATTCTTTGCCGCGACCTGCGAGCGTGGCTGCAAACGGTTCAGGCATGATGCAGATACCAGCGCCAATCCTGCTCACCGACTTCGCCCATGAACTGTCGATACTCGGCTCTCTTCACGGCCATGTAGACGCCGAGAAATTCACCGCCAAACGCTTCCCGCGCCCAACTCGAACCTTCCAGTGCGCGCAAGGTGGTCAGCCAGTCGGTCGGCAACAATTCCGAAGCCTGGGCGTACCCGTTACCTTCAACGGGCGCGCCCGGGTCGAGTTGTTCGCGGATGCCGCGATGAATGCCGGCCAGAATGGCTGCCGCCGCCAGATAGGGATTGGCGTCGGCCCCGCAGATGCGGTGTTCGATATGCCGGGAAAACGCCGGACCACCGGGGACACGCAAACTCACAGTGCGGTTGTCTACGCCCCACGTGGCCGCCAGCGGCGCATAACTGTTGGTCTGAAAGCGCCGGTACGAATTGGCGTTCGGGCAGAACATCAGCAACGAATCGAGCAAGGTGCTGAGCATGCCGCCAACGGCCTGCCTGAGCAACGGCGTGCCATCCAGCGCTTCACTGGCAAACAGATTGTTGCCGTCCTTGTCCGCGAGACTGACGTGCATGTGCATGCCGGTGCCCGCCAGATCATCAAAAGGCTTGGCCATGAAACATGCAGTCATCCCGTGTTTATGCGCCACGCCCTTGACCAAGCGCTTGTAGCGCACCGCTTCGTCCATCGCCTGCAACGCGTCGCTGCGATGTTCAAGGGTGATTTCGACCTGCCCCGGCGCATATTCGGAAATCGCCGTGCGCGCCGGAATGCCCTGCAGTTTGCAGGCGCTGTAGAGATCGGCGAGGAACGGTTCGATTTGTTCCAGTTCGCGCAAGCCGTACACCTGCGTTCCGCGCGGCCGACCGCCATCGACGTCCCGCGCCGGTTGCGGCCGACCGTTGCTGTCGCGTTGCTGGTCGAGCAGGTAGAACTCCAGCTCCGCTGCCATGACCGGGTAATAACCATCGGCCTGAAGTCCCTCGATGACGCTCGCCAGCAGATGGCGCGGGTCGGCGACGGTTGCCGGCATGCCCTCCTTGGGATGCATGCTCACTTGAACGGCCGCCGTGGAAATCAGGCGCCAGGGCATGCGCGTCAAGCTGCCGCTGATCGGGTAGGCCCGGCAATCGATATCGCCGACGTCCCACACCAGTCCCGAATTCTCTACGTCGTCGCCATTGATCGTCAGGCCGAGAATGGTGCTCGGCAACGGCCGTCCGCTTTCGTAGACCGCCAGCAATTCATCACGATGCAACAGCTTGCCCCGAGGCACGCCGTTATTGTCGATGATGAACAGCTCGAACATTTCGATATCCGGGTTCTGCTCAAGAAAGGTCAGGGCTTCTTGCTTTGTGGCAAAAGAGGTCGTGGCACAACTCATGGGAATTCTCTGCTTTATACGTCAGGCATTCGCGCAGGCGATGCCGATTTGCCCGGCGCATGGCGCAGGACCTGTAAAACCATTCAACGCAGAAGGCAGGCATCCGGTGGGCGCGCGTGACGACAGTGCCACAACGCCCAAAAGGCGAGTTCGGAGGGTAAAGCGACTGGACAAGCGTCCATAAGGAAAACCGCAGCAGGCAGATGTTGGGCAGCGTCACATGCTGTGATGAGCCGATCAAGCAGGATATGACGAACCTTGGGTGAGAAATTACTAAACAATCGCTGAAATATGCTGCAAGAGTTTTTCCCGACGCCGTCCTCGCGCTACGATTATTTACATCAACCGTGCACGGAACGCGATGATCAAACGGGACAGCATGGGACCGACTCTCAAAGCATCCGCCATGTATCCCCACGTTGTGAAAAAGATCGAATGCCTCGATCTGTGTCACGCCGGGACGTAGTCGTTCATCCCGGCGTGACAACTCAGGCAAGGCTTGAGGTTAACTCAGTGCCCGATTGCCACTTTGCTGTAAGACTCGCGATCAATGTCCAGCAGCTCCACTGCGAGCTGGACCTCCACGTCTGCGGGCCACTGACAAAGATCCTGCACCACCGCCAACAGGCTCTCGGACAACTGCTTTTTGATCTGCGGCGAACGCCCGCTGAGCAAGGCAAGCTTCACATGCACAAAAGCACGCTCGCTCATCGCAGTCCCCACCTTGAAGGTCTCGAGCTTCACTGCACGGCTCTTGATGTCGAATTCGGCAGCAAACTGTCCAGAAGCCACCAGCGCATTATTCAGCCTGATCAACGCGACGTCGGCATTCAGCTCAGACAGATTGGCGGTGTATTCCATGTGCAGGTGAGGCATGAGTCGGCTCCTGAAAATAGGTGGAAGGGGCGTAGATATAACACAGCGTGGCTGCGATCACTCGGGCAACGGCAAGACCGCACGCTCACTCATGAAACCTTCAAGGCGCGAGCGCAGCCAGCGTTCAGCGGGATCGGTATCGACGTGGCTGAGCCAGACCATGGACAGGTCCAGCGTCGGTGTCTTGAACGGGAACGGCTCCTTGAACAGCAGGCCGGATGCGGCCATGGCCGCGGCAGTGTAATCCGGCAGACTCGCAATCAGATCAGTACCGGCGAGCAAGGCAGGCAACGCGCTGTATTGCGGCACCGATAACACCACCTGGCGCGTCCGGCCGATTTCCGCCAGCCATTCATCGGCGTAGCCGCTGACATTGGCAGTGTGCGAAACCAGCACGTGCGGGCGTGAGCAATATTCATCGAGCGTCAGCGGTGTATCGGAGGCATCGGCACGCAACACACTGGGCAGGATATGCCGTAGCAATTTGCGCTTGGCATTGGCCGGCAAACCGCGCGTCTGGCTGATCCCTACGGTGATGTCACCTGAGGCGAGCAAATCCGGAATCCGCCAGTAATCGACATGCTGCACAACGAACACCACCTTGGGTGCCTCCTGACGCAGCGCTCTCAGCAATGGCGGCAGCAGTCCGAATTCAACATCGTCCGACAGCCCGATACGAAACGTCATGGTGCTGCTGGCGGGGTCGAAATCATGGGTCAGGCTCAAGGCAATCGACAACGAGTCCAGCGCCGGCGACAAGTACTGAATCAACTCCTCGGCCCTGGCCGTCGGCTCCATCCGGTGGCCGACGCGAATGAACAGCGGGTCGTTGAACATCGTGCGCAAGCGGTTCAACGCCGAGCTGATGGTTGGCTGACCGAGAAACAATTTTTCCGCCACCCGCGTGACATTGCGTTCATGCATGAGTGTTTCAAACACCACCATCAAATTGATGTCGGCCTTGCGAAGCTCGTTGCGATTCATCCGTTGATTCCAATGCCTAGAACTGCTGACAGTTTAGGTATGTGGGGCGAGCGGCGTCTATCAGACATAAACACTAGAGGCTGGAGACTTGGGGTGTGAAAAGCTGCGGTGTTCGAGCTGCTCTCGATGGCGACGTCCGCTGCGATGTTCAGGTTCTGAGCGCTGATCAAGGCATAAGTGGCGCCGCCCTTGGCGAAGTCCGCACCCTTTGCGTTGATCACGACAGTCGAACCGCTGGCCAGCGTTGCATCGCCGGCCACTTTGATAACAGGGGTACCTGCCACGGTTGCGAAAGAGCACCGCATTCCACTCTGCCCGCAGACCATGAGGCTGCTCCGCCCTTTGATCGAAGATGCATCGAACGAGTCAGACTACCTTTTCCCCGGAAACAAACCCGGTACTCACCTCTCCAACATGGCCTTGCTTCAACTGCTGCGGCGGCTAGAGCGCCCAGGTCTCACCGCGCACGGCTTTCGCTCCACTTTCAGGGACTGGGCCAGAGAGACGACGACTACCCACTCTGCTCAACCGAAGGTGGTATTCCACCAAAAGCCTGGCCCCCTACACTGCAGAGAGCCGGGCCCCAGACGAAGGAAGCAGTTATAAGACGAAGGTCAAATGCACTTCCAGCTGGAGTGCGCGGCCCAACCCTTGCAACGTTGGGTAGCTTTTGCCCCTCATTTGCGGCCAACGCTCAATGAAAAACAGCCCCTTGTCGTCAATTTGAATTGGCGTGGTAATAAGTTCACCACTATTGGAGCGGTGGACCAGATTGACCTCGGTCCCTGAAGGCCGCTCGAAATGGAAACTACCGATAGCCCCGAGCCGCCCGCGGTCCGGCAGAGTTACGGCTTGAGGAGACGGGATACCGGCAATGCCGACCTCCAGCTTGAAATCACTGCGCACGGCCCGGGTGCCACGGGCCCCGATGCCCTCTTCGAAGATTTCCCAGCCGCCCGGGTGCAGCGCGCGTGCGCTGCCGGGAGCGACGTCGCGCACCGTCAAGCTGACCGCATCCTGCAATTGCACGATACCCGGCACACCCTGGAACATATTGGAGTGGGCGGAGCCCATGAATGCCACCCATTTATGCGGCCCCAATACTGCCTGATCCGCCTTGATCACCTCATTGGCGAAATAACTGAACAGGGTTGCACGGGGGTCCGTTCCTTTCAGGCCTTTGACGTTGTAACTGGAAACGCAATCCAGTGCCCTGACCCGTATCCCATACTTGTTCGCGGCTTTGACCACGTTGGTGTAAGTGTGCTCGCCCCCGTACCCGTACATATGCCCGATATCCTGTGTCTTCAAATAGAGTTTCAGGCTTTCCGGCATTTTCTGCGTACTGAAAAAGGCCTCCAGTTGCGCCTGATGCAGATCCGTGAGCAGGTGTTCCACGTACAGCGTCTTGACGCCCTGTGCCTTGAATAACTTCATGTGCTTGATCAGGAACTGTTTGCTTGAGCTGTGACCATGGACCTCGCCGATAATCAGTCCCAACTTCTGTTTGTAGAGTTTCTCGATAAACACCTCTTCACTGGCCGCCGTGGCGAGGTCGGAGAAGTCGGCACGCGCCGGGGGGATGTAATCGGCAAAAGCTTCGTTGGCGGTTTTCTCCAAGCGGTCACGGGTACCTATGAAAGCCTCGAACGCATCTTTATCCGGGCTTCCGGTTCGTGGCGCGTAGATGGGATCGAAGGGGTGACGCCACTGGCTCAATCCTTCCAGGTTGCTTTTATAGACCGCAGGCAGATCGAACGCACTGTAATGGGACGCTGCAGCGGGTACCTGTACCGTCTTTGAAGGGCCGGCAGTGGGCAGCGTTTGTGCGGCCGGGGCCATTGTCAGCTTGTAATCGCCTCGGGACAGCGCGGCGGAAGACGTATCGAACTCGACACCGACAGTTTGGCCCGGCGCAACGTCATCCACGCGCAGGGCAATGACATTCTGCAGATCGGTCAGGCCTGGCAACTCGTCAGAACGGCCTATGCGGTTGTGATCAACCAGGGCGATCCAGCCTTCATCGGCATTTTTTGCCGCCAGCGCCTTGTGAGAATAGAAGTTTCTGAGTTTGCTGCTGCGCGGGATAAACCGTTCGCCGCCGCGCAGCTCCAACACGTGTTCCATGTGATAGGAACTCGACGCATCCACGCCGTCGATCGCGACCTTGTGCTTGCGCGCTTCCTGCAACAGTTTGCGGTAGCTGAACGGGGCGTCAGTGCCCCAGCCCAAGGCTCTGTCGACCCGCGTAAGGTGGTCTTCGACGCGACTCAAGGCGTGAGCGATATTGCCCTTGACTTCCCCGTTGATAATTCTAAGTTTGCTGCGAAAAACATCGGCCGGCAGGTTTTCGATGTACACACGCTTGAGCCCTTGCTGGGCCAAGGCCTGCATATTGTCGATCAGTAGCTGCTTACTGGCGACGCTGCTGTTGGGCGCGCCAATGATCAGGCCCTTTTTGAGTGGGAACAGGGTGGCAAGCACGGCGGCGGGGCTGGCGTCCTGCGCCAGTACCGGCAAACCTTCGCGAGTGGGGCGCGCTGGGGGCGAGGTGTAGAACGCCTCGGCATCCTGGGTCAGCTGTTTCACCTGATTGGGATAGCTGTCGCGCAGCGGCGTCAACTCGAGATAGGCGCCTTCCCGTGCGCTTTGCGCAATGGCTTCGTCCCAATGACCGGCGAGGCTTTGCGTGAAATCAGGGTCGAGTGCCGCTCTGAAATCCCTGCCCTGCGCAGGTGAAATCTCATAGAGCGCCAGTGGCTGTTCAACCTCCTGCTGGGGTACCTGATACTTCTTGCGCCCCCCTCCCGCAACGCCAGAACGTACCCAACCGCCTTTGGCACTGTGATTGACCAGACGCGCGGTTGAACGCATCTGTCCGGTGAGTGGGTCATAGCGATACAGCAAATAACGCCCCAACGAATCCGGAGTGTTCTTTACCCAGAATGCCTTAGCGTCGAATAGCACGGGTTTCATATCCACAGGAATACGCGGATCAAACTCTTTGAGCAGCGCGGCCTGTTTTTGCGCTTTAAGGGCCGGCCTGATGGAAATCGCGTTGAACGGGCCTTTGAACGCTGGGCGAAGGTCGAACAACACGGCGCCCCCCAGGTTGCCCAGGTAACCGATGAAGTGTTGCAGCGCGCCGTCCTTGTCGCCCTGCTGGAAGGCATGGATGGCGAGCATCGCATCCTTGAACGCCAGCAAGCCACCCAGGCTCAGGCTCAGGACCGGAAAGGGAATGGTGGCAATGGCGGTGACCAGCTCGACACAGGTCCACAAAATTTCCATGATCATTTGAGTGCGATTAACCGTGGTGGCGGCCACGTCATCTGTCTTGCGTTGCAGCACCATGTTGTAGAACTGATGCCGCAAGTCGGTCAAGGGCGTGACACGGGCAATCGGGTCATGGCGCGCGGGGCTTGGCGTGGTGCGGTTTATTGCCTCCGGCAAGCCATTGCGGGCAGCTTCCAGGAAAGCCGCGACGCGGGCCTTGCCCTTGACCGTCACGCGGCTATGGAGATAGCCCGACACGCCGTCGACCTTTTTCAGCCAATAGTTGAACAGCTTCGCCTCACGCATGTCGACGCCGTCAGGAGCGTCGGGGGTGTACAGAAAAACCGTGTTATCGCCATGGCTGAACAGGTAACAGCCCATGACCCATTCGCCGTCGATCAGCAGCCGATGGACCTTGTAGAGGCTGCGAGTCGCGACCGCGGTATCACCAAGGCTGTCGATAGCACGCTCCAGCCAGGCCAGGTCGACACGGGCGATATGGCCGCGCAGGCAGCAGTCCAGCGCCGCATATTTCATCTGCAATTGGTTGATCGCCAGCGTGGCGTTGCGCCGTTCGGTGTAGCCCGGGCTGGTCGCGCTTTGCAGTTTGGCGCGAACTTCATCGGTGTAGCGCTGGCCGATCCACACACCGGTGACCGAGCGGGCCACGTTCTGTGGGGTAAGGCGGCCCAGGTCGACGCCGTCCGGCCCGCTGAAGGTGGCCGAGGTGGAGAACTTGGCGTCGATGAAGCCCACGTTATCCTCGTAGCCGTCTCTGTAGAGTCTGGTGTAGGACATGGGACGCGGCATGCCACCCAGCAGGGGCCAAGGGGCTGAAACGTACACGGTGTCCGGGTCGATATCGTTCTGGCGTCGGCCCAGCAGGGTGTTCAGGCTGAGTTTGGCTTGTGCGTGCAGGTAGGCGTTGAAGCTGATGAAGTTCGCTTCCGAATCGGGCCAGGCGTTATAGACGCGCAAGGCGCCTGCGGCGTCTTCGCCCAGGCGGGTCAACCGGGCCCGATCCGCCGCCGGGGCCGAGCGATACCACAACGGGGTGCTGTATTCGTAGTCGTCGATTGCCGTGCTTTGCGAATGAACCACCATGGCGTCCAGGCACACCGTAAGGGCGCACGAAGGCCCGAAGGTCACCTCTTCGTGTTCCTTCGCGCCGGGCTTGAAACCCAGCCCGGCGAGGAACGCGGCTATCTTCGGGCGATAACGCAGCGGGCATTGCTCAAGCAGGTAGTCGCTCATGGTCCGGTTGTTGTAGCGGGTTGTGTCATCGGCCCAGGCGATGATATGCGTCTGGCATTCGCGGTCGGTGGCAAATGCGATGAACTGCTGCTCGCGCGGCGAGCCGGGGGTGCACAACAGCAGGCGTCGGGTTTGACCGCCGCCGTCCTCCTCGCGCAGCAGCCACAGGTCTTTGAGCTGCGCGCCATGCAGCAGCACGGTCTGCCCGCGCAGTTGCGGGTTGGTACCAGCGCGCAGGTCTTCGAACAGCTGGTAATCCGCCTGGGCCAAGTCGCCGCGCAATTTTGCGACATAGGCCAGCAATACCAGGCGCTGATCGAACAGGTCACGGGCCGCCTGCTTGATTGCAGGCTGGCCCTGCATGTCTTTTTGCAACGAGGCAAACTCAAGGCGCGGTTGCAGGTCAGGCTCGCAGAGCATGTCGAGCAGGCCCTGCGCATTCAGGTCGGCATGCTCACCTTGCAGTGCCGCCCCCGCATAGGTAAGGGTGGTGTTAGCCAGAAAATCCGAGCCAGGCAGCTCGTCGCCTGCATGCAATCCCCAATAGCACAACTGCACCAGGCTGCGCTGCTGCTCGTAGGTACCGACGTTGGCGACTTTACGGCGGGTGGTGACTTGCAGGTGCTGGGGGTCCAGGTCATGCATCTCCAGCACTTCGTCGAGGTACTCGGTCAACTGGAACTGGGTCAGCGCCTGGGGTGAAGCGACAGGCCCGAGTAAATCGACCAGGGTGTTGCGGGCCTGGTTGTAAGCGCGGATGCACCGACTCAGGGTTTCCTGGGCCGACGCGTCTGCACTGCGATACCAGTCGGGCAGGCTGATGTACAGGCTGCGCTCCAGCAGCCGTTGTTGCCTGAACGCCAGGCGCAAGGACAAGTCCGGTAGCGCGGCTTTGACTGCATCCTCCAGCGCAGACTTGAGCAGCGCGGCATCCTGCGTCGGGTTGTCGACCAGGCTCAAGGCCCGGTCGATGTCCTGGCGGCGCTTGCCGAGCAATGCAGTGTAGGTGTGCTCAAAGAGCGGCTCGCCTTCAATCGGGAGCAGGTGCAGGGGCCAGATACCTGCGGCGTCCAGTGCCTGGTACTGCACCGGCAAGTGCCGGCAGATCTCGTCACGCCCTGCCGGCACTTTCAGAATCGCCTTGAGCGCCAGGTCGAGTTCCGCCAGGGAATCAAAGGGTTCCAAGCCTCGGTTGGGGGTAAACAACAGGACCTGGCCGAGGTCCTGCCCTGACACCAGATTGTCCACCACAGGACTGGATTTGCGCGTGAGGACGAAGGCCCCGGCAAACTCCACGGTTTGGTCCTGGTAACTGAAGTTGAGCGAATACATGCCCGGCCGGAAGGACGGGCCTCGGGCGCAGTCTTCAATCATGCGTTGTTCAGCGGGAGACAGCAGGTAATCACGCACATCAACGGCAGCCTGCTGTTCCAGCGCGGTGAGGCCCGCCGTCAGGGCGAAATAGCTCTTACGGCCCAGACCGTCCACCGGGTTGGCTTCGTCCAGGCGCTGCAGGTCGCTGTTCAAAGTGGCCTTGAGACTGGCGAGCAGCGCCTTGCCGGAGTCGAGGGTGAGGTCTGCCTGAGCCAGGGCCTGGAACAGGCTGCGCGACTGGCTCAGCAATTGTTCATTGGCGGCGATCAGTGTGGTATTGAGTTTTTCCAGCGCCAGCAACTCGACCGGCATCTGGACGGGAAGTCTGGTTTTGCTGCGCAGCTCAGGGTCGACTTCCAGCAAGTGCGTGCGCAGTTCCTGAAACGTCGGTCGGGGTGACGGAGTGTTCGGCGTGCTCATTGGCACTGTCCTCATGCTGATGGGATGAACCTTCAGTATGAAGAGAGACCCAGGCGTGGCCGCGGTAGATATTTATCGCGTGGTTGCCCCTCAGCTCAACCGAAACCTTGCCGTATTGCCACTCAACGCCTGGCTGCCTTTACTCATGGTATCGGCCGCCTGGTTGACCGCCCGGGGCCCCTCCAGCAAGCGCCCTGCCGCCTGATCCACTTGTTGGATATTGCCGCTGACCTCATCGGCGGTGGCGGCTTGCCCCGCCATCGCCGCGGCAATCTGCGCCAGGGTGTCGGATTTGCACCGCGCCGGCGATCTCGGCCAAACGTGCGCCCAGCCGGTGACGGACGAGCTGCGCACTTCATCGGCCACCACGACAAACCCCCGCGCCCTGTTCACCTGCGCGGGCGGCTTCAATGGCGGCAGGCGCCACCACGTAGCCATTGAGATCAAATTGGTAAAGTTGCTCTGCAGTCATTGCCCTCACCTTGGGCTCGCAAAAGCGTCCTTGGCTTGAAATGCCTCCAACTGCATATCGCTTTCTTTAGTTACATCGTCGAGCAGATCCCAACAACCTGAAAATACCCTCGGACAGGATTTTCATACCGAAACAGAAGCTGTTTGATCCGGCTGATCGAGAGAATCCAGGTCGCTAGCATGGCGCGCCGCTCGTCTTAAAAGACGATCCGTCCAGCAGCCACGGACAAGCATGAACGTCCATTGAATGGCGCACATCGTGTGATAGTCGATTTGATAGTAGACGGACAGTTCAGCGGGCAAAAAAAATCCCGCAGAGCGTTTAACTCGCGGGATTTCTTATATATTTATGGCGGAGAGATAGGGAATCTCAGATTTCAGAGCGACAGCCCGCAGAACACGGTATCTCTTGGCTTACAGCCTCAAGAGTGGTCAAATTGAGTGGTCAAAATAGAGATCTATCAGCATGGCGACTCACCTTGTACAGAAACCCGGCGAAAGCACTTGGTATGTTCGTATGGCAGTACCAGCCGGCGTTCGTCATGCCTTTGGTGGTCGCACCAAGCTGATCAAGACCACGGGCACCAGCAACAAAGCTGAAGCTATGGATAGACGACTTCCAATCCTTGCCCAGTGGAAAGCTCAGATTGCGGCAGCGAAGGAACAAAAGCTCACTGCGGGTGACCAGTGGCGCCCCGAACTGGCAGACAGAGGTTTGACGCTGGAACAGAAGATAAATGCACGTTTGCTAGATGCGATAAAGAACCGTCAAAAGGTTTAGATTTTCTCTCTCGTGCGTACCAGTTGGACGTCCCTGCACAAGAATTACCATGGTCCGGTAAACAACCGGGGCAACCAATCCCTAGCGAATATGTAGAGGTCATGAAGGCTGCTTTCAAACGAGAACCTTCCTCAACTGTCGATGCCGTGTTGGGTGGTTCTCAATTCACTGCTGACTTTATGGTGTTACTCGCCAAAGACAAATACAAACTTTCTCAGCTTGAGTCGGAGGAAGCTCGTGAGTTGATCCTTAACCCAACAAGCTACAAACCAGTTTCACCTATTACGGATCGCCGTTTGGAACAGTTCCGAGCTTACCGGGTGAAAGACGGTATTGCCGCGAAGACCATCGACCAGCAGGAAAGTAAGCTCACCAAACTGTCTGATTACCTCCGTGATCAAGGTTCGTCGCTGACCAGTGTGACCATTGCCGCGTGGCTGGAAACGCTCAACCTCTCGAGCAAGACTAAAGCTCAATACTTGCTAGCAGGTTCAACGTTCTGGCGGTGGGCAATAAAGAATGATGCGCGTTGGCAAGAGTTGCACCTGGGACTGGACAACCCGTTCAAAGGACAAGAACTTCCCAAGGTTCGTGGTAAAGCCAAAGCAGATGCAGCCCGCAAGGCGTTTGCCCCAGAGCAGATTGAACACCTGTACGGAGTCGCCAAAGCAGACGACAACCAGACGTTGTGTGACTTGATCACGTTGGGTGCCCATACCGGCTGCCGTATCGAGGAACTCGCCCAGCTGCGCAAGGAATCGGTGGTGAAAGTCGAAGGCGTTCTGAGTTTGAAGATTGACGACAGTAAGACTGTTGCTGGCATCAGGGAGATACCTGTTCACCCTTCCCTCTCAGCCACGGTAGAACGCCTGATTGCTGATAGTGCAGACGGATTCCTCCTACCAAGCTCAGCCGGTAATAAGTACGGGATTCGATCCGACTCACTCAGTAAAGCATTTGGTAGATTGAAAACAGCACAAGGCTTTGGCAAACATCACGTCTTCCATAGCGTGAGGTCTATGGTCGTTACCCTCTTACTCCGCAGTGGAGTACCCGGCCCTACCGTCGCAAACATCGTTGGTCACGAAACTGGATTGGTTACATTTGACGTTTATGACGAAGGTGCAAGCCCTAGGCAAAAGCTTGCCGCCCTCTCCAACCTGTCATTTAACTTTTCAGGCATCAACCTTCAAACCTCTTGACTGGCTGGCCTTAACGACCACTTTGACGACGACGAAAATAAATGACGAAAGTGGTTGACGTGGTGGCAAATAGTTGATCTATGGTCTTGACAGAAATGCGAATCGTTTGCTATAATGGCCAACATAAGGAGAGGGAAACTAACCACCCCATACCAGCACCCTCAATGTTCTGCGTTCCTCTACTGACCTTAGCCTTCCTTCTAAGCGTCAGTAACGTGTTAGTAACCTTCTCCGCCAAACTTTAGAGCCACAATCTTCACAGGTTGTGGCTTTTTGTTATCCGATGCACAACACATTCATCAACTCTTTGTAACCAACTCTAAATGGAGCGATAACTTATGCCTGTAGTAAAACATTGTCTGTCCTGTAACAAGCCTTTAGCTGGATACAGATCGCACGCCGTGACTTGCGGCAGTACGTGCAGGGGTCGCCAGTGGCGTGCAAACAAAGAAGTGGTTGTACCTGTAAAGCTTGCCTTTAGTGTAAAGCACTTTGAAGCTATTAGGACTGCTGCTGACAAGCACGGTGTAACAGTTGCAAGCTACATCATCAGCCGTTCAATCGGTTCTGATATCGCCACCATTATCAGCGTTTGATAGCAATGCTATGTAGTACTTACATATGTTTGCGCATCGACCTGTAAGCCTTATAGAGCGTGGCTTGTAGCCAGAAATAGGAGCATTAAAAATGAAAATTAGACTTAACCCTGAAGCGGTGGAACAACTCACCTCAATCATGGACAGAATGGGCTACACAAGTCCTACACATGTTATGCAGGTGATGATCTCATCGACCTATAACAAGCTAATCAAGAATGCTAACAAGCATACATCCCCAATTAGAGAGGATAAACATGGCAATCAATCGAGTAAGAGAATGTAAAACGTGTACTACGGAATTCAATACTAGTCAGTTCAATGCGAAGTACTGTCCTGATTGTCGGTCTACATCCTACAGCAGAGTACAGAAAGAAAAACGACAGACACTGGCACAGAAACGAACCTTAAAACTATCCCAGTCTGATGAATGGTTGTGGATCGCAAGAGAGTGCAAACGATCAGGTACAGTTGAAATACTTCAAGGTGTTGATATTGTTGCGCTACTCGCAGTGTACAAAGCTCGTTTCAAAACGTATGGTTACAATCCTGAGACGAAGAAGAGTCAATACCACCTTTGCCATATTTCCCCAGCAGTTGGAAAAGACAGTGTTGGTTTATTGAATCACCAGAATCTATTTGTTGGCACTGCATTTCACAACCTAAAGCACAGCAACAAGAGCTACAAAGATCGTGGGTTATGCATTCCAAAGAAGAAACTTAACTCCAAATGGAAAGTATCCAAGGAAACCAGTGATCGTATTGTGTTGGATAAGGTCACTGAATATCTTGGCAAAGTGTTAATCGACTACGCCAAAGAAAACCCGATCACAAAGAGTCAGCGATACTGTGTTGCAAAGTGGGTATTCCAGAATGATCCAGACAACACACTGTCACTGAGCAAACTTGAAAGTATGTCGATGTATGAGCTTCGTGCGATTAGGGCAAGGGTACAAGATAAAGAAGCTTTTACGATTGAGTATACAACCAAACGATCATTCATTGTCATGCTCGAAGAATGTCAGCGATTGTCTGTACAGCTACCAACTGGTCAACATCAGTCAGACATCGCGTTCATGATTCCAGTGTTGCAAGTTGCAATTGCTTTCCTTGGTCGTCAACCAGATCAACATGGATTATCTAGCGTACTGGCAAATCCATACGGTATTTCATGGAACCCATTAGCGCTGCGTGAAGATATGAGCGCATCGACGTTCCGTGACCTCATAGGATTCCAGACGTTTCAAGCGCTTCAGGGCGCTCCGGTTGACCGTAAGATGATACGTAGAACCATGAGTAGGTATTTGAACGTCACGTCGCTCACGCCGGATTACAGTCACTCTAGCAATGCCATTCAGAACCACTACGCAGATGGTTACACTCAGTTTGTTGGACAAGTGCCTGTGATCAAAAATGCAATCATTTCACTAGGCATGGTAGATAAATACATGTTGGCTGAAGAGATTGCAAAAGCCGAAGAAGCTGCATACGAAGAATCAATATTCGCCGGCTTTCAGATGGAACTATGTGAGGGCTTACACGATTACTCAACGATCCATTATGAGATTGAAGATGATTACATAGCTAACCCTAACCTTGTAACATTCAAAGAACCAGTATTCGTGCCACCTAAGCCTCTGCCTGCATACCTGTCGAACGTCTGCGAGTTCTAACACGGAGGTAGTACTTACCGATGATTGGGCATGTGCCTGAAAGCGTGATTCTACAAGGCTTGTAGCTACATAAAGCTTGTCATTCTCTGTCAAACTGAGACAGAGCCCCACATTTATACAAACAAACTCAAGAAAGGAAACCAGATGAACAAGATGAAAGAATTGACTACATACGATGTAGATCGAACATTGATTAACCATAAGGATGAATTGCAATGAATAGCGTAGAGTCATTCAGGCGGTCATATGCAGTTGCAGTCGCTAGAGTTAAAGATAGGAGTGCGAAGCAGCAAGTAACTGTACGACAGGTTGGCGGTGAAGTTGCCACCAAAGCTGCAACCACTAAGCCAATCACCACAACTCAACTAGATCGCGATGAACAATATCAAGCCACAATCACTAAGTTGATGATTAACCACATCAAACAGAAAAAGGAACCCCACAATGAATAACAAGACAAATGAACGCATCACCATCCAAGGTACTGCACCGAAATTTGATGAGGCAGTATTAAAGCAGCGCCAAGCAGCACGACATAACCAGTACCATTTAACATCTGAAAGCCACGCCGTCGCAAGAGGTACGATTGCATTTGAGTTTCTTACCAATGTAATCAAACTCGCTGGTCAAGGGTATGATCTGAGCAATAACTACCCTGTGACAACTGACCCAATGTCTTATCAAGCATACATGCGTAAACCAGATGCAATCCAACAAGCTGACCTTGAGGCACTTGATGCCAAAATGAAATTAGATTACATCGCCGACTTGGAACTTGAGCGAGAAGATTACCGAGTGAAGCTCACTGCACAATTACTTCAGACTGCTGAATTGAAAGAGCGGAAAAAGGAAGAAGAAAAGAGAGCAAAACTTCTGAAGGAAATTGAGAAAGAAGTTAACGATGCATTTGGTGAGCTTGTTATACCAGCGTAACCAATAATAACACCTGTAAGACTCTACAATTGGTTCTGAGAGAGTTTACAATGTTAGTCATAAAACCAGCAACGTTACGAGCCTCTGAGTGCCTACCAGCGTTCAGGGGCTTTTTCACATCTGTAATATGCCAACCAGTAAACAGGGTGATAGCAGGTTGCTATACAGGTACGGATACAGGCAGCCATAACCACCAATAAAGTGACCAACACCTCTGAAAGTATGATTATACCTGGGGTCGGTGGATTCCCTGTTAAACACACGCTTCGCATTCTCCTCCATTCGTGCACATAACTAAGCATTTTGATTGTAATTAACGATAAAACAATAAAACTCTACCGCAGTTGATCACTCGCCCGATAATCGGCACCAAAAGACAACAGGATTATCCAACCTTCAGATTCTTCATAGCATCACCATACCCTGCTTCCATTACAGCCCATTGGCGCTCTAGCTGACGCTGAAGGTTTGCCACATCACATGCAATGCCAAGGTCAGCCCGTATAGCGACCATAACTTTCAGTTGAAGCTTAGATAGCTCTTTCATTTCAGGGAAAAGCTTCATGCTATATTCGCGTAGTGCGGCGTTCAGACGCTCATAAGCAAGCGCCACTGCATCTGCGTACTGCTGAGTCTGATTAGAGTGAAACTCATATGATCCTTGAAGATTCTGAAATACCATCCGATCCTGCCGACCTTCTTCTTTTAATCTGTTCATCTCTTGAACAACTCGTGACACATCACCAGACGAACTTTCATGCAGTGACTGGTTGATCCCTATGTCGGTTCTCGCGTCCTGTATGACCGCAAGCTGAGGCAGTAGCTTTAGAAACAATGATCCAAATTCAACTCCTAGATTTCCGGCTAATATGGAGGTTTTAGGTTCGGCTACTAACCTTAACCTTGCGATAGACCCGCTAATCAGTTGAAGTTCTTTTGTGAAGTTTAAGTCGGTAAAGTCACGATTGGCCATTTCACTCAGACTGAGATTCGTGTTTTCAATATCTTCACTTACTTTCAAATATACGTCACGCCTAAGATCGCTGATTTTCTCTTTAGCTTTCTCGGTTGCGTCATGATCAAGTTGCAATTTGAGACGGGCAGTATTGCCTCTATTCGAAAGCATAACCCCAAATAAAGTTATGACTGATGCGAGAATCGCAGACCAGATCACATCTGGAACAATTTTAATAAGTTGAACAATTTCTGAGATCATTACATCACTCCTTGATATCCATGGTACTTCAAGCATGGCCGCCGCCCAGAATGATTAATCTGGATTGTTGTAACTTTCCTGATATTCATCGAACGCTGATTCAGACAGTCTTACTCCAGTTTCGATATTCACCCAATCCTTCACTGTTTTCGCCACGCCTTGATAGCCGGGAAAAAGCGTAGAGCCGTCAACCCCAAGCTTAGAGCAAAGGTCCAACAACTCCGGAGCTTCACTGATTGGTAATGTCATTTTTATGAGTGCCTGCGTGGGTTGTGCGTAAATCTCCTCCACGTCTTCCAGCGCCTCCACTTTATACACATCCCGAATGTCGTAGGTGGTGATGTTGTGTGTAGTGAACAGTCCAGACTGAGCCGCTTGGTTTTTACTGGTGCCACCCGGAGTCTTAATTACTTGGACCGTTTTCCACTCAGCCGAATGAGTCGTATCTAACGCCCAAACCGCTAGCTTTGCATCTCCTCTCTCAAGCTCGAAGTTTGCTGAAGACGCTGCAAAATAGCAGGCAACAAAGCTCCGCTCTGTCCAGTCCAGAAGCCGCGTTGGTACATCATAGTGCTGAGCGACGGCCATGATTTCATGCAGCAACGCAGGCGGCCAAGGTTTGTCAGTCTCCAAGTAGTTGTCGTAGTAGTATGAATCTGACAATAACCTCTTAACCTCCGTATTGTAGCTGGGTAATGTTAACCCTGCCCGGTCACAGCCGAGCAAGAATCTTCTGAGAACTTCATACTCGAATAAAACCTGGCCTGAAGTTGTTTCGTCAAATACTCTTCTTGGGGAGCCATGAGCAAAAGAACCTGCACCACGTCGGCAGACTGAAGGTGTAAGTGGGTATCCGTCACTCGGCTGACCTCTAAAGATGTACCCGCTCTTACGCCAGATAGGGTTCAGCGGGGACACGTAATCCAGCAACTCAAGTGCCGTAGTGAAAGGTATTACGCTCGGACTACCCATCGCTTTCCATTCCTCATCCAGTAGATATTCCCAGTGTACCAGCGAGATGCCACTACACCTGCTGAATGCCACTACAGGGCATCTACGTCGTCACAGCAGCTGCGCATTACGCCAGCTAGTCACGTCGAACTACCTTCCAGACGCCTGCCGATGAGGTAGCGTCTGATATCAGGCGGTGTCATGAATCGTCCATATAAAGCTACCAGCCTAAGACAACTAAAACTGGTGTCATAAAATAAGCTTGACCACTTAATGATACCAGATGATAATGACACCACACTAAAAGACACCAGTGACACCTTGTCATGGTAAGCGGGTAAGGACACACAGCATGAGCCGCACATTTCTCTACGCACGAGTAAGCACTACAGACCAGACCACAGCTAACCAAGTGCTGGAAGTTCAAACAGCAGGCTTTACCGTAGAGGCTCAGCGTGTAATTGCAGAGACTGTGAGCGGTAGTACCTTGGCAGCGGAACGTAAAGGCTTCATCAAACTATTAGAGCGTATGGAAACCGGTGACTGTTTGATCGTTACTAAACTGGATCGTCTCGGCCGCAACGCCATGGATGTACGCGCTACGGTAGATAAATTGGAAGCATCTGGTATCCGTGTTCACTGTCTTGCACTTGGTGGTGTAGACCTCACCAGTGCGGCGGGTAAGATGACCATGCAAGTATTGGCAGCAGTCGCAGAGTTTGAACGTGACCTACTTGTAGAGCGTACCCACGCAGGCATAGCACGTGCCAAATCACAGGGTAAAACACTAGGTCGACCAGCCGCTATCGGCACCACAGCGAAAGTACAGAAGGTTAAGGCTGATGGTCTGTCACAGAGTCAGGCGGCCGCCGCGCTACAAATTAGCCTCGCTACTATCAAACGCCACTGGAATATCTAAGCCTGCAAATCTCCTGCAATCCTATGGAAGCAACGTCAAGGCTTCGGGCGTGCTGAGAGTGTCGTGTTCAGCCGACACGTCCTGTACGCAATCCTGCGCACGCTGATCAGTGGATTCCTAGAAGATCGGACGGTACGGTATTTTGGGAAGTCTGGCGTGTCGAACCGCAGCGATCAATATCCACGGATTCCAGCACCATCAAAATACTGCTACACCTCGAAATCGAGATTCTAAATTAGGTAGAATTGGGCTGATGCGGCTGACGCGGTCAACGCCTGCTGAAACAATCCATTACCCCAACCTTCACATATTTTTGAGATGGGGATTTGGCGTGCCAGCGTCAAAGGCTTGAAGTGTAAATGTTTCGAATGATCCATCGACAACAATATCTACACTAGTAGACTTATCGACTTTATCGGTTCCGCCGACGATAGGCTGCCCATTACGCCACACAAATTTGCCGTGCTCCTTGAGCATCTTTGCAATCTCCTTCGCCACCACACCCTGCACGTACTGAGGGTCGAACTGCATCCTTTGCAAAATATCCACCTTCCCGTCTACTGGCCCTTCCTCACCCTTGTAGTAAACGTAGGACATGCTCACCGAAACTTCATTTGTGTCTACCACCCGGCTTCTCCTTAGCTTGGTTTAACAGTGCAGTGCCGCATAGACACTCGATAGCACAGTGCCACACAGGGGATAAGTTTACAAAGCCCGTGACGGAAGGAAAAATGGGGACAGATTGAGTGGTCAAACTGAGTGGTCAAACAACAAAAACAACAGACACAAAAAAGCCCCGCAAATCAAAGACTTACGAGGCTTTTCAAATAATGGCGGAGAGATAGGGATTCGAACCCTAGGTACCGGTGAAGGTACAACGGATTTCGAATCCGTCCCATTCGGCCACTCTGGCATCTCTCCAACGGCGCGCATCATAACAACACTTTTGCCGGAAGCGAACCCCCTGAGCGAAATATTTCTGTGCTATCAGATGCTTGCGTCGATTAAAGCGGTACGCCCAGACGATTGGCGACTTCTTCGTAGGCTTCGATGACGTCACCGAGGCCCTGACGGAAGCGGTCCTTGTCCATTTTCTTGCCGGTGGCCTTGTCCCACAGACGGCAGCCGTCCGGGCTGAACTCGTCACCCAGGACGATAGAGCCGTCCGAGAACACGCCGAACTCAAGCTTGAAGTCGACCAGCAGCAGGCCGGCGTCGTCGAACAGTTTGCTCAGTACTTCGTTGACCTTGAGCGACAGTTCTTTCATGCGCACGAGCTGCTCGGCAGTGCCCCAACCGAACGCCACGACGTGAGATTCGTTGATGAACGGGTCGCCCTTGGCGTCGTCCTTCAGGAACAGCTCGAAGGTGTAAGGGTTGAGCTTGATGCCTTCTTCAACGCCCAGGCGCTTGACCAGGCTGCCCGCTGCGTAATTACGTACAACGCATTCGACCGGGATCATGTCGAGTTTTTTCACCAGGCATTCGTTGTCGCCCAGCAATTTATCGAACTGGGTCGGTACGCCGGCGGCTTCGAGTTTCTGCATGATGAAGGCGTTGAACTTGTTGTTCACCATGCCTTTGCGATCGAGCTGCTCGATGCGTTTGCCGTCGAACGCCGAGGTGTCGTTGCGAAACAGCAGGATCAAGCGGTCAGCGTCGTCGGTGGTGTAAACCGATTTGGCTTTGCCGCGGTAGAGTTCTTCACGTTTTTCCATGATGGGCTCCGCTTGCTAAGTAGGTGGGCTAGGCGATGTGGCGCCAGTCGAGCCCTGAATCTTGATCGGCCAGTTGCAGCCAGTCCGGGTCGCACCCGAGGGTGTCGACAAAACATTGCCGGGCCAGCTGCGGCAGGTTGTTCTTGCTGCTCAGGTGGGCCAGGACCAGGTGTTGCAGGCCTTGCCAGCCCAACTCGGCCACCAGGAATGCTGCCTGATGGTTGTTCAGATGTCCGTGTTCACCGCCCACCCGCTGCTTGAGAAAGTAGGGGTAATGACCGCGCGCCAGCATGTCACGGCAATGGTTGGACTCGATCATCAACGCATCGAGGTCACGATAGCCGTTTAACACTCTGTCGCAATAAGAGCCGAGATCAGTCAGCAGGCCGAAGCGCCGCTCACCGTCACTGAACACATATTGCGTCGGCTCCTGTGCATCATGGGCCACCGCAATGACGCCGATGTCCAGGCTGCCGATCTGAAGTTGCTCGCCGCCTGCGAGCAGGCCGGCCGGTTCAATCGGTTTGCGCATCCCGCGCAGGGTGCCGCGGCTGAGATACACAGGCAGATTGTAGCGCCGAGACAGTAAGCCCACGCCATGCACGTGATCGGCATGCTCGTGGGTCACGAGTATCGCGCTCAACTGCGCAGGGTGAACACCCAGGCGCAGCAAGCGTTTTTCGGTTTCCCGCAGGGAGAATCCACAATCCACCAGCACGTACGTATCAGCACTGGCTATCAGCGTGCCATTCCCTTGGCTACCGCTGCCGAGAACGGCAAAACGCATGTGATCAGCCCAGATTGTCCTGAATCACGCTCAACACTTTGCGCGCTACGTCAGCCGGCGCCACGGTGTTGATGTTTTTCTCGACGGTGACCTGGACGTTTTCACCCACCTTGCTCAGGCGAACCTGATAACGCTCGGCGCGCGCTTCAACTTCTTCCTTGTTCGGCGCACTGCCAAACAGGCTGCTGAAGAAGCCGGGTTTGTCGTCGGCTTTCTCGGCTTTTTCGGCGAGGTTGATGTAGTACAGACCCAGGCTGCGGTTGATGTCTTCAACGCGCCATTCACCCTGTTCCAGTGCACGACCCACGCTCGACCAGGCGCGATCCAGATCAGGACCGACGTTCAGAACCGGGTTGCCGCTGCCGTCTTCGCTCAGGCTGACACGACTTGGCGTATCGAAATCACGCGAAGCCAGCATCGACACCGAACCGCCCTGCTCGGAGGTACTGCTCATGCTCGCGAGCATGTCGTCGACCAGTGCCGCGTCGAGGCCGGTGTTGACCGAACGGTTGGTGAAGGCGACATCGGCCGTGCTGCCGGCGGGACGTTCGGCGGTCACCACGTAGATTTCACTGGTGTTGCGCTGCACACCCGGCTCGATGCGAACACGAGCCCGCACTTCGCTGTCGCTGCTGACGCCGGCGGCGCCCAGGCGCTTGGCCATGGCGGCGGACAGCTCGTCAGAGTGCTGCCAGGTGGTGGTGAATTCCCCGGTCTGCGGGCGCTGCTCATCCAGACGGAAGCCGTTGTCCTGGAAGAATTGCACAGCCACTGGCCAGATTTCGGCAGGAGGATTTTGCGCGACGATCCAGCGAGTATCACCGCTCTTCTGCAGCGAGTAGGCGCTGGCGTCGGCGCCTGCGGTCATCGGCTGCGGACGCGGCACAATGTATTCACCCTTGACGCTGTCGTCGGCCACGTTGCGCGGGATCGGCAACAATGGATCCAGACGTTTGGCTGTGCTCACGTCCGTCGGCAATTGCATGGGTGCAGTCTGTTGCGCTTCCAGGTAGTCGCTACCACGGTCACGGAAATAACCTTCCGGGCCCCAGACCCATCCGCAGCCACTGGTGCTGGAGATAATCAAGGCAAGTGCGGAAAGTCCGGCCAATCGCTTCATGCGTCGTATTTCCTCAATTAAACCAGGACGCTGCACTGGCGCAGGGCCGTGCGAAGCGTTTCATGACAAGGTGCGCTCAGCCAGGTCAGCGGCAGGCGAATGCCTTCGTGCATCAGGCCCATTTCGACCAAAGCCCATTTCACCGGAATCGGGTTGGCTTCGATGAACAGGTCTTTGTGCAGCGGCATCAGTTTTTCGTTTATGGCCCGCGCGGTATCGGCGTCGCCCTTGAGCGCGGCCTCGCACAGGTCGGCCATTTCGCGCGGAGCGACGTTGGCGGTGACGGAAATGTTGCCCTTGCCACCCAGCAGGATCAGTTCGACAGCGGTCGGATCATCGCCGGACAGCACGATGAAATCCTTGCTCACGCCATCGATGATTGCCTTGGCACGCTTCAGGTCGCCGGTGGCTTCCTTGATACCGATGATGTTCGGCACGGTGGACAGGCGAATCACGGTCTCGGCCTGCATGTCGCAGGAGGTGCGGCCGGGAACGTTGTAGAGAATCTGTGGAATGTCGACCGCTTCAGCGATGTGCTTGAAGTGCTGGTACAAACCTTCCTGAGTGGGTTTGTTGTAATAAGGAACAACCAGCAGGCAAGCGTCAGCCCCGGCTTCCTTGGCGTTGCGGGTCAGCTCGACGGCTTCGCGGGTCGAATTGGCACCGGTGCCGGCGATGACCGGAATACGCCCGTTGACCTGTTTGACCACGGCGCGGATGACTTCAATGTGCTCTTGCACATCAAGAGTTGCCGACTCGCCAGTGGTGCCGACCGCGACGATGGCATGGGTGCCGTTTTCAAGGTGGAAGTCCACGAGTTTGCTGAGGCTGTCCCAGTCAAGACACCCTTGTGCATCCATGGGAGTGACCAGTGCCACCATACTGCCCGCAATCATGAAACCGCTCCTGCCGGAAAAAGAGAGCGGTAATGGTACTGGCGCCAAGATGCTTGCACAAGCAAAGTACTGCGCCGCCGCCATTCCCCTCGGCGTTGCTTTTCGCTACCCTTCAGACTTTGATCGGTACTGATCAGCGTGTTAGTCGGTTTACAGCCTCCCTTTTTGGTCTTCCAGGCCCCGTGCCAGCGTCGTATCAGCGCGCTCCTGCCATTATTGGAGCAAGTCACGATGCACGACCGGGGTTTTCTGCTCGGACCTGCGCAGGCGTTCCCCGGCAACCGATGCTCCTCATCTACCGACCGCTCATCGCTTTAGGAATGCTGCATGTCCACCCCCACAGTCCGCGAACAATTCCTTGTCATCAGTGCCCTCGGCGCCAACCCCATGGAGCTGACTAACGTCCTGTGCCGCGCCAGCCATGAAAACCGCTGCGCCGTTGTCACTTCCCGCCTGACCCGTCATGGCGAGTGCAGTGCGCTGGTCCTGGAGATTTCAGGAAGCTGGGACGCGCTGGCGCGCCTTGAAGGCAGCCTGCCGACCCTGGCCAAGAAACACGCTTTCACCGTCAACGTGGTACGCAGCGCAGCCCTGGAAAATCGTCCTCAGGCACTGCCTTACGTCGCCTACGTCAGCTCGGCCTACCGCTCGGACATCATCAACGAGCTGTGTCAGTTTTTCATGGACCATAACGTCGAACTGGAAAATCTGACCTGCGACACTTATCAGGCGCCGCAAACCGGCGGCACCATGCTCAACGCCACGTTTACCGTGACGTTGCCGGCGGGCGTGCAGATCAGCTGGCTGCGCGATCAGTTCCTGGATTTCGCCGACGCGCTGAACCTTGACGCGCTGATCGAACCGTGGCGCCCACAGAACCCAATGTAAGGAAGCTTTAATGGCCGTTGCCATCGACCAACCGGTTGCCGACTTTGAAGCACCTGCCACCAGCGGGCAGACCGTCAGCCTCGCGAGCCTCAAAGGCAAGCAGGTGGTGATCTACTTTTATCCGAAGGACAGCACGCCGGGTTGCACGACCCAGGGTCAGGGTTTTCGCGATCATCTGGACGCGTTCAAAGCGGCGAACACCGAAGTTTTCGGCGTTTCTCGCGACAGCCTCAAGTCCCATGAGAACTTCAAGGCCAAGCAGGCGTTCACATTTGAATTGATCAGCGACAAAGAAGAAGCGCTGTGTCAGTTGTTCGATGTGATCAAGCTGAAGAAGTTGTATGGCAAGGAATATATGGGCGTTGATCGCAGCACATTCCTCATCGACAAGGATGGCTTGCTGCGCCAGGAATGGCGTGGCGTGAAAGTGCCGGGGCATGTGGATGCAGTGTTGGCGGCGGCTCAGGCGCTGGATAAGGCTTGATTCTGTAGCGCCCTCTCGGACGCTATCGCCAGCAGGCTGGCTCCCACAGTTGACCGCGTTATCCAGACAGACGCGATTCATGTGGGAGCCAGCCTGCTGGCGAAGAGGCCATAGGCCTCACCGCAGAATCCTGACCTTACAGCAGCGGCGCCACCACCGGTTCCTTGCGCGGCCACGCATCAAGCACAGCCTTGAACAGGGTCGCCAGCGGAATCGCAAAGAACACCCCCCAGAACCCCCACAAACCGCCAAACAACAGCACCGCGCAGATAATCGCGACCGGGTGCAGGTTCACCGCTTCCGAAAACAGCAACGGCACCAGCACGTTGCCATCCAGCACCTGAATGATTCCGTAGACCGCCATCAGATAAATGAACTGATCGCTCCAGCCCCACTGGAACAGCGCGATCAGCAGCACCGGCACGGTCACTACCACTGCGCCGACATAGGGCACCACCACCGACACGCCCACCAGCAATGCCAACAGCGCCGCATAGTTGAGCCCGAGCACCACAAAACCAATGTAAGTCGCCCCGCCACAAATAAAGATTTCGATGACTTTGCCGCGAATGTAATTGGCAATCTGCCGGTTCATCTCATGCGCGACCCGAGTGATCAGCGCGCGCTCGCGCGGCAGATACCCGCGCACCCATTCGCCGATGATCTGCCGATCCTTGAGAAAGAAGAACACCAGGATCGGCACCAGCACGAGGTAGATCATGATATTGACCAGCAGCGGCAGGCTCGACAGTGAGAACGTCAGCGCCCATTGACCAAAATTGCCGATCTCGCCCCTCGCCACTTCGATGGCGCGCAGCACCTGTTCATCCGATACCAGATGCGGGTAACGCTCGGGCAGCAGCAACAACAGCGACTGCCATTTGGCGAGCATCCCGGGCAATTCGTTGAACAGCGTGATCAACTGATGCCACAGCAACGGCACCACAACCACAATGAACACCATCAGCACGCTCATGAACAATGCGAACACCAGGCCCACCGCCACGCCGCCCGGCATGCGCAGACGCTCGAGTGTCACCACCAGACCCTGCATCAGATAGGCAAGGACCATTCCGGCAAGCACAGGCGCCAGCATGCCGCCGAGGGTCAGCACGGCGGTAAATGCCAGAACCAGCAGGACCGCCAGCACCACTGCCTCCTCATCGGAGAAATAGCGCTGGATCCAGTCGCGTAATACTTTGAACATCAATAATCCTTATTCACGAACGCTGCGGGTCTCAGGCTTTTTTCAACCAGTAACGGTAGATGCCCGCCTCGTCTTCTTCACGCAGCAGCGTATGACCGGCCAGGCGGGCGAAGGTGCGGAAGTCGCGCTGGGAGCCCGCATCGGTGGCGGTAACCTTGAGCACCGCGCCGCTGGCCAAGCGATTGAGTTCAAGCTTGGCCTTCAATAATGGCAGTGGGCAATTCAGGCCGCTGGCGTCGAGTTCAGCGTCATGGGCTACAGCGTCGGTCATTGAATCACTCCGGGTCGGGGGTCGAGGCGCTTAGAATATCTGGTCCCGGGCGTACTGTCCGGCTACAGTAAGGTCTTTGTCGACTAAGGCTTTGTGCATGACTTTTTTGCGCCCTACCCTGCTGACGCTCGCTTGCCTGCTCGCCTCACCGAGCTTCGCCGACGACCTGCCGTCACTCGGCGACGCCAGTTCTGCCATCGTCTCGCCGCAACAGGAATATCAACTGGGTCGAGCCTGGCTGGCGCTTTTGCGCAGTCAGGTATCGCAACTCAACGACCCGCAACTCAAGGACTATGTCGAATCCAGTGTTTATCGACTGGTGGAGACCAGTCAGGTCAATGACCGACGCCTCGAATTCATTCTGATCAACAGTCCGCAGCTGAACGCGTTTGCGGCGCCGGGCGGGATAATCGGGGTCAACGGCGGACTGTTCCTGAATGCCCAGACCGAAGGCGAATACGCCTCGGTAATGGCTCATGAACTGGCCCACTTGTCGCAACGGCACTTCGCCCGCGGCATTGAAGCGCAACAGCGCATGCAGGTGCCGATGATGGCTGCGCTGCTGGCCGGGATCGTGATCGCTGCCGCCGGTGCTGGTGATGCCGGGATCGCAGCGATTGCCGGCTCGCAGGCAGCGGCCATCCAGGAACAACGACGCTTCTCGCGCCAGAACGAGCAGGAGGCGGATCGTGTCGGCCTCCTCAACCTCGAAAAAGCCGGGTATGACCCGCGCTCGATGCCGACCATGTTCGAGCGATTGTCCCGTCAGTACCGCTTCGATGCCAAACCGCCGGAATTTCTGCTGACCCACCCGGTGACCGAGTCGCGAATAGCCGACACGCGCAACCGCGCCGAATTGGCCAAGTCAGGCGGCATCGAAGACACCGTGCGCTACCAGTTGATTCGTGCGCGGGTGCAACTGATCTACGAAGAAACACCGGGGCTGGGCGCCAAGCGCTTCCGTGCGCAACTCGATGAAAACCCGAAAAACGATGTGGCCCGTTATGGCCTTGCCATCGCCCAGATCAAGGGCGGACAGTTGAACGAAGCTCGAGAAAACCTCAAGGCGCTGCTGCTCAAGTCACCCAACGAGATTATCTACAACCTCGCGCAGGTCGATCTCGACATCACCAACAACCGTCTGCCCGATGCACAATCACGGGTCGACCGCTTGCTGACGATGTATCCAGGCAATTATCCGTTGAATTCGGTG
This sequence comes from Pseudomonas fluorescens, assembly GCF_902497625.1. Taxonomy (GTDB): domain Bacteria; phylum Pseudomonadota; class Gammaproteobacteria; order Pseudomonadales; family Pseudomonadaceae; genus Aquipseudomonas; species Aquipseudomonas fluorescens_BQ. The sequence goes on along the minus strand of NZ_CABVGX010000008.1, from coordinate 79,990 downwards.
CGGGTGGATCTGCTGCTCAAGCAGAACCGTGCACCGGAAGCCGAGAAAGCGCTGGAGAGCTTGCTCAAGAGCCGGCCGGATGACCCGGACGTCTGGTACATGGTTGCGGAAACACGCGGCCTGTCAGGCAATATCATCGGCCTGCATCAGGCCCGTGCCGAGTACTTTGCGCTGGTCGGTGATTATCGCCAGGCGATCCAGCAACTGGACTTCGCCAAACGTAAGGCCGGCACCAACTTTCCGCTGTCTTCACGCATCGATGCGCGTCAACGCGAGCTGATGGAGCAGGAGCGCATGGTCAAGGACATGATGGGCTGACGCTTTTGCGCAGACACAAAAAAACCGCCTCAATCGAGGCGGTTTTTTATTCAGCTTTCAACCGGACTATTCAGCCAGCTTGAAGGTGATGAAGCTGGCCCGACCCTGACGCAGAACCCGCATTGACACCGAGCGGTTCTTCGGCAACGCCTTGGCGATGTCGGTGAACTCCTTGGGAGAGCCAATCGCCTGGTTGTTCAGGTGAGTGATCACGTCGCCGGGCTGCAGGCCAATCTGGGAAGCAGGACCGTCCTGCACTTCCTTGATGACCACGCCGCCTTTCAGGTCGTAGGTTTTCTTCTGTTCGTCGGTCAGCTCGGCCACCGCAACGCCCAACCGATTACTGCTACGCTCGGCACCGGATTTGGCCAACGAACTCTGGTCGTCGCCATCTTCGGGAATTGTGCCAACCGTCAGCTCGACATTCTTGCGCTTGCCTTCACGGATCACTTCCAGATTGGCTTTCGAGCCTGCCTTGAGTGCGCCAACGAGGTGAGGAAGATCAGCGGACATGACGATCGCCTGACCATTCATGCTCAGGATCACGTCCCCGACTTGCAGACCACCTTTGGCCGCCGGCCCGTCGTCCTGAATTTGCGCAACCAGTGCACCGGCCGGCTTATCCAGCCCGAATGACTCGGCCAGGTCCTTGCTGACTTCCTGGATCACAACGCCCAACCAGCCGCGGCTGACCTTGCCACCCGTTTTCAACTGATTGGAAACATCCAGCGCGACATCGATAGGGATCGCGAACGAAACGCCCATGAAGCCGCCGGAACGGGTGTAGATCTGCGAGTTGATGCCGACCACTTCGCCCGCCAGGTTAAACAGCGGACCACCGGAGTTGCCCGGGTTGATCGGTACGTCTGTCTGAATGAACGGCACGTAGTTTTCGTTAGGCAGACTGCGACCAATGGCACTGACGATGCCTTGAGTCACGGTATGGTCGAAACCAAACGGAGAGCCGATTGCCACAACCCACTGCCCGGCCTTGAGGTCCTGGGATTTGCCGAGCTTGAGCACCGGCAGGTCTTTGCCTTCGATTTTCAGCAATGCCACATCGGAACGCGGGTCAGTGCCTACCAGTTTGGCTTTCAATTCGCTGCGATCGGCCAGACGGACGAGAATTTCGTCGGCGTCGGCGATCACATGGTTATTGGTCAGAATATAGCCGTCTGGCGAGATGATGAAACCCGATCCCAGGGATTGAGCTTCGCGCTGACGATCGCCACGAGGCGAGCGGGATTGCGGCGGCATGCCTCGTTCGAAGAACTCGCGCAGCATTGGCGGCAAGCCTTCAAGATCGGGCATCTGCTGATTGACCTTGCGGTCCGGAAGTTTCTGCGTGGTACTGATGTTGACCACTGCAGGGGAGGCCTGTTCGACCAGTTGCGTGAAGTCTGGCAGTTCGACCGCTTGGACAGCGACCGCCTGACCGAGCACCAGCACAGTGGCAAAGATGGAAAGGTAAGATTTCAAGCGTGTTATCGACATACGGCTCCCGTTACGACGAGCAGGGTTGAGCGATATGGAGCAAAGGAACACCGGAACGATACGCCGGTATTTTTGTTCCGGGAACAAAAAACAAGGCCAGAGCCGAGAGGCTCTGACCTATAAGAAAATTGGGTGGGATTTGCAAACTGAAATGCTCACCAAACATTTCGATATCGACTCACTGCGTGGTGGTGGCAGCATCTTTACGCATGGACAACGCAATACGCTCAGCGGTACCGACCGGTATTTCACCAACGACGGTCACCATCATTTCGCCTTGCGGGGTCGTCAGACGCCGAGAGACCGCAACCGTAGGCCCCAACTGAGTGCGGGTATCGGTAACGGTGGCACCATTCAACGGTTCAAGAAACACCGAGAACCGGGCCAGGCCATCGTCATACATCAAACTGTTGACCTGAGCCTTGGTCGACGCATCCTTGTGGGCAGTGCTGTTAATCAGCTCGAAGCCAGGGGGCAGCCAGTCTGAACGCCAGGCTTGCGCGACTTTCTCCGCCGACGCCTTGCTGGTATTGATGGCAACCGCCTTGCAATCGGCCCCCGGACGCAAATCCTTCTCGGAAGGCACACCCGCTGTCTCGAGTCGAGTGAACTGGAACCGCTCCAGCAACTGCCCTTTGTCATTCAGCAACAATGACTTGAGGGGCAGACCGGTTTCTTTATCCAGGTGTAACTCAAAGCCATAACGATGCTGATCCCTCGGCGTCAGTGCAATGATGACTGCCGGGCGACCGGCCACGCGGGATTTGCCGATGACAGCGAGGTCATACCAGTTTTTGAGTTTTTTGGGATCGAGCGCCCGGGCTGCAGCGCTGGGAGAATCCCCGAGGCCGGCGATCAGGGTGCCGCTGACACATTGAGTGAGTCCGTCAATGCGTACGACTTCCTGCGCAGATCCATCGAGCTGGAGCAAACGCTCGCTGACCTTGCCACCTTGAACACGATGCCAGATGTTGTGGGTTGAGAAACTGCCACTACGCTCGTAAACGAAGGTGCCTTGAAAGCTTTGCTCTTGCTCGGCGTGACCAAGACGAGTCAACCAGTCCTGAGCTTCGTCGGCATGGGCTGGAACAACGAACCAGCCACCGAGCAGAAGCGTAAGTAGAGGTATGGCGCGCATGATCCTCCTTAACGGTTTTCCAGGCTTGCAGCGCGGGCGTAAGGCAGAGCGCTCTCGGTACCTTTCAGCGCAGCCTGTTGCGCATGCTGACGCAGATAGCTCGGCAGACGCTGATCATGCCAGCCCGGCTGCCCTTGCAGAACGCCGTTGGCCATAGGGCCAGTGGCTTCCGAACTCTCGCTGTAGCCAGCCAGTACTGCCGGGCCTTTTACCTGCGGAGTGGCAAGACCTGGTTGAGTGGACTGCTGAGCAAGCTCGACACCCGCGATCTCATCCTGGTTGTACAGACGAACACCAGCCAAAACAGCAACGGTCACCGAGGCAGCAACTGCCAGACGACCCAGGCTACGCCATGGACCACGGGTGGCTTTTGCCGGTACGGCTTCGTCGGCAAGCGCAGCAGAAACTGCCGCAGCAATGTCCAGACGTGGAAGCAGCAAGTCCTTGTGCATTACTGCCCGAGCGATTTGATAACGAGCCCACGTTTCACGGGTTTCAACATCGTCAAAGGCATTAAGCACTCGACGCAGTTCCAGTTCGTCCGCTTCGTTATCCATCACTGCGGACAGCGATTCCTGCAGGGCTTCACGACTCATGGCGTTCCTCTCTTGGCTATCGCCGCTGTCTCAGTTTTCCTGCAACAACGGTTGCAGGGCTTTATCGATGGCCTCCCGAGCGCGGAAAATCCGGGAGCGCACGGTACCCACCGGACATTGCATGACGCTCGCAATGTCCTCGTAACTCAGACCATCAAATTCACGTAAAGTTAAGGCCGTACGCAAATCTTCTGGCAGTTGCTGGATGGTTCGATGGACAGTTCCTTCGATCTCATCCCGCAGTAATGCACGTTCTGGCGATTCGAGATCCTTGAGGCCATGATCGCCATCATAAAATTCCGCGTCTTCAGAACTGACATCACTATCCGGCGGCCGGCGGCCGCGTGAAACCAGATAGTTTTTCGCCGTGTTGATGGCGATGCGGTAGAGCCACGTGTAAAACGCGCTGTCTCCGCGAAAATTTCCCAGCGCACGATACGCCTTGATAAAGGCTTCCTGCGCCACATCCTGGGCTTCATGGGTGTCGTGCACAAAACGCACGATCAACCCGAGAATTTTGTGCTGGTATTTCAGCACTAGCAGATCGAAAGCTCGCTTGTCACCGCGCTGCACGCGTTCAACCAGCTGCTGATCCTCTTCCTGGGTTAGCATGAACTCTCCTCGATAAGCTCGGAGGAGGCTTGCATAACTAAACGACCAGACTTGCAAACATAGACTCGGGCTTTTCGCAAAAGTTCTCCCCCTTCCAAGCAAGTTTCCTGCGGGCTCTGTTTTGGCACGCACGAAAAGCGCAGCTCGGAACAATCCGACTGCGCGAATAATCTTGTCATCGGATCGGCGGCGAGGATCAAATCACAACCCCGCACGTAAACCCGATGCTGTCCCTTGATTCAGGCAACGGTCTATTGATCTTGGGCCTTTGGCAAAAGTTCCAAATATTTCTAGCCGTGTCCGCGCTACAGTGTGCAACCTTGAGCGGAAATCAGTGTTAAATCCACGATACAGTCGCCGTGTCGCCGAATCGGCTGAAAAAGCATCCGACGAAGCGTCGACCATTTTCAGTTCATCGTAGTTTCACATTGCCATATGTGCCCGGCTATTGTGCCGCTCCCCCCCTCTATATACTAGTGGGCTGTGTGGTTGCGTTGCCAAGCCGTTACATTAGTCGTGCGCCAACCCGGATTCGGGTCGCTTTGAGCGGAATTTCGAAATGAGCCAACAGTTCCAACACGATGTCCTGGTAATAGGCAGCGGCGCTGCCGGCTTGAGCCTCGCGCTGACCTTGCCGGGTCATTTGCGCATCGCAGTACTGAGCAAGGGCGACCTCGCCAATGGCTCGACGTTCTGGGCGCAGGGCGGAGTTGCCGCCGTCCTTGACGATACTGACACCGTGGAATCCCACGTCGATGACACCCTGAACGCCGGCGCAGGTCTGTGCCACGAAGAGGCCGTACGTTTCACGGTCGAGCACAGTAAGGAAGCGATTCAGTGGCTCATCGACCAGGGGGTGCCTTTCACCCGTGATGAACAGTCCGGCACCGAGGACGGCGGATTCGAGTTTCACCTGACCCGTGAGGGCGGTCACAGTCACCGGCGCATTATTCACGCCGCCGATGCCACGGGCGCGGCAATCTTCAAAACCTTGCTCGACAAGGCAAAACAGCGTCCTAACATAGAGCTGCTGGAACAGCGGGTTGCTGTCGACCTGATCACCGAAAAACGACTGGGCATGGAAGGCGAGCGTTGTCTTGGCGCCTACGTTCTCAATCGCGGCACTGGCGAGGTGGACACCTACGGTGCCCGATTCGTCATCCTCGCCTCCGGCGGCGCCGCCAAGGTCTATCTCTATACCAGCAATCCCGATGGCGCATGCGGTGATGGCATCGCCATGGCCTGGCGCTCGGGCTGCCGAGTGGCGAATCTGGAATTCAATCAGTTCCACCCTACTTGCCTGTATCACCCTCAGGCCAAGAGTTTTCTGGTGACCGAAGCCTTGCGCGGGGAAGGCGCGCATTTGAAGCTGCCCAACGGCGAACGCTTCATGCAGCGTTTCGACTCGCGTGCCGAGCTCGCACCCCGCGATATCGTCGCCCGCGCGATCGACCATGAAATGAAGCGCCTCGGCATCGACTGTGTTTACCTGGACATCAGCCACAAACCTGAAGACTTCATCAAGACGCACTTCCCGACGGTGTATGAACGCTGCCTCGAATTTTCCATCGACATCACCAGACAACCCATTCCGGTGGTTCCAGCGGCCCATTACACCTGCGGCGGGGTGATGGTGAACCAGCAGGGCCGCACTGATGTGCCTGGCCTCTACGCCATCGGTGAGACCAGCTTCACTGGTTTGCACGGTGCAAACCGAATGGCCAGCAACTCGCTGCTGGAATGTTTCGTCTACGCCCGTTCCGCGGCAGCCGACATACTTGAGCAATTGCCGCAGATCGCAACGCCCGTCGCGCTGCCAGTCTGGGATGCGAGCCAGGTTACCGATTCGGACGAAGACGTGATCATTGCGCACAACTGGGATGAATTGCGGCGGTTCATGTGGGACTACGTGGGCATCGTGCGCACCAACAAGCGTTTGCAACGGGCACAACATCGCGTGCGCCTGCTGCTGGATGAGATCGACGAGTTCTACAGCAACTATAAAGTGAGCCGGGATTTGATCGAGCTGCGCAACCTGGCTCAGGTCGCCGAATTGATGATTCTGTCGGCCATGGAACGCAAGGAATCCCGGGGTCTGCACTACACGCTGGACTACCCGCAGATGCTGCCCGAGGCGCTCGACACTATTCTGGTGCCGCCCACCTACGCCGGCTGAACGTGAGCCGAACTCGCAAGCGACGGTGCAAATCCGCCGACTGCGAATCGCGCGGCACGCAGATGGAGCGGGTCCGCCGCTCGCCCTTCAGCCGAAAACGCAGCACTACAATCAATGGCAGGGCCAGGCTGTCTGGCCTCAGCTGCACAGGCTGCCAACCGGAAGCCCTGCTCCATAACTGCCAGCCATCGCCATCGCGCCGCAGCCCTGTGAAGGCCTTGAGATGAGTCAGCAAGATCTGGCGCGGCAGGATCCACGCGCCATGCGCCAGGCAGGCGCAAATGCCGAGCACAGTTGCCCAGACGGGAATCGATAGAAGAACCAGCGCACCCAGCGCGGACAGCTGGGCCAGGAGATACACCGCCAGCAACTGCCGCGAGGCATGCCAACGGCATTCAAATGCATTACTTGGGCTGAACACGGTCCAGGATCATCCGAACCATGCGCTGAAGCTCCGGATCTTCCGATTCGGCGCGCTCCATGAACCAGCCGAACATGTCCTGATCTTCGCATTCGAGCAGACGGACATAGCAGTCGCGATCAACCTGATTGAGGTGCGGATAGACCTCTTTGACAAACGGCACCAGCAATACGTCAAGCTCAAGCATGCCGCGGCGGCTGTGCCAGTAGAGGCGATTCAGTTCAACATCTTCGACCATGGAGCGCTCCTCAAATAGGCGGCAAGTATACAGTCCCGGACGCCCTCGAACAGTCGGCTTTGGTCGGGCATCACCTACCTTTGGAAACTACCCATTTCATGGGTACACCCTTATGATGTGCCCCAGACTCTTTACCCTGCGATGACCCATGGCCGACTCTGCTTTTTTCTGCACCCTGTCTCACGAAGGCGTACTCGCTGTCCGCGGGGCCGATGCCGGCAAATTCCTGCAAGGGCAATTGACCTGCAACCTCGATTACCTGAATGAACATCGGGCCAGCCTCGGCGCGCGCTGCACGCAGAAAGGCCGAATGCAATCGAGTTTCCGCATCCTCTTGCAGGGTGACGGCGTGCTGATGGCCATGGCCACCGAGTTGCTGGAGCCGCAGCTGGCGGACCTGAAAAAATACGCAGTATTTTCCAAATCGAAGCTCACCGATGAAAGCGCTGCGTGGGTTCGGTTCGGCGTCGTTGAGGGCGATAGCACCCTGGCAGGTCTGGGTCTTGAGCTGCCGGCAGACACTGACAGCGTTGCGCGTCACGACAACCTGATTGCCGTGCGCGTCTCGCCGGCCCGTGCGGAACTCTGGGTGCCCGCTGATCAAGCCGATGCGGTCAAAAGCAAGCTGTCTGCGGCACTGGCGAGCGCCGATCTGAACCAGTGGCTGCTGGGTCAGATCCGCGCAGGGATCGGTCAGGTGATGCCAGCGACGCGCGAAATGTTCATCCCGCAGATGCTCAATTTGCAAGCCGTCGGTGGTGTGAGCTTCAAAAAGGGTTGCTACACCGGCCAGGAAATCGTCGCGCGTATGCAATACCTGGGCAAACTCAAGCGCCGTTTGTATCGGCTGAGCCTGCCCGCTGATCAATTGCCCGAGCCGGGCACCCCGCTGTTTTCGCCCTCGCACGGCAGTTCCATCGGCGAAGTGGTGATCGCCGCGCACGCGGAGCGAAATATTGAACTCCTGGCGGTGCTGCAAGCCGAAGCAGCAGAGGGTGGTGACATTCACCTTCGCGCGCTCGAAGGGCCCGCTTTACAGTTGCTTGACCTGCCTTACGACCTGAATCGCGATCGCGAAATCCAGCGTTGATGCAGCACTTGCCGCAATCCCTAGAGATACGAAATGAGCGAACTGGCGGATAAAGTCCAACAGGATTTGGTTGCGGCCATCAGTAATGATGACCTGGTGCTGCCTACGTTACCGGAAGTTGCCCTGCAGATTCGCAAGGCCGCGGAAGATCCGGAAATCAGTGTCAGCGCGCTGAGCAAAATGATCGGGCGGGATACGGCGCTTTCAGCGCGCTTGATCAAAATCGTCAACAGCCCGCTACTGCGTGCCACGCAGGAAGTCACCGACCTGCACACCGCTATTACGCGGCTGGGCGTCAATTACAGCAGCAATCTGGCGATCGGCCTGGTGATGGAGCAGATATTCCACGCACGCTCCGAGGTGGTGGAACATAAAATGCGCGACGTGTGGCGCAAGAGTCTGGAAATTGCCGGCGTGAGTTACGCCTTGTGCCGTCGCTATACCGACCTCAAGCCTGACCAGGCGGCGCTCGGTGGGTTGGTGCATCAGATTGGCGTACTGCCGATCCTGACTTACGCCGAAGACCATAATGAGCTGCTGGCGGATCCGGTCAGCTTGAACCATGTGATCGACAAGATTCATCCAGTGATCGGTGAAAAATTGCTGCGGGTTTGGGATTTTCCGGAAAAACTGGTGAAGGTTCCGGGGCTTTACCTGGACTTCGAGCGCGAATCCGAGCGAGTCGATTACGTTGACCTGGTCCAGATCGCCAGCCTGTATTGCCACAAAAATACCGATCACCCCCTCGCGCGGATCGATGCGTTCAGCGTGCCGGCGTTCAAGAAGCTGAAGATTGATGCGGAGCACGAAGCGATGCGTAGAGACCTGGAGGAATCGCGGTCAATGTTTTATTGACCCTGTGGCGAGGGGGCTTGCCCACCTTTGCTTTATCGACCTGTGGCGAGGGGGCTTGCCCCCGTTCGGCTGCGAAGCAGTCGTGATAGCGGTCAACCAATTATTCAAGAAACTGCAGCAGCCATTTTGGGACCGCTTCGCAGTCCAACGGGGGCAAGCCCCCTCGCCACAGGTTCGCGCGAAACCCCGGCAGCCACTTTGGAACCGCTTCGCAGTCCAGCGGGGGCAAGCCCCCTCGCCACAGGTTCGCGCGAAACCCCGGCAGCCATTTTGGGACCGCTTCGCAGTCCAACGGGGGCAAGCCCCCTCACCACGGGTTGGCGCTCAGTCTCCGGCGGGAAAGCTTACGCGCACGATCAAGCCTGCTTGCTCGCCATCATGCAGACTTATCTGCGTCAGATGCGCTTGCTCCCTTTGTATGATTGACCCTGTGGCGAGGGGGCTCGATCACCTTTGTATGATTGCCCCTGTGGCGAGGGGGCTTGCCCCCGTTCGGCTGCGAAGCAGTCGTGATAGCGGTCAACCAATTATTCAAGAAACTGCAGCAGCCATTTTGGGACCGCTTCGCAGTCCAACGGGGGCAAGCCCCCTCACCACGGGTTTGCGCGAAACCCCGGCAGCCATTTTGGGACCGCTTCGCAGTCCAACTGGGGCAAGCCCCCTCACCACAGGTTTGCGCGAAACCCCGGCAGCCACTTTGGGACCGCTTCGCAGTCCAACGGGGGCAAGCCCCCTCACCACGGGTTTGCGCGAAACCGCAGCAGCCATTTTGGGACCGCTTCGCAGTCCAACGGGGGCAAGCCCCCTCACCACAGGTTTGCGCGAAACCGCAGCAGCCATTTTGGGACCGCTTCGCAGTCCAACGGGGGCAAGCCCCCTCACCACGGGTTTGCGCTCAGTCTCCGGCGGGAAAGCTTACGCGCACGATCAAGCCTGCTTGCTCGCCATCGTGCAGACTGATCTGCGCCAGATGCGCCCGGCAAATCTCGCCGACAATGGCCAGGCCCAGCCCTGAACCGGCGACCTGCTGATTGCGTCGATAAAACCGCTCGAATACCCGGTCGCGTTCCTCAAACGGAATACCCGGGCCGTCATCTTCGACTTCCAGCACCGCTGGCGTCGACACCCGCAGAATCACGTTGCCGCCCGGTGGCGTGTGCGCCAGCGCGTTATCTACCAGGTTGCTCAGCAGTTCATTCAACAAGGTCGGCTCGCCGCGCAGCCATACGGGCTCATCCGCCTCCAGCGCCAGCGCCACACCGCGCTTGTGCGCGAGCGGCGCCATGGCCATGCCGAGTTCGCGTGCCAACTGACTGAGGTCGAGCAACTGTGCACCGCCCTCGGCAATGGCCCGGGCGCCGTTCTCCACCCGTGCCAGCGAAAGCAATTGATTGGCCAGGTGTGTCAGGCGATCGGTGTTCTGTGCCGCTGTCTCAAGAGTCTCGCGCCAGGTGTCGGCTTGTGTCGCCCGCAAACCCAGTTCCAGTCGCGCCTTGAGCGCCGCCAATGGTGTGCGCAACTCATGCGCGGCATCGGCGATGAACTGCGCCTGGCGCTCGAACTGCCCACGCAGCCGCTCGGTAAAGTGATTGAGCGCGCTGACCAGTGGCGACAACTCATGTTGCACTTCCACCAGTGGCAGCGGCCGCAAATCGTCGGGCTGACGTTCTTCCACTGCCGTGCGCAAACGCTCCAGCGGACGCAATGCCGCGCTGACCGCAAACCACACCATCAACAATGCTCCGATGGCCAGCATGCCCAGTCGCAGCAACGTGTCTGCAGCCAGACTGCGCGCCATGCTTACCCGAGCCTCATCGGTTTCCGCCACGCGGATTTCCGCCATGCCGTTCATGTTGGGTTCGCTGACGGGTTTGAGCAGGCTGACTACACGGACGTTTTGACCTTGGTACTGCGCGTCGTAAAAACGCGCCAGCGCCGGGTAGTTATCCGTGCGCGGCGTTCCCGGAGGCGGAGGCGGCAGGTTTTCGTAACCGGAAATCAGCTTCTGATTGATGTCGTTGACCAGATAGAAAATTCGCCCGGCGCTGTCATACGCGAAGGTATCAAGCGCTACATACGGCACGTCGAGGCTGAGGCTGCCGTCGCGCTCGGACAGACCGGCGGCAATGGTTCGCGCGGAGGCCAGCAAGGTTCGGTCGTAGGCAGTGTCGGCAGCTTCGCGACCGTTCCAGTAGGCACTCAAACCACTCGCAAGCATCAACACCACCAGCAAAACGGCGAGGTTCCACAGTAAACGCCAGCGCAGGCTGCTGGCCTTATGCATCGCGGCTTTCCAGCAAATAGCCGAGCCCGCGGAAGGTAACGATGGCGACTGGCTGGCCATCGAGTTTCTTGCGCAGACGGTGGACGTAGATCTCGATGGCGTCGGGGCTGGCCTCTTCGTCCAGGCCGAACACTTGCGAAGCGAGCTGCTCCTTGCTCATCACGCGACCAGGGCGAGCGATCAAGGCCTCAAGCACGGCTTGCTCGCGGGAGGTGAGGGTGAGTAATTCATCGCCGAGGGTGAAGCGTCGGGTGTCCAGATCGTAAGCGAGTACGCCGCAGGTCTGCTGACGTTCGCCGCCGAGCACACTGCGGCGTAGCAGTGCTTTGACCCGGGCTTCCAGTTCCGTGAGTTCGAAGGGCTTGGCCAGGTAGTCATCGGCGCCGAGGTTCAGGCCATGCACACGGTCCTTGACGTCGCTGCGCGCGGTCAGCATCAGCACTGGCAGGTTTTTGCCTCGCGCCCGCAAACGCGCCAGCACTTCGAAACCATCCATGCGTGGCAAGCCGACATCAAGGATCGCCACGGCGTATTCCTCGCTGCTCAACGCCAGGTCGGCCGCGACGCCATCGTGCAATACATCCACGGTCAAACCGGCGCTCTTGAGCGCCTGGGCGACACTGTCGGCCAGTTGCAGATGGTCTTCGACGAGCAGAACACGCATGGATCTTTACCTCATTCAGGGATGGTCGACGCCATTCTTGGCGCGGAGTTTACAGCCGCGTAAGTCACTGTGAAGCCCGAAAAACGCGAATCTCCCGCTGAAGGGCTAATGAAAGGTTGCTGAAAGGTTCGCCGGTTACATTCAGGCCACGGATGGTTTGAGCAAAGCATCAACCGTGCTCTGAAATGTAGCTCCCGAAAAACGCCACGAAGCGTTTTCGCCAATAAGAACAATAAAACGAGGTACGCATCATGCTGGCTCAAAAGCTTCAGGCTTGCCCGCCCTACTCCTTTCCTCAAATTTCAATCTCTACGTATGCCAGCGCCGGCAATGGCTGAGCAGCGCGAAATCGTCGCACCTGAAACATTCCCAAAAACAACAACTCCCCTGGAGACAACCATGAACCGATCAATGCGCCGTTTCGCCCTCGCCGCCAGTTGTGTGCTGTTTGCCGGCCACCTGATGGCCGAGCCCAAACGCCCTGAATGCATCGCCCCGGCTTCCCCGGGCGGCGGTTTTGATTTGACCTGCAAGCTGGTGCAGAGCGCGCTGGTGAATGAAAAACTGTTAAGCAAACCGATGCGCGTTACCTATATGCCAGGCGGTGTCGGCGCCGTGGCGTACAACGCCGTGGTCGCGCAACGCCCGGCCGACGCCGGCACATTGGTGGCATGGTCCAGCGGTTCACTGCTGAACCTGGCCCAAGGCAAGTTCGGCCGCTTTGACGAAAACGCCGTGCGCTGGCTCGCGGCAGTCGGCACCAGCTACGGTGCCATCGCGGTGAAAGCCGATTCGCCCTACAAGACGCTGGACGATCTGGTTAAAGCGTTGAAGAAAGATCCGGGCTCCGTGGTCATCGGTTCCGGCGGCACCGTCGGCAGCCAGGACTGGATGCAAACCGCGCTCATCGCCAAAGCCGCCGGGATCAATCCACGCGACCTGCGTTATGTCGCCCTCGAAGGCGGCGGCGAAATTGCCACTGCCCTGCTCGGTGGCCACATTCAGGTTGGCAGCACCGACATCTCCGACTCCATGCCGCACATCCAGAGCGGTGACATGCGCCTGCTGGCGGTATTCTCCGAAAACCGTCTGGACGAGCCGGAAATGAAAGACATTCCGACCGCCAAAGAACAGGGCTACGACATCGTCTGGCCGGTGGTTCGCGGTTTCTACCTGGGGCCTAAGGTCAGCGACGCAGACTACGCCTGGTGGAAAGACGCTTTCGACAAAATGCTTGCTTCCGGCGAGTTCGCCAAGCTGCGCGATCAGCGTGAACTGTTCCCGTTCGCCATGACCGGCCCGGAGCTGGACACCTACGTGAAGAAGCAGGTTGCCGACTACAAAGTGCTGGCTAAAGAGTTCGGCCTGATCCAGTGATGGTCCCTGTCTAGCGGCTGCGGCACCGAGTGATCGGGGTCGCAGCGCAGGAGTTTCCCATGCTCGTACAACGCATTTTTGCTTCGGTGCTGCTGCTGGTCTGTGCCGGCCTGGCGCTGATGGCGTGGCCGTATCAAGCGGCTTTTTCCTATGAACCGGTCGGACCCAGGGCATTCCCCCTGTTGATGCTCGGCCTGATGGGCCTCGGTCTGCTCTACATGGTGTTTCGTCCGACGCCGATCGTGCACAGCGACGATGACCCGCAACTGGACCGCGACACCTTGGTCAAGATCGGCATCTGCGTCGTCCTGCTGCTGATTTTCGCCGGCACCTTCGAGCCCCTCGGCTTCATCGTCGCCAGCATCCTCATCGGCGTGCCGATGGCTCGCCTGTACGGCGGTCGCTGGCTGCCCAGTGCCGTGATCATCAGCCTGATGGCGGTTGGTCTCTATCTGCTGTTCGACAAAGTCATGGACGTGCCACTGCCTTTGGGCGTGCTCGACGTTCTGGAGAACTGACATGGATACGCTTGGTTACTTGGGTCAGGGCTTCGGCGTTGCGCTGAGCCCGTACAATCTGGTGACTGCCTTGTGCGGCACCCTCATCGGGACCGTGGTCGGCTTGTTGCCGGGTCTGGGTCCGATCAACGGCGTGGCGCTGCTGATTCCGATTGCGTTCGCCCTCGGCCTGCCGCCGGAATCTGCGCTGATTCTGCTGGCGGCGGTGTACCTGGGTTGCGAATACGGCGGCCGGATCAGCTCGATTCTGCTGAACATTCCGGGCGAAGCCTCCACTGTAATGACCACCCTCGATGGCTACCCGATGGCCCGCAAAGGCCTGGCCGGCGTGGCCTTGTCGTTGTCGGCGTGGAGCTCGTTCATCGGTGCATTTATCGCGACCTGCGGCATGGTGCTGTTTGCGCCGCTGCTGGCGAAATGGGCGATTGCCTTCGGACCGGCGGAATATTTCGTATTGATGGTGTTTGCGATTGTCTGCCTCGGTGGCATGGCCGGCGACCGTCCGCTGAAAACGTTTATTGCAGCCTTGATCGGCCTGTTTCTGTCGACCGTCGGCATCGACGCCAACAGCGGCGTTTATCGGTTCACCGGAGACAACATCCATCTGACTGACGGCATTCAGTTCGTCGTCCTGGTGCTCGGCCTGTTCTCCATCAGCGAGATCTTGCTGCTGCTGGAAAAAACCCACCGGGGTCAGGAAGCGGTGAAAGCCACCGGCCGGATGATGTTCAACTTCAAGGAAGCTTCGGCGGTGTTCGCGGTGAACGTCCGTTGCGGCGTGCTGGGCTTCATCATGGGTGTCTTGCCGGGTGCCGGTGCGACGCTGGCCAGTGCCGTGGCTTACATGACCGAGAAACGCATCGCCGGCGCCAAGGGCACCTTCGGCCAAGGTGACATGCGCGGCCTCGCCGCTCCGGAAACCGCCATCGGCGGTGCAGCCTGCGGCGCACTGGTGCCGATGCTGACGCTGGGCGTGCCAGGTTCGGGCACCACGGCGGTGATGATCGGCGCACTCTCTTTGTACAACATCACACCGGGTCCACTGCTGTTCCAACAGCAGCCGGACATCGTCTGGGGCCTGATCGCATCGTTGTTCATCGCCAACATCATGCTGGTGATCCTCAACATCCCGATGATCCGCATCTTTACCCGCATCCTGGCCGTGCCGAACTGGGCGCTGGTGCCGGTGATCGCGATCATTACCGGGATCGGCGTTTACGCCGTGCACGCCACCACCTTCGATCTGTTCCTGATGATCGGGATTGGCATCTTCGGTTACATCCTGCGCAAGCTGGACTTCCCGTTGTCGCCGGTGCTGCTGGGTTTCATCCTCGGTGGTTTGATGGAGCAGAACCTGCGCCGCGCGCTGTCGATTTCCAACGGTGCGCTGGAGATCCTCTGGTCCAGCCCGATCACCTTTGGTGTCTGGGTGCTGACCGTAATCATGCTGTTGATGCCGATCGTGCGGATCTGGCGCAAACGTTCGGCTGCCCGGCGCACCCTCGCCGATGTCTGATCGAACACCGTTCAACGCCTGGTGGGGTACGCCGCTGGTGGGCGCGCTGGGCGGTTACCTCGCCAGCCTGGTAGGCTGGCCACTGCCATGGATGGTCGGCTCATTACTGGCGATCATCCTGGTGCGCTGCCTGACGCCGTGGCAGCTGGCGGAAATTCCCGGCGGGCGCAAGTGCGGCCAATGGGTCATCGGCATCGGCATCGGCCTGCACTTCACTCCCGTGGTGATGGAGCAGGTGCTGAGCCACTTCGGTTTGATCTTCTTCGGGGCGCTGATCACCAGTCTGTCGGCGGTGGTTGGCGTCTGGCTGATGCGGCGCACCGGCGAGGATCGCGCCACGGCATTTTTCTCCAGCATGCCTGGCGGCTCCGGGGAGATGGTCAACCTCGGCGCGCGCAACGGCGCGGTGCTCAGTCGCGTCGCGGCGGGACAAAGCTTGCGCGTTTTAGTGGTCGTCCTCTGCGTGCCGGCCGCGTTCAAATATCTGCTGGGTGACGGCGCGCCGATGTTTCATCCGGCCAGCGTCAATTGGGCATGGCTCGCCATCCTGCTACCGGCCGGCGCTTTGGCGGCGTTGCTATGGGAACGCCTGCGTCAACCCAATCCGTGGCTGTTCGGGCCGTTGCTGGTGAGCGCGACGGTGAGCATTGCCTGGGATTTGCACATCGGCTTGCCGGACGGCGGCAGTCAAATCGGCCAATGGTTGATCGGCAGCGGACTGGGGTGTCACTTCAATCGGCAGTTCTTTCGGCGCGCGCCGTCCTTTATGGGGCGGACGTTGATCGGCACAGTGCTGACCATGTTGATCGCGACAGTGGCGGCGCTGGCGTTGAGTGCGTTGACCCACCTGGATCTGCGCTCGCTGACCCTGGGGATGATGCCCGGCGGGATCGCGGAGATGAGCCTGACGGCGGAGACCCTGCAATTGTCGGTGCCACTGGTGACGGCCATGCAGGTGATGCGATTGTTGTTTGTGTTGTTTCTGGCGGAGCCGTTGTTCAGGTATTGGAATCGGGATTCTGTGTAGAAACCGAGTCGCCTCCATCGCGAGCAGGCTCGCTCCCACAGGATCAGCATTGACCTTGTGGGAGCGAGCCTGCTCGCGATGGGGCCGGTGCTGTCACCGCATCAAACCGGCGGCAATCGCCACTCGATCGGCGCCTCGCCATTCTGCTCGAGAAATTTGTTCGCCCGACCGAAATGCCCGCAGCCCAGGAAACCGCGATAAGCGGAAAGCGGCGACGGGTGCACCGACGTCAACACCAGATGCTTGGTCGCATCGATCAGTTTCTGTTTGCTTTGCGCATGTGCGCCCCAGAGCATAAATACCAGATGCGGCTGCTGCTGACTCACCACTTCAATGATGCGGTCGGTGAAAAACTGCCAGCCTTTATCCTTGTGCGCATTGGCGTTCGCACGCTCCACGGTCATGGTGGTGTTGAGCAACAAGACGCCCTGGTCGGCCCAGCTTTGCAAATAGCCATGGCTGGGAATATCGATGTTGAGGTCGCGCTTCAATTCTTTATAAATGTTCACCAGCGACGGCGGCGCCGGCACGCCCGGTTGCACGGAAAAGCACAAGCCGTGCGCTTGCCCCGGACCGTGATACGGGTCCTGACCGAGAATGACGACTTTGACTTTGTCCAGCGGCGTCGAGTTGAGCGCATTGAAAATCAGCGGACCCGGTGGATAAATTTCCTTGCCCGCCGCACGCTCCTGTTGCAGGAAGTTGCGCAACTCCGCCATGTACGGCTGGTCGAATTCAGCACGCAGTGCCTCCTTCCAGCTCGGTTCGAGTTTGATACGGTCGTCAGCAGTCATGGTTACATCCGGCAAAGACAATGGGGCGAACCCTAGGAAAGCCCGTCACGCTTGTCAATTGATCTGACGCCCATCCGGCACTTTCCTGCACAGCGATCATACTGATCGTTCAAAAACCCGATTGAGGTCACGATGAATCTGCACTTCGAAGAACTCACCGGCACCCACGGCGCACGCATCGGCATCGCCACGCTGGACGCCGAGAAATCCCTCAACGCCCTCTCCTTGCCGATGATCAATGCCCTGCGCGACCAACTGGATGCCTGGGCCAGAGAACCGCAGATTGTTTGCGTACTGTTGCGCGGCAACGGCGCCAAGGCCTTTTGCGCCGGCGGCGAAGTGCGCAGCCTGGTCGAAGCCTGCCGCGCGACACCCGGCGAAGTGCCGCCGTTGGCCGCGAATTTCTTCGCGGCGGAATACCGGCTCGATTTCAATTTGCACACCTATCCGAAACCGCTGATCTGCTGGGGTCACGGCTATGTGCTGGGCGGCGGCATGGGCCTGCTGCAAGGCGCGAGCATTCGCATCGTCACGCCGAGCAGCCGCCTGGCGATGCCGGAAATCAGCATCGGCCTTTACCCTGACGTCGGCGCCAGCTGGTTTCTGTCGCGACTGCCGGGCAAGCTCGGTCTGTTTCTCGGCCTGACCGGCGCGCACATGAACGGTCGCGATGCGATTGATCTAGACCTCGCCGACCGTTTCCTGCTCGATGAACAGCAGGAGGATCTGATTGAGGGCTTGCTGCAATTGAACTGGCAGGAACAGACATCGATGCAACTCAACAGTTTGCTCAAGGCGCTGCAGCAGGAAGCACTGCCGCAAATGCCCCCCGCGCAGTGGTTGCCGCGTCGCGAGCGAATTGACCAATTGCTGGATGTCAGTGACGTGCGTTGCGCCTGGAAGGCTATCAGTCCGTTACGCGATGACCCGGACCTGGTGCTGAGTCGCGCAGCCCGAACCCTGAGCGAAGGGTCGCCGTTAACCGCTCATCTGGTCTGGGAACAGATCGTTCGCGCTCGCCACCTCTCGTTGGCGCAGGTCTTTCAGATGGAATACACCGTCAGCCTCAATTGCTGCCGTCATCCGGAGTTCAGCGAGGGTGTTCGGGCGCGATTGATCGACAAGGATCAGAAGCCACATTGGCATTGGCCGGATGTTAATACTGTGCCGGAAGCGGTGGTGGAAGCGCATTTTCACAAGGCCTGGGAAGGTCGGCATCCGTTAGCGGATTTGACGGAGTATTAATTCGGAGGCACTAAAAACGGCGCGTTATGCGCCGTTTTTTTTGCAGTGTATCAGCGGTGACCGCCTCTGCCATCGCCACCACGACCATTATGGTCGCCGCGCCCGCCCCGGTTATCGCGCCCACCATGGCCGCCACGGTAATCGTTGCGGCCACCGCGTTCACGGCCGTCCCAGCCGCCACGACTGCGACCTTCCCAGCTGCGGTTCTGATGCGCCCGGTAGTCGGCCCGCGGCGCATGTTGGTAGTAACGCGGCGCTGGTTGATACACGCGCGGCTGATGGTAATAGCGCGGTGTCGGTTGATAGTACCGAGCGGGCGGCGCGTAGTACCGGCGCGGCGCGGTGTAATAGCCACCGTTGGAGTAATAGGCCCCGCCATTCGAATAATACGGCGCCGGGGATGTGTAAACCTCGGAACGGTAGTAGCTGCCTCCTCCATCGGCATAGGGCACGCAAGCACTCACAGACAAACCCAGTACAGCTATCAGAAGAAGTCGGCGATACATGGCGGCCTCCTGGACCGCGAGTGACCACACCAGCGACGCTGGCGGGCGACAGTCAATCAATCGGGGACTGTCGAAAGATAAGACATCGATTTCAGAATCTGGTGCGTTCTCGCAATACGTTGAAACAAGTCGCCGATGAAAGGTTTTTCATCGGTCAGTTATCGGTTCATCTCAACGCGGTCTGTGTAGAATCCGGAAACACCCGTGATCATGGCTCTTAATGAAAACCCCCGACCTATGCCCGGCTTGCGGCGCTTCCAACGACTGCACCCTGGCAGACCCGCGCACCGCGGCTCACGCCTGCTGGTGCTTCAGCGTCAGCATCGATCCGGCAGTGCTTGAAAAGCTGCCGGCCGAGCTGCGTAACGCCTCGTGCCTGTGCCCGCGCTGCGCTCAGGTCCAGGCACAGTTGCAAGCAGCGGCCAAGCCGATCACGTAAGATGCGCGGCCCTTTCCTGCCGATCATTCGCCATGCGTGTTGACCGATTCCTCAGCAACCTGCCGCGCTTCAACCGTCAGCAGGTTCGTCTGTTGCTGGTGGAAAAGCGCGTCCGGGTCGACGGCAAAATCGTCAGCGATCCCCATGCCGAGGTGCGCGAATTCAGTCGCGTAGAGGTCGATGACGAAATCCTGCAGACCGGCAAACCGCTGCGCCATTTCATGCTGCACAAACCGGCCGGATGCGTCAGCGCCACGCGCGATCCCGAACACCGTACGGTGCTGGATTTGATCCACGAGCCCGACAAGGACGACCTGCACATCGCCGGACGTCTGGACTTCAACACCACCGGCCTGATGCTGATGACCAATGATGGCAGCTGGTCGCGCCGCCTGACGCAACCGCAGACCAAATTACCCAAGGTGTATTACGTCGAAACCGAACAGGACATTGGCCCGCACTACGCCGCCACTTTTAGCCAAGGGCTGTACTTCGCCTTCGAAGACCTCACCACTCAACCCGCCGAGTTGAACGTACTGGGGCCAAAAACGGCGCGCCTGAGCATCGTCGAGGGCCGCTATCACCAGGTAAAGCGGATGTTCGGCCACTTCGACAACAAAGTCCTGCGCCTTCATCGCGAAAGCATGGGCCCGCTGAGGCTCGACCCTTCACTGAAACCCGGCGAATACCGCGCTTTGACCGCCGCCGAGATCGAATTGATCTAAGCAGCCTACCGCTCAGCAGAGTTGTCTAACAATTTACCAACGGCACTTGCGAAGTCCTCCGGCCCCTGCTTGAATCAGGTCGTCAGCCGAAATGTGACTGATGAGTCACCCCATACCTCTAAGAAACTTTTTGTCGGTAGAGAACCCTCAGGTTCCGCCTTGCTCCGGCAGATTGCCCGCCAATAACAATACCCGTCGACCGGACTGCAATGGATCGACATGGGCCCCCCGAAATTCTCAGGCATATGCCTACCTGTCACAAAGCTCGTGCAATGTCGATTGCGCGCATACCCGCTTGCCAGGAGTCTTATGACATGAGGCCAGAAATCGCTGTGCTGGATATACAGGGTCAGTTTCGGGTTTACACGGAGTTCTATCGCGCAGACGCCGCAGAGAAGACCATTATTCTGGTCAACGGCTCGATGGCCACGACTGCGTCGTTTGCACAAACTGTGAAAAACCTGCACCCGGAGTTCAACGTGGTGTGCTACGACCAGCCCTACGCGGGCCGATCCAAGGCGCACAATCTGCATGAGAAAATGCTCACCAAGGAAGCCGAAGGGCAGATCCTCCTGGAGTTGATCGAACACTTCGCCGCCGAGCACGTACTGTCGTTTTCCTGGGGTGGCGCCGCAACGCTGGTCGCCCTCGCCCAGCAGCCACGACGAATCGAAAAAGCAGTGATCAGTTCGTTCTCGCCGGAGATCAACGCGCACATGCTCGACTACCTCGAGCGCGGCGTCGATTACCTCGGCAGCCGGGACGGTGGCCGGGTCGGCACGCTCGTCAACAGCACCATCGGCAAACACTTGCCGACGCTGTTCAAACGCTTCAACTATCGGCATGTCAGCAGTCTGGCCGAGCACGAATATGGGCAGATGCACTTCCACATCAGCGACCTGCTGCACAGTGACCGACAGTACTTTCTCAAGGCGTCAGAGAACATCAAGGTGCCGGTGCTGTTCGTCAACGGCGAATGGGATGAGTACACCGCCGCCGATGGCGCCCGGTTATTTGCCAACCACCTGCCGCACGCTTCGTTTACTACCGTGGAAGCCACCGGCCACTTTCTCGATATGGAACACAAAGCCGCGTGCCGCGACAGTCGTAATGCGCTGATGGGTTTCCTGAAGCCTGCGCAACAGGCAAGTCGACCGCGTTATCACTACGTTCAGGACCAACATGCATTGTCCATCTGAAACCGCGTCATCGCGAGCAAGCCTGTTGCTGCATACCATGATGTTCTGTGGGAGCACGTGGTGCGGCATTCCGACTTGCCCGCGATTGGCCATCACACGGTTTTTGCGTGGCTACAGCCCGATGCCAGAGCACTCGGTACAAAGAAAAACTTCATTTTCATGCGCACATCTGGTACAAAGTCAGCCGCTCTGAGCGGGTGTCGTATAATGGCATTACTCCAGCTTCCCAAGCTGATAACGAGGGTTCGATTCCCTTCACCCGCTCCAATCGAATTTTAGTCTCACGTTGTTTTTGACGGGGGATGCAGATTAAAAAACCGGCCTTGATGGCCGGTTTTTTTTGCCTGAAATTTGGTGCGAGAACGGGCGACGGCTTTGGCCTTTAACGTTTTCGCATCAGATTGGGATTTCGTTAAGGTTTGTCGGCATTGATAACGAAAACGCGGTATTCAATAAGGCCCTGCTGCCATCATGTCGCTGCTTTTAGTTTTGCGCCTTCGCGATTTGTCGGCTCTATGTCCGACTTGGAGGATGTCCAATCCTACGAAAGCCATCAAATTCCGCATGGAGCAGCAAGGACTGATCCATCGTTGATCAGAGTCGCAAAAAACTGCAATACAGATTTCTCGATCTTTTCCTTCGCCGTCCCCCACCAATGATTAGACTTTCAGCCCATCAACCTGTGAGTCCGCGAGAAAATTCAGTGGTTATAGTGTTGATTACGAAAATCAGGTAGGTATAGTAACCACCGAAGCACACCACATGGAGGTGATGTGAACAGTCGTTTTTTGATTAGCCAAATTGTTGCGGATGGGTGGTATCTGGTTCGAATCAGAGGCAGTCACCATCATTTCAAGCATCCGAACAAGCCGGGGCTGGTGACGGTTCCTCATCCGAAAAAGGATCTGCTCAAACAAACGGCTTTGAGTATTTTGCAACAGGCGCTGCTTTGACGATGTCGGACGCGGCGACTCAAGAGGACAATCACATGCTTTACCCGATTGCGATTTCAATGGGCGATGATGATCACGCGTGGGGCGTGGAGGTGCCGGATATCCCAGGCTGTTTTTCGGCTGGTGAGGATCTCGATGACGCGATGGCGATGGCTCGGGAAGCCATTGAAGGCCATTTCGAAATCCTAGCAGAGGACGGTGCGTCTATACCGCCTGCGAACAAAGTCACCCTGCATGCAAACAATCCGAAATACGCGGGCTGCACCTGGGCGCTGGTCGATATAGACGTCACCAAATATTTAGGCAAGGCCCAGAAGCTGAACATCACCCTGCCCGGCTACCTGCTCAATCGCATTGATGAATACGTGCTGCATCATCCAGAAGAAAAGAGCCGTTCAGGATTTCTCGCTTCGGCGGCGCTTAAGGTGCTGCAACAGAGCTGACGGTTTTACCACAAAAATGACCGGCCACGATTGGCCGGTTTTTTTATGGGCGGGATTTGGCGGGCTGCTGATATTTGCTGTTGAGTGCACATCACATTTGGGTGGGTGATTGCG
The DNA here is from genome assembly GCF_902497625.1 of Pseudomonas fluorescens. Lineage (GTDB taxonomy): Bacteria > Pseudomonadota > Gammaproteobacteria > Pseudomonadales > Pseudomonadaceae > Aquipseudomonas > Aquipseudomonas fluorescens_BQ. The sequence continues at coordinate 57,248 of NZ_CABVGX010000008.1, read as the reverse complement.
CTCTTTCCGCAGCCCGAAGCGTGAAAAACTGTTGATTAGGCAACGTCCTACAATACTCTGGGAATTGTCCGTACACTTGCGCATTGCTGTGTTTTTGTCTCGAAGCCTATAGTCCGTTCACGCCCAAATGGCGTATCGGGTTTGGCGACTCGATGACAACGACCCAGCGGCTTTCAAGTTTTTTCGAAGCTCGCTGACTGCACTTTGCTGCGCTTTTTTGGTGGCTGTGCGTGGGAGACCCCCGGGTCTGCCGGTTTTACCGTTGTCCGGTTCGCCAACCCGCGTACGGCTACCACCCTATTGTTTGGCGACGATCGAGTGGTAGGTCTTTCACCTACAAAACGGTAAGCACTCATGAACGAATATATGGCTTTAACCAGCAACGCCGACGACCTCCCCTCGCTCTACGTAAACACCACCCAACCGCTTCACTCTCTGCTAAGCACCGCCCGCTACCGAATTGACGCGGTCACGCAGGTGCTCGAAAACCTCGCAATGCGCAGCGACATCAACACTGATTCGGTCATCCTCAGCGACTTTGCAATGCTGTGCTGCATACCGCTGCGCGATGGTTGCGATGTGCTGGATGTGGTGGCGCGTCGGATGGATGCAGAAAAGTAGATCGTCTATCAGGGCGCCTTTAGAGGCGCCCTTCGCGTAATGACCCATACTCGAACGATGCTCGATATGGGCGACCAGGCTTCTGTGCCCAATAACCATTGCGATTCTGCTCGTTAGCGTTTTCCCGTAAACCACCTAAATTAATATCAAATTTTACATCCTGTTAGCATTTTAAATCCCCACGAAAATTAGCGTTTTCGCATAGTATCGACATTCTGTTAGCGTTTTCACGAGCGCAATAAAGGATTTCGCCATGCAAGTCGGTTTCATGACCCTCGCCAGTTGCTACGGCATCGCACTCGCGCAGCCTCTGCGGGTCGAGTCCACCATCGGCACCGCACGCGTCCGCCGCGAGGGCGTCGGGCATGTGCAGAACAAATACTCGTCCAGCTATCGGCCGGCGGACGATTTTGCAGGGCATTTCGAATTCGGCCTCAAATACGAGGAGATTCATCTCGAGTTCTTTGCTCGCCTGTTTGCGAAAACAGGCCCGCAGCCGATAGAAGACTGGTGTCGACGGGAGCCCTTCGGCCAGTACGCTCGTCGCACCGGGTTCCTTTACGAATGGCTGAGAGGAGAACGTCTGGATGTGCCAGACGTGACTAATGGCGGCTACGTCGACGCCATTTCTTCAAAAAGTTACCTGACTCGCCGTGACCCAATACGAGCGCGACGTTGGCGAGTCAATAACAACCTGCCCGGGACGGCTGAGTTTTGCCCCGTGGTGCGGCGCACCGGAGCGTTGCAGGAAGCTTTGCAATTTGATCTGCGCGCAGCACTGGCTGAGCTGGATCAAACCTTCGGCCCCGATATTTTGCTGCGGACCGCCAGTTGGCTGACGTTCAAGGAATCGCGCGCGAGCTTTCTCATCGAAAAGGAGGCAGATCAGGCCGACCGCATCCAGCGGTTTGCGCATGTCATTGCTCAGCACTGCGGGCATATTGAAAACCCGTTGAGCAACGCCAGTCTGCAATCCCTGCAAGCCGGGATTCTGGGGCAAGACGCCATCGGACTGGGCTTGCGACGCTCTCCCGTGTTTGTCGGTCAAGCGACGATGCGCGAAGACATCGTTCACTATATTGCACCCCATTGCGCTGACCTCGCGCAGTTACTGGCAGGACTTAACGAGTTCGAGGTCGCAACCCGTGGAGCAGAGTCACTTGCACGTGCTGCGGTATTGGCATTTGGCTTTGTGTATATCCATCCCATGCGCGATGGCAACGGTCGAATTCATCGCTTCCTGATCAATGACACCCTTATTCGGGATAAAGCGGTGCCCGACGGTGTGATCCTGCCGGTGTCAGCCACCATTACCAGCTCGATTGATTTCAGGGCTGGCTACGATCGAACGCTCGAAGTGTTCTCGCGACCGTTCATGCGACGCTACGCGACAGCCTATCGGTTCGGCGAACTGGTGACTTACGAGGATGGCACTCCCAGCAACTTCCTCTTTGATGATTACGAAGACGCGCGCTTTGCCTGGCGATATCCGGATTTAACCGAACACGTCCTGTACACCGCAAAAGTCGTAAAGCACACCATTCGAACGGAAATGGCGGATGAAGCCAGGGTGCTGGTGATTTTTCAGCGGGCTCAGGAACAGTTGAAAGAGGTGCTCGAGATGCCCGATCAGGATGCGAACCGGATCATCCGCTCGATCAAAGAGAATGGCTGGAAGGTCTCCGGGAAGTTGAAGAACGGCTATCCGCAACTTGACGATGACAGTGTTGCACAACGCGTTGTGGAGGCTGTGCGTTCGGCGTTTGAAGAAACGCCTTGAGGAGCGCCATTCGCGTTTAAACGCGCACCCAAAGGCACTCGATCTGTAGCAGCTGGCGAAGCCTGCGTCTGGCTCGAATCGCGTTCGAATATCGCCATCGTCAACCCGAGCGTGAGGTCGCAAGAATACCGCGCCTTCTGGTTCGACCGCTGCTACGCAGCCGGACGCAGCCGGACGCAGGCTGCGCCAGCTGCTACAGAAGCGTGACTGGGCGAATGTCGGCGGGCGACTTGGAAGCCTAGCGAGTCGCGACGATGAACAAACGCGGAAACGGCAGCAGCACCGAGCCATCTTCCAGCGCCGGGTACGCCTGTTCGATGGCCGCTTGATACTGCTTCAGGTATTGAACCTGCTCAGCGTCAGTGAGCGGTTGGAGGAACGGCCGCAAACCGCTGCCCTTGAACCATTCAACCACCGCCGCCGCGCCACCTGCGAGCGGATGGTGGTAAGTGGTGCGCCAGACATCGACCCGCGAGCAGTGCGAATTCAGCATCGAGTAATAGGCGCTGGGACTCTCTCGTTTCGTTCGTAGCCCGGCGGCTCCCGCGAGTTTCTCCGCCCACGGGCCATTGGCCGCGACTTCGCGCATCCAGCGGTGTGTCGGTTCATCGAGGTTGTCGGGCATTTGCATTGCCAGGCTGCCCCCGGTCGCCAGTTTGCTCACCAACGATGGCAAGAGGGTGGCGTGATCCGGTACCCATTGCAGCACGGCATTGGCGAAGATCACGTCGAACGGGCCGCTCTCATCCCAGCCATCAATATCAGAGACGTCGAATCGCACCTGCGGCAAGCGCTTGCGGGCGGCCTCGATCATGTCGGTCGAACTGTCCAGCCCGCGCACTTCGGCACCGACAAAGCTCTCCACCAGCAATTCGGTGGAATTGCCCGGGCCGCAACCGATGTCGATGGCCGAGCGCACATCCGTGCCGGGGATCGCCGCCAGCAGGTCGCGGGCCGGGCGCGTGCGTTCATCTTCAAAAGCGACGTATTGCTGGGCGGACCAACTCATCGGGTTCTCCTGTCGAGGCATGGCAAGCGAGTCGCCCACCATACCCGAGTGAGCAGACTGCTACTTGTCCGCAGCGTCTTTGTCCTGCATCTGCACCGAGGACTTGGTGCCGTCGGTGTTGTCCTTGGTTTCGTTATCGGAATTGTCGAAGCAGCCTTGCAGCGCGAACAGGCAGCCGCACAGGCAGAGCAAACGGGTGAGGTTCATGGGTTTCTCCAGGTTTTTATGTACCTGATGTAGTGACCCGCGCCTGCCAGGTTGGTTGCACTTGGAGCCCGGTTCACCCGCAGAATATGAATATGTAAGCAGAATTTTCCGGATCGCCATGCTGTCTTAAATTCAGGCGCATCCCAATAAGGAAGACGGCAATGAAATTTGCAAAAATCTCGCAAAAACTCGCCCTGTGGGCCGGTAGTCCGAAGACGTTCATGGGCGCATTGATTCTGATCGGCTTGTGGGGCTTGAGCGGGCCAATTTTTGGTTACAACGACACTTGGCAACTAATCATTAATACGTCGACCACCATCATCACCTTCCTGATGGTGTTCCTCATTCAGAACACGCAGAACCGCGACACCGACATTCTGCACCTGAAAATCGATGAACTGCTTAGAGTGAACAAGGAAGCGAAAAACGCCATGCTCGGCTTGGAGTTACTGGACCTCAAGCAACTTGAAGCACTGCGCAGGCACTACCGTGCGATGGGGGAAAGTGAAGTATTCGAACTCGAAGGCATGGTGTCCAGCAGCAAGCAAAAGCCCAACTGGAAAGAATGTTGAAAAAAAACGGCGCGTGATCTGAATCACGCGCCGTTTTTACACCCGCTATTAACGACTGGCTTGCAGTGCCCGCGCCATCTGCAAATGATTCTGCAACTTGGGCAAGGTTTCCTCAGCAAACGCTTTGATTTCAGGTACGTCAGTGTTCTGTGCAACCTGTTCAATCTGTTCGATCGCTTCCTGAGTGGTTTTCACCTGACTCGCGGCATAAGCCTGATCAAACGTCGTACCGTCCTTCACTTCCGGCATCAAGGCTTTGGCCTTGTCGACCACCACATCACGTGGCGCGACGGGCAAGTCAAGTTGCTTGGCGATCTTCGCCAAGTGCTGGTTTGCGGTGGTGCGGTCGTTGATGACGACGATGGTGTAATCCTTGACCTGTTGGGACTCGGATTTCTGGTGCGCCAAACGACTGGCTTCGATGTCGGCCATGCCTTTGGCCGAGGCATCATTGATGAATTCGGCGGGTGACTGGGCGAACGCACTGGTGGCGCACAGGCCCAACATCGAAGCGAAAACGGTAGTACGTAAACGGGTGGCCATCCGGCTCATGGTCGCGCCCTCCTCTTGAAAAAATCGAAGCGGGCATAAATCCCGCATAGGTTGAGAATTTTCTTTAGGGCAAAGGTTCGAAAATCCGCTGCCGGCACGACGAACGGTGCGATGGATCAGGCTTGGGAGCCAGCTAACTCGGTACAACGTGCGCCCGCGCATTGATCGCAAACCCGATCGTCCGCCAAACAAAGTTGCCGCCTCGCTTACCAATCATTTGCCCGTTTCCCGTAGCGAGCCGGGCAGCACCTGCGCCTGGTCCAGGTGACCGAAATCATTGGGATTTCATCCCCTCGCCAATCCGCCCATTCAACCAGTTCAACGCCTGATCCCCGCCTCGCCGTTTATGCCACGCCAGTACAAAGCTGAACGACGGGATATGAAACGGCGGCGGTACGACGAGCAGCGATTGCTCGTCAATATCGCGCAGGCCGCGTGAGGCGACCGTCAGGATCAAGTCCGTACCGCTGATCAAATCGGGCGCAACGCTCCAGTGTGGCAGGCTGATGGCGACGCGGCGCCGTTCGCGCAGTGCGGTTAGCGCACGCTCGATTTCCGGTGTCCCACTGCCGCGCATTTCCAGCAGCACATGGGGGCGCGCCAGGTAAGACGGCAAGTCCAGAATACCCTCGGCGGGCAGGCTGTTGCGGTCGACGAGGCACGCGTAATGCTCGTCGAACAGCGGGGTGCTGCGCACTTCGTTGGGCAGTTCCGGAAACACCCCCGCCGCCAGGTCGATGTCACCGTTGAGGATGGCATCGAGCATGCCCTCACGGCTGGCATGGCTGATTTGCAGATCGATACCTGGCGCTTCGCGGCGCAATGTGCGGATCAACCCGGGCAGGACGATGGCCGCGCCGTAATCCGACATCGCCAGGCGAAACGTGCGTTTGGCCGTGGCCGGATCGAAGGCGTTGGGCGCCAGCAGCGACTGCACTTGAGCCAGCGCTTCAGACAGCGGCGCGATCAATTCAAGCGCTCGCGGTGTCGGCACCAGCCCGGAACCGGCGCGCACCAGCAATGGATCGCCCAGCACGTCGCGCAGCCTCGCCAGAGCATGGCTGACGGCGGGCTGGCTCAGGTGCAGGCGCTCGGCCGCACGGGTAACGTGCTGCTCGCTGAGCAAGGCCTCGAGGATCACCAGCAAATTGAGGTCAATACGCCTTAAATCATTCATGTGCTGCATGTTCTGCATAGCATTATGGAATTTAAATTTGCGCGACGAATGATCTACAGTCCAGTAAATCCTTCAGGAAAATAACACTATGGGTTCGTTGTATTACGCAGGCCTGCTGATGCTGGCAGTCATAGCCGGTGCGGTGGTGCCATTTCAAAGTGCGATCAACGCCAACCTCACGCGCGGGCTAGGCCATCCGTTATGGGCGACATTGGCGTCATTGCTGGTGAGCGTTCTGGTGTTGCTGCCGATCATTCTGGCGCTGCGCCTGCCTTTGCCGTCACTGGGTTTCATCAGTAAAGCTCCGTTGTGGATGTGGACCGGCGGCGCGTTCGGTGTGGTGTTCATCTCGCTGGCCTTGGTGCTGCTGCCCAAGCTTGGCGCGTCGGGGTTCATTGCGCTGGCGCTGGCCGGGCAAGTGGTGGCATCACTGCTGCTGGATCATCTCGGCTGGTTCGGCCTGGTGCAACAGCAGGTGACCTTGCCACGGTTGTTTGGGGCGCTGTTGTTGATTGCGGGCGTGGTGTTGATTCAGTTCGGGGATTCGATGGGCAAGGCGTTGGCGGCGGCGGGATAATGATGAACTGGGGTGGGGGGTGCGGTCGCGCCGGGATAAGCGGGATGAAACGGTATGCGTCGGGGGCGCGTTGCTCTGCGTCAAGCTCGCGCCCACACGGAACAGTCCTTAAAAAGCGCTGCGGAATATTTCCTCGATCTGCCGCTGATCCGCCACCCTTGGATTGGTGAAACCGCAGGCGTCTTTCAGGGCATTGGTGGCGAGCGTCGGGATGTCGGTGAGGCGAGCGCCGAGTGCGCGCAAACCGGTGGGGATCTGCACGTCTTGCGACAGGCTGCGAATGGCCTCGATGGCGGACTGGGCGCCCTCTTCAGGGGTGCAGCCGCTAACATCGGCGCCCATGGCGTGAGCGACATCGGTCAGGCGTGCGGCACAGACCAGTGCATTGAAACTTTGCACGTGGGGCAGCAGGATTGCGTTGCAGACTCCGTGGGGCAAGTCGTAAAAACCGCCCAGTTGATGGGCCATGGCATGTACGTAACCCAGCGAGGCGTTGTTGAATGCCATGCCAGCGAGGAATTGCGCGTAGGCCATGTTTTCCCGCGCGGCCAGGTCACTGCCGTCGCGCACAGCCAAGCGCAGGTTGTTGCTGATCAGGGTAATGGCTTTCAGCGCGCAGGCGTCGGTGATCGGGTTGGCAGCAGTTGATACGTAGGCTTCGATCGCGTGGGTCAAGGCGTCCATGCCGGTAGCGGCGGTCAGGCTTTGCGGCATGGCGACCATCAGCGCTGGATCATTGACTGACAGCAGCGGCGTGACGTTGCGGTCAACGATGGCCATTTTCACGTGGCGCGATTCGTCGGTGATAATGCAGAAGCGTGTCATCTCGCTGGCGGTGCCGGCAGTGGTGTTGATGGCAATCAATGGCAGCTGTGGTTTGCTCGATTGATCAACGCCTTCGTAATCACGGATCTGCCCGCCATTCGTTGCGCACAAGGCGATGCCTTTGGCGCAGTCATGGGGCGAGCCACCGCCCAGCGACACCACGAAATCACAGCGACTTTCCTTGAGCAGACCGAGGCCGCTTTCGACGTTGGCGATGCTCGGGTTGGGTTTGGCGCCGTCAAAAATGACCGAATCGATGTCCAGCATCGCCAGTTTTTCGGCAATCATGCTCGCCACGCCGGCCTTGGCCAGCCCGGCATCGGTGACGATCAAGGCTTTGCGCAAACCGTATTTGCCGATGGCCGTCATCGCTTCCTCGAGGCAACCGATGCCCATGATGTTCACGGCGGGGATGAAAAATGTGCTGCTCATGAGCGAATCTCCTGACGAGTGGCCGAATCGGCAGTGCCGATTACGCGGGTACTCACAGCATCGGCTCACCCGCAGCAGCGGATGTTGATCTGGCGCAAGTGCGCGTCATGATAAAGTCGCCGCCCATCCGACCTTTAGTTTTGAGACGACCGACGCAATGACCGATTTCCAGGATGTCGATGCCCAACTTGAAGACTGGAACGCCTTGCGCAGCACTGCTTCCTTCAGCGGCCTGCTGGTGGGCAACGGTGCCAGCCGTGCGGTGTGGGATGATTTTGGCTACGACTCGCTGTTCGAAAACGCCCGCACCGTTGAAGAAAAACCCCTGAGCCAGTCCGAACTCAGCGTGTTCGAGGCAATGCAGACCCGCAGCTTCGAGCAAGTGCTCAGCGCGTTGAAAATCACCAGCCGCGTGAACAAGGCGCTGGCGGTCAGTTCCGCCGCGCCGCGTAACCGTTACTATGCGATCAAGGAAGCGTTGATCAATACCGTGCACGCGGTACACATTCCATGGCGGCTGGTGGTGCCGGCTACCTTGGCGACAATCAGTCAGGAATTGGCCCGCTACCGGACGGTGTTCACCACCAACTATGACTTGCTCAGCTATTGGGCGATCCAGCAGCAGCCCGAGGCGATTACTGATCTGTTTCAGGGTACCGAGCCCTGTTTTGATTTGAGCACGACGGCCACTGACAAGACCCGCTTGCTGTACCTGCATGGTGGCTTGCACCTGGTGCGCAATCAGGACGGCACCGCGCGCAAATTGATGTCGACCGAAGGCACGTTGCTCGGCAGTTTTGCCATCAACAATACGATCAAGACGCTGGATGACGTGCCGCTGTTTGTGAACGAAGGGTCGAGTGCGGACAAACTCAAGACCATTCGCAGCTCGGATTATCTGTCGTTCTGCTATGAGCAGTTGCTGGCGCATGGCGAAGGTTTGTGTGTGTTTGGGCACGCGCTGGGCGAGCAGGACAACCACATCATCCACGCACTACGCGAGGCGAAACCGAAAGTGCTGGCGATTTCGATCAATCCGCGCAGCAAGGCGTTCGTCCAGCATCAGAAGCGGCATTACGCGAAGGTGTTTGAGGGGACGGGGTGTGAGCTGCGGTTTTTTGATGCGAAGACGCATGCGTTGGGGAGTTCGAAATTGACGGTGCCCGTCGAGGTCTGAAATATGTGGTGAGGGCGGCGAGTCACGGTTTCGATCGGTGCCCAAAACCTGTGGCGAGGGCGGCGAGCCCAAGGTTTCGATCGGTGCTCAAAACCCGGGGCGAGGGGGCTTGCCCCCGTTGGGTCGCGAAGCGGCCCCAGGGGTCATTCCATCAAAACGTGCAGGCAGTTTTACGACTGCTTCGCAGCCGAACGGGGGCAAGCCCCCTCACCACAACAGCCCCAAGCCCCTTTGCCACAACAGCCCCTTTGCCGCATGCGTTGGGGATTTCGAAATTGACGGTGCCCGTCGAGGTCTGAAATATGTGGAGAGGGCGGCGGCTCACGGTTTCGATAGGTGCCCAAAACCTGTGGTGAGGGCGGCGAGCCCAAGGTTTCGATCGGTGCCCAAAACCTGTGGCGAGGGGGCTTGCCCCCGTTGGGTCGCGAAGCGGCCCCAGGGGTCATTCCATCAAAACGTGCAGGCAGTTTTACGACTGCTTCGCAGCCGAACGGGGGCAAGCCCCCTCACCACAACAGCCTCTTTGCCACAACAGCCCCTCACCACAACAGCCCCTTTGCCACAACAGCCCCTTTGCCGCACGCGTTGGGGATTTCGAAATTGACGGTGCCCGTCGAGGTCTGAAATATGTGGTGAGGGCGGCGAGTCACGGTTTCGATCGGTGCCCAAAACCTGTGGCGAGGGGGCTTGCCCCCGTTGGGTCGCGAAGCGGCCCCAGTGGTCATTCCATCAAAACGTGCAGGCAGTTTTACGACTGCTTCGCAGCCGAACGGGGGCAAGCCCCCTCACCACAACAGCCTCAAGCGCCTTTGCCACAAGCCCCTCATCACAACAGCCCCTTTGCCACAACAGCCCCTTTGCCGCATGCGTTGGGGATTTCGAAATTGACGGTGCCCGTCGAGGTCTGAAATATGTGGTGAGGCGGCGGCTCATCACAACAGCCTCTTTGCCACAACAGCCCCTCATCACAACAGCCTCCTTGCCACAACTGCCCCTTTGCCGCATGCGTTGGGGATTTCGAAATTGACGGTGCCCGTCGAGGTCTGAAATATGTGGCGAGGGCGGCGAGCCCAAGGTTTCGATCGGTGCCCAAAACCTGTGGCGAGGGGGCTTGCCCCCGTTGGGTCGCGAAGCGGCCCCAGGGGTCATTCCATCAAAACGTGCAGGCAGTTTTACGACTGCTTCGCAGCCGAACGGGGGCAAGCCCCCTCACCACAACAGCCCCAAGCCCCTTTGCCACAACAGCCTCTATGCCACAACAGCCCCTCATCACAACAGCCTCTATGCCACAACAGCCCCTCATCACACCAGCCCTATGCCATAACAGCCCCTCATCACACCAGCCTCTTTGCCACACCAACCCCTTTGCCACAAAGTACTGATCATTCCTCAGCGCTATGCACCACCACCAACAACTGGGCCTGCATCTCGCCCACTGAGCGCAACCGGTGCGGCTTTTGCGCGTTGAAGTGCAGCGCATCACCGCGCTCGAGTAGCACGCGCTCGTTCATGAAATCCACTTCCACCTGCCCTTCATGGACGAACAGAAATTCTTCACCCATATGTTCCTTGAAGGCCTTGTCGGTGAACTCGGTTGGCGGGTAGATGATGAACGGCAGCAGGCTGCGCTCGCTGACCTGATGCGCCAGCACCGCATAACCGGGGCTCTGGTCGTTGGCCGCCAGCGACTGGCGCTCGTGACTGCGCACCAGGCTGTAGCTGTCGAGGCTGACGGTGTCTTCGGAGAAGAGCTCCTCGACTTTCACATTCAGCGCCTTGGCGAGCTTCAACGCGGCCGCAATCGACGGCGTGTTCAAGCCCCGCTCGACTTTCGACAGATAGCTCTTGGTCATGCCGGACTTTTCGGCCAAGGCCTCCAGCGTCACACCAAGTTTTTTTCGCAATAATTTCAAACGGATAGACATGCGCAGCGATTAATCCATCAAGGAAGTGACGACTTACCCTTGCCAATGACACAATGTGTCATATAGCATCTTTCGTGTCATTTGCACTCACCCATGACTTTGCGAGCAACGAGTGAACGGCAAACCCGACGTCCATTGAACGCACCAAAGGACACCGATATGGCCAAGACCTTAGCACTACCCAAAGAGCAACTGGTCAAGCAAGCCCTGACGCAGATGCAAAACAGCCTGGCGGATAATACGTGGACCGACCGGCAAAAGCTGGCCCTGACCTGCCGTATTCTATTCGAGAATGGTCACGACTCTGGCCTGGCCGGGCAAATCACTGCCCGTGGCCCGCAGCCCGGCACCTATTACACTCAACAACTGGGTCTGGGTTTCGACGAGATCACCGCCAGCAACCTGCTGCTGGTCAACGAAGACCTTGAAGTGCTCGAGGGTCACGGCATGCCTAACCCGGCGAACCGTTTCCACAGCTGGGTGTACCGCGCCCGGCCGGATGTGAACTGCATCATCCACACGCACCCGACCCATATCGCGGCGCTGTCTATGCTCGAAGTGCCGCTGCAGATTTCCCACATGGACCTCTGCCCACTCTACGACGACTGCGCGTTTCTGGAAGGCTGGCCGGGCGTACCGGTCGGTAATGAAGAAGGCGACCTGATTGCCGGCGCTCTCGGCGACAAGCGCGCAGTGCTGCTTTCGCACCACGGTCAGTTGTCCACCGGCAGCACCATTGAAGAAGCATGTGTCATCGCGCAATTGATCGAACGCGCCGCCAGGTTGCAGTTGCTGGCGATGAGTGCCGGCACCATCAAACCGATCATTCCCGAGCTCGGCCGTGAAGCCCACGACTGGATTGCCCGGCCCAAGCGCCACGCCGCCGCTTTCAACTATTACGCTCGGCAGAACCTGCGCCAACACGCCGATTGCCTGAACTGAACCCACCCTTTTCAAAGGAGAGACACCATGTCGAACCCAAACATTCACGGCATCATCGGCTACACCATCACTCCCTTCAGCGCCAATGGCGAAGGCGTTGACCTTGACGCGCTCGGGCGCTCCATCGACCGCCTGATCGAAGGCGGCGTGCATGCGATCGCGCCGCTGGGCAGCACTGGCGAAGGCGCTTACCTAAGCGATGCCGAGTGGGATCAGGTCAGCGAGTTCAGCATCCAGCACGTGGCCAAACGCGTGCCGACGATTGTCAGCGTGTCTGACCTGACCACCGCCAAGGCCGTGCGCCGCGCCCGTTTTGCCGAGGCCCGCGGCGCCGACGTGGTGATGGTGTTACCGACGTCCTACTGGAAGTTGACTGAAGCGGAAATCCTTGCCCACTACCGCGCCATCGGTGACAGCATCGGCGTGCCGATCATGCTCTACAACAACCCGGCCACCAGCGGCACCGACATGTCCGTCGAGCTGATCCTGCGGATCGTCAAGGGCGTGGAAAACGTGACCATGGTCAAGGAGAGCACGGGCGACATTCAGCGCATGCACAAGCTGCAACTGCTGGGCGAAGGCCAGGTGCCTTTCTACAACGGCAGTAATCCACTGGCGCTGGAAGCGTTCGCAGCGGGCGCGGCAGGCTGGTGCACGGCGGCGCCGAACCTGATTCCGCAACTCAACCTCGACCTGTACGAGGCAACGCTGTCGAACGATCTGGGCAAGGCACGGGAACTGTTCTATCGCCAATTGCCGCTGCTGGATTTCATCCTCAAGGGCGGCTTGCCGGCGACCATCAAGGCTGGCTTGCGTGCGACCGGGCTGGAAGTGGGCGACCCACGGCTGCCGGTGTTTGCGCTGAGTGAGGCCAGTTGCAATCAATTGCAAAGCCTGTTGAATGCGCTGCGCTGATTCTCAGGGGTCGTCTACTGATTAAAAGCGAATTTGCTCGCGGCGGCCGCCCAGACCATCGCGAGCACGCTCCCGGCAGCGGGAGCGACGCGTTCTAGGCTACTTCACCGCCGAGCGCACCACCGACAACTCTGGCGCTTGCGTCCGCCGCTGGCTCAGATAGCGCGTACAACTCACCCGCAGGAACGAAGCAAAATTCACCACCTCCCCGCGATAATCCATCACCTCTTCATACAGCTTGGCGATCAACTGATTGGTGGTCATGCCATCGACCTCAGCGATTTCACTGAGGATGTCCCAGAACTGATTTTCCAGGCGCAATGTGGTCACCACGCCACGGATGCGTAGCGACCGCGAGCGCGACTCATACAGAATCGGATCGGCTTTGACGTACAGCTCGCACATGACAGGACCTTCGTTACAAGGTGATTTTGGTGCCCAGCAAACCGAGAAAACCGGCCAGCCAGTTCGGGTGCGCCGGCCAGGCCGGGGCAGTCGCCAGATTGCCCTGAACGTGGCCCTGCGTCACCGGGATATCGATGAACGTGCCGCCGGCCAGACGCACTTCCGGCGCACAGGCCGGGTAAGCACTGCACTCGCGACCTTCGAGAATGCCCGCCGCCGCCAGCAACTGCGCACCGTGACACACGGCGGCAATCGGTTTGCCGGCCTTGTCGAAGGCTCGCACCAGCTCGAGGACTTTTTCGTTCAGACGCAGGTACTCCGGCGCACGGCCGCCGGGAATGACCAGCGCATCGTAGTCCGCCTCGGCCACCTGGGCGAAGTCGAAATTCAAGGCGAACAGGTGTCCGGGTTTTTCGCTGTAGGTCTGGTCGCCTTCGAAGTCATGAATCGCTGTGCGTACGGTTTGCCCGGTGCCTTTGTCAGGGCAGACGGCGTGCACTGTATGACCCACCATCAATAGCGCCTGAAACGGCACCATCACTTCATAATCTTCGACGTAATCGCCGACCAGCATCAGAATTTTCTTGGCAGCCATGGGAGGAGCCCTCTGCGGGAAAACATAGGAAGACTCAAAGTAGTCCTTTCCCACAACGGCAGGTAATACCCCCCTACTACTTCAGCGCCGCTCCTGATTCCTGGGCCAGCTCAGGCTGAAACACGCCCCGCCCAGGCTCTTGCTCTTGCTGATCAACGCCCGTCCGTCGTGCCAGTGAATAATCCGCCGCACGATCGACAGTCCCAGCCCATGCCCGCCCGACGCCCGGGTCCGGCTATCATCGAGGCGCAGGAATGGCGTGAAGATTTTTTCCCACGCCGACTCCGGCACGCCCGGCCCGTCGTCTTCGATGTCCACCCGACAACGCTGCTGGCCGACCTGATAACTGACGGTCACCCGCGATTGCGCATGCCGCATGGCGTTGCCTACCAGGTTTTGAATCGCGCGGTGCAGGTAACGCGGCTCGGCCTCGACCCAGGCGTCATCGCAATCCGCCGCCGAGAGGCACAAACCACGCTGCACACTGACGTCGGCGCGCAACGGTGCGAGCTCCTCGATCACCTGATTGACCAGCGCATCCAGATCGATACGCTGGAAATTCAACGCAGGCGAGCCCTGCTCCAGTCGTGCGTAGGTCAGCATTTCATCGACCAGCTTATCGAGGTCTTCGATGTCGTGGTCCATGCCCTCGCGGTACTTTTCCAGCGCCTGAGGCGTGGTCGCCGAGCCGATCATTTCCAGGCCGAAACGCAGGCGCGCCACCGGCGTACGCAATTCGTGAGACACCGCGCGCACCAGTTCGCGTTGAATCGCCAGCAACTGCTGCAGATGTTCGGCCATGCCGTTGAACGCCGAAGCCAGGCGCCCGACCGAGTCCGCGCCGCGTGTTGGTACGCGAGTTTCCAGACTGCCTTTGGCGATGCGAGTGGCAGCGGCTTCAAGACCGCGCAGGCGACGTTCCAGTTGCCGCACCAATAGATAGACGATCAACCCGATCAGGCTCAGACCAAGGGCCGCAATCAGTACCAGCCATTCCGGCGGATACGGGTTCATCTGATACAGCGGCCCGATTTCCAGGACCCACGGCGTGCCGACCATGCCGGCAAACACCCGGATCGAATCACCGCCCTTGCCCAGGGCCATCACCGTGTCGCCCTCGGAAACCCGCCGGCTCTGGTCTTCATCCATGTCGGCCTGATCCACAGTGACCAGGCGCAAATCGAAGCCGAAGCCCTTTTCTTCCTTTAACTGCGCGAGCCGCTTGGGCTGATCGGCCACGGGCACGCGCACCAGCTCGTCGGTCAGCAGGTAAATGGTCGCCCGTGCAAGTTGCTCGCTGATCTGCTGGACCTCACCTGTCAGCACCAACTGCTCCTTCTCGCTGACCAGCCGGTAGACCTTCGCCGCATGCGGCCCGGTTTGCTCCACCAGCGCCTGACCGCGCAGTACCCGGGTGCGCTGGGTCAGGTCAAGATCGGTCTGGGCGAACGTCCTCAGCACCAACGGAATCCCGAGCAACCGCTCCCAGACCAGAATTGCGCGGTGACGCTGGGTTTCGTTCATGGGTTGCAGGTTGTCGGCCATCAGCGAAAACGTGCCGTGGGCCAGGCGTTCGCGGTATTGCTCGCCACGCACCTGATTGAGCAAATGCAATGCGAGCACGCCGAGCACCGCCACCAGAATCAGCGCGGCGCACATGCCGCCATAGATGCGCAGGAAAATCGAGTTCACAACGAAGTGTCTACGCAGGCTTCAGGGACGAACAGATAGCCTTTGCTGCGGATGGTCTTGATCAGGCGCGGATGCTCGGGGTCGTCACCGATTTTCGGGCGGATGCGCGAGATGCGCACGTCGATCGAGCGGTCCTGGCCGTCATAACCGATGCCGCGCAGGGCGGTGAAAATCTCTTCGCGGGAGAGGATGCGCCCGGCATTGGCAACCAATAGCCAGAGCAGATCAAATTCGGCGCTGGTCAGTTCGATGCCGTTGTCATTCAACCAGGCCTCACGCAACGCGTTGTCGACGACCAACGGTCCAAACTGCAAACGCCGTTGTTTTTCCGGCGCTGCTTCGGGAGCCTCGCTGCGCCGCAGCAGCGCCTGGATACGTGCCAGCAGCAAGCGCGGGCGCACGGGTTTGCACACATAATCATCGGCGCCCAGGTCCAGCCCGAGGATCTGATCGGTGTCGTCGGTGCGGGCCGTGAGCATCAGGATCGGCCCGTCGAAGCGGTCGCGAACCTTGCGGCAGATGCTCAGGCCGTCTTCGCCGGGCAGCATCAGGTCGAGGATCACCAGGTCCGGTTTCTCGTTGATGATGCGCGCCGCCGCGCGTGCGCCGTTGCCTTCGATCGACACGCGCAGGCCATTGGCTTCCAGGTAATCGCGGGTCAGTTCGGCCAGTCGCTGGTCATCCTCGACAATCAACACCTGCCAGGCTTCTTGCTCCACGGTGACCTCTGCTAGCCAACAACATCAATAAAGGAAGGATCCGCCCGTCTTTTTGTAATGTTCAGGGCGGATAAGAATACCTGTGCATCGGCCGATTGTATAAACGCCGGCCGCCGAGAACACAAGCCGATAAATGCATGCGCAAACGTCGATTTTTCTGTGATAGGGTTCGCGCCGTTGGAAATCCGACAGAGAGCTTTCGATCACTGAAAAACCCTGAAAAAGGGTCCGCTCCAGTAGCGTCGCGGCTTACACGCGCGTTCCACCTTTCACACACAATATACGCACAGGTTTATCCACAGGTAGTACGTTGCAACACCCCCCAAAACGCATTATCTTGTAGCCCGTCGCGAAAAAAACCCTACATGTAGGGTTTTAGCTTAAAAGACCAACCACATTTCAGACCAGAAACTCAAGCGCTTTAATTGCCTGTTTAGGGTTGACCAGCGCGATTTTTCAAGCCCATACCGCCTCCGCGGATGGCACCGTTTTTCAGGGCAAAAATTGCCGAAACGGTACGGGTGTTGCAGTAAGACTCGCACCCTGAAAGGAATCCGGTTTCGGGCCCAGGCTCGGCACCAAAGACTTCGGCACGGAAGCGGCATCATTAGCTTTTTCCTACTGTCCCGAAGTGGTTATGCCCGACGCCCGTCGGTTGTAGTGCTTCAGGACAGAACGGTGGGCACCGTGATGGTGCCCAAACAAACATAGAGAATGTGGAGACAACCCCCCATGCAAACCGACACAACTCGCGAGAACCCGCAGGGCACCTTGCCGCAGGCCGCTGATTCGACTTCGGATCTGTCCGCCACCGCGCCTGGCCAGCTGCGCGTGATCAAGCGTAACGGCACTGTCGTGCCTTACACTGACGACAAAATCACCGTCGCGATCACCAAAGCGTTTCTCGCAGTTGAAGGCGGCACCGCTGCTGCTTCGTCGCGAATCCATGACACCGTGGCACGCCTGACCGAACAGGTCACCGCAACGTTCAAGCGTCGCATGCCATCGGGCGGGACCATCCACATCGAAGAAATCCAGGACCAGGTCGAACTGGCCCTGATGCGTGCCGGAGAGCAGAAAGTAGCCCGCGACTACGTGATCTACCGTGACGGTCGTTCGAAAGAGCGCGCTGCCCACGCACCGGCCGAGGAAGCGGTCAACGCTCACCCGTCGATCCGCATCACCCGCGCTGATGGCACCTTTGCTCCTCTGGACATGGGCCGCCTGAACACCATCGTCACCGAAGCGTGCGAAGGCCTGGAAGAAGTCGACGGCGACCTGATCCAGCGCGAAACCCTGAAAAACCTGTACGACGGTGTGGCCCTGACCGACGTCAACACCGCGCTGGTAATGACCGCCCGTACGCTGGTCGAGCGTGAGCCGAACTACTCGTTCGTCACCGCCCGCCTGCTGATGGACACCCTGCGTGCCGAAGGCCTGAATTTCCTCGGAGTCGCCGAAAGCGCGACCCACCACGAAATGGTCGACCTGTACGCCAAGGCCTTGCCTGCGTACATCGCCAAGGGCATCGAATTCGAATTGCTGAACCCGATCCTGGCCACTTTTGACCTGGAAAAACTCGGCAAGGCCATCAACCACGAGCGCGATCAGCAGTTCACGTACTTGGGCCTGCAAACCCTGTACGACCGTTACTTCATCCACAAGGACGGTATCCGCTTCGAACTGCCACAGATCTTCTTCATGCGTGTGGCCATGGGCCTGGCGATCGAAGAGAAGAACAAGGAAGACCGTGCGATCGAGTTCTACAACCTGTTGTCGTCCTTCGACTACATGTCCTCGACCCCGACCCTGTTCAACGCCGGTACCCTGCGTCCACAGTTGTCGAGCTGCTACCTGACCACCGTGCCGGATGACCTGTCGGGCATTTACCACGCGATTCACGACAACGCCATGTTGTCGAAATTCGCTGGCGGCCTGGGCAACGACTGGACGCCAGTTCGTGCCTTGGGTTCGTACATCAAAGGCACCAACGGCAAATCCCAGGGCGTTGTGCCATTCCTGAAAGTGGTGAACGACACCGCCGTTGCCGTTAACCAGGGTGGCAAGCGCAAAGGCGCTGTGTGTGCCTACCTGGAAACCTGGCACATGGACATCGAAGAGTTCATCGAGCTGCGCAAGAACACCGGTGATGATCGTCGTCGTACCCACGACATGAACACCGCCAACTGGATTCCTGACCTGTTCATGAAGCGTGTCTTCGAT
This sequence comes from Pseudomonas fluorescens, assembly GCF_902497625.1. Lineage (GTDB taxonomy): Bacteria > Pseudomonadota > Gammaproteobacteria > Pseudomonadales > Pseudomonadaceae > Aquipseudomonas > Aquipseudomonas fluorescens_BQ. The sequence goes on along the minus strand of NZ_CABVGX010000008.1, from coordinate 38,903 downwards.
GACGGCCAGTGGACCCTGTTCTCGCCTTCTGAAGTGCCGGACCTGCACGACCTGACCGGCAAAGCGTTCGAAGAGCGCTACGAGTACTACGAAGCCCTGTCCCAATACCCGGGCAAGATCAAGCTGTTCAAAACCATCCAGGCCAAAGACCTGTGGCGCAAAATGCTCTCCATGCTGTTTGAAACCGGCCACCCATGGCTGACCTTCAAAGACCCGTGCAACCTGCGCAGCCCGCAGCAGCACGTCGGCGTGGTCCACAGCTCGAACCTGTGCACCGAGATCACCTTGAACACCAACAAGGACGAGATCGCCGTTTGCAACCTCGGCTCGATCAACCTGCCGAACCACATCGTCAATGGCAAGCTGGACACCGCCAAGCTGGAACGCACTGTGAACACCGCCGTACGGATGCTCGATAACGTGATCGACATCAACTACTACTCGGTGCCACAAGCGAAGAACTCCAACTTCAAGCACCGTCCGGTCGGTCTGGGCATCATGGGCTTCCAGGACGCGCTGTACCTGCAGCACATCCCTTACGGTTCCGACGCTGCCGTCGAGTTCGCCGACAAGTCGATGGAAGCGGTCAGCTACTACGCGATCCAGGCTTCCTGCGACCTGGCCGACGAGCGTGGCGCCTACGAGACGTTCCAGGGTTCGCTGTGGTCCAAGGGCATCCTGCCGCTGGATTCGCAACAGATCCTGATCGAGCAACGTGGCCAGAAGTACATCGACGTTGACCTGAAAGAATCCCTGGACTGGGCACCGGTTCGCGCCCGTGTACAGAAAGGCATTCGTAACTCCAACATCATGGCCATCGCACCGACCGCGACCATCGCCAACATCACTGGCGTCTCGCAGTCGATCGAACCGACTTACCAGAACCTCTATGTGAAATCGAACCTGTCGGGCGAATTCACCGTGATCAACCCGTACCTGGTTCGCGACCTGAAGGCTCGCGGTCTGTGGGACTCTGTCATGATCAACGACCTGAAGTACTACGACGGTTCGGTGCAGCAGATCGAGCGCATCCCGCAAGAACTCAAAGAGCTCTACGCGACCGCGTTTGAAGTGGACACCAAGTGGATCGTTGACGCGGCCAGCCGTCGTCAGAAGTGGATCGACCAGGCTCAATCGCTGAACCTGTACATCGCCGGCGCTTCGGGCAAGAAGCTGGACGTGACCTACCGCATGGCCTGGTACCGTGGCCTGAAAACCACTTACTACCTCCGTGCCCTGGCCGCGACCAGCACCGAGAAGTCGACCATCAACACCGGGAAGCTGAACGCTGTTTCCAGCGGCGGCAACCACGGTGACGATTCGGTCCTGGCAGCACCAGCCGGCCCTGCTCCAGTGCCGAAGGCTTGCGCCATCGACGAGCCGGATTGCGAAGCTTGCCAATAAGCTGAGCCGGTAAGCGCTGCAAGGCGCTGACCTCGAAACCCCCGATCAGTATTCATGATGGTCGGGGGTTTTCTTTTGCTCATGCAAATGTGGTGACCGGTCTGGCGCCATCGCGGGCAAGCCACGCTCCCACAGGTTTCGCAGCGTTTGATGGATGTGTGAGCACCACAAACCCTGTGGGAGGCACTGACGGTCTGGCGCCATCGCGGGCAAGCCACGCTCCCACAGGTTTCGCAGCGTTTGATGGATGTGTGAGCACCACAAACCCTGTGGGAGGCACTGACGGTCTGGCGCCATCGCGGGCAAGCCGCGCTCCCACAGGTTTCGCAGCGTTTGATGGATGTGTGAGCACCAAAGTCCTGTGGGAGCGTGGCTTGCCCGCGATGAGGCCCTCCCGGACAACACAAAATCCTGCCCCAGCCATAAAAATCCCACCCACAAAAAAGCCCCTCTCGCGAGGGGCTCTTGGTACTGCGTCTCAGCTAGCCAGCATCAAGCCATCTGAATGATGGTCTGCATGATGGTGCTTTGGGTGGAGATGGTCTTGGCGTTCGCCTGGTAGTTGCTCTGCGCCTTGATCAGGTCGACCAGTTCACTGGTCAGGTTGACGTTGGACTCTTCCAGCGAGTTGGAGCGGATCTGGCCCAAGGTGCCGGTTTCCGGCGCATCGTAGCCCGGGATGCCCGACGCGTAAGTCTCTTTCCAGCTGGTGCCGCCTACCGCCTGCAGACCTTGTTCGTTAGTGAAGCTGGCGAGCGAGATCTGGCCGATCGGCTTGGTCTGGTAGTTGCTGAAGTTAGCCAGCATCACACCGCTGCCGTCGATGGTCAGGTTGGTGATCTGACCAGTGGCGTAGCCATTCTGCGCCGGGATCGAACGCGCGGTATCGGCGTTGAACTGGGTGGTGTTGCTCATCGAAATGGTCACACCGTCCGGGTTTGCCGCTGCGCCGTTGGCCTTCCACACGCCGTCAGTGACGGTGCCTGGGACCCAACCGGTGACTTTCAGATCAGGGCTGACGATCGGGGTCGGGGTAGCTGGCGTGGTGACGGAAACCAGTTTGCCCGAGGTGTCGAACACCATGGTCGACGGCACTGGGCCGGTCACTTTAGGATCGCTACCGTCAGGGTTGCGGCCATCGATCAGGGTATAAGTGTCCCAGGTATTAGCGCCCGTCTTGACCATGTATTGGTCCATCTGGTGCTGGTTGCCCTGGCTGTCGAACACCGGCGTACTGAACTGCTTGGTGAAGGTCTCGGTCTTGGTCGGATCGAACTTGTTGGTGACAACGGCCTGATCGATCACTGCCGCAGTGGAGTTCAGGTTGATGGTCGACGACACCACGCTGGTGGATTTTGGCGCCAGGTTCGACGTGTCGATGCGCAGGTCGGTCAGAATGCCATTCTGGATCTTGCCATTGGCATCCACGCCGTAACCCTGCAGACGCGCAGAGCCGTCGCTGTTGGTCACGTAGCCTTCCTTGTCGACCTTGAACGTGCCGGAACGGGTGTAAGACAACGAACCGCTGTCGTTCAAGACGAAGAAGCCTGAACCGTTGATGCCCATGTCCAGCACGTTGCCGGTGTTGTTGATGTCGCCCTGGGTGAACTGCTGAGCCACGTTGGCCAAGCGCACGCCGCTGCCCACGGTTTTGCTGCCCGAACCCAGCTTGGTCGCCGAGTAGACATCTTCGAATTCTGCACGGGACGATTTGAAACCGGTGGTCGCCACGTTGGCGATGTTGTTGCCGGTCACGTCCAGTTGTTTGTTGGCTGCATAGAGACCGCTAAGGCCGATATTGAAAGACATATTCCACTCCTTTTTGCCGGGTTAGTCGGCTCTACATACCAATGGTTTGAACTTTGGACAGGGCAATGCTGCCCAGCCCGGCCAGATTGAGCATCAATTCGCCGCCCGTCTGGCTGATCGTTACGCTGCTGACGGTCGCTGGCAGATTGGTGATCAGCGAGGTCGCCTTGTTGTCGATGTTGGCGGTGGCGGCAAAGGTGTAAGTACCCGCCGGTGCCACTTCGCCCGCATCCGTCTTGCCGTCCCAGATGAAGCTCGCGTTGCCCGCCGACTGACTGCCCATGTCGATGGTGCGGATAACCTTGCCGTCGGAATTGGTGATTTTCAGCGTCACCGCATCCAGCGAGACCGGCACGGCGACGGTGCCGTTCAGGCTCTTGGAGGTGTCGACCACGGCCTTGTCGCCCGGCGCGATGACCGAACGGCCGACCAGCGACGACGCCTGCAAGGCCTGAGACGAGTTGTAGTTGCCGGCAATGCCGGAAACCGTGTCATTCAGTGTGGTGATGCCTTCCAGGCTACTGAACTGCGCCAACTGGGCAACGAACTCGCCGTTGTCCTGCGGCTCGAGCGGGTTCTGGTTTTTCAGCTGCGTCACCAGCAGTTGCAGGAACGCATCCTTGCCCAGTTCCTTCTTGCCCGCGACGCTGCCGGTGGCGGACGCCAGGCTATCGTCGCTGGTTTTGGTCTTGATCGACGAATTGGCCAGGATGTCGTTGAGGCTCAAACCACTGGTGGAATCGGTAACACTCATCTGAGTTGCCCCTTATCACTGACCGAGGGTCAGGACCTTCTGCATCATGGTTTTGGCGGTGTTCATCATTTCGGCGTTGGTCTGGAACGAACGACTCGCAGAAATCATGTCAGCCATCTCTTCCACCACATTGACGTTGGGGTAGTAGACGTAGCCCTTGGCATCGGCCGATGGATGGTTCGGCTCGTAGCGAGCATCCAGATTGCTCTGGTCTTCGACCACGCCCAGCACTTGTACGCCCTGCCCTGCCGCATCCTGGTTCTGAAACAGCGAATCGCTGCCGCCGGCCTGGCCGCCCTGGAACATGGTGGCAAATACCGGATGGCGCGCGCGGTAGGTCTGGTCAATGCTAGAGGAGACCGTCTCGGCGTTGGCGATGTTACTGGCAACGGTGTTCAGGCGAGTGGTCTGGGCGCTCATGCCGCTACCGGCAATGTTGAAAACGCTGGCGAGGGACATGACTTATTCTCCACGAAGGGCGGAAACCAGCCCTTTGAATTTGCTGTTGAGCAGGGTGAAACTGGCCTGAAAGTTGACCGCGTTTTCCGCGTAGTTCGACTGCTCGATTTGCGCGTCCACGGTGTTCTGGTCGATCGAGGGCTGCATCGGCGTGCGATACATCAGCGATTCGTCGCCATTGCCCAGGCCTTCGGCTTCGATATGACGGCTGTTGGTCATATTCAAGGCGAAAGAGCCGGTTTTGGTCTTCTCGCTCTGTGCTGCAAGCACTTTGGAAAAGTCCAGATCCCGAGCCTTGTAGTTCGGGGTATCGGCGTTGGCGATATTGTTGGCCAGGACTTCGGCACGCTGAGCGCGGAAGCCCAAGGCCTGTTCGTGGATACCGAGCGCTTTATCGAAGCTGATGCTCATGTCGGGAAACCTTTGGGTGACCTGAATTTTCGTAACTGAGACATAGCAAGCCGCGTGCCAAATCTAAAAGGCCCGAAAAACGGGGCTTTGCGGGCAGCCTTCGAGCGGCAATGCCAGAAAAGCGGCAACGGATGTCCGCCGGCCGCCGCTTTTCTGCCGCTTATCACCCTCCAAAGAACCCCCCGTACCCTTTGTAGGAGTGAGCCCTGTGGCGAGGGGGCTTGCCCCCGATGGGTCGCAAAGCGGCCCCGAAATTTCAAAAGTTAAATCGGATTTACGACTGCTTCGCAGCCGAACGGGGGCAAGCCCCCTCGCCACAGAGCTCGCTCCCACAGGGTCTTGTGATGTGTTAGGAAGAACGGCAGGCATAAAAAAACGGGAGCCCTCTGCGGGCTCCCGTTTTTCGTAGTACCGACAAATCACTTCGCCTGGTAAATAATCCCCGGGCTGCACTGAACCATCTGGTAATGATCCGGCAAACCGTTTAGCGCTTCGGATGCGCCGAGGAACAGATAACCACCACGCTTCAACGTACCGTGGATACGCAACAGAATGTCCTTCTTCACCTCGGCGGAGAAGTAGATCAACACGTTGCGGCAGAACACGATGTCGAACTTGCCCAGGCTCGCGTAGCTGTCCAGCAGGTTGAACGAGCGGAACTCCACGCGGCTCTTGATCGGCGCCTTGATCGCCCAGCGCCCCGCCCCTTTCGGATCGAAATAACGCTGCAGACGCTCCGGCGACAGACCACGGCCGAGCGCCAGGCTGTCGTACTCGCCGGTCTTGCAGTTGGTCAGCATGGTACCGGACAAATCAGTGGCAACGATTTGCACACCTGACTTCAGTTGACCCATGTTGACCCGCTCGAACTCATCGATCGACATCGACAGCGAATACGGTTCCTGCCCCGAAGAACATGCCGCTGACCAGATGCGCAGACGCTGGCCAGGGGCGGCCTTGATCGCTTCCGGCAGCACCTTGTTCTTCAACACTTCAAACGGATAGGTGTCACGAAACCACAGGGTTTCGTTGGTCGTCATGGCATCGACCACCATCTCGCGCAAACCGCTGCGCGGCTGGGTCTGGATGCGTTGAACCAACTCACCCAACGACTTGATGCCTTGCTGCTCCATCAGTTTGTTGAGACGGCTCGAGACCAGATACTGCTTGTTTTCACCGAGCAGAATGCCACAGGCTTTTTCCAGGAAGACCCGGAACTGTTCGAAATCCAAATTACCCGTAGACAAAGATGCCGCCTCTTTTAAATCGTGTTGACCGCCAGGGACAGAAGGTCCCTAGCTGTTATCTGCTGCTTTGATCCGGTTGACTACCCGGGATGCCAGGTCATCAGGACGGAACTTGGCCAGAAAGTCATCGGCCCCGACTTTCTTGACCATCGCCTGATTAAACACGCCCGACAACGAAGTGTGCAGGATGATGTGCAACTTTTGCATGCGTGGGTCGCTGCGGATTTCAGCCGTAAGGGTGTACCCGTCCATTTCCGGCATCTCGATATCGGAAATCATCATCAGGAACTCTTCTTCCGGCTTCTTGCCCTCGTCGACCAGTTTGCGCAGGTAATCCAGCGCTTGCCGACCGTCGTTGAGCGCCACCACTTCGACACCGACTGTCTGCAGACAACGCGTGACCTGCTTTCGTGCCACAGACGAGTCATCCACCGTCAAGACACGCAATGACAACGCCTTGTGCTGGGTTTCGACATCGACCACACCTGCGGATATCGCTTCCGGCGTCGGCGCAACTTCGGCCAGCACTTTCTCGACGTCGATGATTTCGACCAACTGATTGTCGACCCGAGTCACAGCCGTCAGGTAGTGATCGCGGCCGGTCCCCTTGGGTGGCGGATGGATCTCTTCCCAGTTCATGTTGACGATCCGTTCCACCGAGCGCACCAGAAAACCCTGCGTCTTGGTGTTGTATTCCGTGATGATCACGAAAGGATTGCTTTGATCTTTCAGCGCACCCGAACCGGTCGCCATCGCCAGATCGAGGATCGGAATAGTCGCCCCCCGAATACTGGCCACACCGCACACGACGGGACTGGACTTGGGCATCAGGGTCAGCTTGGGGCATTGCAGCACCTCACGAACCTTGAACACGTTGATCCCGTACAGCTGCTGCCCGTCCAGACGGAACAACAACAGCTCAAGGCGATTCTGCCCCACCAGTTGCGTGCGCTGGTTTACTGAATCCATTACCCCAGCCATGCCCAGACTCCTACATCGACGCTTTAAGTGTGTTGCGACGCGCATTCATCACTAAACGGCACGGCGCTTGCTTTTTAACCCGTATGAACTCAGAACCGACATTTTTCCGACGCCTGACATCAACTTTGCGCAGATTGCTCTGTGCGATCTCGGCTGTCTGCCTGTTCAACGCTGGCAGCCCCGCCTTTGCTAACGCGGTTACCTTGCCTGATATGCTTATCGGCGTGACCCAAGGCTTTCTTGAATTCACTGTGGAAGACTATCTCGCAACCAGCCAGATAGAAGGCCGCTACGAGATACAGGTCAACCAGCTCGATCCACGCCTGCGCATGCCCATGTGCGACAAGGAATTGACAGCATCACTGGAGAGTCCGGCCAAGCCGCTGGGGCGGGTAACGGTGAAGGTTCGCTGTGAGGGCGCCTCGCCCTGGACCGTGTTCGTACCGGCTCAAGTCCGCCTGTTTCGCGAGATTGTAACGACCACTCGTCCGCTAAGGCGCGCCGACATTCTCCAGCCTGAAGATGTAGGCATGCGCGAACGCGACATTAGCCTGATCACCCAGGGCTACCTGACCACGCTCGACCAGGCGATTGGGCAAAGATTGACCCGACCAATGGTCGCCGACCAGGTCATTACCTTGGTCCACCTGGAACAGGCTGAAGTTATTCGCAAGGGTGATCAGGTGGTAATTACCGCCCGCAGCGGCACGCTCAGCGTGCGCATGCCCGGCGAGGCCATGGCCAACGGAGGCATGAGCCAGCAGATTCGCGTAAAAAACCTCAACTCCAAGCGAGTCATCAAGGCGCAGGTCACCGCGCCTGGCCAGGTGGAAGTGTCCATGTAGGATTCTCTGCCGCTGAAAAGTGGCGTTGCCCGAGGCTGTTCCCTACACTGTGCCTATGCAGAGAAATGCTGGCGCGTGCTGGCTCATTTCTTGAAAAATGAGCCTAAAGTTTTCCCAGGGAGCGCCGAAAACATGGCAAGCGTCCAAATACTCAGAGGTTTTTTCAGCCATGGTCATTGATTTCAGCCGTTTAAACAGCTCCTCGTCACTTACGGGCACTACACGTACCAGCGCTACCAAGGACGTTGCCGAAGCAGGCAAATCCGCGCCGCTGACTACCCCGGCCGAACAGGCCAATGCCACCAAGAGCGGGGAATCGGTACACCTCAGCAATGAGGCTCAACAGTTGCAGAAGGTCACTGACAAGCTGCGCGATCAGCCCGCCGTAGACAAAGCCCGTGTGGCCGAGTTGAAAGCCGCGATTGCCGATGGCAGCTATAAAGTCGACAGCAACCGTGTAGCCAGCAAACTGCTCAACTTCGAAGCCCAGCGCTAGGCCACCGCCTGCGCCAGGCTTTTGGACGCTTAAAACCCAAGGCCAGCCATGCACGACACTAATCTATTGCAACTGATCACCGACGACTTTGCTCCAGCGCAACATTTGCTGGAGTTGTTGCAAACCGAATCCATCGCCTTGCACGGTCGCGACATGCCTCTGCTCGAAGAAATTCTGGCGCGCAAGCAGGCTTTGATCATTCTGCTCGAACAGCATGGCCGCAAGCGCAGTGAAATCCTCGCCAGCCTCAACCTGCCGAGCGATCGCAGCGGACTGGAGCAACTCGCCAGCCAATCGAGCATCGGCGATCAATTATTGGCGCAGAGCGATGTCCTGACTGATCTTCTGGCTCAATGCCAGGCGGCAAACGGCAACAATGGCCAATCGATTCTGGCCCAGCAGGCGGCGACCGCCAATCAGCTGAAAATCCTCACCGGCGGTGAACCGCCAGCTCTTTATGATGCTCGCGGATCAACCGCCAAGCTTGCGAAGCCACGGCCACTCAGTCAGGCTTGAGTCTGTAGCCGACCCCGCCCTATCAAGCTGCGCAACATGCTGGCAATATACTGGCCAGCCGTAGTCATATTTTGTCTGGAGATTGATGAACCGTGTCCAATGCCCTCAATGCGGAAGATGCGCCGCAGCCCCCCAAGGTGCTCAGCACACCGTTGGAAATCTCCGGCAACCTGCGCCAGCTGCAAGAAAGTCACGATCCGCTGATCATTACCTTTCTGGAACGTACTCAGCGCTTCCAGAGCTACCTGGTGGATGTTGACCGCGACAGCGGCACCATCGCCTTTGACGAAATGATTCCGCGGGATGGCGAACGCTTTTTGCTGGCCGGCGAACCCTTCAAGGTTGAAGGCTTTCATGACGGTGTGCGGATCGCCTGGGACAGCAACGGTGCGTTGACCCTAGACGAGTCGGGTGACAGCCGCTGCTACCGTGGGCCGCTGCCTGACGAGGTGGTTTACCATCAACGCCGCAATGCGTTTCGCGCAGCGTTGAAACTGGCGCAACTGGTCAGCGTGGATCTTGACGGTGAGAAACTCAAGAAACCCATCAGCGGCAAATTGCTCGACATTTCCGCTACCGGTTGCAAATTGCGTTTCGAGGGCGACATCACCACCAGCCTGCAGCTGGGCCAGGTCTACGACCGCTTCGCCGCTGAGCTGCCCTTCGGCAAGATGACGGCTCCGGTCGAGCTGCGTCACCTGCACTTCGAAGAGAAAATCGCCACCACCTTCGCCGGCATCCGCTTCCATAACATGAGTGGCCTGGTGCAGCGCCAGGTCGAGCGTTTCGTCTATCAGTTGCAGCGTGAAGCACGACGCTTCGATAAAGACGATTTCTGACACACAGCCTCTTATAAAACGGGCAGTCCCTTGCGGTGACTGCCCGTTTTTTTATGCCTGCGTCTATCCCGCGTGAGTGCTAAGGCCTCGCCTCGGTGAAACTCTGCTCGCGCCCCTCCGGATCTTCCTGCTGCGGATCGGTCTCAGGTGCAGGTTCTGCCTCGGTTTCCGGCTCGACAGGGTTATGCATCTGCTCCTGCACCACTTGCTCATCAACCCGCGGGTCGAGGCAGGCCACCAGTGGCGAACTCGACATGCTGTCAGGCATGGCAACGTGATGCAGCGGAGCATCCTCCACCTGGTGCAGGTTAGTGACCGCCTTCGGACGGATACGCCAGACCAGCACCAAGGCAAAGAAACTGAAGAACGCATAAAGCATCTGACTGCCCAACACTTTCATCAGCACACCGGCGACCAACGGACCAATGCTCGCGCCGATGCCGTAAGTCACCAGCAGCATGGCCGTCAGCGATACCCGCCGATCCGCCTCGACATGGTCATTGGAAAACGCCACCGCCAGTGGATACAGGCAAAATTTCACCAATGAACAAATGAAGCCAGTGACGAACAACACTTCCAGCGGCACCTCTTTCATGATTGCCAGCGGCAATGCCGCCACCGCCAACACCACTGCAAAACAGCGAATCAACAGGGCCCGGTCATAACGGTCGGACAGCCAGCCCAACGGCCACTGCACCAGTAGACCGGCAAAAATGCAGCTACCCATGAACAGACCGACCTGTTCGGTCGTCAGCCCTTGCTGCGAAGCGTACAGCGGCGCCAGACCGTAGAACGAACCGATGATCAAACCGGCGCCCATTACCGTGCTCAAGGACTGCGGCACTCTTTTGATGAAGAACCGCGGTTCCATGGGGGCCGGATGCAGCGCCGCCGGGTGAATGCGCTGGGTCAAGGTCACCGGCACCAGGCACAAAGCGAAGCACAGTGCGACCAGCATCAGCAGCTCCGGACCAAGGCCCGGGTGCATGACCAGAATCAGTTGCCCCAGCACCAGCCCAAGATAAGAAGCAATCATGTAGCCGCTGAACACCGCCCCGCGTTGCGACGCTTCAGCCTGTTCGTTCAGCCAGCTTTCGATAACCATGTATTGGCACATCATGCCGAGGCCTACGATGACCCGCAGGAATATCCAGGCCGGCAGCCAGTCCACCAGGCCATGTCCCAGCACTGCCGCGCCAACGATCCCGGCGCAGGCCGAGTACGCTCGAATGTGTCCGACCCGGGCTATCAGCCGGTGGCCGATCTTGCCGCCCAGCACCAGGCCGAAATAGTTGGCCGCCATCAATGCACCGACCCACAGGCTGTCGACATTGTCGGCAGCCAGACGCAAGGCCAGGTAGGTGCTGAGCAAACCAGAGCCGATCAGCATCATCAGCGAGGAGAAATACAGCGCTCGAAAAGGTTTCCAGATTTGGCGCATCGGCGTTCCGAGCGGCTCCTTGCAGTGAGTCACTCTGTGGGAGCGAGGCTTGCCCGCGATGACGGTGTGTCAGTCAACATGGATGTTGAATGTACCAACGTCTTCGCAGGCAAGCCTCGCTCCTGCAGAAATGGATTTCGGGCTGTCCGGAAAGACAGCCCGAAGACGACGGATCGTCAGGCCTGGGCGGCCAGAACACGGCGCTCCCAGGGAGTAATTTCATCGAAGAAGCTGGTCAACTCCATGGACTTCGAAGCGATGTAGCCTTCGATGAACTCCTTGCCGAACAGTTCCTTCGCCAATTGGCTACGCTTCAGACGTTCGAGAGCGGCGTGCAAGGTACACGGCAACGAAAGATTGTCCGGCACTTCGAATACGCCCTGAATCGCCTCGCTCGGCTCCAGTTTGTGCTCAATGCCATATAAACCGGCCGCCAGGCTTGCGGCGATCGCCAGATAGGGGTTGGCGTCGGCGCCGGGCAAACGGTTCTCGACCCGACGAGCGGCCGGCGAACTGGCCGGAATACGCAATCCGGCGGCACGATTGTCATGCGACCAGCAGGCATTGTTCGGTGATGCGAACGGATGGCACAGGCGCTGGTACGAGTTGACGTTCGGCGCAAACAAGGCGGTGAAGTCGGCCATGCCGGCCTGTTGACCGCCGATAAAATGACGGAAGGTCGCGGTCGGTTCGCCGTTGGCATCGCTGAACACGTTACGCCCGCTGCCGATTTCGACGATGCTCTGGTGAATGTGCATCGAGCTGCCCGGGGTGTGCGCCAGAGGCTTGGCCATGCAGACCACAGTCAGGCCGTGCTTGAGGGCAACTTCCTTGAGCATATGCTTGAAGAGGAAAGTCTGGTCGGCCAGCAACAACGGATCACCGTGCAACAAATTGATCTCGAACTGGCTGACGCCCATTTCGTGCATGAAGGTATCGCGGGGCAGATCGAGCGCCGCCATGCATTCATAAACTTCACTGAAGAAGGGACGCAAACCGTTGTTGGAGCTGATGCTGAACGCCGAATGACCATCTTCGCGTCGGCCGTCGAGACCGACCGGTGGCTGGAACGGCTGGCTCGGATCGGTGTTCGGCGCAAAGACAAAAAATTCCAGCTCGGTCGCCACCACCGGCGCCAGCCCGAGCGCAGCGTAACGAGCGATGACCGCTTTGAGCTGGCCACGGGTCGACAGGTTGGAGCTTTCGCCGGTCAGCTCATCGGCGTCGCAGATGGCCAGGGCGCGTGGCTGCTGGCTCCAGGGCAAGCGGTGAATCTGTGCAGGATCGGCGATCAACGCAAGGTCGCCGTCATCACTGCCGTAAAACCGCGCCGGCGGATATCCGCCCATGATGCATTGCAGCAATACGCCCCGCGCCAGCTGCAAACGTCTTCCTTCGAGGAAACCCTCGGCGGTCATTACCTTACCGCGTGGTACGCCGTTCAAATCAGGCGTGACACATTCAATTTCATCAATGCCGGTCAATCGCTGCGCGAGTGAACCCTGGCCATCGGTTGTCATGACGCAATCCTTGTTGTTGTGCGAGCCGCGAACGGCGACCTGCACAAAATAGGCTCCGCGTGTTCAGAATATCAAGCAGCTAAAACAAAAAGAAATATCAAGGCAGACACAGGCGGAATACACCACCGCCCAAGGGCCCGCCATTGCTGATTTCGGTGTGCCCGCCCATACCATTGCGCTGATGCAAGGCAGCAATGCGACCGGCGAAATACAAGCCCAATCCCGTGCTGCCACTGCTGTGGTTGATGCCTTGCACGTAGTCGGCCTGCCGCTCGATCATCTCCGGCGGGTAGCCCTCACCGTCGTCATTGACGGTCAATACCAACTGACCGGCTTCATCGCTGACGCTGATTAACAGCGCATGGCGCGCGAAACGAATGGCGTTGTTGAGGGTGTTGGCCAGCACCGAGGCAATCAACTCACGGTCAAAAAAACCCAGAGGGCACAGCGGATCGACTTCATAAGTGGCCATGATTCCGCGACTGGCGAACACGTCCTGATGGCAGGCGAGTTGCGCTTCAATGAAGTCGTCCAGCTCGTGATAAGCCGGTTGCAACGGCATCTGGTTGACACCGAGTTTGTACAACCCCAGCAGCTGCACCAACATGCCGTTGAGGTGGGCGAATTCGAAGTCGATCACGCCCTGCTCCGGCGTGTGCCATGCAGGGTCGGGCAAGCGCGCCAGCCATTGGCTATGGGCCTGCATCAGCATCGCCAGAGAATTTTTCATGTCGTGCACGGTGGAGGCAATCACCGTGGAAAAATCGAGTGCCGGGTCGTCGTGGTTCATGCGCCGAACGCCTTTTGTTTCAGTTTCTGAAAGCGCGCATGACGCGCATCGGTATCAGGCATCAGCCCTATCGTCTTCAGGCAGGCCCGACATTCTTCGAGCTCCGCCGACGGCACACTGGTGTCGATGCCATGCAGCAGCGACTGGGCCATGTTCAGCGCGATACTGATGTTCTTCGGCTGCAACGCGAGGGCTTTGCGGAAGACCTCACGCGCTTCCACCAGATTGCCCGTTTTGTACACCCGCACGCCTTGCCGGTTGAGGTCGGCTGCCGCATTGCCGGAATTGAGAATGCTCGGGTCGTCGGTCAGCTTGGCAATGCCCTGCATCACTGCCGGGTCGTCGCCGTAGATTTCCGCGCAGTTCTTCAGCATCGAATGACCCGCTTCAGGCTGGCCAAGCACCTGCAATTGCTTGGCCACCAAAAGCGCCGCTTCAGCGCTCATGAACTGCTCCATGCCGTCGAGTCGCTGCATGGCCTGCTCGGTGAGCTTTTCGGCGGTTTCGGCGTCGTTGAGCAACAGGCTGGTGGCTTTCATCAAGCGCGCACGGACTTGCAGGCCCGGATCGGTCGGATTGTCCTTGGCCACTGCACTCAGGGTGGTGTTGATCTCCAGCCGGGTGCGCGTGTCCAGACCCTTGTCACTGCCTTTGCTGATCAGCGCATGGGCCAGGCCGAGGTTGCTTTCTGCATCCTTGAAGCGCGATTGCGCGCCTTGGCTCACCGCCTGCCGATAAGCCTTGGAAGCAGTCTCGAAATCTTCGTTAGCCATCGCCAGTTTGCCCAACAGTGCCTGACGACGCACCGCCAGCGGCGACAGGCGAATCGCCTCCTCCAGAATATCCTGCGCAGCTTTATTGTCGCCTTCGGCAATCAGCACATCGGCCATGCCGTCATACAGTGCCGGCATCATCGGGAAGACTTTCAAGGCTTTCTCGTACACACCTTTGGCCTGACTGATCTGGCCGCGCTTGTACAGCAACTTGCCTAGCCCGGAGAACGCCCAAGGCTGCGGGCGATCAGCGATGATGCTGTCATAGAGACGTTCCAGCGCTTCGTTCTGGTTGAGATCCCGCAAGGCATCGGCGCGGTAACGCAGACATAACGGCGAATAGCGCGCGTCCTGTTTGCACAGGGCAATACAGGCATTCAACACCTCCACCGGTTTGCCGCGATCCAGCGCTTGCAGGATCGGCTTGAGCAACGTCTTACGCTGTTCCAGGCGCTCCAGTCGTTGCGCCAGACCTGCACGGTTGAACGGCTTGGTCAGGTAAGCATCGGGCTCATGCTCCAGGGCACTGAGCACCATCGCCTGACTGGTTTCAGCCGTGACCATGACGAACACCGCTTCATGGCTGATCAGCTTTTCGATCATCAGATCTTCGAGTACCTGCTGGCCGTTCTTCTTGCCATCGCCCAGGTGGAAATCCTGCAGGATGAAATCGTAGGCCTTCTGCGAACACATGCGCAGCGCCTGCTCGCCAGTGTCCGCAGTGTCTACGTCTTTGACGCCCAACTCGCGCAGCATCGAGCGCACGGAGCTGCGGAAATCCGAGAAATCGTCGACGATCAGAAAGCGCTTTTGGTGATACGACAGCATCGAGGATTTCCAGACAATTTATTGGAGAGGTCATGACTGTTCGGGTTATCGGCCAGTGGGGGCATTTATTGAAGGCGCAGAGCTGCGATTGCTGCGGCTGTTTAATCAGGCAATAACTAAAGGTTCACAAATACCGATTTAACGAACATTCAATCGGTAGGAGCATCGCGGACCATGATTCCGCTCCTGCGTTTGATCCGTCGCCATCTGCGCCCTTCTTTTCCGAAGGCGCGAGCCCGTCTGTGGCAAGATCTTCTGTTCCATATCATTCTGGCCTTTTGCACGCTCTGGCACTGCCGTCATGCGCGCCCACCAGACGCAGCACTCGCATTCATGTGAAACCGTTGCCGAACACGGCCGAACACAATTCAATGAAGAGCGAAGCCATGACCGCCATGAATCAAGCCGTCATTCCCGCCGCAGAGCGGACGCAGTCCTATTACAGCGCAACCCTCAAGCATGAGACCGATTACCCGACCTTACAGGGTGAGGTGAGTGTTGACGTCGTCATCATCGGCGGCGGGTTCACTGGCGTTGCCAGCGCGGTTGAACTGGCGGAGCGCGGTCTCAAAGTCGCCCTGATCGAAACTCACAAAATCGGCTGGGGGGCGAGCGGTCGCAATGGCGGTCAGGTCACCAGCAGCCTGTCTGGCGACGAGGCCATGCGCAAGCAGATGCGCCAGTCGCGCGGCACACAAGTGGACGATTTCATCTGGCGCCTGCGCTGGCGCGGCCAGGAAATTATCGAGTCTCGGGTCGCCAGGTACGGCATCGACTGCGACCTCAAGCACGGCCATCTGCACGCGGCAATGAAACCCGCACACATGAACGAGCTGCGCAGCTTCCATGATGAGGCCCAGCGCCGCGGACTGGGTGACAGCGTCACCTTGCTGGACCGCGCCGAAGTGCGAAACCACCTGGCAAGCGAGCAGTATCTGGGGGCGCTGAAGAACACCCGAAATCTGCACCTGCACCCGCTCAACCTGTGCATCGGCGAGGCACTTGCGGCAGAAAGCCTGGGTGTGCAGATCTTCGAGCACTCCGAAGTGCTGGAGATCGTCCACGGTGAACGCCCGGCGGTCATCACTGCACAGGGTCGAGTCAATGCGAAACAGGTGATGCTGGCCGGTGACGTCTACCACACGCTGGAACCCAAACAGCTCAAGGGCAAAATCTTCCCGGCGATGGGCGGCATCGTCACCACCACGCCGTTGGGCGACCTGGCCCGACAACTCAACCCACAAGATCTGGCCGTCTACGACTGTCGTTTTGTCCTCGACTATTACCGCATGACCGCCGACGGCCGCTTGCTGTTTGGTGGCGGCGCCAACTACTCCGGACGTGACTCACGAGACATCGCCGGCGAACTGCGCCCCTGTATCGAACGCACATTTCCACAGCTCAAGGGTGTGGACATCGACTACCAGTGGAGCTGCGCCATGGGCATCGTGGTGAACCGCATTCCCCAGCTCGGCAAGCTGTCGAACAACGTCTGGTACTGCCAGGGCTATTCGGGGCACGGCATCGCCACCAGCCATATCATGGGCGAAATCATGGCCGAAGCGATCACAGGCAGCCTTGGCCGTTTCGATACCTTCGCCAGTTGCAAGCACATCAGGGTGCCGCTCGGTGACATCTTCGGTAACCCGATGCTGGCGGCAGGCATGTGGTACTACCAGATGCTGGAAAAGCTGCGCTGAGGTCCCGGCTCTGCGACTTGCCAAGCTGACCCTCCTTGTATGCATCCATTCTGCTACCAACCGTGTGGCACTCGGTAACATTGGGCGCTGTTACGGTGCGACTTTTCAGCGACGTGCCGTAGCTCGCCCCGCCCCGTCGGGCGCGTACAACCATGGCGTAATTCGTGCATCTCAACCCACTCCACTCTTGCCTGAAATCGCCATGCGCCCCAAGGAACTCAAACTGTGGATCACCGGTGTCGCCCATCTGCTTGACCTGCCCGCGGGACACGCACGGTTAGCGGCGTTAAGCCATTGGTTGCGTCAGGTGTGCCCTGTCGACCATTTCGTCCTGTTCGTCTACGAAGGCAATCACCGTCCGTTGGCCTTGTTCGATACCTTTGCGGCCGACAAGCGTGCGGTGTACGTCGATGACTATCAGTGCGGGCCGTATCTGCTCGATCCGTTCTACCTCGCCTGCATTCGCGGACAGGCGCCCGGGCTGTGGCGGTTGCGCCAGTTCGCCCCCGATCACTTCTACCTTGGCGAGTACTACCTGACCTATTACCAGCAAACCGGTCTGGCTGAAGAAGTGGCGTTTTTCGTCGAACTCGGCGGCGGCGCCATGGCGGTCTTCTCGTTGATGCGCTCCTCGGCGAGCTGCGCGTTCAGCCGTGAGGAGATGCAGCTGATCGAGTGCGCGCAAACGGTCGTTGAACAGGTGATCAACGAGGCGTGGCGCTTGCGTCAGGCACAAGAGCCACGTCCGGCACACGACCTCGACTTCAAGATCCGCGAAGCTTTCGATCAGTTCGGCGCGCACATTCTCACTGGCCGTGAACAGGAGATTGTCCAGCTGCTGCTGCGCGGCCACTCCAGTGCCTCGGTGGCCGAACAACTGAGCATCAGTCCCGGTACGGTGAAGATTCACCGCAAGAACATCTACGCCAAACTCGGCATCTGCAGCCAGTCGGAATTGCTCGGCTTGTTTATCCGCGATCTCACAGAAAATCAGCTTCAAGCTTCAAGCGACAAGCTGCAAGACAACCGCAGCCGCGCCGTCAATTTGTAACGTGCCACTTGCCACTTGAAGCGGCCCCTATCCCCCAAGGGATATATACAGCGCAAAACCCCGATTGCTAGTTTGGCTCCCGACGCGATGATTCATCACTGCAAGGGAGCCCGCACCGTGAATGACAACACGCCAAGCGACATCGAATTCTGCAACGTGGTCAAACGTTATGGCGAGGTGTCGGCCGTCGATGGCCTGAATTTCGCGGTACGCCGTGGCTCGTTCCATTCCTTCCTCGGCGGTTCGGGCTGCGGCAAAACCACCACCCTGCGCATGATCGCCGGCTTCGAACAACCCACCAGCGGTGAAGTGCGCCTGGCCGGCAAAAGCGTCGCCGGTGTACCGGCATTCGAGCGACCGGTGAACATGGTGTTCCAGCATTACGCGCTGTTCCCGCACCTGACGGTGGCGCAGAACATCGCCTATGGCCTGCGCTATCGCTCGCCACGGCCGGACAGGAAAACCCAGCTGCGCATGGCCGACGAAGCACTGGAAATGGTACGGCTCAGCGGCTTCGGCCAACGCAAACCCAGTGAGCTGTCCGGTGGCCAACAGCAACGCGTCGCCCTCGCGCGGGCGCTGGTCAACAAGCCGACCGTGTTGCTGCTCGACGAGCCACTGGCGGCGCTTGATCGCAAGTTGCGCAAGGAAATGCAATCCGAATTGTTGCGCCTGCAACGCGAGGTCGGCATCACGTTTGTGCTGGTCACCCATGACCAGGAAGAAGCCTTGTCGATGAGTGACAGCATCAGCGTGATGCACAACGGTTCGATCATTCAGACCGCCACCCCGGAACAGCTTTATGAATCCCCGGCCAGCCGTTACGTCGCTGACTTCATCGGTGAATCCAATCTGTTCAATGGCACTGTTCGCCACCTGCACGGCAATTCTGTGGTGCTGCGTACCGAACAAGGCCTGGAATTGACTAGCCCGTTGACGCCCACCGGCAAAGCCTTGAGCGCCGACGCCGCCGGTTGCATTGCCGTGCGCCCGGAGTTGATCAGCATCGCCGGCGCCAATGCCGAACTGGCCCGAGAGGTGAAGCTGCACGGCTGTGTGGAAGATCGCATTTACCTCGGCAATTCCACCGAATACCGCGTACGCACCGCAGCCTTCGGAGTGGTGTGCGTGCGAGTGCCGCGCCAGCAGGATCACGGCACTCAAGCATTCGAACACGGCGCGGCAGTGAGCGTCGGCTGGGATCACGCCAACGGCCTGGCCATGGCGTTGTAAATCATCGACTCGATTCATCAACCGGATGTGGAGCGCGTTATGGACCAGAAGACGTTTATCAAAACCCTGCGCAGTTGGCAGAACGGATCGATCAGCCGCCGCGATTTCCTTGGCCGTACCGGCCTGGGGCTTGCTGCAGCCGTGGTCGCCGTCAACGTGCCCGGCCTGCTGACATCCAGTGCCCAAGCGGCCGAACAGGCCAAGCTGGGCGATCGCCTGGCGCTGGCGACGTGGCCGAACTATCACAGTCAGGAAAACCTCGACACCTTCGCCAAAACCACCGGCGCCCGTGTCTCCATGAGCGTATTCGGCTCCAACGAAGAGATGCTCGCCAAGTTGCAGGCCGGCGGCAGCGGCTGGGACGTGCTGGTGCCGACCAACTACACCATCAGTACCTACGTGGGCCTGGGGTTGATCGAGCCGCTGGATTTGTCGCGCATTCCCAATTTCGATGCGTCGGCGTTCCAGCAAAAGTTCATGGCCCAGGGCACGGTGGATGGCAAGGTGTACGCAGTGCCGAAAAACTGGGGCACCACCGGCATGCTCTACGACAGCGGCACACTGAAGAACGGCCCATCCAGCTGGAAAGAGTTCTGGGCCGCCGCCAAAGGCCCTGCCAGCGGCCGGACAATGGTTCACGATTACCAGTTGACCGCTATTGGCAACGCCCTGAAAAGCTTCGGCTACAGCTTCAATTCTCTGGACCCGAAAGAACTGGCCGATGCCGAAAAACTGCTGATCGAGGTCAAGCCGCACCTGTTTGCGATCAACTCCGATATTCAACCGTCGATGCGCAGTGGCGATGCCTGGCTAGCGATGTCCTGGACCGGCGATGCCTCTCAGCTGCATCGCGACAACGCGAAGATGCAGTTCGAACTGGGCAAGGAAGGCGGCGAGCTGTGGAGTGATTTCTTCGCCATCCCGAAAAGCTCGGAGCACAAGGACGCGGCTTACGCGTTCATCAACTACCTGCTCGATCCGCAGCACAACAAGCTCGAAGTGTTGAGCCACGGCTACCCCAGCGGAGACAAACGCGTCGACGCCTTGCTGCCCGCCGCGATGCTCGACGATCCGATCATGTACCCGGCCGCCGAAGCGCTCAGCCCGCTGGAGTTCGGCGCCGCCGCAACGCTCACCAGCCCGGCGCGCGCCGAACTGATGGCACGCTTCAAGTCTGCCTGATCATGGCCAACAAGGAGTCACCCATGAACACCGCCGCTCACCCGCAAACGGTGCCGCCGGGCCATGTTCTGTCAGTCGAGGTTCGCCAGCGGCGCAGCCTCGGCCGACGGATCACCCTGCTGATGCTCTTGCCTTCAACCTTGTGGTTCCTGCTGCTGTTGTTGATGCCGCTGGTGATCATCCTGGTCTTCAGTTTCGGCGAGCGCAGCGCCGTGGGCGGTTACGCCGGTGGCTTCACCCTGGCCAATTATTTAAACCTCGGTTCGCGTGGCGCAGCGTTCAGCAACACGCTGATGCTGGCGCCGCTGGGCACGCTGGTGTGTCTGGTAGCCGCTTACCCGCTGGCGTACTTCCTGGCGGTCAAGGTCACCCGCAACCGCTCGCTGTTGCTGACGCTGGTGATCGTGCCGTTCTGGACCAGTTTCCTGATCCGCACGTACGCGTGGATCTTCATCCTCAGCGGCAAGGGCATTCCGGCGTTGCTCGCAAGCTTTGGCCTGGAAGACGTGCGGCTGATCAATACGCCATGGGCGGTGTTGATCGGCATCGTCTACGGCTACTTGCCGCTGATGGTGTTCCCGATTTACGTCAGCCTGGAAAAACTCGACAAACGCCTGCTCGAAGCCTCGGCCGACCTCGGTGCCAGCGCTTTCGAAAGCTTTCGGCGGATCACGTTGCCGCTGTCCGCGCCAGGGATCATTACCGGGGTGATGCTGGTGTTCATTCTGCTGATGGGTGAATTCCTGATCCCGGCGATCCTCGGTGGCGGCAAAGTGTTCTTCGTCGGCAATGCATTGGTCGATCTATTCCTGCAATCGCGCAACTGGCCTTTCGGCAGTGCGTTGGCAATGACCCTGGTGGCGATGATGCTGCTGATCATCGGTGTGTATCTGAAACTGGTGGCGCGCTACGGCGGCCGCCCTGCCGATGGAGGTCTGTGACATGTGGCTGCGCAGCTATTCGACTTCGCTGTACCTGTTCCTCTACGCGCCGATTGCCTTGATCGTGCTGTTCAGCTTCAACGCCGGGCGCAGTGGCCTCGCGTTTGAATGCTGTTCGGTGCAGTGGTTTGGTCGCGCCTTCGGCAACCCGTTCATCATGGAAGCGCTGGGCAATAGCGCGTTGATTGCCTTTACGTCGGCGGTCATCGCCACCCTGTTCGGGACCTTGGCGGTATTCGGCTTGCAGCGGGCGGGCAAGAAAGTGCGTCTGTTGTTTGATGCGCTGACCTACTGCGCGATCATCGTGCCGGGGATCGTCATCGGTATCTCGACACTTATTGCGTTCATCACGCTGTTCGACGTGATCAACCCATTGCTGGCGACCTGGATACCAAGCGTGCCGCGCTTGAACATGGGGTTCTTCACCGTGATCGCCGCGCATTCGTTGTTCACCATGGCCCTGGTCATGGTGATCGTGCGCACCCGCGTCGACGCCCTGGACAAGGCTTTGCTCGAAGCCTCGGCGGACCTCTACGCGCCGCCGATGCAAACGTTCTGGCGGGTCACCCTGCCGCAGATCAGCCCGGCGATCATGGCCGGCTTTCTGCTGGCGTTCACCTTCAGCTTCGACGATTTCATCATCGCGTTTTTCGTCGCCGGCTCGGAAACGACCTTGCCGATTTACATTTTCTCATCGATCCGCCGCGGCGTGACACCGGAAATCAACGCAGTCTCGACCGTCATCATCTGCGCTTCACTGGCGCTGCTATTCACTTCCCGCTCTCTGCAAAACCGCCGCACCGGCGTTCAGGAGTCAGACCATGCGTGATCAGCTTTACATCAACGGAGAGTGGGTCAGCCCGGATCTGGGTGGCTATCTGGATGTCATCGATCCGGCCACCGAACAGGTTTTCCATCGGGTGGCGGCGGGCACCGAAGAAGACATCGATCACGCGGTGCGCGCCGCCCGGCGCGCATTCGATAACGGCTGGAGCCAAACCACCGGCGCCGAGCGCGCGCAATGGCTGGAAGCATTGGCCGATGAACTGGAAAGCGGCCAGCAGGCCCTGGCCGAACTGGAAGTGCGCGACAACGGCAAGCCATTGCCCGAAGCCCAATGGGATGTCGGCGATGCCATCGGCTGCTTTCGTTACTACGCTGGCCTGGCCCGCGAACTGGATCAGCAGCAGGATCGACCGCTGGCGTTGCCGGACGCACGCTTTCGCTGCCGCATTCGCCATGAACCGATTGGCGTTGCAGGGCAGATCATTCCTTGGAACTACCCGCTGCTGATGGCCGCCTGGAAGGTCGCGCCGGCCCTGGCCGCCGGCGCCACGGTGGTGCTCAAACCCTCAGAGCTGACACCGCTCTCGGCGCTGGAACTGGCGGCGGCCGCCGACCGCATCGGTTTACCGGCCGGGGTGCTGAACGTGGTCACCGGGCTCGGTGCCGATGCCGGCAGTCCACTGACCGAGCATCCCGGGGTGGACAAACTGGCCTTCACCGGCAGCGTGCCCACCGGGCAGAAAATCATGTCGGCAGCCGCGCGCGACATCAAGAACATCAGTCTTGAACTGGGCGGCAAGTCTGCGTTCATCGTGTTTAACGACGCCGACATCGAAGCCGCTGTGGAGTGGATTCTGTTCGGCATTTTCTGGAACCAGGGCCAGGTGTGCAGCGCTACGTCTCGTCTGTTGGTGCAGGAAAATATCGCCCCGCGATTGATCGAAAGGCTGGTCGAAGAAACCCGCAAGATCACCATGGGCCCGGGGATGGAAACGGGCGTATTGCTCGGCCCGCTGGTCAGCCAGGGCCAACACGACAAAGTCCTCGGTTTCATCGATCAGGGCCTCGCCAGTGGCGCCCGCCTGCTCACTGGAGGCAGGCGGCCGACGCATCTGCCTGAAGGTTATTTCATCGAACCGGCAATCTTCGATGAACCTGGCCACAGCAGTATCCTCTGGCGCGAAGAAGTGTTCGGTCCGGTGCTGTGCATCAAGCGCTTCAAGACCGAAGAACAAGCCGTACAAATGGCCAACGCCAGCCGCTTCGGCCTCGCCGCCGCGGTGATGAGCGCGGATTTGCAACGCACCGCACGCGTGGCCAACCAACTGCGGGCGGGGATTGTCTGGATCAACTGCTCGCAACCGACCTTCGTCGAGGCGCCGTGGGGCGGGATGAAACACAGCGGCATCGGCCGAGAACTCGGCGAGTGGGGATTACACAATTATCTGGAGGTGAAACAGGTGACCGAGTACATCGGTGATCAGCCGTGGGGCTGGTATTTGAAATAGCTGCTTTCGGATCAAAAGATTCCGAGCAACTATAAAAAAGCCCCGCTCGAGGATGGCCCGGCGGGGCTTTCTTTTGCCTGCTGCTGCCACCCTGCTGTCAGAAAAAACGATCTGTCAGGAGACAGCCTTGAGAGGCCGGAATGATGGTGTCCCAGGCGGGGTTCGAACCTGCAACCTTCCCCTTAGGAGGGTCATTTACCCGCCAACGGACAAAGGAGCGGCCCAGCAAATACGGGCCTAATCGTCCGGTTGCGTCCAAGCAAACGGCCCCGTATAGTCATTTTTGCACCCATAGCGCACCCGCGAGCACCAAGTGAAAGACAAGTTAACCGTTAAACTACTGTCCGCCCTGCAGGTTACTGGCAGCGAATATGAGGTCCACGATACTACCGTGACCGGCCTCTACGTGCGCGTTACAGCGGCCGGAGCCAAGTCCTATGTTGTGAGGTGGAGCCGTGCCAGAAAGAAGGCGCTAGGCCGCGTCGGTGTCCTCACGCTTGATCAGGCTCGACAACAGGCAACTAAATACCTTTCCGAAGCGCGGGAGCATGGCGAGCCTCTAGCGATCACCCAAGGCCGCAAGGGTGCCACCCTCCCCTCTCTCCGTGACTTTATCGACGACACCTATATGCCGTGGTTCAAAGCTCACTACAAGGGTGACGAAAAGACGCTGCACACGCTGGACAACAATTTCGTTTTGATCATGGCTCAGCGCATCGACGTAATCACCGGCCGTGACCTCGATCAGATCCGTACCGGCTGGATGCAAGGCGGCAACAAGGCGTCGACGGTCAATCGCAAAATGGGGTCGATAAGCGGAGTGTTCAGCCGAGCCGTTGAATGGGAGTACATCAGCGTCCATCCAATGGCGAAGGTGAAACAGCTCAAGGTTGATTCGATGGGGTTAGTTCGCTACCTAGAAGATGACGAGAACATTCGCCTACGCGCTGCTATGGATGCCCGCCAAGACGAAGCGCGTGATGAGCGAGACAGTGCGAACAAGTGGCGGACTGATCGCAATCAAGAGCTGTACCCAGACCTGCGCGACCTAGTATTTACCGACCACCTCAAGCCGATGGTTCTGGTGTCGCTGAACACCGGCATGAGACGCGGCGAACTATTCGACCTCAAGTGGTCGGCTGTGAACTTCACCACGAAGACGATCACCGCGGCCGGCGACACAACGAAGACGAATGACACGCGGCACATTCCAATGAACAAAGAGGTCGTCGCGGTGCTGGAGGCATGGAAGAAACAGGCGGGCAAGTCCCGGTATGTATTTCCGAGTCAGGCAGGCGGGAGGCTGGAAGATGTCAAAGCGGCTTGGCTAAAGCTGCTTGAGCGAGCAGGTATCGAGGCCTTTCGATGGCACGATATGCGTCACGACTTCGCGTCACGCCTGGTGATGGCTGGCGTACCGCTCAACACGGTACGGGATCTGCTGGGGCACTCCGATATCAAGATGACGCTGCGGTATGCACACCTTGCGCCGGGCACCAAAGCCGCGGCGGTAGAACTGATTTAGAATGGCGGCTCGAAGGGGACAATAGTTCTACTCTCCTTGTTGTCCTCGACATGTCCCAATAGATCCTGCCACCAGCGTCGAAGATTCTGCCGATCAATTCGCCCTACGCCCGACACTTCCCAATATTGGGCATTATCCCCCGCATCAGGAATGAGAAAGAACTTCGACGCCTTGATGGTCTCCCATAGGCGCTGCTCCTCATAGGTAATCAATGAAGGTAGGTAATGACAGAGCTGGATGAATCGCTCACTTTCGTCCGTTGACCAGACCTCGCTTACGGCACTAAGTAGCGACATGGGGTGCGCTTCACCACCATGTACAAAGGGCGCATCTAGGTCGAAGGCAATTTCCTCAATCGCAGCTTCAACTACTCCCGTGATGGATTGTCGGCGAATCCGAGATATAAGCTCGATCATCAGTTTTACCTTTGGGTCGAGTCGCAATGTAAGCGTCTCTGTCTTCCGTGCACCCTGGCTGGGCTTGTTCTTCGCCATCTCGTCCGCACCTGTCAATTTACGCTTAAATCGAATCCTACCTTTTGCGTCCAGTGAAGTCCATGCGTTCATACTCAGCTTCTGATTGCAGTTGACGTACAGCAAATACAGCAATAGGATTCTCCTGTCGCCCGATCAACCTCGATGGGCATTTGGAGATATCTATGGAACAAGCACAGCAAATCGCCCCCCTTTCGGTGAGCGTCGAAGACGCAGCAAGAATCGTCAGCTACTCCCGATCGGGAGTTTATGAACTGATCGCCTCGGGTGACTTGAAGGCATTCAAGCTTGGCCGCCGCCGGCTGATCCTGATGACAGAGCTCAAAGCGTGGATTGAGCGTGCTGCGAAGGCCGGCGCACGGTGATCGGGGAGATGCATATGGAGGGGGATTTGCGCAGGGCCGCGCTGGAGATTGCTGAGACGGTGCTAGAACACCGCCTCAGCAAGAACACACTGGGTAGCACCAACGTGAAGGGCAAACTATGACACGTCATTCTTCGACCGAGCAAGACCGTAAGATGATTGAGGCTTTGCGCAATGGGCCAATATCAACCATCGAGGCAGCTGAAATTTTGGATATCGTCCAGCCTCCTAGCACGATTCGACGCCTCAGGAATCAGGGCCATGAAATCCGCACCTATTGGACGCACCAGTCTACGGAGCCAGGTCGTCCGCCCCACCGCGTAGCGAAGTACATTTTGATGCGCGAAGCGTCCTAACTGCCATTAGCGGGGCTACCAAGGTTTTGGGGCGCCCCCGCGTCTGCCTGTGAGCTGTTAAATGGCGAAGAGAAAGCCAAAGCTAGACTGGGGCCCGATGGGTGCCGCCGCGATCCCGAAGGCGCTAATGGCGCATCCGGACTACCGCGAACTATCTGGCTCAGCCCGCAAGGTTCTCGACCTTCTGACTTACCAATACAACGGCCGAAATAACGGCAACTTGGCGGCGACCCACACAATGATGGCTGACTGGGGAGGTATGGCCAAAGGCACCCTCGCGTCATCCCTTCGCGAGCTTGTAGATCGCAACCTTATCGTCAAAAGCCGCGGGCACGACAGGTCGAAGGACGGAGCGAAGCCAGCACTCTATGCGCTGTCATGGAGCGCCATTGATGAGTGCCCGGGCAAGGATCTTGATCTTGCGCCAACCACTACGGCAAAGCGCAAACTCGCCTGCTAGGCAAGATCCCGAATTCTGAGCACGGTAGTGGTAGAGCAGTCAGCGTGCCGGGCTGTTGCGCGAATGCCTAGCCCGGCCTTTAACAGTTCTTTCACGCGCTTGTGTAGGTCCGCATCAACCGGCCTCCCCTGATACTTGCCCTCGGCCTTAGCCTTCTCAATCCCTTGCGCCTGGCGCTCACGTCGCTGCTCGTAATCTTTGCGAGCAATGGCCGCCATCATCTCCACCAACATCGAGTTGATCGCGCCCAGCATCCGGCCGGTGAACTCGTCGCCTTTGGTGTCCTGCATTCCCTGATGACTTGTTGGCAGATCGAGCGCGACGATGCGCAGGCCCTTGGAGTCGATAGCAGCCTTGAGCTTCTGCCAGTCGTCCACCGGTAAACGGGACAGACGGTCGATTGACTCGACCAGCAGCACGTCACCCTTGCGCGCATCCTTGAGCAAGCGGAGCAGCTCAGGTCGATCGGCTCTCGCGCCGCTGGCATTCTCCAGGTACACGCTGGCGATTACCTTGTTGTGGTCGCTCGCGAACTGCTCAAGCGATGCCTGGGCGCGGCGGGCGTCTTGCTCTTCGGTCGATGCTCGGAGGTATGCGCGGATGAACATGGGGATGTGCCTGCCGTATCAGTTTAGGTGTCTTACTAATACTGTTGCACTTTGAGTGTCACATATCAAGCGAAAAGTTGAATTAAACGCAGATTTCCCCGTATCAGCTCAGGCATACCTCAAAACGATGGCGAATTAATACCATCGCCTATGTCCAACGGATGAAGGTATGTGTAGATTGAAAGCTCAGGCCTCTCTGCCTGCACCAACAAGACATTACTATGGCAAGGAAGCACGAATGAGCTATTTGCATCTCCATTTTGAAGGTGACATCACCCGAAATCATACGGTGAGCCTCCGTACTCTAGGTCAAAGCTTGCATCATCTTCAGGGAGCTGTGAATCGGGCACACCTGGATGTGCGTTACGGAGAGGTCTGGAAGAATGCTCGCCTCTCTTCTGAGGATTATGCAGAGACAGAATTGTGGTCTAGTCCCCCGCGTGATGGCGGTTACATCATTGAGTTTTTTGAGAATAGTCCAAGACTCAAACAAACCCTTACCAGGATCGTGTCCGCAGTAAGCCCCGCTGTAGAAAAGTCGCGAACTCAGGCTCTCATTAACGCGGGCTCACTTGCCAATCAGTCTGCACTACGAGAGGAACAAGTTAGGCTGGGAATCATTGACCCCCAGACATACGAGAACTATATTCCTACAGCTTCTCAGCACCCTTATGGCGATCGCGCCATAAATAAGGAGATTGATCAACTCATCGGTGTTGTTAGGAACAAAAACTCAGGACAAAGCACAATTGAGCTAATCGTGGGCACTGATATTCCCCAAGCGTTCAAGTTCAATAGAGTATCGAGTGAGAACTTTCACTCCTTGGTTTCTAGGAGGTATCTCGGTGACCCCCTGATTTTTTCCGTGAAGGTAACTGAGCTGGATGCTGTCAACAAATCTGCTAAAGTATTAAATGTAATTACGGATAGAATGATCAAGCTTCAGTATCGAAGTGATTTAGAGTTTGAGCTCATTAAGACTTACCTTGGTGTGTCTATGCCTATGCATTTTATTGGAAGCCCAATCTTTGAAGGTGGCGCTTATGACGCGAAGGGCGGAGACGTCTTTTTTATCGGTCTAGCGTAATGGATAAGCTAATTGAATACTGCAAGGCTCGCTATGATGAGGAGCTCGGCTTTAAATTTGGCCTCGCGAATATATTCAGCTGGCTTTTTTTTGTTGTGTGCGTTCGCATCGGCGTCGATGGGACGGGGCTCAACATTGTAAATGGTCTGGCAAATGTAAAACTGAAGGCGATAATAGATATGTCCGACGGGGCCATCCCCTCTTTGACGATGCTCCAGGTTCTGTATTCGATTGCTTTCGTCGTACTAGTGATCTGGATATCTAGGAAGCTGTCTGAAGGCTTGTTTTATATGTTCACGTTGAAATCTGATTTTCAGCTTCTAATCATAGAAATGACAATAATATTTCATGAGCACAAAAATGATGATTTACGCAAGAGAGCGCTAGGGCTTGGCGCTAAAGTTGAAATAGAAAGGAATCAAAAAAGGATTAGAAGGGTTCGCTCACTCGCCGAACTGTTTTTGATTATCTCTCTAGCAACCGTTTTAATCCTGCCATTTAGCTGGATAAATACTGGTGTAGTACTCGTTGGTGTAATTGTTTTTATTGTCATAACCTGGTCATCATTTCATTTTTTCATAGAGAGTCTGCTTCCGTACTTCGTAGCGGTGAAGTACTCAGCAGGAGAGCTAACCGATATTCGTACTAGTTTTTCCGACACGTTGCAAAAATAGGTCCGCTTTCCCCGGTTTACACGCTCGCTGTTTCCCGTGTCACCGTGCGCCACAGCGTTTTGAGTTTTAACATGCTGTGGTGATCTACACACATAGACGTTTAAATAGAGCTCGGGCGGATGTCGGTACCGCTCTGCGTACCGGATATCCTGAACCTCTGCACCTCGCCGGCGGCCACATCGGTGGCGATCTCTTTGACTGGCTGGCCAATCTGCATGGCGCATAGTCCCTTGCCGTTGTCGTCGCCGGCTATTCCGACAATGTGTCGGCCTGGCTTCACCTCAAAGCGGACGACCTCACCGGTGTCTATTCGGGCGGCCTTCTTGCCATCGACCAGCACGGTGGCCATGCATCCGCCTGAGGCCCAAAATCCATTATCGCGACTGATGATGAGCGTGGCTCCGCCCGGGACATTGGCTTGGTAGGCAAGTGTCCTGGCAGCCGGCACCTTCTTCGCTGTCGATTGATCTACAGGTGTGCTTGAGCAGCCCGAGACCAAGGCGGCGAGGGTGAAGGCAATGGCGATCCTGTACATAAAAACTCCCGTGGTGAAGCCAGCACTGTACCACTGGCATATAGCCTTCACATCTGGTCTTCAGCGTAAATCCCGGCGCTGATGATCGCGCCGCCCCACCGGCGGTACCCAATGCAGAGAGGCACAGGGTTGCCGCTGGCCGTGGTGTTTCGTGCCGAGCCGAAAGCGTAACTGGGCATGTTTTCGGGCTGTCCGCTTTGCCTCAATCCACTGGCTTGGGGGCTCAGCATCTGGATGACCCCGCCGGCCACCATGGCGATCCCAGGTGCGAGCGTGGCGCCGTTGGTGAACGGACTTGCAACAATGAGCGCAATGCCAATGATGGTCTGAAGCAATCCGGCGCGCTTACTGCCAGCAATCACCGGAACAATCCGTATTTCCTTGGCTCCGCCCATGCCCAGCTCATTTTCAGCGACGTTCCGTCTGTTTCGAAAAATGGCAAAGTCGAGCCCCTTTATCCTTGCGTCTGCCAAGTACTTCATAAATCCAGGGTGATTAACATCGATCGCCCGCACGGACTCGCGCACGTCCCCCGTGGACAATTCATAAAGGTGTTCACGTCCGAACAGCCTCGCGAGCGAGCCACTGAGCAGGATTCGTGTTTTTGCCACTGCCAGCATTGCCATAAGTTACCCCTGGGCGCCCTGGGCGCTTTGTTTTGGGAATTCCATGCCGAGCTGTTCGGCCAAGATCAAGCGTGATGCCATTGCGTCGTCTCTGATGGCTTTCTCGCGTGCTGGGTTTGGATTCCAGGCAGCGCAGTGGATCGAGGCGTCTGCCCGCGCGCACCGTCGGCCAGGTACAGACTTCCAGAGCTCAGCAGATATTTTTGCCTCTTCCTCGGTAAAATACGGGCCGTCGAATTGGTCTCGACCACCCTTTACAATGTCGCTCACTCCCCAGACCTTGCAACCGCCCAGCGTGCCGGGATGGGCCTCGAAGTCAGCGGTCTTGCAGGCCAGGGCGAAACGCTGCTGGTTTTCGGTCATGCTGTCTCCTTGTGCCACGGAGGGCCTCGCGAGCGAGCTGCTCGGCTGTGGCGCCTATCGCAGGCGTGATGTAGAAATCGGATTTCGGCTCTGAATGCTCTGGGAACATTACCGCCATCCTCTGCGTGCTTCTGTCGAGGTCGTGGAGGTGCTGGGCAATCTCGGCCGCCATAGATGCGTTACATGCCATAGCAATATTCTTGTACCGTCCTGCCAGGTCCAGGCTCACGGTCCAGTGAGTGACTGGCGCCTGACTGTCTGGCGGGATGGTAATAATCAGCAGTTCGCTGGGTTTGAGCCGGTCGCGCATGACCTGCAGCATTCGACGGATCTTGGCGGTGGTCATGCGCAACCCTCTTAAGCGGCTGCGTCTTCGTCGTCGTCAGCGGTGTTCTTGAGCATCTCTGCAGTTGGCTTGGCCTGCGGTCCACGGGGCTTGATGGTGGCTGACATGATTGATCCTCAATGACGTATGGAAGCCGTACAAAGCTCACATTAGGCGTCATCTGTGGATTTAGACAGTGCTTTATGGGCGCACTTAAGGTGCTACACGCATCCGGACTTAACCAGACTGAAATAGCTGGGTTACGGAGTATTTAGGGAGCTCTCTCCGTTGCAGTAAATCGATACGAGCCAAAGTGGTACGAATTTAAAACCATCTAGATCAGGCGAGGTTCAAGACGCTGGCATCGAAGTTGGTAGTATCATTTCGATATTGCTCTGTTTGAGTAAGTGCGCTATTGGCGATACCCAACCGCAAGCACTCCAAACCTCGCAACAACACAACCAAAAAAACTATTAGGAATCGTTTGCATGAGAAGGCTTGCTCTACTTGCTGTGTGCACTTTGATGTTGAGTGGATGTGAAGATCAGCTTCAGCTGACCGTCGAAGCGGCGAAAAAAGGCGTCGCATCGGCTTTCAAAGATCCGGAGGCTGTTCAATTCGCAGATTTCACGATATCGGCTGATGGCAAGCGTGCGTGCGGCAAGCTAAATGCGAAAAATGGATATGGTGCTTATGTGGGCTACGAAAGCTTCGGGGCGGCTTTGCAAGGTCGCGGGGCAGAGCTGACCGTTACTGATGTGAAACTCGAAACGCAGGAGTGGGAGGAATACACCGCTCGTTTCAAACCCACCGTAGGAGACGAGATGCGCGGGCAGGAGGGGATAAAGCGGAGGCTGTCGTGTAAGTAGTCTGCTTTTGGCCATTCTAAATATGGTTCGTTGGTGATTCTAAACGTTCCGCCTCGTCTCCCATTCGGTTGTTCAGATGTCGCGACACAATTTGCTGATTTGCGAAACGTGTCGCGGATTAATGCATCCAGCTTTGGATAGATCCTCCGCCGGCGATGTAACACCCCACGTTTAAACGTGACAGACGATCACAATAGCGCTTGCGGTCCAGCAACGCCTGTTCCGACCTGCTGTCAGGCCTGACCTGATGCACTCAAATCTGAGGAGATTCCCGTGTCCGTCATCGACTGCGACTACCTTCCACCGCCGGCTGTGGAGTTTCCCCAAGAGCTGGCCGTGCTGATCGTGCGCAAAGCTGCTTCCATGGCGGCGGCATTCGAGGAACAAGCACTCGACCAGCTCACCCGGGACGCGATATCAGCGATCTCTACCGGTGCCGACCCGCGCCAGGTGATTCGTCAGATGCGCCTGTAGGGGTGAACGATTCGTTCAGCCTCAATCCGAGGTTGGAGCACATCTGTACTCTTCGGCGACTTTTCCTCAATTTGAGGGAGACCCCCACCAATGGTGGAAAACTCCCTTTTACGACCTGGTCGCGAAACTACCCATCTACTGGGTAGATAGCACGCGATCCCGTGACATCAGCAGCTCCCAAAACTTCGGGGTCTGGCGCTGGTAGATGCGGGAAATATTTCCGACATCTCATTCACTTGAATGCGATCGCCCTAACAGTTCCTAACAAGGGGCCTGCAATTATTTTGCATCCCCCTATTGCATTACTAGTAACCCAATGGCAAGATTGCTCCACGTTACTAGTAATCAGGAAGGCAGATGGCAGACCAACCAGAAAATCCCAACGCTTTGCGGCAGAGGGCATTCAAAGAACGCCAGCGGGCAGCGGGCTACAAGCTAACCGCACTTTGGATTCACAAAGAGACAGAGGAGGAGGGTAAGCAGGCAGCACGCGACGGGAAGCCACTCAAGCCGATGGCGTCGAAGGACCCATTGAGCTGGGCGGCGGGCTGGATCGCGGAGAAGGGTAAGCAGTAGACCGGCAAAGAGTTTTGCCAATCTGAATAGGTGCCAACCCGGTGCGCTAACACCGGGAAGGCTGCCACACGACGCAACTTTGAGGGACACGTCATGCAACTGTATCAAAATGCCACTAACGGCACCGAAAATCAAGACATCATCGCCGAGACGGCAGTGGTTTTAGAGCTCCTTGCCTTCGCAATGGGCACGATCGCTAACCCACGCACGCCGGCCGGGCTCTCTCAGGTGCTGGCCATCCTCTCCTACAACTGCGCGATCAATTGGGCAGTCATGCTAACTACCGACTTTCCGGTAGTTGAAGGGGGTGCCGTATGAACCGTGAACTGATGGTCATCGACCTCGAGCACATCGAAGGCCAGGTCGTTTCGGAAACAGCCGTCCTCGATGGCCGCGATATGTGCTCGATGAACTTTGCCCGGGAGGAGATGCAGCGCCTCGACAAAATCCTCCTCGCCTTCGTGGTGCCGGCGATGGGCGGCTACGATAACGAGCTGGCCTGCGAAATCGCGCGACACCTGGAGCAGATCCGCACGTTCAGCGGCAACTTCTGCTGGAAGCATCGCCACGTGGGCTCGGCATGGGGTGAAGTCGGCAAGCGGCCGGGCATCGATGACTGAAACCACGAAACCTTCGTAGTATGGCCAGGCACCACCCTGTAGCGGGGTGGTGCCTTCCCAGGTCCGAATCGGCCCATGTGGTCTGTCTCGGAGATGCATCCAGTTTTGGATGGATCTCAAATCCGACCATGAACCAATTCTGGGGCATCTGGTAATTACGCGAGCAGCCCCGAGCGTGTCGGAATCAACACAGTGTGTAGGTTTCAACACAGCGTGGCGTTCTCACCACTCTGCCCGTCACACGATCGAGCACACACGGACAGCCTCAGCGGTGACCCTCAGCAAGGGAAAGAATGGTTCGGATGGATGGTAAATTATAAGGGTGTCCAATTTTTGGACTAACAAAACATTCAAAAAGGCCGTTAGCAGTCCATTTTTTGGACCGTTAATTCGGTGCCGCTCTGCAACCAGACCCAACCGGAAAACCTAGGTCCAATTTTTGGACTGGTGCTGTCCAATTTTTGGACTAGAAGAATTCGAAATTCAGAGCGGATTTAAAGGCTTGGCCAGATCCCGGTGGAGCCAGCCATGAACAGGCGTTACTTTCCTACTGCACCCGCTCTGCACCCATGAGCCTTTTGGCTAGTTCGTGCAAAACGCTGGAGCCCTTGAATTATATGGTGTCCCAGGCGGGGTTCGAACCTGCAACCTTCCCCTTAGGAGGGGGATGCTCTATCCAATTGAGCTACTGAGACACAAGTCGCATCGCAAATCAGCAGCGATGGACGGCGTGCATGGTAACGGTCATACCTGTTTTTGTCATGTAGTCCGTAGGGCCTTTTAAGTGTAGGCAACAGGCATATAGCGAAGCGGAAATAGCCCGCCGTGCAATTTGCATGACACTGAAATCGTCGCCGTGCAAAACGCAACGCATCGAGTGGCAAAAATTACGCTAATCTACTGTTTTTAAAGGATTTAATAGGGGTTAGACTGTTGGCACGGAGGCTGCTTTAGCTGTTTACAAAGAAAACGGAGGTCATCCTCATGAACAGCGCCCTTGTACTCTCGAATGCGGTCGCACTGGCAGTTTTGGTGGGTTTTCATTTCGCCCCGGATAACAGCACCGATCCGGTAGCCCAGCACATGCCGCATTACCTCCAGGTCCAAAAGGCGCCTCAGTTGGCTGTCATGAATAATCACCGTGGATTCATCGGCCAGGAAGTCAGTGAGCAAAGCTCCCTGCCGGTCGCGCCAACTTCCGACCGTTTGGTATTTTGATTGATATTTTCAGGAGCAAAGCATGTCCAAATCAGCCGCGGGATTTTTCATCTTGGCCCTTCTGAGCGGTGCGATTCATTTCGCTATCGTTCAGACCTCGGTGCTGACTCTGCCTCTGATCGCGTGCGGCATCTTCTCGACTTTCTTCCTTCTGGCGCTGATAGCCGGGCGCAAATTCAAATTTGATCCGGTACTGCGCTGATTTCGCTGCAACTCCTTTCCCCCCGCCAGCCTTCGAGACCCGGTCACTCTCTGGCCGCCTTGGGCGCTTGCTATCTGCCATCCATAATGATTTCTGGTCTTTGCCAAACTGCCACTAGTAATTCGGCCATATGCCACTATCCTCTATAACGTAGGGAACGGTGGTCGAATCCGCAAAGCCTGCACCGCTATGCGTCTTTGCATGCGCGGTACAGCTGGACGCGGCAGTGATGTGGATGCGTGCAGATTTCCAACCAGTCCGCATTTCTGACAATTGGTGCTGGCATATAGCCGCTATTCAGTTCAATATTTGTCACAGAATTGACGCCAACGAACTGGCTGCTTTGAGGCATGATGCGAGCCCTTATCAATTCAGGTTGAACATTTGGCCAGAGTTCTTGTCCTATCAGACATCCTGCGGCCAATCCCGAGAACCGCTCCCCTGAACTAACCGGTTAAATATATGCGCCCATTGAAACAGGCAATTTATTCCAGCCGTACGGCTGACAAGTTCGTCGTACGTCTGCCAGACGGAATGCGTGAACGCATTGCCGAGGTGGCTCGCAATCATCATCGCAGCATGAACTCCGAAATCATCGCGCGCCTCGAGCAAAGCCTTATTCAGGAAGGTGCACTGGGCGAAGAACTTAGCATGCGCCTGGACAGCCCGGAGCTGTCACTCCACGAACGTGAATTGCTGCAACGTTTCCGTCAGCTCTCGCACCGCCAGCAGAATGCTCTGGTTTCGCTGATTGCTCACGACGCAGAATTGGCCGCAGACGCTTCCTGATACACCCGAACGCTTAAAGCCGGCTTGATTGCCGGCTTTTTTTTGTCCGAATTTCAGGTAAAAAAAACCCGCTGATCTGGCGGGTTTTTTTGGCACTTCAAATCAGAGCAGGAAAATTGTCGCCAGCCCCAGGAAGATGAAGAAGCCGCCGCTGTCGGTCATCGCGGTGATCATCACGCTGGCACCCATCGCCGGATCGCGACCCAGCCTCACCAGCGTCATGGGAATCAACACGCCCATCAAAGCGGCAAGCAAGAGATTGAGTGTCATTGCTGCGGTCATCACCACGCCCAGAGACCAGCTGTCATACAGCAGATAGGCGACGACACCGATCACCCCACCCCAGACCAGACCGTTGATCAAGCCGACTGCCAGTTCCTTGCGCATCAGACGTGATGTATTACCGGTGCTCACCTGATCCAGCGCCATGGCTCGAACAATCATGGTGATGGTCTGGTTACCCGAATTGCCGCCGATACCGGCCACGATCGGCATCAACGCCGCCAGCGCTACCAGTTTCTCGATCGAACCTTCAAACAGACCGATGACTCGAGAAGCAAGGAAGGCAGTGACCAGATTGACTGCCAGCCAGGCCCAACGGTTACGCAGGGACTTCCAGACCGAGGCAAAAATGTCTTCCTCTTCACGCAGACCCGCCATGTTGAGCACTTCGTTTTCGCTCTCTTCACGAATCAGGTCGACCATTTCATCGATGGTCAGACGGCCGATGAGCTTGCCGTTCTTGTCAACGACGGGAGCCGAGATCAAGTCATAACGTTCAAATGCCTGTGCGGCGTCGTAGGCATCTTCGTCGGGATGAAAACTCACCGGGTCGCTGGCCATGACCTCAGCCACTTGCTTGTCCGGATCGTTGACCAGCAGACGCTTGATCGGCAACACGCCCTTGAGCACGCCGTCGTAATCGACCACAAACAACTTGTCGGTATGGCCCGGCAATTCCTTGAGACGGCGCAGGTAGCGCAATACGACTTCCAGACTGACATCCTCACGGATCGTCACCATCTCGAAGTCCATCAGCGCACCGACCTGCTCCTCGTCATAGGACAAGGCCGAGCGAACGCGTTCGCGCTGCTGGCTATCGAGAGTTTCCATGAGCTCATGGACGACATCTCGCGGCAGCTCGGAAGCCAGGTCAGCGAGTTCGTCGGCGTCCATGTCTTTGGCGGCGGCCAGCAGCTCATGATCGTCCATGTCGGCGATCAGCGTTTCGCGCACCGAGTCGGACACTTCGAGCAGGATGTCGCCATCGCGATCAGCTTTGACCAGCTGCCACAGCGTCAGGCGCTCGTCCAGCGGCAAGGCTTCGAGGATGTAGGCGACGTCGGCGGAGTGCAGGTCATCAAGCTTGCGTTGCAGCTCGACCAGGTTCTGTCGATGAACCAGGTTCTCGATACGGTCGTTATTTGGGCCGTCCTGGCGATGCGTCAGGTCTTCGACCACGCGCTGACGCTGCAACAGCTCAACGACCTGAGCGAGGCGGTCCTGCAGGCTTTCTTGTGTTTTCTTTACTTCAACTTCAGACATAGGCGAACTCCACTCCCAGCAGCGGGGCACGCCGGAAGGATCAATCAGTCAATTCATGATTGGAAAAACGGTTTACTGAGTAACTACTGGGTAAGTCCATGGAGGTATTCCACAAGCCCCGGCGGGGCTGACGGGCGCAATGATACACCGCCCAACGGTTTTTAACGTTAAAAAATCGCGGCTTAAACAAGCGCTTGCGAGACAAACCTGAGCAGCCTCCTGATGCCTGCAAATGCGACGACTCATCCGGAAAAGAAAACACACCGGCGCGGAAAAATGTAGCGGCTACGCTTCGCAGCACACCGTCATGGAGGACGCTCGTATGCCACCTATTATCCGATATCTTTTGCTGACAGCCCTGCCCTGCCTGTCGTTTGCAGCAAGCGCGAGCTCTGTGCACCGATGCGAAGCCAGCGATGGACGCGTTACGTTCACGACACTGAGCTGCGCTGCCGGGGAAAGTTTGTTGGTTCAGGAGGTGCGCACTTTTACGCCGGGATCTGTCGTGGGATTGATGCCGGAAGCGGAGTCGCGAGAAACATCCGGTATGACGTTTAAAAGGCGCGAGCCGACAGTCGTCGGCAGTATCGAGGACAAATGCGGCAACCTGACCAGCGCCAGAGAGCGACGTGAAGCAATCATCAATCAGCGGATTGTCGCCGGCATGACCCTGCAAGAGGTGGAAAGCGCAATGGGCAAACCCGACAAGGTTAGCATTCGCAATTCCGCCACAACCTATCGGTACGCCACCAAGCGAGGTCGCAGCGCACACATCGAATTTGACGAGAGAGGCTGCACCAGAGAAAAAGCCAAATCCCGGACAGCAAAAAGCCCGCGTTAGACGCAGGCTTTTTGGTGTTTGGTGCACTCGACAGGATTCGAACCTGTGACCGCTCGGTTCGTAGCCGAGTACTCTATCCAGCTGAGCTACGAGTGCATATGTGGTTTTATACCAGATCACAACTGGTTGAAGCCAAGTCATTTGCATTGCTGCAAACAACTCTTAAATGGTGCACTCGACAGGATTCGAACCTGTGACCGCTCGGTTCGTAGCCGAGTACTCTATCCAGCTGAGCTACGAGTGCATATGTGGTTTTATACCAGATCACAACTGGTTGAAGCCAAGTCATTTGCATTGCTGCAAACAACTCTTAAATGGTGCACTCGACAGGATTCGAACCTGTGACCGCTCGGTTCGTAGCCGAGTACTCTATCCAGCTGAGCTACGAGTGCATATGTGGTTTTATACCAGATCACAACTGGTTGAAGCCAAGTCATTTGCATTGCTGCAAACAACTCTTAAATGGTGCACTCGACAGGATTCGAACCTGTGACCGCTCGGTTCGTAGCCGAGTACTCTATCCAGCTGAGCTACGAGTGCATATGTGGTTTTATACCAGATCACAACTGGTTGAAGCCAAGTCATTTGCATTGCTGCAAACAACTCTTAAATGGTGCACTCGACAGGATTCGAACCTGTGACCGCTCGGTTCGTAGCCGAGTACTCTATCCAGCTGAGCTACGAGTGCATATGTGGTTTTATACCAGATCACAACTGGTTGAAGCCAAGTCATTTGCATTGCTGCAAACAACTCTTAAATGGTGCACTCGACAGGATTCGAACCTGTGACCGCTCGGTTCGTAGCCGAGTACTCTATCCAGCTGAGCTACGAGTGCAT
>NZ_CABVGX010000007.1 GCF_902497625.1 Pseudomonas fluorescens | reverse complement strand
GATCACAACATTGAACAGGCAACCGTAATCATGGCTTTATTGACTGAACAGGAACAGCGCACGGTCGCCGAGGCGATCGCCCGGGTCGAGCGCGACACCGACGCCGAACTGGTGACCGTGCTTGCAGCGCGCGCCGATGACTACGCTTATATCCCGCTGCTGTGGGCCAGCCTGCTGGCGCTGGTGGTGCCGGGTGTCGTGCATTACCTCAGTGGCTGGATGACGCTGCATAGCCTGCTGCTGGTGCAGTGGGGCACGTTTGTCGTGTTGTGCCTGCTGTTTAAAATCCCCAAGGTCACGACTCACCTGATCCCGCGTTCGGTGCGTCACTGGCGCGCGTCTAACCTGGCGCGGCGACAGTTTCTGGAGCAGAACCTGCATCACACCGTGGGCGGCACCGGCATCCTGATTTTCGTCTCCGAGGCCGAGCGTTATGTGGAAATCCTGGTGGATCAGGGGATTTCCACTCGGCTGGAAAACGCGCATTGGGACGCAATCGTCGCGGCATTTACCCAGCGAGTGAAGCAGGGTCAGACTCTCCAGGGGTTCGTGACGTGCGTGGAGGCGTGTGGTGAGTTGCTGAAACTGCACATACCGGTGACGCACGTCAGGAATGAATTGCCCAATCGTTTGGTGGTACTGCGCTGAGTAGTCGGCGCTCGGTGTAACACTCTTCGCTACAAATCCCGCTCGTTGATTGAGTACGGGCTTGTCTCCAACATCTCTTTCCATTAACGAGCGCCCGGGATCGGGCGTTCTGGCCTGGAGGGAGTTCTGTCATGTCAAAGCATCAAACGCTCAATCCTTCTGGTGGTGCTCCGCGCGATGGCGAAGCGTGTGTGCCCGCCCAATTGACTGCCAAAGAGACGCAAACCTTGCTGTGGTGCTCGAAAGGGAAAACCTCCTGGGAGATCGCACGAATTCAAAGTTGCTCCGAGTCCACCGTCAACTTCCACTTCTCCAATATCCGCCGCAAATTTGCCGTCAACTCACGCAGTGCCGCCTTGCTCAAGGCCATCGAACTGGGCGTCATTAAAGTCGGCGGTAACACTGAGGGGGGGCACCATGAGCATGACTGACTCGGTCTCGAACAACATCGGTGGGCTTTTGTTGGGGCTGGGGATCGGCACGCTGCCTGCGATTGATGGCGAAGCGTTGTTCGGGGCGGCACTCGGTGCCTGGTTGGTGACCACCACGCGCGCCAATTTCAAGGCATGGCAACGGATGGGCTCGTTGCTGCTGTCAGCAGGTGTCGGCTATTTATTTACGCCCGTCGCGTTGCCCATGGCACCTTTTCTGACTGAGGGCGTGACGGCGTTTCTCTGCGCGCTGATTGTCATCCCGATCAGCATAAAGCTGATGCAATGGATCGATGGCGCCGGGATCGGCGACATTATCCGGCATCTGAGGGGAAGAAGGTGATGGCAACGGCAATGTCGACGCTTATTTTAATAACGGGCTTTTCACATTTGCTGAGCGCGTTCAGGTTGGCCTGTTATCAGCGTAACGAACAGCGACCCAGCTGGCGAAGCGGACTCATTACCAGTTTATGCGGAAGCCTGTTTTGTCTTGCGGGCATAGACGTTCTTCTTGGAGATGTGCCAGTCAGTCCATGGCACGCAGGCGTGAGTGTCCTGGCCTGCGCACTGATATTCCGCAGCGGCGGGAACCTGAAGGTGCTTTGGTATGTAATGAAGTAAGGAAACACGCTGCTGTTTTGGTTTACATGTCATTACCACGCTGGAGTGCAGAGAGTGCAGAAGACATTGCGGCCAATTTGAGTTCCAGATCCCGCAGTCGCCGTTTTTCTTCCAGTGCGCATTGGATGGCGCAACGGTCGTCGTGATCGAGCAACCGCCACAGGGCAAGGATCGTGTTCTCCTG
This sequence comes from Pseudomonas fluorescens, assembly GCF_902497625.1. Taxonomy (GTDB): domain Bacteria; phylum Pseudomonadota; class Gammaproteobacteria; order Pseudomonadales; family Pseudomonadaceae; genus Aquipseudomonas; species Aquipseudomonas fluorescens_BQ. Next base: position 160,738 of record NZ_CABVGX010000007.1, on the reverse strand, counting down.
CGGCGTAGTTTCCGGGTTGTTTTCGGCAAGATCACCCGCAGCGGGTCGTAACATCGGTCCTACCCCGAGTAGCAGCCAGTCGAGGGAGATACCGCGGCTATGAGCGAAATCTACGCATAATGAGTATGGTGTGCTGTCACGGCCTTTCCAGCTGCTGAGCGTCTGAGGACTGATCTTCAGTGCTAAAGACAAAGATGCGTCAGTTTTTGTGCCTGTCGCCAGTTTAAGGCGAGCCAGAACGGCTTGTGATTTTTTGCTACGCAATTTGAGCCTCTTCCTTTTGACACATGCTTTTTGAGTAACTAACGTATGCGAAATGAGTTTCTCTTGTCTTGAAGTAATAAAACTTCAACTATGGATCAGAAGAATACGATGACGAAACTTCCTAATAGTATCAGGGCAATTTCCTACAAGGTTGGTGTGCACTCATTCCGCGACTGCCGATTCAATTCCGTATATCCGGCAGACGTTATTCGCATGACCGGACCGGGCGATCAGTGCTTCAAGCAATATTCGTTTGATCAAGTTGATTACGACCATATGACCACTGGGAGTCAAGCATGAGTACCTACAAAATGGTGTGCCCGCACTGCCTCAACCGGATGCGTATTCGGACCAGTGAGGGCCGACATATTTTTTTGCGGGTGGCGTATTTGCAATGTACGTCGGAAGCCTGCGGATGGTCGGTTCGGGCCGAGTTCGAAATGACCCACGAACTGTCGCCCAGCGGAATGCCCAACCCGGCGGTGCGTTTACCGTTCGCCGGACCTGATCTGCGAAGTGCCGCCCGGCCTGTTGCGCTCAGCACTTCATCGACAGACACGCCACCGGAGCTTTGATATGACTGCAGGGGATGAATACTTCGAAATAAACGAGGATCTGCTGAATATTGCTCAAGCTTTCCTGGCTCGCCATGAAACCGACGCGATGCTGGACGATCAGATCCTGTTTTGCCGTGCGGTTAAGCATCTGCGAGATGTGGATGTGCCGCTGCATCTGGCTGAAAAGCTGGTCAGCCATGCCTATGGCATTCTCAAGTCCAGCCATGACCGACGGCGTCTGGACATAACCGCCAGTTCGGAAACGATCGCGGTAGTCACCGATCCAGCCAATGGCCTGACCTGGGCTGTGCCAGTAGGGTTGATTGTCAAGTACATCATCAATTCACCGAATAACCGCAAGCTGCGGCTGGTCGAAAGTTGACGCCGATGAGGAATGACCAGGCCACGGGCGCGGGAATCAGGAGTGTTGGAAATAACGCTGTGCCCTAACGTCCCTATCTCCCTTAAAATGACGGCCATTCCTGACTCGCACCGCTCGAGGCCGCTAACCATGTCCATCCCCGTAAACCCCGTAAACCCCGCCAGCCTCGCGCCGGACCATCACGCTCAATTCATCAAGTTGCTGAAATCAAGCCTGGAACAAAATGAGTTCATCAAGCTGGTGCTAGCCAAATATGTCGGCACAGAGCCCGACCTGCAGCGGTTGATAATCAAGCAAACGACGGTAAAGGATCAGGCTTGCCTAACCTTCGTCTACCGCTACAAGACCCGCGACATCACTAAAAATTTCCCGATGGATGAAGGTGTGGCAACCATCGCGGCGCTGCTGCCGACAACGTTCAAGAATGCGCATTTGCTGGGATTGACCGATGAAGCCCAGCTCGAATACAGCAAAAAGGCCAAGGCCTCTCTATTCAAGAGCAAGCCACAGCAATTGCGTGAAGTGCCGTCGGCCGAGCACAACCGCGAAAAAAACCGCTTCCTCGACCTCGGCCGGCCGTTCCTGGCCGACCTCGGCGTGACCAACAGCAAGCACGAGCTTATCCCGGCGATGTCCCGCAAATGGAAGCAGATCAACAAGTTTATCGAGGTCTTCAGCCACGCCCTGACCACCTCGCCGCTAGCGCTGGACAAACCTGTGCGGGTCGCGGATTTCGGCTCGGGCAAGGGCTACTTGACGTTCGCGATTCACGACTACTTGCGTAACACGCTCAACGCCGAAGCAGAAGTTACCGGCGTCGAATTGCGTGAGGACATGGTCACATTGTGCAACGCCGCTGCCACGAAACTCGATCACCCGGGGCTGGTGTTCAAATGCGGTGATGTGCGCAGCGTCGCGCCGAGCGAGCTGGACGTGATGATTGCATTGCATGCGTGCGATATCGCCACCGACTACGCTATTCATACCGGTATTCGCTCCGGCGCGTCGATCATCATGTGCTCGCCGTGCTGCCACAAACAGATCCGCCTGCAAATCCAGAGCCCGGCGCTGCTCAAGCCGATGCTGCAGTACGGTCTGCATCTGGGCCAGCAGGCAGAAATGGTCACTGACAGTTTGCGTGCCTTGTTTCTCGAGGCCTGCGGTTACGAAACAAAAGTGTTTGAGTTCATCTCGCTGGACCACACCAACAAAAACAAAATGATTCTCGCGGTGAAACGCGCCGAGCCCGTAGACCCCGCGCAATTGCTGGTGAAAATCCAGGAACTGAAGGATTTCTATCACATCAGCGAACACTGCCTCGAAACCCTGTTACGCGCCGACGGCTACCTCTGACCGTATCGTCAAAGCTTGCTCGCGACGAACGATAACGCGGTTCACCTGCTACACACCTCAGGCCTTGATACTAACCAGGCTCAACAGCTGCCCATCCATCACGGCGAATTGCGCATTCAGTTCAGTACCCTTGCGCCATTCGCTGGACAGGTCAGTGAGCAGCCGCAGTCGAACTTCGCCGTGCTCGGTCCATTCCAGCACCTCCGCATGTTCGAAATAGAAGCGCTGCCGAACGATCGGATAAAGTGCCTTGAACAGACTTTCCTTCACCGAAAACGTCAGGGTCACCCGCAGCGCCACCTGATCCTGCGGGCCCGCAGCCATGCGTTGCAATTCCGCCGGGGTAAGGATTTCACCGGCCAGACGTTCCGCCCGCTCCGGTTCGAGCAAATTTTCCAGGTCCATCCCCAAACCGCGCCAATCACGTTTGCGCGCGACGATTGCTGCGGCGCGGCCATTGCTGTGGGTGATGGAGCCGCTGATATGCGCGGGCCAGACCGGGGCGCGGTCTTCACCGATGGTGGGGGTGAAGTCGAGCGCATCCAGCGCCAGCAACGCCGCCCGGGCGCACACACGCCCGGCGAGAAACTCGGCCTGACGCTTGGCGACCGAACGCTGGATGCTCGCCGGCGGCTCGATGGCGCTGCGCTGGAAATCATCACGGGCGAGTTGTGACGTATCGAAATGGGTACTCAGCAGCACCGTATCGGCCAGCGCAAAGGGCAGCGGCCAACGAGCATCCAGCGGGGTGCAACAGATAGGGAGGGCAGGGGCGGGATTCATGACGGGCATTTTGCCGGGTTGTCTTCGAACTGGGTAGCCCTGGCGTCAGACCGCAGCACGGCTGTTTGCGGGACTGCTCACGAGGGCCGCGCCTCGCGCGACCCGATCAACCAGAAATCTTCTTGAAAAACCTTTGCATGTCCGCCCACGATTTTTCATCTGCCACCTTGCTGTAACCAATGTCAGTCCCGCCATGATCACCATGGCCCAGGCGATCTGCATCAGGGTTGCTGAAGCCTGATCGCGTCGTCGTAGGCGTAGTAACCGATCAGCTGGGTGCCGTCGGCGCTCTGATAGGGGATTTCTCCGGTTTTGATGGCCGCCTGAGTCAGCCCGCTCACGGCTATCAGGAATAAAGCGAGATACATGCGCATGCTCGAAGCACCGGATCAAAAGTCATTTGTTCAGCCTGGTCGATTCTCTTCAGCTCAGGTTCAGCGGGCATTCAGGGCCGGTTCAGGACGGTTTGATTACTCTTTCCTCGCCACACAATAACCAAGAAATCTCGAGGAGTATTCCCATGACTGGATTCAAGAAACTGCTGTTGGCGTTCAGCTTGCTCGGCGCGAGCACAGCGACCCTGGCCGCCGATGTTAATTTTGCCAGCCTGTCGTTTGGGCAAACCAGCGACAAAATCAAAAAGTCTCACGCCCTCAACGATAACCTCAATCACCCAAATGCCGACGGCGTGATTGGAAAGGACAACACCTGGGGTGTGCGTCTGGGGCAGCAAAACAGCCAAGGCCGCTACTACGCAACTTACGATAACGTTTCGGGTTCGCACAACGGTATCAAACTGCGCCAGGAAAATCTGCTGGGCAGCTACGATCTATTCTTCCCGGTTGGCGCCGGCACAAAGCTGTTTGGCGGGGCGACGGCGGGCCTGACTAAAATGACCCAGGAAGCATCGGGCTTCAGCCGCGACAAGGATATCGGCTACGCCATCGGCGGCCAGGCGGGGGTTTTGCAACAGGTTTCGCGAAACACTTCGGTTGAACTGGGTTACCGTTACCTGCGAAGCAATGCCAGTACTGAAATGAGCGTACACAACGGCAGCAAGAAAGGCTCTTTGAGTCTGAACAGCAGCGCTCAGACTTATCTGGCTGCCAACTACGCTTTCTGAAAAGCGCCACGCGGCAGCGAGATGCCGGATCAACCCGCGAGGATGATCCGGCGTCTTTCTGCCAGCCGCCAACATCTGCAGGCGCCTTGATATTGAGCGGCCTGGGGGAGTGTTATGAAATTGCTGGTCGTTGAAGATGAAGCGCTGCTGCGCCATCACCTGCAAACCCGTCTGACGGACAGCGGCCACGTGGTGGAGTCCGTGGCTAATGCAGAGGAAGCGCTGTACCAGGCCGAGCAATACAACCATGACCTGGCAGTGATTGACCTCGGTTTGCCAGGCATGGGCGGGCTCGACCTGATTCGCCAGTTGCGCGCGCGTGGCAAGAGCTTCCCGATTCTGATCCTCACGGCGCGCGGCAACTGGCAGGACAAGGTCGAAGGCCTGGCCGCCGGTGCGGACGATTACGTGGTCAAGCCGTTCCAGTTCGAAGAACTCGAGGCGCGCCTCAATGCCTTGCTGCGACGCTCCTGCGGTTTTACCCAGTCGACCATCGTCGCCGGGCCGCTGTTGCTGGACCTTAACCGCAAGCAGGCCTCACTCGAAGACCAGCCGCTGGCACTGACCGCCTATGAATACCGCATCCTTGAATATCTGATGCGACACCACCAGCAAGTGGTGGCCAAGGACCGCCTGATGGAGCAGCTCTATCCGGACGATGACGAGCGCGATCCGAACGTGATCGAAGTGCTCGTCGGCCGATTACGCCGCAAGCTGGAAGGGACCTCGGGTTTCAAACCGATCGACACCATCCGCGGCCTCGGCTACCTGTTCACCGAGCGTTGCACTTGATTCGTTCGCTTCGCGTGCGCCTGATGCTTGCTGCCACGTTACTGGCGGTGTTGTTCATGCTCGCATTGCTGCCAGCTATGCAAGGCGCGTTCAGCCTGGCGCTGCGCGATTCAATCGAGCAGCGCCTGGCTTCGGACGTCACCACGCTGATTTCCGCCGCACGCGTGGAAGACAATAATTTGCAGATGCCCGCACAGCTGCCCGATGAGCGCTTTAACCTCAGTGCGGGTCGTTTGCTCGGTTACATCTATGACCGTGCAGGGCGTCTGGTCTGGCGTTCGAACGGTACTCGCCAAGCGCCTCTCAACTACACGCCGCGTTATGACGGGCACGGTACCGAGTTCTCCAGAATCCGCGAAGCCAATGGCGAGGAATTTTTCGTCTATGACGTCGAAGTCAAATTGCTGGGTGGCAAAAGTGCGGCCTACAGCATCGTTACCCTGCAACCGGTGCACGAGTATGAAGTCACGCTCGAAGGTCTGCGTGAAAATCTCTACCTGGGTTTTGGTGCCGCGTTGCTGGTGCTGCTTGCGTTGTTATGGATCGGCCTGACCTGGGGTTTGAAGGCGTTGCGCCGTCTCAGTCAGGAACTGGATGAAATCGAAAGCGGCGAGCGCCAAAGTCTCACCGAACAGCATCCCCGCGAACTGCTGCGCCTGACCGGCTCGCTCAATCGCCTGCTGCATGGCGAGCGCCAGCAGCGCAGTCGTTACCGCGACTCTCTCGACGATCTCGCGCACAGCCTGAAAACGCCGCTGGCGGTATTGCAAGGTGTCAGTGAAGACATGGCCAAGCGTGCGCAGGAGCGCGATCAAGCCTGGTTGCTGCAAACCCAGATCGAGCGCATGAGTCAGCAGATCGGTTATCAACTGCAACGGGCCAGCCTGCGCAAAAGCGGCCTGGTGCGCCATCAGGTGCGCTTGCGCCCGGTGCTGCAAAGTCTGTGCGACACGCTGGACAAGGTTTACCGCGACAAGCGTGTACAGGCGAGTTTTGATCTGCCCGAGCCCTGTCATCTGCCGGTCGAGCAGGGGGCCTTGCTGGAAATGCTGGGTAACCTTCTGGAGAACGCCTATCGCCTGTGCCTTGGCAAAGTGCGCATCAGCGTGCGGGAAACGGCCGGGGACATTGAGCTGTGCGTGGAGGATGACGGCCCGGGTGTGCCACCGGACGAGCGCGCGCGAATTCTGCAAAGAGGTGAACGGCTGGACCGCCAGCATCCGGGGCAGGGGATCGGGTTAGCCGTGGTCAAGGACATTATCGAGAGTTACAACGCCTGTTTGACGCTGGGGGATTCAACGCTGGGCGGGGCGGCCTTCCGGATTCATTTTCCGCTGGGTTGACCGCGACCGTTGCAGGAGCCGACTTGCTGGCAATGGCGTTCGTGACAACACCATCGCCAGCAAACCGGCTCCTGCAGGGCATATCACTTGTGAACAACAGTCGAATCCAGTGGGAGCAGGGCTTGTCCGCGATGAGGCCGGTAGGTCCACTCACCATCAGCGTAGAGCATCATTTTTCCTGCGCGCGGTAGGCCCCTGGCGTCAAACCAGTCCACTTCTTGAACGCCCGGTGAAACGCCGAAGGCTCGGAAAACCCCAGCTGCTCGGCAATCTGCTGCAATGACAGATCTGCACGGCCCAAGTGATAAATCGCAATGTCGCGGCGCAACTGATCCTTCAACTCCTGAAAACTGCAACCTTCGTCACGCAAATGCCGGCGCAAGGTTTGTGGGCTGATGTGCAGGTGCGCGGCCACCGTTTCCAGGTCCGGCCAGGGTGAACTGTCGCGACTGAGCAAACGACGCAGCTGGCTGCTGAGGCTGTCGCCGTCATCCGGGCGCGAGAGCAAGTCGGCGGGAGAGCGCTCGAGAAAATGTTTGAGCGTGCGTTCGTCCTGCAGCAACGGCATGGCCAGGTAACGACTGTGGAACATCAAGCTGCTCTGTGCCGCAGAGAACGTCAGCGCACAGGGAAACAGCAAATCATACTCGGCGCCGTGCGCAGGTTTCGGATAGCTGAAGGTGGCCTGTTCCAGCCTGATGCGCTGGCCGATCAGCCAGCTGCCGAGGCGATGCCATACCATCAGTTGGCTTTCAGTGAGGAAGTGGTCCGGGTCACGAAATTGCGAGTCGTCCAGGCTCAGGCGGATCATATCGTGTTCGCGGGTCAGGGCCAGGCCAGGACCGTTCGCAAACAGGCTGTAGAACAGCAGGCCACGCCGGAGGGCTTTGTCCAGATTGCGACAGTGGATCAGCGCGTGACACATCATCGCGAAAGTGCCGGGCTTGCTCGGCAGCGTGGCAAGTCCCAGGTACTCGTCGTCCAGCGCCTGCCACAGGTTCTGAATCAGCCGGGTGAACTGCTCCGGTGCAATACGCGCACGGGGCTCGTCGAGCAATTCGGCGCTGATGCCCGCCTGCTGCAAGACTTCTGAATAGTCGTACCCGCGCAGCCGTGCTCCGCCGAGAGCGGCGCGGGCGAAATGGCTGGCGATGGTGCGTTCGCGCATGCGGGCAGGTCCGTCAATCGGGGGGTGGATGGTAGCTGCCATAACTTGCAGGCAACAAGGCGGATATCCGCCAAATTGTAGGACGAGCCCTACAGCCTTGGCGGAAACCCGCCACCGTCTCCCCATCGCCAAATCTCTTAAAAAATGCTTCAGCCCCGATGGGACAAGGCTCCCAACGCTTCTTCCGAACGTGGCACGGTGCTTGCGATACATCCTGCAGAGAATTGCCGCAGTGCAGCTCGAAAAAACAAATCCCTCCAGTGCAGGAGGGTTCGCGATTCAGGTGTTCTGGCCAACAGGTGGATGTTGTCACCGGACGCTCTTGAGGAACTTTGCAATGACGACTCGTCAGCCAATCTACAAATCTCTGTATTTCCAGGTGATCGTCGCGATCGCCATCGGCATCCTGCTCGGTCACTTCTACCCGCAAACCGGTGTGGCCCTCAAGCCGCTGGGTGACGGTTTTATCAAACTGATCAAAATGATCATCGCCCCGATCATCTTCTGCACCGTCGTCAGCGGCATCGCTGGCATGCAGAACATGAAGTCGGTCGGCAAGACTGGCGGTTACGCACTGCTCTACTTCGAAATCGTTTCGACCATCGCATTGCTGGTCGGTCTGGTGGTGGTCAACATCGTGCAGCCGGGCAACGGCATGCACATCGACGTATCGACACTGGATGCTTCCAAAGTCGCCCAGTATGTAGCGGCCGGTGCTGATCAAAGCGTGGTCGGCTTCCTGCTCAACGTCATACCGTCCACCATCGTCGGCGCCTTCGCCACAGGCGATATCCTGCAAGTGCTGATGTTCTCGGTAATCTTCGGTTTTGCGCTGCATCGCCTGGGTTCGTACGGCAAGCCGCTGCTGGATTTCATTGATCGCTTCGCCCATGTGATGTTCAACATCATCAACATGATCATGAAGCTCGCGCCAATCGGTGCCTTCGGTGCCATGGCATTCACCATCGGTGCCTACGGTGTCGGCTCGCTGGTGCAACTGGGTCAGTTGATGGCCTGCTTCTACATTACCTGCCTGCTGTTCGTCCTGGTCGTGCTCGGCGGCATCGCTCGCGCTCACGGCTTCAGCGTAATCAAAGTGATTCGCTACATCCGTGAAGAGCTGTTGATCGTGCTGGGTACTTCTTCTTCGGAATCGGTACTGCCGCGCATGCTGATCAAGATGGAGCGTCTGGGCGCGAAGAAATCCGTTGTGGGTCTGGTGATCCCGACCGGTTACTCGTTCAACCTCGACGGCACCGCCATCTATCTGACCATGGCTGCGGTGTTTATTGCGCAAGCCACTGACACGCAAATGGACCTGTCGCACCAGATCACTCTGCTGGTGGTGTTGCTCCTGTCCTCCAAGGGCGCTGCTGGCGTGACCGGTAGCGGCTTCATCGTACTGGCCGCGACCCTGTCGGCTGTTGGCCACTTGCCGGTCGCCGGTCTGGCGCTGATCCTTGGCATCGACCGCTTCATGTCCGAAGCCCGCGCTCTGACCAACCTGGTCGGTAACGCCGTTGCGACGCTGGTTGTGGCCAAGTGGGTGAAAGAACTGGACACCGACGTGATGCACGCTGAACTGGCTTCCGGCGGTCGCGGTATTGCCGAAGAGCGTGAAGAAGACGATCTGGGTGTGGCCGAAGGCCCGACTCCAGCCAGCGTCAAGTAACCCTGGCAACATTTGAAAAACCCGCTTCGGCGGGTTTTTTTCTGCCTGTGATTCGAGCGTAACGGTCAGCGACACTGATGCATAAGGTGATTGCCGCCAAGCCAATGGCTGCCTAGTCTTGAGGGATCGCACTGGAGGAAATTTATGCTCGGTCCACTGGCATCACTCAAGATTCTGGATTTCTCGACATTGCTGCCGGGGCCATTTGCCTCGTTGTTGCTGGCGGACATGGGCGCCGAGGTGTTGCGCATCGAATCGCCGACCCGTATCGACCTGGTGCGCGTGCTGCCGCCGCACGATCAGGGCGTCTCTGCCAGTCACGCCTACCTCAACCGCAACAAGCGCAGCCTGGCGCTGGACCTTAAGCAACCGCAGGCGCTGGAGGTCATCAAGCAGTTGTTGCAGGACTACGACATTGTGCTGGAGCAATTTCGCCCCGGTGTAATGGAGCGACTGGGCTTGGGCTATGAAACCTTGAAAGCGCTCAACCCGAAGCTCATCTACGTGTCGATCACCGGTTATGGTCAGACCGGTCCTTATAAGGATCGCGCCGGGCATGACATCAACTATCTGGCGCTGGCAGGACTGGCCAGTTACACCGGCCGCGCGGATAGCGGACCACTGCCCCTGGGCATGCAGGTAGCGGATGTTGCCGGTGGCTCGCTGCATGGGGTGATAGGTCTGCTCGCGGCGGTCATTGCCCGGCAGCAGACGGGCCAGGGACAGCATCTGGATGTGAGCATGACCGATTGCGCGTTCAGCCTGAACGCCATGGCTGCTGCCGGTTACCTGGCCTGCGGCGAAGAGCCGGGCCGGGAAACGCAAATACTCAACGGTGGCAGCTTTTACGATTATTACCGTTCACGGGATGGCCGCTGGTTGTCGGTGGGCAGTCTGGAGCCGCCTTTCATGAAGCAACTGTGCACGGCGTTGGGTCTGGAGGAACTGGCCTCGCTGGGCTTGTCACCGCAGCCAGAGCAACAGAGGAAGCTCAAGGATGCGTTGAAGGTCGAGTTCGAGAAACACGATTTCGATGAATTGTCTGCGCTGTTTGCCGAGCTCGATGCGTGTGTCGAACCGGTTTTGACGGTGGGCGAGGCGGTGCGCCATCCGCAGTTCAAGGCGCGAGAGCTGGTGACTGACGTGCCGCGTGGCGATGGGTCGACGCAGGCGCAATTGGCCTGTGCGCTGAAGTTTTCCGATGGTCTGCCGGCGCCGCGGCATATTGGCGCGGCGGTGGGTGAACATACGGATCAGGTGCTGGGGGAGTTGGGGTTCAGTGTCGAGCGGATTGCCGAGTTGAGGGGTGCCAAGGTCATTCTCTAGTAATCTGGATCATTCCCATGCTCCGCGGTGGGAATGCATCTGCTGACGCTTCGCGTCACAGGGGACGCGGCGCGTCCATGGCGGCAGAGCGTGGGGATGATCAGTGCGAGCTCATTCGACGCGCATTTCGCCACTGAACACCAGCGTGCTGCGACACCGTCGGCACAGATAGCGCCGCCCTTGCCGGACCAATCCATGGCGTTGTGCCGAGAACGGAAAGTCACTGTCCACGCAGGGGCATTTATAGATGTAGCGCGTCACGCTACGGCGTTTGACGTCGTAGGTGTGGCAGCGATTGGGCGGCAGTTCATACACGCCACGCATGATCAATTGCCACTCTTCACCGTGCGGCTGAATGCGGTCACCGAACAATTGGTGCGCGATCAGGTGCGCAACTTCGTGCGCCACCGTCTGCTTGAGAAAATCTTCGCTGTTATCACGGTATAACTGCGGATTGAAACGCAGCAGGTTCTCATGCAAATGTGCGACGCCGGCTTTCTGTCCGCGCAGTTTGAGGCTCACCACGGGGCGTTTGAAGGTTCGTTTGAAAAAGGATTCGGCTTGCAGGTAACACTCTTCGACGCGGGTATTGAGTTGCTCGGGCATGCTTGATGGGTCTCCAGAGGTGCCGAGTATGCCGCAACCTCAGGCACTTGCGAATCGCTCAGGCGCCGAATGGTTGAGCCGGAAACCGAAAGGCCGCCCGATGGCGGCCTGTGTTGGCAGAGCTTGATTTTTTAAAAAGCGCTAATTGGTGTAGACGGGCCCCACGCCCAGTCCCCAGACGATCACTGTAAAAGCCATGATGGCCACCAGCACCACCAGACCCACGGCCAGCACCGAACTCGAAAACAGAAAGCCCTCGTCAGATGGAATGTTCATGAAGGTCGGCAGGCCGACATACAGCAGGTAGACCGTATAGCAGATCGCCGCAGTCCCGACGATCATCCCAAGCCACATATGTGGATAGAGCGCCGCGAGACCGCCGACGAACAGTGGTGTTGCAGTGTAGGTGGCGAACGCGACGCACCGCGCCAGGCTCGGATTGGCATCATAGGTACGCGCCATCCAGTGCACGAAAGCGCCCATCACGGCGACGCCGCCGAGCATGGCCAGGTAGGACATAATCGTCATCCACAGCGCACTTTCCATGGTCAGCATCACCGGCGGCCTGTTGCCGATGACCCAGCCGACCTGCGTGGTGCCGATAAAAGCCGACACAGCGGGGATCGCCGCCAGAATCAATGTGTGGGTGAGGTACATGTGGCTGATGCTTTCCTCCTGGTCGCCACGGATTTCTTTCCATTCTTGGTCAGGGTGGGTGAAGAGCCCCACAACGTGATGGATCATGCCAGTCACTCCTCTTGTTGTTACGCCGCCCCCCAGTGGAGCGCCTACGGCCAAAGTGGCGAGTAAGGGTCAGGCCAGAATATGTATGCGACCTTATGTCGCAGTATAGGAAGGACTTGTCGGCGCATGTGCAGGGGCCTTAGAGCAAATTGCGCTGTAAAAGGCATGGCTAATCGCCGCAAGCTCTGGCAGTTCGCAATCCCTGTAGCAGCTGGCGAAGCCTGCGTCGGCTACCCCAGTGTTTTACATGAGACCTGCGTTAGCCGCAGACGCAGGCTTCGCCAGCTGCTACAGGGGATTTGGGTAGCCGGACGCAGGCTTCGCCAGCTGCTACAGGGGATTTGGGTAGCCGGACGCAGGCTTCGCCAGCTGCTACAGGGGATTTGGGTAGCGGGACGCAGGCTTCGCCAGCTGCTACAGGGGATTTGGGTAGCGGGATGCAGGCTTCGCCAGCTGCTACAGGCGCGTATCGGCAGGTACTTCGCGATAGGCAGGTTTTTGCGTAAAATGCCGGCCTGTCGTCACACCTCACGGATTCGCGTCATGGGCACTCTCACGGTCAACCAGAACAAACTGCAAAAGCGTATTCGCCGCCAGGCGGGTGAGGCGGTTGCCGATTTCAACATGATTGAAGACGGCGACAAGGTCATGGTTTGCCTGTCCGGTGGCAAGGACAGCTACACCCTGCTCGACGTGCTGCTGCATTTGCAAAAAGTCGCGCCGATCAAGTTTGAAATCGTGGCCGTGAACATGGACCAGAAGCAGCCCGGCTTTCCCGAGCACGTGCTGCCGGCCTATCTGAAAGCGCTGGGTGTCGAATACCACATTGTCGAGAAAGACACTTACTCGGTGGTCAAGGAGCTTATTCCTGAAGGAAAAACCACCTGTTCGCTGTGTTCGCGCCTGCGTCGAGGCACGTTGTACACTTTCGCCGATGAAATCGGCGCGACCAAGATGGCTCTAGGCCATCACCGTGATGACATCGTCGAAACGTTCTTCCTCAACATGTTTTTCAACGGCTCATTGAAGGCCATGCCACCGAAGTTGCGCGCCGACGATGGGCGCAATGTGGTGATTCGTCCGCTGGCCTACTGCAACGAGAAAGACATCCAGGCCTACTCGGACTTCAAGCAATTCCCGATCATCCCGTGCAACCTTTGCGGCTCCCAGGAAAACCTGCAGCGTCAGGTGGTCAAGGAAATGCTGCAGGAATGGGAACTGAAAACGCCGGGCCGCACCGAAAGTATCTTCCGCAGCCTGCAAAACGTGATTCCGTCGCAACTGGCCGACCGCAATCTGTTCGATTTCTCCCGCCTGAAAATCGACGAAACTGCGGCTTCGCGTTTTGTGAATGTCGTCAATCTGTAAACACCATTGAGTGCGCGATCTGTGGCGAGGGGGGGCTTGCCCTCGTTTGAGTGCGCAGCACTCACAAAATCTCTGGCTTATTGTCAATTGCCGGACTGCTTCGCCGCCCACGGAGGCAAGCCCCCCTCACCACAGCTCCCGGCACGTTTTTTTATTGTCAAACCTCAGGAGAGGGCATGCAAGATTACAAGTGGCTGCACGAATACTGCCTGAACCGCTTTGGTTCGGCGGCTAAACTGGAAGCCCATCTGCCCGTTCCGAAAACCCCGGCTCAACTGCGCAAGATCAGCGACGACCGCTACCTCTCGACCATGGCGCTGCGGGTTTTCCGCGCCGGGCTCAAGCACAGTCTGGTGGATTCCAAGTGGCCGTCTTTCGAAGAGGTATTCTTCAGGTTCGACCCTGAGAAAGTCGTGCTGATGAGTGCCGAGCACCTTGAGCGCCTGATGCAGGACGCGCGAATCATTCGTCACTTGGGCAAACTCAAGAGTGTGCCTCGCAATGCGCAATTCGTGCTGGACGAGGCTCATGAACGGGGCAGTTTTGGCGCCTTGATTGCCGACTGGCCAGTGACCGATATTGTCGGGTTGTGGACATATCTGAAGAAGCGCGGACATCAACTCGGCGGGTTGTCGGCACCGCGGTTTTTGCGCATGGTCGGCAAGGACACCTTTGTGCCGAGTTATGACGTAGTCGCTGCGCTGAATGCGCAGAAAATCGTCGACAAAGCGCCGACCAGTCTGCGCGATCTGGCAACGGTGCAAGGCGTGTTCAACCAGTGGCACGAAGAAAGTGGCGGGCGGCCGATGAGCCAGCTGTCGATGATGTTGGCCTACACCGTCAACCATTAAAATTATGGGCGGCTCGAAAGATCGCAGCCTGCGAGTTGTGGCGAGGGGGCTTGCCCCCGCTTGAGTGCGTAGCACTCACAAAATCCTGGGCTGATCTCTGGTTTTCGGGACCGCTTCGCCGCCCACAGGGGCGAGCCGCCTCGCCACATTCGCGCGCTGTGATCTGTTCAATCAGGCAACGGAGGGCTCACCTTCACCCGCCAGCCTGCGATTCAGCTGAAACCGCCAGCGCACATACAACAGCGCCGAACAGAACACTGCCAGGCTAGCGCCCATTTCCAGCAGGCCGAACAGCTGCCGGTTCGGGTCGAACGCCGCCAGGGCGCCTTTCATGAAATAAAGGTTCACCACAAAACACATCCACGAATGCCCGCGTGCGCTTCCGGCCAGCATGCCCGGCGCCAACACCAGCAGCGGCACCAGTTCGATCAGCAAAATCACCCAAGGCCGCGCGCCGTGCAGGTCCGCGATCAGCAGGTAATAAACGCACAACAAGCCCACCAGGCCGAGGAAACACAGCAGCGCGATCACGCGCATGGCCCGCACGCGCGGTTCAAGCCATTCGATGGAGGGAAGGATTTTCGGCTTCTTCGCCACGTCAGTTCCCCAGCTTTTGCGCAGTCTTTGCCAGCCGCATGCCTAACGCTCGGCACAGCGCCATTTCATGTTCATCCAGGCCACTTTTACCGTCAGCGCCAGCGTGGTGACTGGCGCCATACGGCGTACCGCCACCGCGGGTGTCCAGCAGCGCCGATTCGCTGTAGGGCAGGCCGGTGATCAGCATGCCGTGGTGCAGCAACGGCAACATCATTGATAGCAGTGTGGTTTCCTGACCGCCGTGCAGACTCGCGGTAGAAGTGAAAACACCTGCCGGTTTGCCGACCAGCGCGCCGGTCAGCCACAGGTTGCTGGTGCCGTCGATGAAGTATTTCAGCGGCGCTGCCATATTGCCAAAACGGGTCGGGCTGCCGAGGGCCAGGCCGGCGCAGTTTTTCAGATCATCGAGGATGGCATACAACGCACCTTCGTCGGGAATGTCCGGCGACACCGCTTCGCATTCGGCAGAGATCGGCGGCACGGTGCGCAAGCGCGCCTCAAGGCCGGCCTGCTCGACGCCGCGAGCGATTTGCCGGGCCATTTCATTGGTCGAGCCGCTGCGGCTGTAATACAGGACCAGAATGTACGGCGCAGTCACGGCAGCAACTCCAGCACGTTTTCCGGCGGACGGCCGATGACGGCTTTGTCGCCGACTTCGAGAATTGGCCGCTCCATCAGCTTCGGGTGTGCCGCGATGGCGGCGATCAGTTGCTCTTCACCGAGGCTGGCGTCGGAGAGGTTGAGGGCTTTGTATTCGTCTTCGCCCGTACGCAGCAGTTGCCGGGCGCTGATGCCGAGCTTTTTCAGCAGGCTCTGCAGTTGTTCTTCATTCAGCGGCGTTTCCAGGTAGCGCACCACGGTCGGAATCAGGCCCCGGGCTTCCAGCAGTTCGAGCGCACCGCGGGATTTCGAGCAGCGCGGATTGTGATAAAGCGTCAGATCGGTCATGTGCGGGTCGCATCTTGCGTAAGGTGGCGGCTATTCTAACCGTGCAACGCGTAATCCAGAACCTTGGGAGGCAATGGGTCGCAGCGGTTTCCTTTTTTTCACAGGGATCAGGACATGACAAGACGACTGGCAGCGGCATTGGCGATGATCGGGGCGTTAATGCTGGGGGGCTGCGGCAATGACTATGGCATCGATCAGAACGGTCAGAAGATCGCGGCCGAGCGTCTGGACAAACAGTGGCTGGTGCTCAATTACTGGGCGGAGTGGTGCGGCCCGTGCCGTACCGAGATTCCGGAATTGAACGCTCTGGCGGATCAGCTCAAGAGCAAGGACATCGGCGTCTTCGGTGTCAATTTCGACAACGTGCAGGGCGCAGAACTGAAAGAGGCCAGCGAGAAACTGGGCATCAGATTCACCGTGCTTGCGCAGGATCCGGCAGAAGTGTTCGAATTGCCACGCAGTGAGGCGTTGCCGGTGACTTACATCATCGATGACAAGGGCAAGGTGCGCGAACAGTTGATGGGTGAGCAGACGGCGGCGGGGGTGTTGGCGAAACTTGAGGCATTGCAGGCTAAAAATTAAAGGCAAAGATCGCAGCCTCGCCAAGGCTCGACAGCTTCTGCGGGGATGACACAATTATTCCCACGCTAGGCGTGGGAACTATCATCTTGACCTGACGAGCGCACCGTAGGAGCTGTCGAGCCTTGGCGAGGCTGCGATCTTTTCAGCTTGATGATCAACCCTCTTCAAGCCACCAGCGCAACGGCTTGCCTTCAGCCGGCCAGAAACGCATCTGATCGATCGGCGAAACATCCCAACGCTGAACCTTCTCCAGAGCCTGGAGGAAGCGTTGCTCCTGCTCCATCAACGCCGGCGCACACATTTTGCGGGTACTGCCGATTCTGCCGAAGCTTAACTTGTCGCCCTCCAGCGTGTACGGCGCGAACCAGTGGTTGCAGCCACCGTTGCCATAAGCCCGACCGTCTTCGCCCAGGGTGATGGTCAAATGGCTGTAATCCATCAACGGGCGTTCGCCGATCCATTCCAGAATGTAACTGCGATTTTGCTGCAACTTCACCGGTTCAGCGGCGCATCCCAGCAGGCCGGCGCTTACCATGGCGGCCAGAACAAAGCGCTTCATCAAGCAGGCTCCTGGCATTTCGGGCACAGGTGCTTGTCACCGACTGACTTCCAGCCCAACTCGGCGATGCGTGCCGTGGCGGCCGGTCTTTCAGCCTTGTTCCCCAGCTTGGCGTCCACTGCGAATTCGAAGCTCAGCTCTTTGGTGCAGCTGTCGCAATTGACCTTCCAGCTGTGGATCGCCAGCTCGCCGAACACCGGACCACTCGCCACCGCGACCCATTGACCTGGCGGATTGATCAGATGGCGGACCGTTTCGACGGTCAGTCGCATGGACAAGTCCCTGGCGCCCTTGAGGGTCACGACCAACACGTCATTGTTGCGAATCGAGCCGCCGTTACCGGTGACTTGATAACGCCCAGGCACCAGAGCGCGGCATTCAGTAAGGGTGTGTTGCGGGTTCATCAGGCTATAGCGGAAATCGTGTTCGACCATGGGTCCTCCAAATATGCGCGGCATGCTAGCACGGACATCACGCCAGCACTGCGCGGGCAAATGACCTTCGATCCGGTTCAACCAGCCTCGACCAGATTCTGCGGAGTGCCGGCCGCCCAGGCTGCAATATTCTGCAATGTTGTGCTGGCAATTGCGCCCAGCGCTTCGCGAGTCAGGAAAGCCTGGTGGGCGGTGATGATCACGTTCGGGAAGGTCAGCAGTCGCGCCAGCACGTCGTCCTGCAGCGGCAGATCGGATCGGTCCTCGAAAAACAACTGAGCCTCCTCTTCGTACACGTCCAGCCCAAGATAGCCCAGCTGTCCGTCCTTCAAGGCGTCGATCAGCGCCGGCGTGTCGACCAGCCCGCCACGACCGGTATTGATCAACATCGCGCCGGGCTGCATGTGCTGCAGGGACTGGCGATTGATCAGGTGTTTGCTCTGGTCATTGAGCGGGCAGTGCAGGCTGATGATCTGTGCCTGCGCCAACAGCTGCGGCAAGCTCAGGTATCGCGCGCCAAGCGCTTCGACCTCGGAGTTGGGATACGGGTCATAGGCCAGCAGAGTGCAGCCGAAACCGTTCATGATTTTCGCAAAGGTCGCGCCGATTTGTCCGGTGCCGACTACGCCAACCGTCTTGCCCACCAGGTCGAAACCGGTCAGCCCGTGCAGGCTGAAATCCCCATCACGGGTGCGGTTATAGGCGCGATGCAAACGCCGGTTCAACGCCAGAATCAACGCAACTGCGTGTTCGGCCACTGCGTGCGGCGAATAGGCCGGAACCCGGACGATTCCCAGACCGAGGCGCTTCGCTGTCGCCAGATCAACATGGTTGTAACCGGCTGAACGCAACGCGATCAGGCGCGTTCCGCCGGCGGCCAAATTTTCGAGTACCGGCGCGCTGAGGTCGTCATTGATGAAGGCACAGACCACCTCATGACCGTTGGCCAGCGCAACGGTGTCGAGATTCAGGCGTGCTGGCTGGAAGTGCATCTCGATCCCGGCGGGAAGCTCGGCACTGAGAAAACTGTCGCGGTCGTAGGTCTGGCTGCTGAAAAGGATGATCTGCATGCGGCTCTCCATTTACTCCGGTCAGGCATTGATCCGCGCATGTGACGCCAGACGATTGATCGCCCGGTCCAGCTCTTCCAGGGCGCTGTAAGCCCGGGGATCCTGTTGCTTGAGCAGGGTTTCGCTGCGCTGGCAGGCGGCACGCAGTTGCGGCACGCCACAATAGCGGGTGGCGCCATGCAGACGATGAACCCGCTCAATCAATGCGTTGTGGTCGTTCGTGTCGCGGGCGAAACGAATCGCCTCGCGGTCAGCCTCCAGCGAAGCGAGCAACATCGCCAGCATGTCTGCCGCCAGATCGGCTTTGCCCGCCGCCAGACGCAGACCTTCTTCGTGATCAAGCACCTGCAACTCGTTGTTGCCGGAATTGTCGCTAACGCGCTCCGGCGCTTGAACACGCAGCGCCAGCCCGGTCCACTTCAACACCACCTGCGCCAGCTGCCGTTCGCTGATCGGTTTGGTCAGGTAATCGTCCATGCCGCTTTGCAGCAATGCGCGCTTCTCGTTGGCCATGGCGTGAGCAGTCAGCGCCACGATCGGCAACGGTGTGCTGTGCCGTTCGCTTTCCCATTGGCGAATGGTTTCAGTGCTCTGGCGTCCATCCATGCCGGGCATCTGCACGTCCATCAAGACCAGGTCGAACGTTTCGATCTGCACGGCCTTTACCGCTGCATAGCCACTTTCCACTGCAAGCACTTTGGCGCCCAGGTCTTCGAGCAAGGTCTGCACCAGCAGCAGATTGGCCGGATTGTCGTCGACACACAGCACCTTCGGCGCGCGGCTGGAAACCGGCTCGCCGGGTTCGCTGCGTTGCTGGCGCGGGCTGACCAGATCCGATAAAGCCCGGCGCAATTTACGTGTGCACGCCGGTTTTGCCTGGAGTTGGCTGTGAGGGTTGGGCACGGACAGGTGGAACAGCGTCTGCTCCGTGGTCGGGCACAGCACCAGCACTTTGCAGCCCAGATGTTCCAGGTCCCAGATATGCTGATTGAGGCGCTCGGGAGGCATGTCTTTGCTGGTGATACCGAGTACCGCCAGGTCAATGCCCTGATCGGTCTGATGCGCCCCGGTCACGCCGTTGGTGAGATTTTCCAGGGTGTTGAAAGGTGTGACCAGCAACCCGCAATCTTCGAGTTGATGCTGCAGCGCCTGACGGGCCAGTTCATGGTTTTCCAGGACCGCGACCCGGCGCCCCAGCAGCGGCGCGCCAGGCAAGTCTTCGACATCGTCGCGGGCTTTCGGCAGCTTCAGGCTGATCCAGAACTCCGAGCCTTCCCCGGGTGTGCTGTCGACGCCAATCTCGCCGCCCATCTGCTCGATCAAGCGTTTGGAAATCACCAGCCCCAGACCTGTGCCACCGGGTTGCCGCGACAGCGAATTGTCGGCCTGGCTGAACGCTTGAAACAGCACGCGAACGTCCTGGCTGGACAGGCCAATGCCGGTGTCTTGAATGCTGATGCGCAATTGCACACTGTCTTCGTGTTCGTCTTCGAGCATGGCGCGGGCGACGATGGTGCCTTCGCGGGTGAACTTGATCGCGTTGCTGACCAGATTGGTCAGAATCTGTTTGAGCCGCAGCGGATCACCCACCAGCGACAGTGGCGTGTCGCGGTAAACCAGACTCACCAGCTCCAGCTGCTTGGCATGCGCCGCCGGCGCCATGATGGTCAAAGTGTCCTGGAGCAGATCGCGCAGGTTGAACGGTATTTGGTCAAGGACCAGTTTGCCGGCTTCGATTTTCGAGAAATCGAGAATCTCGTTGATGATGCCCAGCAGGCTATCGGCAGATTTTTCGATGGTGCCCAGGTAATCAAGCTGGCGCGGAGTCAGCTCGCTCTTTTGCAGCAGATGCGTAAAACCGAGAATGCCATTGAGCGGGGTACGGATTTCGTGGCTCATGTTGGCCAGGAATTCCGACTTGATCCGGCTCGCTTCCAGCGCTTCCTTGCGCGCGAGGTCGAGCTCGATGTTCTGAATCTCGATGGTTTCCAGATTCTGCCGCACGTCTTCGGTGGCTTGGTCGATGCTGTGCTGCAGTTCTTCCTGCGCGTTTTGCAGAGTGCCGGCCATGCGGTTGATGCCCGACGCCAGTTCATCCAGTTCATGACTGCCGAGCGGCGGCAAGCGGGTTTCCAGATTGCCATCCTTGAGTTGCGCCACGGCCTGTTTGATCTGGCTCAACGGCCGATTGATCGTACGACCCATGCGCAACGCCAGCAGCGCCGCACCGGCCAGCCCCGCACCGATCAGCAGCAGGCTGGCGAAAAGGCTACGATACCCGCGCAGCAGCATGCCGTTATGCGAGAGTTCAATTTCCACCCAACCCAGTAATCGCTCGGCTTCATCGGGAATCACGTCACCGGCCAGATTACGGTGCTTTCCGAATACTGGCAGCAGATAACGTGTCGCATCCTTGCCACTGCGCCGCAACAATTGCGAGCCATCGCCGGCGGGTGCCGGATTGAGCATGGTCGGGCCGGCGTGAGCCAGCGGCGTGCGGTCCGCAGCGAGCAACGTGACTGCGCGCACATCCTGGGTCTCCAGCGATTGGGTGGCGACGCGTTCAAGCATTGCGATGTTTTTGTGGCTCAGGGCGGGCGCCACCAGCGGCGCCAGTTGTTCGGCGATCATTTCGCCGCGCTGCATGAGCTGGCTCTGCAGATCCGTCAACTGCGTCCAGGTGAAATAGCCTCCCAGCACCAACGCCATCAGGCTCGTTGGCAGCAAGGTCAGCAACAGCACGCGGCCTTTGATTCCCAGTTTCTTCAGCACGCCGTTCTCCTGCATCCAGCCCGTTATGAATCTGCGCGTGCATCCGGCACCCGCCACTCGCGCAGTGTAGCGATTTGCCGGCGGGCAATCTTCGTAAATTGAATGTCGTCATTCGTCGGACAGTCCGACGCTTTCGCGTCTTGAGCAAACCTTGGGTTGCCCAAGGCGATGCAATCTTCAATAATCTCCAACTGAGAATTATTTGCAGATACTCATGAATCCCATCTCTGTTGGTACACCTCGAATCCTTTCCATTGAAGACGATCTGGTACTCGGCGCCTATGTCCACGAGGAACTGGGCCGCAGCGGCTTCCAGGTGACCTGGTGTCAGAACGGTCAGGAAGGTTTGGCGATGGCGCGTCAGCAGTCTTTCGATGTAGTGCTGATGGACATTCTGCTTCCCGGCCTCAACGGCCTGAAGGTCTTGACGCAGTTTCGCCAGAGCCATTCCACACCGGTGGTGTTGATGTCGGCGCTGGGAGCCGAGGCCGATCGCATCAGCGGTTTTCGCCTCGGCGCGGATGACTACCTGCCCAAGCCTTTCAGTATGGCCGAGCTGCGCGTGCGCATCGAAGCGATCCTGCGTCGCGTCGCGCTCGATCGCCGACCGGCGCCTGAGTCGCCTGTGGTCGCGGCGGACAGTCTGCGATTCGACGATGAAAGCTTCGAGGTCTACTTCGGCGCGCACGGCGCGACGCTGACCCGCAGTGAGTACCGCTTGCTGGACACCTTGCACCGCAACAGCGATGAAGTGCTGAGCAAAGCCTTCCTTTATCAGCACGTTTTGCAGCGCGGTTACGCGGCTCATGACCGCAGCCTCGACATGCACATCAGCCAGATCCGCCGCAAACTGAAGGCCATCGGCTACACCGAACGGGAAGTGCGCACGGTGTGGGGCAAGGGTTACGTATTGAGCGCCGACCATGAAATGGGCTGATCTGCCGGGCAGGCATTCACTATTCTGGAAACTGGCGTGTCTGTTGATGGCGTTCTGCCTGCTGATGATCTGGTTGAGCTGGTCCTGGGGACGCTATATGGAGGAGCGCAACCAGTTCCTCTCGGACGAGGCGCGCGGCACGCTGACGCGCTACGCCGCCGAGGCCGAACAGGCCTGGCAGCAAGGGCAGCGAAAGGGCGTCGATGACTGGTTGCAGACGATGCGCCAGCGTGAAAAGAGCTGGGTCGGCGTCATTGGCGGTGATCTGCAATCGCTCAGCACCGGGCCGCTGACGGACAAGGACATCGAGCGCCTGACGTTCTTGCGCGGGCTCGACTGGCCCATTCACAAAAAAGGCCTGCCGTGGTTGCGCGTGCCGTTTCCCAATCATCCGTCAGCCGGCAGCCTGGTGATCGAATTGCCGCAACGCTTCGTGCCCGGGCACTATCGAGTGTTCTGGCGCGTCATCACCAACGGCGTCATTCCGGGGCTGTTTACCTTGCTGCTGTGCGTTGGCCTCTACCGTCTGCTGGTGGTGCCGTTGAACCAATTGCGCGAACAGGCCAACGCCTGGCGCGCCGATCAACTCAATGTGCGTCTGTCGAGCCATACCACCGAACGCCCGGACGAACTCGGCGAACTGGCTCGCGCCTTCGATCAAATGTCCGAGCGCCTGCAGTCGACCGTCGCCCTGCAACAGCAACTGCTGCGCGACCTGTCCCATGAATTGCGCACACCGCTGAGCCGGTTACGGGTCGCCAGTGAGAGCGAACAATCACTGCTGCCGCTGCGCGAGCGCATTGGCCGTGAAGTCGACGGCATGCAGCGTCTGGTCGAAGACACCTTGCAATTGGCCTGGCTCGACACCGAACGCGCGCCGCTGGCCGATGAAGCTATCCAGATCCAGGCTCTGTGGGAAATGCTCACCGAAAACGCCTGTTATGAAACCTGCTGGCCGGAGCGTCAGTTGCAGTGCGAGGTGGATGCGTCCTGCTGGGTACGTGGCAATCTCAACACCTTGGCGCAGGCGCTGGAAAACATTCTGCGCAACGCCATTCGTCATTCGCCTGAAGGCGGCGTTGTGCGCCTGAATGGACGCCGCGAGGGCGATTACTGGCACCTGTGGCTGGACGATCAGGGCGGCGGCGTGGCGGAGGCGGATCTGGAGCGAATTTTCTCGCCGTTCATCCGGCTGGATGGTTCGCGTCCGGGGGATGGTGGGTTTGGGTTGGGATTGAGCATTGCGAGGAACGCGGTGCAACGGCAGGGGGGGCGGCTTTGGGCGGAGAATACCAAGGTGGGATTGAGGGTAAATTTGCGGTTGGTGGCGGATGAGGGTGTTGGGCCGTAACGCCGCATTAGCAGGCAGGCTTGGCGCTACGTTCAAGTAGGTCGGTCGTGGAAAGTCCACGCCTGTGCCCTTATTCCCATAAGCAATAAGTACCGCACTTTGCGTGATATGGCCTGCGAACGTTTGCCGGTATGATAGGCGCCCCCGCAGTCTGGATTGCGAATACGCCATGACCTTGCAGTACCCAACCATCGCCGATTGCGTCGGCAACACTCCGCTGGTTCGTTTGCAGCGCCTGCCTGGCGCCACCAGCAATACCCTTTTGCTCAAGCTGGAAGGGAACAACCCGGCGGGTTCGGTCAAGGACCGTCCGGCGCTGTCGATGATCACCCGCGCCGAGCTGCGCGGGCAGATCCAGGCCGGTGACACGCTGATCGAAGCGACGTCAGGTAACACCGGGATTGCGCTGGCCATGGCCGCTGCAATCAAGGGTTACAAGATGATCTTGATCATGCCGGACAACTCCAGTGCCGAGCGCAAGGCGGCGATGACCGCCTATGGCGCCGAGCTGATTCTGGTCACTCAGGAAGAAGGCATGGAAGGCGCGCGCGACCTCGCTCAGCGAATGGAAGCCGAAGGCCGTGGCAAAGTCCTGGACCAATTCGCCAATGGCGATAATCCCGAGGCGCATTACACCAGCACCGGTCCGGAGATCTGGCGTCAGACCGGGGGCACCATTACCCATTTCGTCAGTTCGATGGGCACCACCGGCACGATCATGGGTGTCTCGCGCTATTTGAAAGAGCAGAGCGATACCGTGCAGATCGTTGGCCTGCAACCGATGGAAGGTTCGGCGATCCCGGGCATTCGGCGCTGGCCGCAGCAATACCTGCCGAAGATTTATCAGGCCGAGCGCGTGGACCGTATCGTGGACATGGCGCAAGGCGAAGCCGAGGACGTCACCCGACGTCTGGCCCGCGAGGAAGGCATCTTCTGCGGCGTGTCTTCGGGCGGTGCCGTGGCAGCCATGCTGCGCCTGTCCAGAGAGGTTGAAAACGCGGTGATCGTCGCGATCATTTGCGACCGTGGCGACCGATACCTGTCGACCGGCATTTTCGACGCGCCCAACTGATGGCCAAGCATGAGAGAGGCCTGCGCTTCCAGCCCGCTGGTGGCAGCAAGGCCCCACAGATTCCGACCGGCAAGAAGCAGCGCCTGAGCATCGAGCGCCTGGCGAATGACGGTCGCGGCATCGCGTTCTTCGAAGGGCGCACCTGGTTCGTCCTCGGAGCCCTTGCCGGCGAAGAAATTGAGGCGCGGGTGCTGGGCGCCCATGGCAAAGTGGTCGAGGCGCGCACCGAGCGCGTGTTCCAGGCCAGCGAGCTGCGCCGGCCTGCCCCCTGCATACATTTCGGACGCTGTGGCGGCTGCAGCGTTCAGCATCTGCCCCACAGCGAACAACTTGTCCTCAAACAGCGCATGCTCGCCGAGCAATTGTCCAAGGTCGCCGGCGTCGAGCCCGAAGAATGGGCGGCGCCACTGAGCGGTCCGGAGTTCGCCTATCGTCGGCGCGCCCGGGTCGCAGTGCGCTGGGACATGAAGGCGAAACACCTTGAAGTCGGCTTTCGCGCGGCAGGCAGTCAGGACATTGTTGCGATCAGTGAATGCCCGGTGCTGGTACAGCCCTTGCAACCGATCATCAGCCGCTTGCCGGACATGTTACGACGCCTGAGCAAACCTCAAGCGCTCGGCCATGTCGAACTGTTCAGCGGCACTTCGCTGGCAGTTTTGTTGCGTCACATGGCGCCGTTGTCTGACGCCGACCTGACGATTCTCAAGGATTTCTGCGCGCTCCATGAGGCTCAGTTGTGGCTGCATGGAAATGGCGAGCCGCAACCGGTCGACGCTGATCAGGCGCTGGGTTATCGCCTGGAGCAATGGGACCTGGACCTGGCGTACAGGCCGGGAGATTTCATTCAGGTCAACGCAGCGGTCAATGATGCCATGATTGCCCAGGCGCTGGACTGGTTGAAGCCGGCCGGGCACGAGCGTGTTCTAGATCTATTCTGTGGTTTGGGCAACTTTGCATTGCCGCTGGCGAAAGCCGTCCGCGAAGTGGTTGCGGTTGAAGGTGTTCAGGCAATGGTGGAGCGCGCGGCTGCCAATGCCGTCAGCAACAATTTGCATAACGTGCAGTTTTTTCAGGCCGATTTGTCCCAGCCTTTGGCCGATGGCGAATGGGCGCGCGAAGGCTTTTCTGCGGTACTCTTGGACCCACCGCGTGACGGTGCTTTCGAGGTCGTGCGCAAGCTCAAGGGCATGGGCGCCAAACGGTTGGTGTATGTGTCGTGCAACCCGGCAACGCTGGCGCGCGACACGGTCGAATTGATCAAGCAGGGCTACCGGTTAAAACGTGCCGGGATTCTCGATATGTTTCCTCAGACGGCACATGTCGAGGCCATGGCGTTATTTGAAGCGAGCCAGGACGGCTCGTCTGGTCCGACTGACCCGCTTGCGCAGCACTCGTCCTAGCCCCACGAGAGCGTACTGGTAATGAAGGTCAGCGATTTGACGCATTGAATCTGCGTCGTAGGGAAGGTAAAGCAAGATGGTACAGGTGAGAGCACACCAGCCGATCAACACCGACGGCAGTATCAATCTCGAGGCTTGGCTCGATCATGCGGTCAGTGTCGATCTGGCACTGGATCGCGAAGCCTTGAAAGACGCGTGCGAATTCGCCCGCGTGTCCGAACAACAGGCCAATGCGGCAAAGAATCTGTGGTCCGAAGGGACATCAAGCTTCCGCACCGGCCTTGAGATCGCCGAGATTCTCGCCGACCTCAAACTGGATCAGGATTCGCTGGTCGCTGCGGTCCTGTACCGCGGCGTGCGCGAGGGCCAGATCGATCTGCCGGCGGTAAGCCAGCGATTTGGTCCGGTGGTCGCCAAGCTGATTGACGGCGTGTTGCGCATGGCGGCAATCAGCGCCAGCCTGAGCCCGCGCCAGTCCATGGTGCTGGGCACCCAGGGCCAGGTCGAAAACCTGCGCAAAATGCTGGTTGCCATGGTCGATGACGTTCGCGTAGCGCTGATCAAACTGGCCGAGCGCACCTGCGCAATCCGCGCGGTAAAAACCGCCGACGACGAAAAACGCAACCGCGTGGCGCGCGAGGTGTTCGACATCTACGCGCCACTCGCGCACCGCCTCGGCATCGGCCACATCAAGTGGGAACTGGAAGACCTGTCTTTCCGTTACCTGGAGCCTGATCAGTACAAACAGATCGCCAACCTGTTGCACGAACGGCGTCTGGATCGCGAGCGCTTCATTGCCGATGTGATGAGCCAGCTGAAGATCGAACTGCAGGCTACCGGCGTTGATGCCGACATCAGCGGCCGGGCCAAGCACATCTATTCGATCTGGCGGAAAATGCAGCGCAAAGGCCTGGCCTTCAGCCAGATCTACGACGTTCGCGCCGTGCGCGTGCTGGTTCCGGAAATGCGCGACTGCTACACCGCGCTGGGCATCGTCCATACGTTATGGCGGCACATCCCGAAAGAATTCGACGACTACATCGCCAACCCCAAAGAAAACGGATACCGCTCGTTACATACCGCGGTGATCGGGCCTGAAGGCAAGGTGCTGGAAGTGCAGATTCGCACCCACTCGATGCACGAAGAGGCCGAACTGGGCGTTTGCGCACACTGGCGCTATAAGGGCACCGACGTCAAATCCGGTTCGAATCACTACGAAGAGAAGATTTCCTGGTTGCGTCAGGTCCTCGAGTGGCACGAAGAGCTGGGCGATATTGGTGGCCTGGCCGAACAGCTGCGCGTAGATATCGAGCCGGACCGCGTGTACATCTTCACCCCGGACGGTCACGCGATCGACCTGCCGAAAGGATCGACCCCGCTGGACTTCGCCTACCGCGTGCACACCGAGATTGGCCACAACTGCCGCGGCGCGAAAATCAACGGGCGGATCGTGCCGCTCAACTACAGCCTGCAAACTGGCGAACAGGTCGAGATCATCACCAGCAAGCACGGCACGCCGAGCCGCGACTGGCTGAACCCGAACCTGGGCTACATCACCACGTCGCGGGCGCGGGCGAAGATCGTTCACTGGTTCAAATTGCAGGCCCGTGATCAGAACGTCGCGGCTGGTAAAACCCTGCTTGAGCGAGAGTTGAGTCGCCTCGGTCTGCCGGCGGTGGACTACGAAAAACTGGCCGACAAGGCCAACATGAAGACCGCCGAGGACATGTACGCAGCGCTGGGTGCCGGCGATTTACGACTCGCGCAACTGGTGAACCTTGCGCAGCAACTGGTCGAGCCTGAGCGCGGTAACGAACAGCTGGAATTGATCCCGCGCAAGGCCACCGGCTACAAACCGGGCAAGCGTGGCGACATTCAGATTCAGGGCGTAGGCAACCTGATGACGCAGATGGCCGGCTGCTGTCAGCCGCTGCCGGGCGATGCCATCGTCGGCTACATCACCCAGGGCCGCGGGGTGAGCATTCATCGCCAGGATTGCGCCTCCGTGTTGCAACTCGGCGGACGCGAGCCGGAGCGGATCATCCAGGTCAGCTGGGGGCCGGTACCGGTGCTCACGTATCCTGTGGACATCATCATCCGCGCTTACGATCGTTCCGGTCTGCTGCGTGATGTATCGCAAGTGCTGCTCAACGAGCGGATCAATGTGCTGGCGGTCAACACCCGTTCGAACAAAGAGGACAACACTGCGTTGATGTCCCTGACGATCGAAATTCCGGGGCTGGATGCGTTGGGGCGATTGCTCGGACGGATTTCGCAGTTGCCGAACATCATCGAAACCCGGCGTAACCGTGCGCCGTGATTGGTAGATCTGTAGGAGCTGCCGAAGGCTGCGATCTTTTGATCCTGGCTACCGGCAGCGCCACAAAAAAGATCGCAGCCTCCGGCAGCTCCTACAAAAAGCCTGCGTTTGAATGGGATTTTTGATGTACAGCCTTGAAGACTTATTGCACCTGATGTCCCGTCTGCGCGACCCGCAGTTCGGTTGCCCGTGGGACATCAGGCAGACTTACGCGACCATCGTCCCGCACACCCTCGAGGAAGCCTACGAAGTGGCCGATGCCATTGAGCGCGGTGACTTTGATCACCTGCAGGGCGAGTTGGGCGATCTATTGTTTCAGGTGGTTTATTACAGTCAGCTGGCACGGGAAGAAGGCCGATTCGAGTTCGCCGGGGTGATCGACAGCATTACCCGCAAGTTGATACGTCGGCATCCACACGTATTCCCGACCGGCGATCTGTACGCGCCGGTGGACGTTCCGCGTTTGAGTGAGGAACAGGTCAAGCTGCGTTGGGAAGAGATCAAGGCCGAAGAGCGCGCCGAGAAGTCTGCCGCGCCGGAA
This sequence comes from Pseudomonas fluorescens, assembly GCF_902497625.1. Taxonomy (GTDB): domain Bacteria; phylum Pseudomonadota; class Gammaproteobacteria; order Pseudomonadales; family Pseudomonadaceae; genus Aquipseudomonas; species Aquipseudomonas fluorescens_BQ. Next base: position 131,823 of record NZ_CABVGX010000007.1, on the reverse strand, counting down.
CAGTTGTCCTTGCTTGATGACGTGCCCGCAGCCCTGCCGGCCCTGTCACGCTCTGCCAAATTGCAGAAGCGTGCAGCTCAGGCCGGTTTCGACTGGCCGGACGCTTTGCCGGTGCTGGACAAGGTTCGTGAAGAACTCGATGAAATACTCGAAGCCATGGCCGACAACGACCCGGTAGCGATCGCCGATGAAGTCGGCGACCTGCTGTTTTCCGTGGTCAATCTGGCACGTCATCTGAAGGTCGATCCAGAGTCGGCGCTGCGTGGCGCTAACAACAAGTTCGACAGACGCTTCCGTTTTATCGAACAGGCATTGCGCGATAGCGGTCGTCCCGTGGAAGATTGCACCCTCGAAGAGTTGGACGCCCTGTGGGGTGAAGCCAAACGTCAGGAAAAGAATTTGCCCAGCTGCGGTTGAGCAGTTGCCTAAGTGAGAAATAAGCACCATGAGCATTTCCCTTCGCGACCAGTTACTCAAAGCAGGGCTGGTCAATCAGAAGCAGGCCAAACAGGTCGGCAAAGACAAGCAGAAGCAGCAACGCCTGGCTCACAAAGGCCAGATTGAACTGGATGACACGCAACAGCGTGCCGCTCAGGAAGCCATGGCCGAGAAGGTCAAGCGCGATCAGGAACTGAACCGCCAGCAGGTCGAGAAGGCTGAAGCCAAGGCCCGGGCCGCGCAGGTCAAGCAGTTGATCGAAGCCTCGCGGTTGCCGAAGCTGACGACAGAAGACTATTACAACTTTGTCGACGACAAGAAGGTCAAGCGTATTTCCGTCAACACGCTGATGCGCAACAAGCTCAGCAGCGGTTCACTGGCTATCGTGCACCACGCCGGCGGCTATGAAGTGATTCCCCGTGAGGCGGCCCTGAAGATTCAGGAGCGCGATCCGCAACGCATTGTGCAGATGAATGTGCAGACGGAGGAAGTGGCCGTCGAAGATGATCCATACGCGGCGTACCAGATCCCTGACGATTTGATGTGGTAACCCGGTAACGGATGGCACAACGACAAACCCCGCTCATGGCGGGGTCTGTCGTTTTCAATGCTGTAGTTGCTCAAACGCTGTTCTGCTGCCGCTGCTGTTCCAGTGTTTCCAGTTCGGCCCGGTAGTTGTGGGCGTCGGTTTCGGAGTGAAACATTCCGACCAGCAGGTCTTGCTGGTGCACATCCCAGATCCGCACACCGGCGGCTACGCCTTCGTGGGACATATGTGAATCGTCGCGTTCAGTTACTTTTACAGTCATCTGCTAGCTCCAATCTCGGTTACCTGCACCAAGGCGTGTGCAGGACTCTTTTATATGATTGGTTAGCTTGCTTAGTAAATGCCTGAATTCTGAAAGGGTTTTGTGCAAAATCCACAGCAGTCCTGCAGCCCGCGCAATCCGCGACATTCAGTCGCAGCGCCGATAGTTTCATGACAAAAGCTTCATGTTCACGAAGAACAAAACTGCAGGTTGCGCACGACTTGTAGCAGCTGGCAGAGCCTGCGTTCGGCGACGCAGTCGTCGTAAATTCGGTGTATGCGGTCTGCCTGATTCATCGAAGTAGCTGATTTCACGACGACTGCGTCGCCGAACGCAAGCTTCGCCAGCTGCTACGGGAGCTGAGGTGAATTCATTTTCTCAAGGCACAAAAAAACGCCCCGAACCAGTCGGGGCGTTTTCATGTGCAGCTTGTGGAGCAGGGCGGTATTACTTGCCCGACCAGCGTTTCAGAACCAGCGTGGCGTTGGTGCCGCCGAAACCGAAGCTGTTGCTCATCACGGTGTTGATGGTGGCGTCTTCTCGAGTTTTCGTCAGAATCGGCATGTCGGCCACCTCCGGGTCGAGTTCGTCGATGTTGGCGGAACCCGCCATGAAGTTGCCTTCCATCATCAGCATGCAATAGATCGCTTCGTGGACGCCGGCGGCGCCCAGGGAGTGGCCGGACAGGCTCTTGGTGGAGCTGATCGCCGGAGCTTTATCGCCGAACACTTCCCGCACACCTTTCATCTCCGCGACGTCGCCGACCGGGGTCGAAGTGCCGTGGGTGTTCAGGTAGTCGATTGGTGCGTCGACGGTCGACATCGCCATCTGCATGCAGCGGATGGCGCCTTCACCGCTTGGGGCGACCATGTCGTAGCCGTCGGAAGTCGCGCCGTAGCCAACGATCTCTGCGTAGATCTTCGCGCCGCGGGCCAGAGCGTGTTCCAGCTCTTCAACCACGACCATGCCGCCACCGCCGGCAATGACAAAACCGTCACGCTTGGCGTCGTATGCACGGGAAGCTTTTTCCGGAGTTTCGTTGTACTGGCTGGACAGTGCGCCCATGGCGTCGAACAGGAACGACTGGCTCCAATGCTCTTCTTCCCCGCCGCCGGCGAACACGATGTCCTGCTTGCCCATCTGGATCTGTTCCATGGCGGTACCGATACAGTGAGCACTGGTCGCGCAGGCGGAAGCGATGGAGTAGTTCAGGCCTTTGATCTTGAATGGCGTGGCCAGGCAAGCGGAAACGGTGCTGCTCATGGTCCGCGTCACGCGGTATGGGCCAACGCGCTTCACGCCCTTCTCGCGCAGGATGTCCAGCGCTTCCATCTGGTTCAGCGTGGAGGCGCCACCGGACCCGGCAATCAGGCCGGTCCGCGGGTTGGAGACTTGCTCATCGGTCAGACCGGAGTCGGCGATGGCGTCTTTCATGGCCAGGTAGGCGTAAGCCGCCGCGTGGCCGACGAAGCGATAGATCTTGCGATCGATCAGCTCTTCGAGGGGAAGGTCGATGGAGCCGGAAACCTGGCTACGCAGACCCATTTCAGCATATTCCGGATTGAACCGGATGCCAGGGCGACTTGCACGCAGGTTAGCGGAGACGGTCTCTTTGTCATTGCCCAGGCACGAAACGATGCCTAGACCAGTGATAACGACGCGGCGCATGCGGATAACCCTTAGAAGTTGTCAGTGGAGGTGAAAACGCCGACCCGGAGGCCTTCGGCAGTGTAGATCTCGCGACCGTCAACCGTTACCGAACCGTCAGCGATGGCGAGGTTCAGCTTGCCTTTGAGGACGCGCTTGATCTGAATGTTATACGTAACTTTCTTCGCGGTCGGCAGGACCTGACCAAAGAACTTCACTTCGCCCGAACCCAGTGCACGGCCGCGGCCTGGCAGGCCTTGCCAGCCCAGGAAGAAACCGACCAGTTGCCACATGGCATCCAGACCGAGGCAGCCCGGCATCACCGGATCGCCTTCGAAGTGACAAGCGAAGAACCACAGGTCCGGAGTGATATCCAGCTCGGCGACCAACTCACCTTTGCCGTACTTGCCACCTTCTTCGCTGATATGGGTGATGCGATCCACCATCAGCATGTTCGGGGCGGGCAGTTGCGCGTTACCCGGGCCGAACAGCTCACCGCGACTGCAGCGCAGCAGATCTTCCCGAGTAAAGGCGTTTTGTTTGGTCATGCGAGCTCCTCAATAGTCCCATGCGGCAGGTGGGGCAAATCTTCCGACCGTCGAAGCGTTCATGCCTCGAGCCGGCAGCCTACTCATAGACTATTGCGTTGTAGTGAAAGTCACAGCGCCAAGGACATGAATGTACACTTGTGCACTGAAATTTTTATTCAAGCCCCTTTTCGGGCCCGTTCGGGTGCCTAAGACTGCCGCACTTTCGCTTGTCACGCCAGTCGCAGATGGTCGAAAGGCCTGCGCTACTGCACCCATCGCTGCAGAATCTGCTGCAGATCGGCACGTTTGAACGGCTTCGCCAGGTAATCGTTCATTCCCGCCGATAAACAGGCTTCGCGGTCGCCCTGCAAGGCGTTGGCCGTCAAGGCGATGATTGGCACGTCAGTACAGCCGGGCAATTGGCGAATCTGGCGAGTGGCTTCGTAGCCATCAATGATCGGCAGCCGACAGTCCATCAGAATCGCTTCAAATATGAGGCTCTCGGCACTGCGTACGGCCTGGGCGCCATCGGTTGCCACGCTCACAGTAAAGCCCAGGCTGCGCAACATTGCCTCGATCACAGTCTGGTTGACCGGATTATCTTCCACCAGCAACACGTTGCGTCCGGCACCATCGCTGTTCGTTGAGGGTGAATGCGGCGCCGACACCTTTGGCATCTGTTTAGAGAGCGCCAGCGGTATCTCCAGAGTAAATACCGAGCCGCTTCCTTCCTCGCTCTGCGCGCGTAACGTGCCGCCCATGCGTTCCGCCAGTGTACGGGCGATCGGCAGCCCCAGGCCCGTGCCGCCATATCTCCGGGAAATCGAACTGTCGGCTTGCTGGAACGCCTCGAACATCAGTTCCAGGCTCTCGGCCGGGATACCGATGCCGCTGTCACGCACCGTGCAGGTGAACCATAACAACTCATGATCCAGCGATTGCCACTGCGGCTCGATGCTGACGCGGCCTTGCTCGGTGAATTTCAGTGCATTGCCCACCAGATTGACCAGAATCTGCCGGATCCGCGTTGGATCGCCCTGCACCTGCAACGTGCGCATGTCCTGTGGAATCGACAGCGCGAGCTCAAGCCCGCGTTGCGCGGCACTGTGGTGAAACGACTGTGCGCAGCTGCTGATCAGGTCCATGAGGTTGAATGGAATGTGCTCGAGCTCCAGTTCCGAGCGCTCGATGCGCGAAAAATCGAGAATGTCATTGATGACTTTGAGCAGGTGTTCCGTGGACTCCGAGGCCAGCGCCGCATACTCGATTTGTTCGTCGGTCATCTCGGTGGTTTCGAGCAATTGCAGCATACCCAGCACGCCATTCATCGGCGTGCGCAGTTCATGGCTCATCATCGCGAGGAATTCGGATTTGGCGTTGTTGGCCTTTTCCGCTTCTTCGCGAGTCTGGATCAACTGCGCCATCGCCTGATGCTGCTCGCGACTGGCCTGCTCAAGCCCTTGGGCAAGATTATTGATGTGCTGCGACAACGCACCAAGTTCAGCATCGTCCACGATCGGCAGCGGCGTCTTGTAGTCGCCCAACTGGATGGCCTTGACCGCATTGCCGATATCGCGGATCGGTTTCGACAGGCTGCTGGCCAGGCGTCGCGCAATCAAAAAGGTGAACAGCAGTGCGCATAAGGCGAGCACGGCGGCCTTGAGGAGAATTTCCTGCTGACGTTTGTTGAACGCGTCGCTCGACAGACCGACGATCACCCGACCCAGGTAGTCTTCGGCGGGCGCTGTGCCGGCCGCCTTGGTGTTCTGGAAAAAATCATTATTGAGCGCGATGCGCTGAAGCCTGACCGGCGCCTGAAACACCTCGACCTGACGGGAGCGGGAGTGGCTTTCCGCAGGATGCTCGACGTACACGAGAATTCGGTCGGCGCTGTCCTGAACCTCAAGGAAGCGCACATTGGGTGTGGCCAGGGTGGCCTTGAGCAGACTTTCCAGAACCTCGTTGTTGCCTGATATCACTCCGTATTCCGTCGCCGGGGCCAGCTGGTTAGCGATCAACTGACCGGTATGGTTGAGCTCCTGACGCAAATCCTGAATTCGTACGAAGGTGAAGAAACTGATCAACAGCAAGGTCAATAACAGGGCCGGGCCGAGGCTGATGATCTGGGTACGGGTATTGATGTCCCAGCGACGACGGAAGGTCATGGGCGGCGTTCTCCTTCGGCCAACAGTGAGGCGACAGATGCTTCATTCATCTGTTCCATACCTAATGAACGGGCGACTTGCGGGTTACATGAAACCTTGAAGCGGTGCGGGTAGTACGTGCGCGGCCAGGTCGCAGGTGGTCGGTCGAGCAGGGTGTCGAGGATAGCCAGCCAGTCGGCCTGATCGCTGTAGGTACTGGCCAGACTACCTGCCTTGACGAAGGCGGCGTTGGGACCGATCAGCGCAGTCTGCCGCGCATAGCTGCTGAGCAGCAGGTTCTTCGCGGTTTTGGGGTTGTACAGGTCGGGATCGTCGATTCCCAGTAACACGTCGCTGTTTTTCAGCAAGTGTTGCAGCGGGCGGCTTTCGCTGGTGTCATCCCAGCGTTCGCTGACAATCTCCAGGCCCAGGGGGCTGGCGGCTTGGCGCAGCTCCTTGAGGAGGAACTCGCTGTGGTCGTCGTAAAGCACGCCAATACGTTTAGCCTCAGGCAAGAGCATGCGCGACAGACGCAGTTGTCGCCCAAGCGGCGGGTCACTCCAGAGCAGGCTCAAGCGTGATGGCACGGTCGAACCCAAACGCTGATGAGCCTGCACGCGACTGATGCGCAGCACCAGGGTGGGCGGACCCTCAGGGTCTTGCAGGCGCCAGTCGAGTCCTGGCATGTCCAGCAGAATCAAACGGGTGGCGTTGGGCAATTTACCGGGGGCCGGCAGGCTGGCCAGTGGCTGGAAACGTACGGTGTCCGCCGGGCGCAATTCGCCCAGTGCCGAGGCGAAGGCGTGCATGCCAGGGCTGTTCTCGGTGCCGGTCAGCAGGATCTCGGCGGCGCCGGCAGACGCATTGGTGAGCAGGCCGGCAGACAACAGGCAGACCCCGGCCAGCAAGCGGCCAAGGAGTGGCATCTTCCGTGACTGAGATTGCGTCATCCTAGAACGACAGCTCTGCGCTGAAGTAAATCACTCGTCGCTCATCATAGCGATTATCGATGAATGTCGTGGGTTGCCGATCCAGTCGCTGTTGGAGCACGCCCGCCAGTTCCAGCTGAGCGTGGCCCAGCGGGATGTGTTTGGCAATGCGCGAATCGACCCGTTCGAAGCGGTAGCCGTTGAGCGCATCGTCGCCATAATAGAAGAGGGCGCTGTTCCAGTCATGGCCCCAGTCATGCAGCCACCCGGCAGAACCGCTGTTGCGTGCGGTCTGTTGTGCATCCAGGGGATTGCTCGCTTGGGCATCGACATAGGCGTAGGTCAGGCGTAACCGGTCGGCGCGACTCATGCGCCAGTCGAGTTGGGTCTCAGCGCCATTGAAGCGCGAGCTGTTGGCATTGCTGGCGATGTACTGATTGTTGCGCAGCGGCTCGCTGATCATGCCGGTGATTTCGTCATGGAATACCTTCACGTCCACCGCCAGCCCTGGCCCGGGGAAGTAACCGTTGTAACCCAATTCACGAGAGCGCATGTGTTCCTGATCAAGATTGCCAGGGCCACGGGTCCTGACGAAGTAGCGCGCGCTGCTCTGGCCGTAGGCACCGGGCTTCAGGTTGGTCACCCGATAGCTCCAGTTGACGTTGTTCTCGAACATGTCCGGCGAGCGGATCGCCTCCGAGTAAACCGCGCGCAACCCGTGGCGCGGATTGATCAAATAATTGACCGCTATTCGCGGGGTCAGCGAGCTGCCGATCAACTGAGTGTCTTCGAACATTGCGCCGCCCTGCAGCAACCAGTGCTCACTGGCGCGCCATTCGAACTGCCCAAACGCTCTCCAGGTGGTGTCATCCAGCGTGCCGTTGAAATAGGTTTCGGAATCGGCCCGGTCGTAACGATAGTTCAAACCGCTGAGCAGACGCAGGCTGTCTGACAGGCTGAGGGTGTCCTGCAGTTCGAGGTCGTAACGCGACTCCCGGGCGCTCTGGTCGATATCGCCGCACAGTGTCTGGCGGGCGCCGTCACGCCATTGTCCGAGCGCCTGAGCAGCCAGTGCCTGCTCTGCCGGTGTGCCGGCCGGCGCCCCGGGCCCGGTGAACCGTTCGATATTACGGGCCAGGCGCTCGGTGTAGTCCGGGTTGAGCTGCCACAGCTCGGCCAACTGTGGACTGAACGACACCTCCGCGTCGCAGGCGCGCCAGGTTTGCTGACGATCCCAGTGCTGGGCCGAGCCTTGGATATAAAGGCTGTGGTCGGGGGCGAGGTCGAGGTTCCAGCGCAAGGAGCCTGCGTAATCCTTGGCCTTGACGTCGGAATTATCCCCCGCCGCGGTAATCCCCGAGAACACCGGCCGGTAAGTGTAGGGGCGTTGATTGGCGCCGTCCTTGGCACTCAATTGCCAGTCGATGCTTTGCTGCTCGTCCAGCGCCTGGCTGACGGCGAGGCTGAAGCGGTTCAAGCGGCGACTGTCGCGGTAATCGGCGCCGCTGCGGTCCGAATCAAATCCGTCATCCTCCTGCCCGGACAGCGAGAGGCGCAAGTCGCCGCCGTCCCACCCCTGACCCTGACTGGCATAAAAATCATTGATGCCGCGTTGGCCACGAGTGATTTTCATCCGCGTGCCGTGGCTGCCGGCCGGGTGGCGGGTGATGATGTTGACCACCGCCATCAGCGCATTGGCGCCGTAGCTGACGGTATTCGGCCCGCGAAACACTTCGACGCGCTCGATGTCCTCCATCGCCACCGCAATATCGCTCCAGTCCACCGTGGCCAGACCGGCGCGATAGACGGAGCGGCCATCGATCAGTACTTGCATGCGTCGCGCTTCACTGGCGTTGGTGCCGTGGTAATTCACCGCTGGCTGATTGCCATTGATGTTGCCGACCATCATGCCCGGCACCAGGCGCAGCAATTCGCTGATATCGCGGGCACCGCTGGCCGTTATCAACTCGTTGTCGATCACCGTCATGCTCCCCGGTACCGCCGCCGGTGACTGTTTCAGTCGGGTGGCGGTCAGCACTTGCGGCAGTGACTCGCTGTCGAGGAACAAATCGTCTGCCTGTAACGACGGGCTGAGAATCAGCGCCAGAAACAGCGGCGAACGGGAGGACGGAAAAGCAAAAGACACGAGACAGCCTTGGAAGCGAACGATTGGCGCGCATGTTAACCGAGCCGGTCAGGTTTTCCAGTCACGAAGCCTGCATTTTTCCTTGGTTTTGTTGGTCTTCTTTCTACATAAGCCGTGAATTGTTCAGGGGGGTGGTCGCCATTGGGACGCTCCGTATAATGCCGGCATCGCCACTGGTATGGATTAACGGATTGCATATGACTGAACAGCGCCCGATTGCGGTCCTGGGAGGCGGAAGTTTTGGTACCGCCGTGGCCAATCTACTGGCCGAGAACGGCCATCAGGTCCGACAGTGGATGCGTGATCCCGAGCAGGCCGAAGCCATGCGGGTCAATCGCGAAAACCCGCGTTACCTCAAAGGCATCAAGATTCTTCCGGCGGTCGAGCCGGTTACCGACCTGCTCGCCACGCTGGAAAGCTGCGATTTGTGTTTCGTTGCATTGCCGTCCAGCGCCCTGCGTTCGGTCCTCGCGCCGCATGCCGAGCGCCTGAGTGGCAAGCTGCTCGTGAGTCTGACCAAAGGCATCGAAGCCGATACCTTCAAACTGATGAGCCAAATCCTCGAAGAGATCGCTCCGCAAGCGCGCATCGGCGTCCTGTCAGGGCCGAACCTGGCCCGGGAAATCGCCGAACATGCGCTGACCGCCACGGTGGTCGCCAGCGAAGACGAAGAACTGTGCCAACGGGTCCAGGAAGCACTGCACGGCAAGACTTTTCGCGTGTACGCCAGCGCTGATCGGTTCGGCGTCGAGTTGGGTGGGGCGCTGAAAAACGTCTACGCGATCATTGCCGGCATGGCCGTGGCGCTGGGCATGGGCGAGAACACCAAGAGCATGCTGATCACCCGTGCGCTGGCGGAGATGACCCGGTTTGCCGTCAACCAGGGTGCCAACCCTATGACCTTTCTCGGCCTGGCGGGCGTGGGCGACTTGATCGTGACGTGCTCATCGGCAAAAAGTCGCAACTACCAGGTCGGCTTTGCCCTTGGTCAGGGGCTGAGCCTGGAAGAGTCGGTGACACGATTGGGTGAAGTCGCTGAAGGCGTGAATACGTTGAAAGTGCTGAAAGCCAAGGCCCAGGAAGTGGGCGTGTACATGCCGCTGGTCGCCGGACTGCACGCGATCCTGTTCGAAGGGCGCACGCTGGATCAGGTGATCGGTCTATTAATGCGCGGCGAACCGAAAACCGACGTCGATTTTATTTCCACCAGTGGTTTCAACTGACCACGTTTTCAAAGCAGGCAGGGCATTTCACATGAACGATCCGAAAACGGAAGCCAGGTACGAGTCCATCCTGCTCAGGGTGTTGTGGATGATCGTCTACGTGCTGGTCTGGCAAGTCGCGCAGTTCATCCTCGGCGCGGTGGTGCTGGTCCAGTTGATCTATCGTTTGATCTACGGCGCCCCCAGCGCCAGCCTTATGAATTTTGGCGACAGCCTGAGCCAGTTCCTGGCGCAGATCGGTCGTTTCGGCAGCTTCCATAGCGACCACAAGCCTTGGCCGTTCGCCGACTGGCCGACGCCGCGTGCGCCGGAAGGTGAAGCACCGCATGTGGTGGCGCCGGCACCGCACCCGGCCCGAGATGAGGAGCCTAAACTATGAAACTCTGGGTATTACGGCACGGTGAAGCCGAGCCACACGGCACGCGGCCCGATTCGGAGCGGGCGTTGACTGCGCATGGCAGGGAGGAAGTGTTGCGCATCGCGGCCGAATTGGTCGGGCAGTCGGTTACGGCGATTTATGCTAGCCCTTACGTGCGTGCGCAGCAGACGGCCGAGATTGTCAAAGAAGCGCTGGGTTTCGCGCCTGACATCCGCACCGTCGACTGGCTGACACCCGACTACCGTCCGCAAACAGTGGCGGAGCAACTGGTGTCGGTGGATTATGCGTTGCTGGTGAGCCATAACCCGCTGGTCGGTAATTTGCTCGGTTACCTTCAACATGGCCACGTGCAGGACCCGGAATCGGTAAAAACCGCGGGTCTGGCTGAGCTGGAAGGCGACCTTCCACTGGCGGGCGGCATGAAACTCAACAGCATCAAACACCCAGCTTGAATGCAGTCACCTGATCCCTGGGGGTGAGACCTGATCCCTGTGGGCGCAAGGCTTGCCCTCGCGATGGCATCACTGCGGTGGATAAATGCGCCCGCGGTGACGTCATCGCGGGATAGCCTTGCTTAACACGGTGCTTGGCAGGTTTATTTTCTTTGTCAAATAGTCAACCAAGCAATCGCTTGGTTGACTACGCTTGCTCCAGACCAAAAACAGGAGCGAGTCGTATGTCTGCCGCTTTTCGCCTGCCGCTGGACGTTTTCTACGAACGTGAAGCCCGCCATCCGCGCCAGCGCTACCTGGTGCAACCGACCGGTGCTGGCCAGGTCGAGACGTTGACCTGGGCGGACGTCGGCCACCAGGCCCGATGCGCTGCACACTGGTTGCGTTCGCGAGAACTGCCGCAGGGCAGCCACATCGCCCTGATCTCGAAAAATTGCGCGCACTGGATCATCGCCGACCTGGCGATCTGGATGGCCGGGCATGTTTCAGTGCCATTGTACCCCAACCTCACTGCGGAATCGGTCGCGCAAGTGCTCGAGCATTCCGAGGCTGCGCTGGCCTTTATCGGCAAGCTGGACGACTGGCCGGGCATGTCCCGCGGAGTCAGCCCAACGTTGCCGACCATCAGCCTGCCATTGCATCCACCCGGCCCGTTCGATTTCAGCTGGGCGGACCTGCAAGCGAGTTCACCGATCCAGGATGATCCCAAGCCGTGCGCCGACCAGTTGGCAACGATCATTTACACCTCCGGCACCACCGGCATTCCCAAAGGCGTGATGCACAGCTTCGGCAATCTGGGTTTTGCCACGTCTCGCGGTACGCAACTGTTCGGTCTCAATGAAAAGGATCGATTGCTGTCGTACCTGCCACTGTGCCATGTCGCTGAGCGAATGTTCGTTGAGCTGGCCTCGATCTATACCGGGCAAACGGTGTTTTTTGCCGAGAGCCTCGACACTTTTCTCACTGATTTGCAGCGAGCGCGCCCGACAGCGCTGTTCGGAGTGCCGCGCATCTGGACCAAATTCCAGATGGGCGTATACGGCAAGATCCCGGCGAAGCGTCTCGATTTTCTCCTGAGCTTGCCTTTCATCGGCAAGCGGGTCGGCCACAAGGTGCTTGCAGGGCTGGGGCTGGATGCACTGCGGGTGGCCCTGTCGGGTGCGGCGCCGGTCCCGCAGACCTTGCTGATGTGGTATCGCAAACTTGGGCTCGACGTACTCGAGGTGTACGGCATGACCGAGAGTTGCGGGTACTCCCACATCGGGCGGCCCGGTGAGCATCAACCCGGCTGGATCGGCAAGCCGTGCCCGGAGGTGGAGGTGCGCATCGACGATTCTGGCGAAGTCATGGTGCGCAGCGGCGCGACCATGCTTGGCTATTACAAGGAGCCCGAAAAAACCGCCGACACGATTACTGAAGACGGCTTCCTGCGTACCGGTGACAAAGGCGAACAAGACGTTCAGGGCTACCTGCGCCTGACCGGACGCCTGAAGGAGATTTTCAAAACCAGCAAGGGCAAATATGTTGCGCCGGCACCGATCGAAAATCGCCTGGCCGGGCATTCAAGGATCGAACAAGTCTGCGTGGTCGGCGATGGTTTGAGCGCGCCACTGGGGCTGTGCGTGCTCTCTGCGCTCGGCCAGCAAGACGCGGACGGTGCGGCGCGCGCGGGCCTGCAGTCGAGCCTGGAAAAACTCCTCGAAGAAGTCAATGGTGCTCTGGACAAGCATGAGCGTCTGCGCCGGCTCATTATTGTCAAAGAAAGCTGGGCCGTGGAAAACGGCTTCCTGACGCCGACCCTGAAGATCAAACGCAACGTGATCGAAGCCGCTTACGGCGCCCGGTTCGAAGAATGGAGCGAGCGCAGTGAGGCCGTGCTGTGGCAGGATTGAAACCTATAAAAAACAACAAAGGATGTCAGCATGAGTCTGTGGCGTACCACACCGAATATCGAGCAACTGAACGCGATTCAGAAAAACACTATTGGCGAAGTGCTGGATATCCGCTTCGAATCCTTCGATGAACAATCCCTGACGGCGAGCATGGTCATCGACCACCGCACTCATCAGCCATACGGCCTGCTGCACGGCGGCGCGTCGGTGGTGCTGGCCGAGTCTGTCGGTTCGATGGCCAGTTATCTGTGCATCGATGCCAGCAAGTTTTACTGTGTCGGTCTGGAGATCAATGCCAATCATCTGCGTGGGCTGCGCAGCGGGCGCGTGACCGCAACGGCCAAGCCAATCCACATCGGGCGTACGACGCATGTATGGGACATTCGCCTGACCAGTGATGAAGGCAAGGCCAGCTGCGTGTCACGGCTGACCATGGCGGTGGTACCGCTGGGGGAGAATCCGCCGGCTCGCTGAGCACCGATCAGCTGCGCTGGGCGGTATCACTCTGACCGGACTGTCATCATTCCTGGCAGTTACGGTCATTGCGCAGCGCGCCTGGCATGCGGAGAATCGGTCTTTGTTTCGTGAATGGAATGGCCGGTATGTCGCAGCAGATTTTTTTCGCCCACGCCAACGGGTTTCCTTCGGCAACCTACGGCAAGCTGTTCGCGGCGCTGGCGCCCGAATATCAGGTGACGCATCTTGAGCAGCACGCGCACGACCCGCGCTTTCCTGCCGACGACAACTGGCACAATCTGGTGGATGAGCTCATCCATCATCTTGAGCAGCAGGCGCAGCCAGTCTGGGGTGTCGGCCATTCCCTGGGCGGCGTGCTTCATCTGCATGCGGCATTGCGATGTCCGCAGCTGTATCGCGGCGTGGTGATGCTCGACTCGCCAGTGCTGACCCGCACCGACCAATGGGTGATCCGCGCGGCGAAGCGCTTTGGTTTTATCGATCGCCTGACGCCGGCTGGCCGTACCCTGGGCCGCCGTGAAGAGTTCACCGATCTGGAATCTGCCCGTCGCTATTTTGCTGGCAAGACGTTGTTTCGAGGTTTCGATCCGGACTGTTTCGATGCCTACCTTCAATACGGTTTGCACAAGGTTGGCGACACGCTGCGGCTGCGCTTCGATCCGGCCACCGAAATCAGCATCTATCGGGGCGTGCCGCATACCAGCCCCGGCCGCGCACGCCTGCTGCAGGTGCCGCTCGCCGTGGTGCGCGGGCATAAAAGCCGCGTTGTCATGCGCCATCACACCAGTGCCGTTGGCCGCATGCCGTTGGGTGAATCCCTGACCATGCCGGGTGGCCACATGTTTCCCCTCGAACGTCCTCATGAAACGGCGACGCTGTTGAAAAACCTGTTCACTCGCTGGCACGCGCGGCACGAGCAGGATTGCGCATGAACAGCGTGGAAGAAGTCCGGTTGAATCTGCCCCACATCGAGTTGGCCGCACACCTTTGGGGTCCCGAAGATGGCTTGCCGGTGATTGCCCTGCATGGCTGGCTGGACAATGCCAACAGCTTTGCCCGATTGGCGCCGAAGCTCGACGGGCTGCGCATCATCGCCCTGGACATGGCGGGCCACGGCCATTCCGGGCATCGACCGACCGGTGCCGGATACGCCATGTGGGATTATGCCCACGACGTACTGCAAGTAGCCGAGCAACTGGGTCTGCAGCGTTTTGCATTGATGGGGCACTCCATGGGCGCCATCGTGTCATTGATCATTGCCGGCTCTTTGCCGGAGCGCGTCACGCATCTGGCCTTGATTGACGGAGTCATCCCTCCTACCGACAAAGGCGAAAATGCCGCCGAGCGCATGGGCATGGCCCTGCAAGCGCAACTGGACCTGCGGGACAAGCGCAAACCGGTCTACACCACACTGGACCGCGCCATCGAAGCGCGCATGAAAGGTCTGGTGGCGGTCAGCCGCGAGGCGGCCGAGCTGTTGGCGCAGCGGGGCCTTGTGCCGGTGCCAAGCGGTTACACCTGGCGCACCGATAACCGCCTGACGCTGCCTTCGCCTCTGCGTCTTACCAGCGAGCAGGCGATGGCCTTCGTGGCGCGAGTCAGTTGCCCGGCCACTCTAATCGTGGCTGCAGACGGCATGCTCGCCAAACATTGCGAATTGCTGGACCGGCTCCCCTTCACTCGGGAACAGCTGCCAGGTGGCCATCATTTGCACTTGAATGATGACCAAGGGGCCAGCCTTGTCGCAGACTGTTTCAAACGCTTCTTCACACTTCCTTGACTTGAGCGAGGCAACTGTCGAGGCTGGGCGGGTTGAAATGGGAGACAACCATGATAGATCTCTACACCGCTGCGCCCCCGAATGGCCACAAGGTCTCTATCGTGCTCAAGGAGCCCGGCATGCCGTGCACAGGGTATGCTTTGAGTATCTACAACATGGAATACCGGCATTTCAAGACCGTGCAGCCAGAATGGCCGATACCGAATCGCATCGATGACGCCCGCGTCTTCAATGCCCAGGCCTCGCTGATCCGATGAGCCTGCCTATGCGATTTCTCGGTGTCATGGCATTGTGCAGTTTCACTCCTCTGCTGTTTGCTGCCGATGTGCCCGGCAGTCAGGACCTCCCGATCGTGCCGCGCATGGCCGATGCGCAAATTGTCGACTATCGGCCGGTGGCTGAACTGGAGCGGATCTACCCCTTGGGCTCGATCCGCAAAATAAGCGGTCAGTTACGTTTCGACGGGCAGGTAAGCGCCCGTGGTCAAGTCACATCCGTGACCTACGAGCTACCCCCGGAGCATTCCTCGAATGCAGCATTCACTGCTGCTCGCGAAGCGCTGCAAGAGCAAGGCGCGCAGTTACTGTTCTGGTGTCAGGCGCGGGATTGTGGCGAGAGCAGCCTCTGGGCCAACGAAGTGTTCAGCAATGCCAAACTGTACGGCGCCGATGATCAGCAGGCATATCTGCTTTTGAGGCTTGCGGCGCCGCGCGACAACACGCTGGTCGCGCTTTACGGCATCACTCGCGGCAATCGCAAAGCCTACCTGCACGTCGAGCAATTCGACGCCGAAGCGCCGTTGGGTGATGTGCTGCCGACCTCCGCAACATTGCTGCGCGAGCTCAAAAGTACCGGCGAGCTGGATTTCCCCAAACTCACGCAAGCGCCGGACGAAATCTGGCTGCGCCTGCTCTCGCGCGGTCTTAATCTCGACACCGGTTTGCGGGTCGCGATTTCCGGGCCCAATGCCGAGGCCTGGCGTCAGGCATTGATGGGGCAGGGCGTGCGGGCGGCGCGTATGGAGACAGGCAGTGTCGAAGGCTCTGGCTTGCGCATCGAGCTGTTGCGTTAAGCTGTAGCGGGCGAACACGCCAGCCGTGTTCGTCTACTCCTTCTGACTGAATCTTTTTCGAGAACCGGATGATCAATAACGATCGGCTGTTGGTGCAAATCCTGCTCCTGGTGCTGTTTGGCGCGAGCTTCTGGGTGATGGCGCCGTTCTGGTCGGCAATGTTCTGGGGGGCGGTGCTGGCGTTTGCCAGCTGGCCGCTGATGCGCTTGCTCACCCGATGGCTCAATGGCCGGGAATCTTTGGCAGCCGCGCTGCTGACCATGGGCTGGATGGTACTGGTGGCGGCGCCGTTGGTCTGGCTGGGATTCAACCTGGCCGACCATGTACGCGATGCCACCGCCTTCATCAAGGATGTGCAGGTCGACGGACTGCCTGAAGCGCCGGCCTGGCTCGGCAGTATTCCGTTGGTCGGGGAGCGGATTGTTGGCATCTGGAACAGCATCGATCAGCAAGGCGCGGCGATGATGGTTTCGCTCAAACCTTATCTGGGGCAGGTGGGGAACTGGCTGCTGGCGCGCAGCGCACAAATTGGCGGCGGCATACTGGAGCTGACGCTGAGCATCGTATTCGTGTTCTTCTTTTACCGTGACGGGCCGCGATTGGCGGCATTCGTCCACAGTCTGCTGCAGCGGTTGATCGGTGATCGTGCCGGTTACTACATCGAACTGGTCGCCGGTACCGTGCAGCGGGTGGTAAACGGAGTGATCGGGACCGCCGCTGCCCAGGCCGTTCTGGCCCTGATCGGCTTCCTGATTGCCGGGGTTCCGGGGGCGTTGGTGCTGGGTATCGTCACATTCCTGCTCAGCCTGATCCCGATGGGCCCACCCCTGGTGTGGATCCCGGCCACGGCGTGGCTGGCCTGGAAGGGCGATTATGGTTTGGCGATATTCCTCGGCTGCTGGGGCATGTTCATCATTAGCGGAGTCGATAATGTACTCAAGCCTTATCTGATCAGTCGCGGCGGTAATCTTCCGCTGGTGATCGTGTTGCTTGGCGTGTTTGGCGGGTTGATCGCGTTCGGCTTCATCGGCCTGTTCATCGGGCCGACATTGCTGGCCGTGGCTTACAGCCTGTTGACCGACTGGAGCAAAAGCCAGGCGCGGGTTGATGAACGCCGTCCCTGAGGGATGGAACTCGACACAGTCGGCGCAAGGGCTAGTCTTGGTTGGGCGCCGACGATTCACCGATCATCGGGTCCCGCAGTCGCGCTGGTTCCGCTACAATGCGCGCCGATTTCATCCTGCCTGAGAGCCCGCACATGTCCGTCTGCCAGACTCCTATCATCGTCGCCCTGGATTACCCCACCCGTGACGCCGCACTGAAGCTGGCCGACCAGTTGGACCCGAAACTGTGCCGGGTCAAGGTCGGTAAGGAGCTGTTCACCAGCTGCGCATCGGAAATCGTTGGTACCCTGCGTGACAAGGGCTTCGAGGTATTCCTGGACCTCAAGTTTCACGACATCCCTAACACCACAGCCATGGCGGTGAAAGCGGCAGCTGAAATGGGCGTGTGGATGGTCAATGTGCATTGCTCCGGCGGTCTGCGCATGATGGCTGCCTGCCGTGAAGTGCTTGATCAGCGTAATGGCCCGAAACCGCTGCTGATCGGTGTGACCGTGCTGACCAGCATGGAACGCGAAGACCTGGCGGGTATCGGTCTGGATATCGAACCGCAGGAGCAAGTACTGCGTCTGGCGGCCCTGGCCGAAAAGGCCGGGATGGATGGTCTGGTCTGTTCGGCGCTGGAAGCCCAGGCGTTGAAACTCGCGCATCCATCGCTGCAACTGGTGACGCCGGGGATTCGTCCGGCAGGTAGCGCGCAGGATGATCAGAGACGCATTCTGACCCCTCGCCAGGCGCTGGACGCCGGTTCCGATTATCTGGTGATCGGGCGTCCGATCAGTCAGGCGGCAGATCCGGCGAAGGCACTGGCAGACGTTGTGGCTGAGCTGGCTTGATCAACCGCTGAAATGACAGGGGGAGCAAACCAGTTCGCTCCCCTTTGGATATGGTCAGAAATCTGACCGGCTTCAGACCTTCAACACCAGTTTCCCGAAATTCTCGCCGCTGAAAAGTTTCATCAGCGTCTCCGGGAACGTTTGCAGGCCTTCGACGATATCTTCCTTGCTCTTGAGCTGACCCTTGGCCATCCAGCCGGCCATTTCCTGCCCGGCGGCGGCGAATTGCGCAGCGTGGTCCATCACCACGAAGCCTTCCATCCGCGCCCGGTTGACCAGCAGGGACAGATAGTTGGCAGGGCCCTTGACCGCTTCCTTGTTGTTGTACTGACTGATGGCGCCGCATATCACCACGCGTGCTTTCATGTTCAGACGACTCAATACCGCGTCGAGGATATCGCCTCCGACGTTGTCGAAATACACGTCGACGCCTTTGGGACATTCGCGTTTCAAGCCAGCGTGAACGTCTTCGCTTTTGTAATCGATGGCGCCATCAAAGCCCAGTTCGTCGATCAGAAATTTGCATTTGTCTGCGCCGCCCGCAATGCCTACTACGCGGCAACCTTTGATTTTGGCAATCTGCCCGGCGATGCTGCCGACAGCACCGGCTGCGCCTGATAGGACAACGGTGTCGCCTTCTTTCGGTGCGCCGACTTCCAGCAGTGCGAAATAGGCGGTCATCCCCGTCATGCCCAGCGCCGACAAGTAACGCGGCAGCGGCGCCAGGTTCGGATCGACCTTGTAAAAACCACGGGGCTCGCCGAGGAAGTAGTCCTGGACCCCAAGCGCGCCGTTGACGTAGTCGCCGACGGCGAACCCGGGGTTGTTCGAGGCGACGACTTTGCCCACGCCCAAGGCGCGCATTACTTCGCCAAGGCCAACTGGCGGAATGTAGGACTTGCCCTCATTCATCCAGCCACGCATCGCCGGGTCTAGAGACAAATATTCATTCTTGACCAGAATCTGCCCGGCAACCGGTTCGCCGACGGGTACTTCCTGATAGGTGAACGTCTCGCGGGTGGCCGCGCCGAGGGGACGTTTGGCGAGCAGGAACTGGCGGTTGATCGGGTTTGTCATGACGGACGCTCAAGATGAATGAAGCTTTGTTGATAGCCCTTAAGGGGCGATGCTGCAAGTCTGGCAGATGCGGCGAATGCAGCTTGATCCAGTGCAGTGATGATGTTGACCGTTCCATCACTGCCGCTCATGGGTGCCCAACCGGCCTTCTGATAGTGCTGCCGCGCCATGCAGACGTGTGCTTAGACTGAGAGCCTGTACGTTCACCATCTCCCCTTGAGGACAAACCACATGAGCATGACGTTTTCCGGTGAGGTCGCCGTAGTGACTGGCGCCGCCAATGGCATCGGCCGCGCGACTGCCCAGGCATTCGCCGCCGAGGGATTGAAGGTGGTCGTTGCTGACCTCGATACTGCCGGTGGTGAAGGCACGGTCGCGCTGATCCGTACGGCGGGAGGGGAGGCCACATTCGTGCGCTGTGACGTTACCCTAGAAAGCGATGTAAAAAACCTGATGGACGAAGTGGTCAATGCTTACGGCCGTCTTGACTATGCCTTCAACAATGCCGGCATCGAAATTGAAAAAGGCAAACTGGCCGATGGCACCCTTGATGAATTCGACGCCATTATGGGCGTCAACGTCAAAGGTGTCTGGCTTTGCATGAAATACCAGTTGCCGCTGTTGCTGGCCCAGGGCGCTGGCGCCATCGTCAATACCGCTTCGGTGGCGGGACTCGGTGCTGCTCCGAAGATGAGTATTTACGCCGCCTCCAAACACGCAGTGATCGGTCTGACCAAATCGGCAGCCATCGAATACGCCAAGAAAAAAATCCGCGTCAACGCGGTGTGCCCGGCGGTGATCGACACTGACATGTTCCGCCGCGCCTATGAAGCCGACCCGAATAAAGGCGAGTTTGCCAACGCGATGCATCCGGTGGGCCGGATCGGCAAGGTAGAAGAAATTGCCGCGGCAGTGTTGTACCTGTGCAGCGATGCGGCAGCCTTCACCACGGGTCATTCGCTGGCGGTCGATGGCGGCGTCACAGCGTTCTGAAACTGGCGATCAAGCTATTAAAAACCCGCAGCCGTGCGGGTTTTTCTATGCCTCGAAAGCGCGGGCATTATGTTTCAAATGGTTAGAGATTCGCGTTTTGTCGGCGTTGTCGCACAGCCTGTCGATCGCTCCTGTGATTAACTGCTTTGCGCCAATGAACAGGAGTTGCGTGCTCATGGAATTGAGAATTGATCGACAGGCATTGGTGCCTGTGGTGCAACAAATCGTCGACGCACTCGCCTGCTGGATTCGCCAGACGCAGCTGTCGCCGGGAACTCGTCTGCCTTCGGCACGGCAGATTGCCAGAATAAATCTGCTCAGTCAGTCCAGTGTGGTGGAGGCTTGCGATCGGCTGGTGGCTCAGGGTGTGCTTGCGGCGCGCCACGGCGCGGGCTTCTTTATCGTCGCTGCGCCGGCGTCAACGGCTTCTGCGCCTTGGCTCGACGGTGCCGATGCGGGGCCGCTTACTGCTACGCAGGCACTGCCGCTGGGATGTGGCGGTGTGCCGCACAGCTGGCGCGAAACGGATGATCTGGGCTACGCGATCCGCCAGGTCAGTCGCTCCGACATGGCTGCTGTCTTCGACTACAACACACCGCTTGGTCTGCCAGCGTTGCGACAGCAGATACTCAAGCGCTTGAGGCTTATGGATATCGCCGCTAATGAGGACTGCATCATGACGGTCGCAGGCGCGAGCCAGGGACTCGATCTGATCGTGCGCACGTTGTTTGATACACAGGACTGCGTGGTGGTGGAAAGTCCCGGGAATCCAATGCTTTTCGAGCTGCTCAAACTGCATGGCGTCCTGGTTTTCGAGGTGCCGCGCACACCTTGCGGACCTGATATCGAAGCGCTGCAGACGTTGCTGTTGAAGCACCAGCCTCGGGCGCTGTTCATCAACAGCTTTCATCATAATCCAACCGGTAGCAGCCTGGGGCCGGCAGTGGCACGACGGGTTGTGCAACTGGCCAGAACTCATGGCCTGGTAGTGGTAGAAGATGACGTGTATGCCGATTTGCACAGCGGTCGCGGTGTGCGGCTCGCCGCGCTGGATCCCGGCGTGATCTACATCGGCAGCTTTTCCAAGACACTCAGCAGCTCGTTAAGAGTTGGCTTCATCGTGGCCAAACCGGCAATGATTGCGAAGCTGGCCAAGGTGAAAACCATCAGCAGCCTGGGCACTTCAGCGTTCAGCGAGGCGGTGCTGACATGTTTGTTGACCAGCGGCGCTTACCATAAATTGGTACAGCGCCTGCGCCAGCGATTGGACACTGATCGCGCCGCCGCCTTGCAGATGCTGGAGGACGCCGAGTGGGAAGTTTTCGGTAAACCAGGCGGGCTGTTCATCTGGGCGCGCTCACGCCCGCGCACGTATGCAGAAGTGACGTCGTTGGCTCGGCGTTTTGGTGTGTCTCTGTCGTCGCAGACCGCTTTCAGCTTTGCAGGGCAGACCGGAGAGTGGCAGCGTATCAATGTGACCTGTGCCTGCGATTCTCGCGCGCGCGCGTTTTTTCACGCCACCACCCCGGATCGACCTTGATCGTTCTGAAAACGACGATGCCATAGCTTTTTGCCATTGTTCCGCCGCCAGAGCCTTGTGTTGATTCCTGCCCATTGCCAACCTGCACCATCCGATCGATTCAAGGGACCACGTGCAATAATTACGGCCGCGCAAGGACGTTTTGCCAACCTCGGTATGGCCAAAAAACTGGGAGCCGGATTTATCTTGGTATTGCTGTTGACAGCCTTGGTGGCTGCCATCGGCGTGTGGTCCTTGAAAACCATCAGCGGGCGTTTCGATGGACTGCAAAAGATGTCGTCGCTTAACAGTGGCTTGATCAAAGTGCGCCTGTTGGAGCAGGAGTACGCCTTGCACGGTAACGCAAAAACGGTCACCGCTCTGCATGCGGGGGTTGACGCACTGGGCGTTCTGGCCAATGAGCTCAAGGCTGCATCTGCGATCAACGTCCCTGTAATGAACGATGTCGAGCAGTCGCTGAGTGCGTATCGCCACGCTTTCGATGAGTTCGTTTCTTTGAGTCAGGCCAAGGACCTGGCCCTGGAGATGGCCAGTTGGTCTGTGTCGAGCGTTGCCAATAACCTCGACGTCCTGCAGGCCGGGCTCGCCGATGATGGAGCCTATACCCTGAAGGAATCCGAAGGGAAGGACGGCAGGCAGTTCATTGAGCAGGCCGGCCAGGTCAGCCAGGTTGCGCGGCTGATGTTGCAGGCCATGAACGAAGCGCGCGTGCGACTCGACCAAAGCCGTAAGGGTGACGACAGTGCGGCGCAAGGCGAAATCGAGCAGGCAGAGCAGGCACTCAGCCAAGCTGAACAATTGAAAACCTCGGTCAATGACGAGGGTTATCAAACCGTCCTCAATGAGGTGGTCGGCCATATCGGTGGCTTCAGTGAAAAACTTGCGGAATACACAGGACTGCTGGCCCAGGAGAAAATAGTCTATGCGCAGTTGCATCAGCGCGCCGAACAGGTGATGGCGCGGGTGGATCAGGCGTATGTCGCCGAGGATCAGGCGATGCACGCCGAGCTGCAGAAAAACACCCTGCTGATCATCGGCTCGTCAGCCCTTGCACTGTTGGTTGGGTTGATTGCTGCATGGGTCATTACCCGACTGATCGTCGCGCTGCTGCGAAGTGTGATCCGGGTTGCGCAACAAATTGCCGCCGGCGATCTAAGTGGCACGGTTGCGGTGACGCGCCGCGACGAAATCGGCCAGCTCATGCAGGCCATGCAACAAATGGGTGCCGGGCTGAGCGGCATTGTCAGCGGTTTGCAGGCGGGGATCGAGCAATTGGCCAGCTCGGCGCAATCGCTTTCGGCAGTGACCGAGCAAACCAATCTCGAAGTCAGTAGCCAGAAAGAAGAAACCGAACAGGTGGCGACGGCGATGAATCAGATGACAGCCACCGTGCACGATGTCGCTCGCAACGCCGAAGAGGCTGCCTTGGCCGCGCAGACAGCGGACGGCAAGGTCGAGAGCGGTCAGTTCGTGGTACGTCAGAGCATGGAGCGGATCGAGCAGTTGGCGAATTCGGCGTCTTCTGCGAGTTCCAGCATTGAAAGTCTGGGTGCGCAAATCCAGAACATCGGCGCGGTGCTTGACGTCATCAAAAGCGTGGCGCAACAGACTAACCTGCTGGCGCTCAATGCGGCTATCGAGGCGGCCAGGGCGGGCGAGCAGGGCAGGGGCTTTGCAGTGGTCGCGGATGAGGTGCGGGCCTTGGCCAGGCGCACCCAGCAATCTACCGAGGAAATTGAGCGCCTGATCAGCGCTTTGCGTTCGGCCGCACAGTCTTCAGTGCAGCAGATCCATAACAGCGCCGAGTTGGTGAAGCTGGCGGTGAGTGATGCGTTGCAAACTGAAAGTGCCCTGGGCAGCATCGCTGCGGCTGTCTCTCTGATCCAGCAGATGAACCAACAGATCGCAGCGGCTGCCGAAGAGCAGAGCTCGGTGGCGGAGGAGATCAACCGTAGCGTGACCAGTATTCGTGCCAGCGCTGATCAGTCTTCGTTGGCAATGCAAGGGAATGCGGCGTCAAGTATCGAACTGGCGCAGTTGGGTGTCGAGCTGAGAGGGATGGTCGGGCACTTCAGGCTCTGAAGCAGAAAAAAGCCACCGGTTCAGGTGGCTTTTCTCATAAGTCGCAAATCAGTCGTAGATCGCTTTCTTCTTCCAGTCCGCATCAACGTCGGCCTCTTTGAGGCCCTCGGTGAGTTGGTTCACTTCTCCTTCAACCGGTGCAATGTCGTCCATCACTTGCGCGTTGGCGCGCGCGAGGAGTTTCTCCAGATACTCCAGCTGTTCGGTGTAGAGTTGCGGCTCCTGTTGCTTGCGCAGGTACTGCACGCCACGTTCGAATGCCAGGCGCGCCTGGCCAGGCTGGTCGTGTTGCAGGCACTGCTGACCGAGGTTGTTGAAAAACTCGATATGCAGCAGGACCAGGATGTGCCGGACTTCGCGGACCCAGCGTTTGGCTTCGTTGGCCGGCAAAAAACCATCGTGTGCGGCGCGGGTAATCTGGCCGTGGAGCGCTTCCAGAAGGAAGCGCACGTCTTTGGCTTTGGCTTCTGTCTGAATCGGCGACGGGGGATTGTTGACCGCAATCGACTCTCCCTGGGCAACCAGCGCATTCAGCTCGCTGATTCTCTCCTTGAGGTTGGCGCTGGATTTTTCCAGATTCAACAGGCGTTGACAGACGTTCAGTTCCAGGCGGGTCAACAAGAGCTTGAGGGCCGGTGTCATCAACTGGCCGGGGAAGGTTTCGGTGATTTCCCCGCAGCGGCGCAAGCGGTCATTGAGTTCGACTTTGGTACGGGCCTTTTCCAGCTTATTGTTTTCCACCACATGGTTCATGTAGCCAATGGCAATCAATAGCGCGATCCCGGCTACGACTAGCAGGGTGATCATGAGTGGTGTCACCGGTAAGACCTCTTCATAGGATTCGCGTGCGAGTGTAGTGACTCGGCTTTGGCCCGCATAGGACCGCTCGGCGAGTCAAACCGGCGGTTACACTTGTATCGGCCGATGCAGGGCTTATATAAGCACTGGTTAAAAATTGCATTTTGCCATTATCTAGAGCTCACGGACTATAACGCCTTGGCAGTCGCCAGAATATAGGCGCCAACCAAGGGTTGTGGCAAAACCCGTATTGATGACCCAAAGATGGGCGAAGTCATTGATTTAAATAAATTTATATCTGGGGGTTGACGACCCTTCAATCCATCCATAGAATGCGCGCCACTTACAGCGTAAAGCACACAGCAGAACGCGGTAGGTAGTGAATGTTGTACGTGTGTCCCCTTCGTCTAGTGGCCTAGGACACCGCCCTTTCACGGCGGTAACAGGGGTTCGAGTCCCCTAGGGGACGCCATTTGCGGGAATAGCTCAGTTGGTAGAGCACGACCTTGCCAAGGTCGGGGTCGCGAGTTCGAGTCTCGTTTCCCGCTCCAATTTTAAACAGCGTTGCCTTAGGGCAGAGCTGAGTGAAACCAGAACCAATTCTTCGGAGGCGGATCTGGGCACCGAAACACACACCATGTGTTCCGGGCAGCGTGTCCCCTTCGTCTAGTGGCCTAGGACACCGCCCTTTCACGGCGGTAACAGGGGTTCGAGTCCCCTAGGGGACGCCATTTGCGGGAATAGCTCAGTTGGTAGAGCACGACCTTGCCAAGGTCGGGGTCGCGAGTTCGAGTCTCGTTTCCCGCTCCATTTTCACAAAAACGCCGCTCATTGAGCGGCGTTTTTGTTTGCCCGCAATTTCACCGCTGCCGCGCAAAAGGCTCGCCAGATGGCCTGCGCGGGCCTTTTAAATCGATGCCAGGCATTGAGAATGCGGACTCCTTGCGCATCAGGCAATGACGGTCGCAGCATCGGTCAACTGTTCAGTCCACGCTGTAGTGAACGGACAGGGTTCCTTTCTTAAGCGATATGGAATCGACAGTCACCGCGCGCAATTCCTTCAGGTTGCGTACGTGGGTGCCGCCGCAGCCATAGGCCGGCAGGTCGCCGAAACTGATTTCCCGAGCGCCTTCTCGCAGCGAGATCAAGCGCGGCAAATCATCGGCCAGCCATTGATCAATTCCCTGCTGAACAGCAGGCAGGTCGACATCCTGCGCGTAATCCATGGGTTTGAATTGCACCCGCCCCTCACCTGGCCAGTGATGCGCTTTGACCGGCATCCAGCCCATCGCCTGTACAAAATGGCCGATCAAGTGGCCGGCGGAGTGCATTCGCGTATTGAACTGGCGACGCTGCTCATCGATGCGGATAAACGTCATGCCGATTGCCACCGGTCGGTCAACGACATGAATGATCCGGTCCGGCTCCTGAAGCACGCGCAGCACCTGGCTTTCGCCGATCCAGCCGACGTCGCAAGGTTGCCCGCCGCCTTGGGGGTGGAAAAGGGTCGCGCGCAACTCCACCGCAAACGCGTTCTCGTAGGGCGTGCATCCCAGGACTTCCACATTGCCTTTGAGGTTGTCACTGTGGAAAAACAGGCGAAGCGTCATATCCCATGCCCTTATTAAAATTCTTATTACATTATATGAAGGGCGAATTTGCGTGATAATCCGTTCAAACTTCAAAGGAATGTTGCGTTGTGAGCACAAATCTTCCACTTCCCCTGATGGGGGAAATGGCTATTTTCGTCAGGGTGGTCGAGACCGGCAGTTTTTCCGAAGCGTCCCGCCAGCTCGGCTGTTCGCCGTCAGCCGTCAGCCGCAGTATTACCAAGCTGGAGAAGGCGCTTGCGATACGCTTGCTCAAACGCACCACGCGCAAATTGCGCCTGAGCGATGCTGGCGTAGAGGTATTTCAGCGTTGCCAGGAGATGGTCAGCGCAGCCAGGTCGGTGATGGAAATCAGCGGTCAGTTCACTGAAGAAGCGCAAGGGTTGGTTCGTATAAGCGTCCCGAAGGCCGTGGGGCGATTTGTGCTCCATCCGCACATGCCGGAGTTTTTGCGGCGTTATCCCAAAGTCGATGTGGAACTGGTGCTCGAAGACCGCCAGGTCGATTTGATCGATGACAATGTTGACCTGGCGATTCGCATTACCGATCGTCCACCTGTTGGTCTGGTTGGACGTCAGTTGCTGACTATTGATCACATGCTCTGCGCGTCACCGCAATACCTGGCGGAGCACGGTAACCCGGCCCACCCGCATGATTTGCACAAGCACAGTTGCATTTATCTTGGCGAGATGCCGAGTGATGCGCGCTGGAAATTCAAAAAGGGCGTCAAGGCGGTGACCGTGGGCGTGCGGGGACGTTATGCAGCCAATCACACCGGGGTGCGATTGGACGCGGTGTTGCAGCATATCGGCATTGGGAGCCTGCCGTACTTCACCGCACGTTATGCGCTGGAGCAAGGATTGATTGTCCAGGTGTTACCGGACTGGAGGTTTCAGGCGTCTTCCTATCAAGGTGGTGCGTGGTTATTGCACTCTCCTACGCGATACATGCCGCCGAAATTACGCGTGTTAATCGATTACCTGGTGCAGTGCATGGAGAAAGAGCCGACGTTGAGCAAGGCCGGGGCGGGCGTTTCAAGCCAGCTGGCGACGGAGTATGAGTTCCCTGAGCGTGACCGGTTGCGTTGACTGGCCCTTCGCTGAAAGTGCCGTCAAGTCCAGCCTGTGAGCTGGCAGAAAAAAGCCCGCATGAGCAGTCATGCGGGCTTTTCATTGCGGATAGGGATCAGTGTTTGCTGTCGTCGTCCGACATCGCCAGCAGCTGTTTTTCCTGATTCCAGTCGAACGGTTCGTCGTTCTGTTCAGCTTCGAAACGACGCTCTTCCAGTGCCTGATACAGAGCGATTTCCTCATCAGGCATGTAGTGAAGGCAGTCGCCGGCGAAATACCACAGCAAATCGCGCGGAACCAGATGGGCGATTTGCGGATAACGGGTAATTACCTGGCACAGGATATCCTGACCCAGGTATTGGCTTTCGATCGGATCGACCGGAAGCAAGGCACGCAATTCGTCGAAGCGCTCCAGAAACAAGGCATGGCTTTCTTCGGGCACCTGATCGGCTTCACCTACGGCGACCAGGATGCTGCGCAGGTGGTCGAGCAAAACGAGATGATCGGCAACGATGTTGGACACGAGATAAGTCCTCAAGAGCAAAACGGGCGCGGGAGTATAAAGCTCCGGCGCCCTTTTTTACATGGTGGGTGGGATCAGCGGACTTTGCCTTCCGCCAGTGCCAGCTCCTCTTTATCGAAATCATCGACATCGATGACCTTGCGGCGTGCCGCTTCGGCATTGCGCAAAGTCTGCGCTTCGACCGGTTGCAATACGCCAGCCTCGAGCGCTGCATCGATGGCATGCTCGCCAGCAGTGGGTTTGACCTGACCACTTTTGAGCGCCACATGCAGCTTTTTCTGCAAGGGCTGGGCGGCGTTCAATTGATTGCACGCATGTTGCAGGGCGCCAACGGCGTCATCCGCTGATTGCGGACGGTAGCAACCGCCAAGCAATTCCTCGAGGGTCGGGTCGCCTTTGGCGCGACCGATAACCGCCGCCACTTCTGCACCGAGTTTGTCCGACGGGCCTTTGTGGCGACGACCGAACGGAAACACGATCACTCGCAACAGACAACCCAGCAACTTGCTCGGGAAGTTCGTCAGCAGCTCGTCCAGTGCGCGCTCCGCCTGACCCAGGCTTTCCTCCATGGCCCAAGTGAACAGCGGCGCCATGTGCTCCGGAGAATCAAGGTCGTGGTAACGCTTGAGCGCAGCAGACGCGAGGTACATGTTGCTGAGTACATCGCCCAGACGGGCTGACAGACGCTCACGGCGTTTCAGTTCACCACCGAGCAGCATCATGCTCAAGTCGGCGAGCATGGCGAATGCTGCAGCCTGACGATTTAGCGCCCGGAAGTATCCTTGGCTGAGCGTGTTGCCAGGTGCGTGTTCGAAATGCCCGAAACCAAGATTCAGCACCAGCGTGCTGGCGGCATTGCTGACAGCGAATCCGATGTGCTTGAGCAACAGCCCATCGAACTCGACGAGTGCTTGATCCTTGTCTTGACGACCGGCCAGCGCCATTTCCTTGAGCACGAACGGATGGCAACGAATCGCGCCCTGGCCGAAGATCATCAGGTTGCGCGAGAGAATGTTGGCGCCTTCGACGGTGATGAAAATTGGCGCGCCGTTCCAGCTGCGGCCCAGGTAATTGTTGGGTCCCATGATGATCGCCTTGCCGCCATGGACATCCATTGCGTGGCTGATGCATTCGCGGCCGCGTTCGGTCAGGTGATACTTGAGTATTGCTGACAGCACCGACGGTTTCTCACCGAGATCGACCGCATTGGCAGTCAGCATCCGCGCCGCGTCCATCATCCAGGCATTGCCGCCGATACGCGCCATGGCTTCCTGAATGCCTTCGAATGCGGACAACGGGACGTTGAACTGCTCACGAATCTGCGCGTATTGGCCGGTCACCAGGCTGGTGAACTTCGCCGCGCCCGTGCCCACCGCCGGCAACGAAATCGAGCGCCCGACAGACAGGCAATTCATCAGCATCATCCAGCCCTTGCCAAGCATTTCCTGGCCGCCGATGAGGTAGTCCAGCGGGATGAACACATCCTTGCCGGAGTTGGGGCCGTTCATGAATGCAGCGCCGAGTGGCAAATGCCTCCGGCCGATCTCAACACCGGCGGTATCCGTCGGGATCAATGCCAGACTGATGCCGAGGTCTTCCTTTTCGCCCAGCAAGTGATCAGGGTCGTAGGCCTTGAACGCCAGGCCGAGGAGGGTGGCCACCGGGCCCAGTGTGATGTAGCGTTTCTCCCAGTTCAGGCGCAGGCCGAGGGTTTCCTCGCCTTCCCATTGGCCTTTGCAAATGATCCCGGTGTCGGGCATTGCGCCGGCATCTGAGCCAGCCAATGGGCCGGTCAAGGCAAAGCACGGGATATCGTCGCCGCGAGCCAGTCGTGGCAGATAGTGGTTACGTTGCTCGTCAGTGCCGTAATGCAGCAGCAGTTCGGCCGGGCCGAGGGAATTGGGCACCATGACGGTGGAGGCCAGGTCGCCGCTGCGGGTCGCCAGTTTCATCGCCACTTGCGAGTGGGCGTAAGCGGAGAAGCCCTTACCGCCAAATTCCTTGGGAATGATCAGTGCGAAAAAACCGTTGTCCTTGATGTGAGTCCAGGCTTCGGCAGGCAGGTCCATGTCCTGACCGATCTGCCAGTCACTGACCATCGCGCATAGCTCTTCGGTCGGGCCATCGATGAAAGCCTGTTCTTCTTCGGTCAGCTGCACTTTCGGATAGGACAGCAGTTTGTCCCAATCCGGACGTCCGCTGAACAATTCGCCATCCCACCAAACCGTGCCGGCATCGATGGCATCACGTTCGGTTTGCGACATGGGCGGCAAGGTTTTCTGAAACCAGCTGAACAGCGGCGCGGTGAAATATTTTCGGCGAAGATCTGGCAGCAGCAAAGGTGCTGCCACAATCGCAATAAAAATCCAGCCAATCAGCAGTAGCCAACCCGGTGCATGGCTGAAGGCGCCCATAGCGACCAGGTAGACGGCAACGATGCACAAGGCGGGCAGCGGGGCGATGCGGCGGTGGGCCAAATACGCTATTCCGACAACCAGAACCAGTATCCACAACAGCAGCATATTTAATCCTCCGTGAATCAGAGCAAAACCAGCCCTCAGAGCGTAGACGGCATCCGTAAAACAGGGTGGTCAGAGCAGGTGATAGAAATCGTGGGAAAACCTTGATGAATGTGTGGGACTGATGACTGACCATTTCATTCACAAACCCAGCATCTATACGCTCAAGTTTGGCTGAAACGTCGTTATCTCTGTGCTGAACCTGCCGCTAGACTCGGAGTTCTACAGGAGATCGTTTGCATGCACGAGTATCTGAGTCCCGGCCGCTTCATCGATAGTGACCACCCCTCGGTGGTGGAGTTCGCCGAAAAGCATCGTGGTAACTCACGCGATCCTGTCGAGCAGGCGATCAGTCTTTATTACGCGGTGCGCGAGGCCATACGTTACAACCCTTATACCTTCAGTCGTGAACCGGACACATTACGTGGCAGTTATGCGCTTGCTGCTGGAGAGAGTTATTGCGTGCCCAAGGCAACTCTGCTTGCAGGAGCTGCGCGGCACTGCGGCATTCCAGCACGTATTGGTCTGGCGGATGTACGCAATCATCTATCGACCCCGCGTTTGCTCGAACTGCTCAGGAGTGACGTGTTCGCCATGCACGGTTATACCGAACTCTACCTGAACGACCGCTGGGTGAAGGCGACGCCGGCATTCAATAAGGGACTGTGCGAACTGTTCAACGTCGCGCCGCTGGAGTTCGACGGCATTCACGACAGCGTTTTTCATCCGTTCAACCGCGACGGCGAATTGTTGATGGAATACCTGATCGATCATGGTCAATTCACCGACGTGCCGGAAGCATTTTTTTTCGAGCACCTTCAAAAGTGCTATCCGCATCTTTTCAGCGATGAGTTACCGGTGCGTCTGGAGGACATGCAGAGTGATTTGAGTCGCGCCTGATCGGGCGTATGCTGCCTGCGCATTCATCCATAAAGAGGCGGTCATGCTGAAGATCTGGGGTCGCAAGAATTCATCGAATGTCAGAAAGACGTTGTGGGCCGCCGAGGAGCTGGGCCTCGCCTATGAGGCCATTGATGCAGGTGGCGCCTTCGGTGTGGTCGATACGCCCGAGTACCGCGCGATGAATCCAAACGGGCGCGTGCCGGTCATTGACGACGACGGATTTGTCCTGTGGGAATCCAATGCCATCGTCCGTTACCTGATGTCCAAACACGCCAATGGCACGGCCTGGTGCCCGGAGAATCCGCAAGCCCGCGCCAGTGCAGACAAGTGGATGGACTGGACCACTTCAAGTTTTGCCGGCCCGTTCCGCACTGTGTTCTGGGGCGTCTTGCGCACGCCGCAAGAGCAGCAGGACTGGCCGGTGATCAACGCCGCGATCAAGGAATGCGACGGTCTGCTGACGATGGCCGATCAAGCATTGGCCACCCGACCGTATTTGTCCGGCACCGAAATCGGCATGGGCGACATTCCTCTGGGCAGTTTCATTTATGCCTGGCTCGAGATGCCGATCGAGCGCGCGCCACAACCCCGTCTTGAAGCCTGGTATGCCCGCCTTAAACAGCGCCCGGCGTATCAGAAAGCCGTCATGACCGCGTTGACTTAATACTCACTATCGACACACTTGACTGTACTTGTGTGGCGGCGACACGCACCATTGCGCTCATGCGCCGCGGTTGCAATGCTCGCCGCCCGCCCTTATTTATTCTTTTCTTCCCTTCTTGGTGCGTAAATCCGATATGAGTTCCGCTCTGTCCATCCGGCAGCTAACCAAAACCTACGGCAACGGTTTCCAGGCCTTGAGTGGTATCGATCTGGACGTAGCCGAAGGTGACTTTTTCGCCTTGCTTGGCCCTAACGGCGCCGGCAAATCCACGACCATCGGCATTCTCTCGACCTTGGTGAACAAGACCAGCGGCACGGTGAACATCTTTGGTCACGACCTGGACAAGAACCCTGCGCAGCTCAAACGCTCCATCGGCGTGGTGCCGCAGGAATTCAATTTCAACCAGTTCGAGAAGACGTTTGACATCGTCGTGACCCAGGCCGGTTACTACGGCATCCCGCCGAAAATCGCCAAGGAGCGCGCCGAGCAGTACCTGACCCAGCTCGGATTGTGGGACAAGCGCGATGTACCTTCGCGTTCTTTGTCCGGCGGCATGAAACGTCGACTGATGATCGCCCGTGCACTGGTTCACGAACCGCGTCTGCTGATCCTCGACGAGCCGACGGCGGGTGTAGACATCGAGCTGCGGCGCTCAATGTGGACCTTCCTCACCGAGCTGAACCAGAAAGGCATCACCATCATCCTTACCACGCATTATCTGGAGGAGGCTGAGCAACTGTGCCGCAATATCGGCATCATCGACCACGGCACCATTGTCGAAAACACCAGCATGAAACAGCTGCTCGGCCAGCTGCATGTGGAAACATTTCTGCTCGACATCAAAAACACCTTGAGCGCCGCGCCGCAGTTGCTCGGTTATCCGACCAGGCTTGTCGACAGCCACACCGTGGAGGTTCAGGTCGATAAAGCCATGGGCATCACCGCGCTGTTCACGCAACTGGCGCAGCAGAACATTGAAGTGTTGAGCCTGCGTAACAAAACCAATCGCCTTGAGGAGTTGTTCGTGTCCCTGGTGGAGAAAAATCTGTCGAAGGTGGCGGTATGAGTTCCGAGCTGCAACCCAACCTCGTTGCCCTCAATACCATTGTCTACCGTGAAGTGAAGCGCTTCACCCGGATCTGGCCGCAGACCCTGCTGCCGCCGGCGATCACCATGGTTTTGTACTTCGTGATCTTCGGCAATCTGATCGGCCGGCAAATTGGTGAGATGGGTGGTTTCACCTATATGGAATACATCGTGCCTGGCCTGATCATGATGTCGGTGATCACCAACTCTTACGGCAACGTTGTCTCGAGTTTCTTCGGCAGCAAGTTCCAGCGTTCCATCGAGGAATTGATGGTGTCGCCGGTTTCGCCGCACACCATTTTGATTGGCTACACCTTGGGCGGCGTGCTGCGTGGCCTGATGGTCGGGGTCATCGTGACGCTGCTGTCGTTGTTCTTCACTGATCTGCAGGTACATCACCTGGGGGTGACCATCCTGGTGGTGGTACTGACGGCTACGATCTTCTCGCTGTTGGGATTCATCAACGCAGTGTTTGCGCGCAACTTTGACGATATCTCGATCATTCCGACCTTTGTGCTGACGCCGTTGACCTATCTGGGCGGGGTGTTTTATTCGATCTCGTTGCTGCCGCCGTTCTGGCAAACGGTGTCGCTGGCGAATCCGGTGCTGCATATGGTCAATGCTTTTCGCTATGGCATTCTCGGGGTTTCGGATATCCGGATCAGTGTGGCGATCACGTTCATGCTGGTGGCGACGGTGGCTTTGTATATCGGATGCGCGCGGCTGCTGGTGAGTGGGCGAGGAATGCGGACTTAATCCTCATTTGATCAAACGCCAAGCGAAAAAAAGGCCTCCCGTCCAGGAGGCCTTTTCGTATTCAGCGCATTCTCTTTTTCTTGCGCCTGGCCCACTGCCGGCTCACCCACCATCGCCAATACATCATCACCAGGAAGTAGGCCAGTACGCCTAGCACCAATCCCACCACCACCGACCCCAGCAAAAACGGCTGCCACAGCGTCGAAAGCTGCCCGCTGATCCATTCCCAGGTCAGCTCATCCGGCAGATGGCGCGGCGGCACATCCATCAGCCAGGCACCGGTCTGATATGTACAGAAAAAGACCGCAGGCATGGTGATCGGATTGGTCAGCCAGACCAGACTCACCGCGATTGGCATGTTGCCCCGCACGATGATCGCCAGCACCGCAGCCACCAGCATTTGCAACGGAATCGGCAGAAACGCGGCAAATAATCCTACCGCCATGGCCCGGGCGACAGAGTGTCGGTTGAGGTGCCAGAGGTTAGGGTCATGCAGCAGCGTGCCGAGAAAGCGTAAGGACTTGTGTTCCTTGATGCTGGTCGGGTCTGGCATGTAGCGTTTGAATAAGCGCCGGGGCATAGGGCTTCTCGGTCGGTTAAGGCGGCAAGTATGTCTGGATTCCGGGCGTCGCCCATTCAGACTTTGTGACAATTGATAACGACGCACGTGCCATGCGCCGACTATCACTATTGGAGGAATTCTCAAGGACGGGCGTATGCGCACAGGGATGATAGCGCTGGCGTCGGGTTTACTGACCCTGCGATTTTTGCCGGAATTACCACCGGTCTGGTTTTGGACACTGCTGCCACTGTTGGGCTTGATGGCATTGCCCTTCAAGGCCTATCCGTGTGCATTCTTCGCGTTCGGCTTCAGTTGGGCCTGCGCGAACGCGCAGTGGGCGCTGGATGATCGACTGCCGATCAGTCTTGATGGAGAAACACGCTGGGTAGAAGGGCGGGTCACCGGGTTGCCCATGACCAGTGAAGGCGTTGTGCGCTTCGAACTCGAGGATGTCCGGTCACGTCATTCTCAGGTGCCGCAACGCCTGCGCATCGCCTGGTATGCCGGGCCGCCCGTCAACAGTGGCGAACGCTGGAGGCTCGCAGTAAAACTCAAGCGACCGGCCGGTTTGCTCAATCCGCATTCATTTGATTATGAGGCCTGGTTACTCGCGCAACGCATCGGCGCGACCGGGACCGTCAAGGATGGTCAGCGAATCAGTGAAGCTCGATGGGCCTGGCGCGACGGGATTCGCCAGCGCCTGCAAGCGGTGGATGCGCAAGGCCGGAACGGGGCATTGGCCGCGCTGGTGTTGGGAGATGGCGGCGGGCTGGCTCGCGAGGATTGGCAGATACTGCAGGACACCGGCACTGTGCATCTGCTGGTGATCTCCGGTCAGCATGTCGGCATGCTGGCGGGCGTTGTCTACCTCCTGATAGCCGCAATGGCACGTTATGGGGTGTGGCCCGGCCGTTTACCGTGGCTGCCTTGGGCATGCGGCCTGGCATTTGCCGCGGCGCTGGGCTACGGCTTGCTCGCCGGCTTCGACGTGCCTGTACGTCGTGCGTGCGTGATGATCGGTCTGGTACTGTTGTGGCGCTTGCGCTTTCGTCATCTCGGCGCGTGGTGGACGCTGCTGCTGGCGCTCAATGCCGTGCTGCTGATGGATCCGCTGGCGAGTCTGCAACCGGGGTTCTGGCTATCCTTCGGCGCTGTGGCAATTTTGATATTCACTTTCGGCGGGCGCTTGGGTCCTTGGCGATGGTGGCAAACCTGGACCCGAGCGCAGTGGCTGATCGCAATCGGCCTGTGTCCGCTGCTGTTGATACTTGGCTTGCCGATCAGCGTCAGTGGCCCCCTGGCCAATCTGATCGCGGTGCCCTGGGTGAGCCTGGTGATCCTGCCTCCGGCATTGCTGGGCACATTTTTACTGCCGATTCCCTATGTCGGCGAAAGCTTGCTGTGGCTGGCGGGCGGGCTGATCGACTGGCTCTTCAAAGGTCTCGAACTGGTGGCCGGCCAGGTGCCGGCCTGGGTGCCCGCAGCCATACCGCTTTGGGTGTGGGCGATGGCAACCCTCGGCGCCCTCCTGTTACTGATGCCGCGCGGCGTACCCATGCGTCCACTGGGCTGGCCACTGCTGTTGTTGCTGGTGGTTCCACCCCGCTCGCAGGTGGATCCAGGCATCGCAGAAATCTTGCAACTGGACGTTGGCCAGGGGCTGGCGGTTCTGGTAAAGACCCGGCATCACACTATGCTCTACGACGCCGGGCCGCGCTTCGGGGATTTCGATCTGGGTGAGCGGGTGGTCCTGCCATCCTTGAGAAAACTGGACGTTAATGCCATTGACTTGATGCTCATCAGTCACGCCCACGCCGATCACGCGGGCGGCGCGCGAGCGGTCGTGGATGGAATAGCGGTTGAGCGGATTGTCAGTGGTGAACCTTTGCCTCTGCTCGGCGGGCTGCCCATTGAAGGCTGCGAAAGTGGCCGGCAATGGAGCTGGGATGGCGTCAACTTCCAACTCTGGCAATGGTCTGCGGCAAAGGACAGCAATTCTAAATCCTGTGTCTTGCAGATAGAAGCCGGCGGCGAGCGCTTGCTGCTCACCGGTGACATTGAAAACGCGGCTGAACAGGCTTTTCTCGGCAGCCCGCTCGCGGTGACCACCGATTGGCTGCAATCCCCCCATCACGGCAGCCGCACTTCGTCTTCGATGGCGCTTTTGAACGTGCTGCAACCCAGGGCGGTCCTGATCTCTCGTGGTAACGGCAACTCCTTCGGTCATCCCCATCCCACGGTGATGGCACGTTACCGCAAGCTTGGCCTGGAGGTTTACGACAGTGCCGAACAAGGCGCCATTCATCTGCAACTGGGGCGATTCGAACCACCGCTCACGATGCGTCAACAACGCCGGTTCTGGCGTGCTGCGCCGCCGCAGCCACAGTAAGCACCGGTTATCAGTGCCCGACCGGATGCAATATCCCGGTCTTCGGTGTGCTCACCCCCTATGTTAGAGTGGCGCACTTTTTCAAGGGGGCTGTCACTGTGTGGGAATTGGTCAAATCCGGCGGCTGGATGATGCTGCCGATCATTCTGAGTTCCATCGCGGCCATGGCGATCGTCGCCGAGCGCCTGTGGACCCTGCGTGCCAGTCGCGTGACCCCGGAGCATTTGCTGGGGCAGGTCTGGGTCTGGATAAAAGACAAACAGCTCAATAAAGAAAAGCTCAAGGAATTGCGCGCCCACTCGCCATTGGGCGAGATTCTCGCTGCGGGCCTGGCCAACTCCAAACACGGTCGCGAGATCATGAAGGAGTGCATCGAAGAGGCCGCAGCACGGGTCATTCACGAACTTGAGCGCTATATCAATGCCCTCGGTACCATCGCTGCCATGGCGCCCTTGCTCGGCTTGCTCGGTACGGTGCTGGGCATGATCGATATTTTCAGTGCGTTCATGGGCACGGGCATGACCACCAATGCCGCGGTATTGGCTGGTGGTATCTCCAAGGCGTTGATCACCACTGCTGCAGGCCTGATGGTCGGTATTCCTGCAGTCTTCTTCCACCGATTCCTGCAACGCCGCGTCGATGAACTGGTGGTGGGCATGGAACAGGAAGCGATCAAACTGGTGGAAGTTGTGCAGGGAGATCGTGACGTGGATCTGAGCGGGAGCAAAGCGTGAAATTCCGCCGCAAGCATCGGGAGACTGTGGATATAAACCTCGCGTCGCTGATCGACGTGGTGTTTATTCTGCTGCTGTTTTTCGTCGTGACCACAACATTTACCCGGGAAACCCAACTGCGCGTCGATCTGCCTGAAGCGGTCAGCGGTACGCCAGCCGAGGACCAGCAGGCCAAACGTCTCGATGTGGCCATCAGTGCCGAAGGTGCGTTCTCGGTGAATGACCGGGTGCTGCCCAAAAACGATCTGGCCACGCTGATGGATGCCCTGCAGAAAGAATCCGGCGGTGACACCGAAATGCCGCTGTCCATCAGCGCCGATGGCAAGACCCAGCATCAATCGGTGATCACCGCCATGGACGCCGCCGGCAAGCTCGGCTTCAGTCACTTGCGCATGACCACAGTCGAGGCGGCGCCGCCCGCACCCTGATGGCCATGTCAGATCGCTTGCTCAGCGCGTGGTATCGGGGCCATCCGGCCCTCACTCTGCTACGGCCGCTCGAGTGGTTGTACCGCCGAATAGTGAGGCACAGGCGTCAGCGCTTTCTGGCAGGCGAGGGGCATATTTATCAGCCACCGGTGCCGCTCATCGTGGTTGGTAACATTACGGTTGGCGGCACAGGCAAGACGCCGTTGATCCTGTGGATGATCCAGCACTGCCAGCGCAGCGGTTTACGTGTCGGTGTGGTCAGTCGCGGTTACGGCGCCAACCCGCCGCAACTGCCTTGGCGGGTCGAAGCCGAGCACAGCGCTGCGATCGCCGGCGACGAACCGTTGCTGATCGTGCAACGCACCGGCGTGTCGTTGATGATCGATCCCGATCGCAGCCGCGCCGTTCAGGCCTTGCTGGCAAGCGAACCGCTGGACCTGATCCTCTCCGACGATGGCATGCAGCACTACCGGCTGGCCCGCGACCTGGAACTGGTGTTGATTGATGCCGCGCGAGGTCTTGGCAATCAACGCTGCCTGCCCGCCGGCCCGTTGCGCGAGCCGGTCGAACGCCTGCAAAGCGTTGACGCCGTGCTGTACAACGGCGCCGCGGATGATCGCAATGACGGCTTCGCTTTCCAGCTGCAACCTACCGAACTGGTCAATCTGAACAGTGGTGAACGGCGTTCGCTTGATCACTTTCCACCCGGCCAGGCGCTGCATGCCGTGGCCGGAATCGGCAACCCGCAGCGTTTCTTCACGACCCTCGAAACGCTACACTGGCGGACGATCCCCCATGCGTTTGCCGATCACGCCGAATACAGCGCCCAGGCCTTGAATTTCACGCCGTCATTGCCATTGGTGATGACCGAAAAGGACGCGGTCAAGTGCCGCCCCTTTGCCGCCGCCGATTGGTGGTACCTGGCGGTCGATGCTGCGCCGTCGCCGGCCTTCGTGGCCTGGTTTGATACGCAGCTGATGCGCCTGTTGCCGGCTCGGCTTTTGCCTTAACAATGTGTTTATCCAGGGAATGCTCATGGACACCAAATTGCTCGACATCCTCGCTTGCCCCGTCTGCAAAGGCCCGCTCAAGCTCAGCGCCGACAAAACCGAGCTGATCAGCAAAGGCGCTGGTCTGGCGTACCCGATTCGCGACGGCATCCCGGTGATGCTGGAAACCGAAGCCCGCACCCTGACCACTGACGAGCGTCTGGATAAATGACCACAGCCTTTACCGTTGTCATTCCATCGCGTTACGCCTCGACCCGTCTGCCAGGCAAACCGCTGCTGCTGATCGCTGGCAAGCCGATGATCCAGCATGTCTGGGAACAGGCCCGCAAAAGCAGCGCCGAACGTGTGGTGGTTGCCACCGACGACCCGCGCATTGTCGAGGCCTGTACAGGTTTTGGCGCCGAAGTGGTACTGACCCGGGAAGATCACAATTCCGGCACTGACCGTTTGGCCGAGGTCGCCGCCAAGCTGGGTCTGGCGCCTGATGCCATTGTGGTCAACGTTCAAGGCGACGAGCCGCTGATTCCGGCCAGCGTGATCGATCAGGTCGCAGCCAACCTCGCCGTCCACACCGAAGCGCGTATGGCCACCCTGGCCGAGCCGATCGAAGACGTCGAAACCCTGTTCAACCCCAACGTGGTAAAGGTCGTCAGCGACCTCAATGGCCTGGCGCTGACGTTCAGTCGCGCAACGCTGCCATGGGCTCGGGACGCTTTCGCGAAAGATCGCGACGTGCTGCCGGAAGGCGTGCCGTATCGCCGCCACATCGGCATCTACGCCTACCGCGCCGGATTCCTCCAGGATTTCGTCAGCTGGGGTCCGTGCTGGCTGGAAAACACCGAATCGCTGGAGCAACTGCGTGCACTTTGGCACGGCGTGCGCATTCACGTGGCCGACGCATTGATCGCGCCGCCGCCCGGCGTCGACACCGTTGAAGACCTTGAACGCGTTCGTCGCCTGCTGGAGGCCTGATGCGGGTTTTGTTCGTCTGCTTGGGCAACATCTGCCGGTCGCCTACGGCCGAAGGCGTGCTGCGGCATAAATTGCGTGAAGCGGGATTGTCCGATCAGATAGAGGTCTCTTCCGCCGGCACCGGTGACTGGCACGTTGGCAAAGCGCCAGACAAGCGCAGTCAGGCCGCGGCCCGAGTGCGTGGCTATGACTTGTCGGCCCAGCGCGCCCAGCAAGTCACTCGCGCCGATTTCTCCCGCTACGATCTGATCCTCGCGATGGACAACAGCAATCTGCGCAACCTCAAGGCTTTGCAACCGGCCAAGGGCAAGGCGGAGCTGGACCTTTTCCTGCGTCGGTATCAGTCAGAGCGTGATGAAGTGCCGGATCCGTACTACGACGGCGACCACGGCTTTGAGCAAGTGCTGGACCTGATCGAGCGGGCGAGCGATTTGCTGGTGGTCGAATTGAAGGGACGTTTATGAGTTTGCAGGTGCAGCCGCAGGTATCGCTGAAACCCTTCAACAGTTTCGGCGTCGACGTGCAGGCCCGGTTGTTTGCCGAAGCCCACAGCGATGCCGACGTTCGCGAAGCACTGGCGTATGCCGCGCAACACGACATGCCGTTACTGGTGATTGGCGGTGGCAGCAACCTGTTGCTGACCGCCGACGTTCAGGCATTAGTGCTGCGCATGGCAACGCGCGGAATCCGCATCCTCAGCGACGACGGCGGCAAGGTTGTGATCGAAGCCGAAGCGGGCGAGCCGTGGCACCCGTTTGTTCAGCACACATTAAGCAAAGGGTTGTCGGGGCTGGAAAACCTCAGCCTGATTCCCGGCACCGTTGGCGCAGCGCCGATGCAGAACATCGGCGCATACGGGGTCGAGATCAAGGATGTGTTCGCCGGCCTGACCGCGCTGGATCGCCAGACCGGCGAGCTGCGCGATTTCACGTTGCAGGAATGCAATTTCGCTTACCGCGACAGCCTGTTCAAGCAAGCGCCAGGACGCTGGCTGATCTTACGGGTGCGATTCGCCTTGAACCGCGCCGCCCACTTGCATCTGGAATACGGCCCGGTGCGTCAGCGCCTGAGCGAGCAAGGCATCGAGCAGCCAACGGCCAGCGACGTCAGCCAGGCCATTTGCAGCATCCGCAGGGAAAAACTCCCGGACCCGGCGGTGCTCGGCA
Source organism: Pseudomonas fluorescens (assembly GCF_902497625.1). Taxonomy (GTDB): domain Bacteria; phylum Pseudomonadota; class Gammaproteobacteria; order Pseudomonadales; family Pseudomonadaceae; genus Aquipseudomonas; species Aquipseudomonas fluorescens_BQ. Next base: position 91,066 of record NZ_CABVGX010000007.1, on the reverse strand, counting down.
ATGCCGGCAGCTTTTTCAAGAACCCGCTGGTGCCGGCCGCGCTGGTCACGCAGCTCAAACGCGAATACCCGGATCTGGTGGCGTATGCACAGCCGGACGGGCAGATGAAAATCGCAGCGGGCTGGCTGATCGAGCGCGCCGGCTGGAAAGGCTTTCGTGAAGCCGATGCAGGTGTGCACAAATTGCAGGCGCTGGTGCTGGTCAATTATGGCAGCGCTAGCGGTCTGCAGTTGCTTGATCTGGCCCAGCGTATTCAGAAGGACATTTTGGCGCGTTTCCATGTCGAGCTCGAAATGGAACCCAATCGGTATTAGACAAGCAGCAGTAAGCGGCAAGTATTGAACTTCAAGCGGCAAGCTACAATCACTTGAGGCTTGCAGCTTGCAGCTTGCAGCTTGCAGCTTGCACCTTGAGCTAAAAAAGCCCTGTCTCAGCAGGGCTTTTTTGTTAATGCTGGGTTAACTTAGTCCCCTAACGATGCAGTCATTTGTTGCACAAAAGGCCCGGTGTAGACGTTGCCGTCCGCACAAGAGAGCCGTATTCGCCTGAGCCGGTCTGCGTGGTGCCAATCGCAATAGCCACGCGGCAGATAGCTCGACCCCCATAACCGAAACTTGATGCGGGCGTGCCCATGATTACCCTCAAACTTAATGGCCAAGACCATCACCTGGATGTCACTGAGGACATGCCGCTGCTCTGGGCCATCCGTGATGTCGCCGGTTACAACGGCACCAAATTCGGCTGCGGCATGGGCCTGTGCGGCGCCTGCACGATTCATATCGAAGGTGCCCCGGCGCGCAGCTGCATCACGCCGATCGGCTCGGTGGTCGGCCAAAACGTCACCACCATTGATAACCTCCACGCTGACCCGGTTGGCAAAGTCGTCCAGCAAGCCTGGCTCGATACGGCGGTAGCGCAGTGCGGTTACTGCCAGGGCGGGCAAATCATGTCGGCAACGGCTTTGCTCAAAACCAACCCGAACCCCAGCGATGCGCAGATTGAAGAAGCGATGGTCGGCAACATCTGCCGTTGCGGCACCTACAACCGCATCAAGACAGCCATCCGCCAGGCCTCCACCCATTTGAAGGAGGTCAAGGCATGAGCCGCTTACCGAATGATTTCGCCCTGAGCAACCTCAGTCGCCGTGGTTTTCTCAGAGGTGTCGGCGCGACCAGCGCGCTGGTACTCGCCGCCAGTTGGGGATGGCCGGATGCATTCGCCGACGAGAAGGAAAAAAAATTTGGCGCCGACGGCATGCCCAATGGCTGGGTCGATGATCCGAAGGTGTACGTCAGCATTGCCGCTGACGGCACGGTGACCGTGGTCTGCAACCGTTCGGAAATGGGCCAGGGTGTGCGCACCAGCCTGACCATGGTCGTCGCCGATGAGCTGGACGCCGACTGGGCCTTGGTCAAGGTGCAACAGGCGCCGGGCGATGAAGTGCGCTTCGGTAACCAGGACACAGACGGTTCACGCAGCATGCGTCATTGGTACGAGCCGATGCGTCGCTGTGGTGCGGCCGCGCGGACCATGCTCGAACAGGCAGCCGCTGCGCAGTGGAAGGTTCCGGTCGGCGAATGCCGTGCGCAGTTGCATAAAGTGATCCATCAGCCTTCCGGGCGCGAATTGGGTTATGGCGAGTTGGCTGCGGCAGCAGGAGCATTGGCTGTGCCGGCCAGCAACAGCCTGCGCCTCAAGCAGCCTTCGGAATTCCGCTACATCGGCAAGGAAAGCAGCCGCGCCATCGATGGCGCCGACATCGTCAACGGCCGTGCGGTCTACGGCGCTGATGTGCATTTTGAAGGCATGCTCTACGCCGCCATTGCACGCCCGGCGGTGTACGGCGGCAAGGTCAAATCGGTGGATGACAGCGCCGCGCTGAAAGTCCCGGGCGTGCTCAAAGTCGTGCGAATCGAAGGTCGTCCGTTGCCCTCGGAGTTCCAGCCACTGGGTGGCGTGGCTGTCGTGGCGAGCAATACCTGGGCGGCGATCAAGGGCCGTGACGCGCTGAAGATCGAGTGGGACGATGGCCCCCACGCCAGTTACGACTCGGTCGCCTATCGCAAGGAACTGGAGGCTTCATCGCTCAAGCCGGGCAAAGTAGTGCGCAACACCGGCAGCATTGATGCCGCCATGAACGACGCCGACAGCACCCTCGAAGCTTCCTATTACCTGCCGCACCTGGCGCAAGCGCCGATGGAGCCGATGGTCGCTGTTGCCCGGTTCAAGGACGGTGCCTGCGAAGCCTGGGCACCCAGTCAGGCCCCGCAAGTCACCCGCGAACGCATCGGCGAACGGCTGGGTATTGCTTTCGACAAGGTCACTGTCAACGTGACGTTGCTGGGCGGCGGTTTCGGTCGCAAGTCCAAACCGGACTTCATCATTGAGGCGGCCATTCTTGCCAAGGAATTTCCGGGCAAAGCCGTACGGGTGCAGTGGACTCGCGAAGACGATATCCATTGTTCCTATTTCCACACGGTATCGGCCGAATACCTCAAAGCCAGTCTGAACAAGGACGGTCTGCCTTCCGGTTGGCTGCACCGCACGGTAGCGCCAAGCATTACGGCGCTGTTCGCGCCATGCATGAATCATGAAGCGGCGTTCGAGCTGGGCATGGGTTTCACCAACATGGCTTATGCGATCCCCAACGTGCGTCTGGAAAACCCCGAAGCCGTGGTCCACACGCGGGTCGGCTGGTATCGCTCGGTGTCGAACATTCCCCACGGTTTTGCGATTCAGAGTTTTGTCGACGAGTTGGCGCACAAGGCTGGGCAGGATCCGCTGAAGTATCAGATCAAACTCCTCGGCCCGGACCGTCAGATCGATCCGCGCACCTTGAGCGAAGAGTGGAACTACGGTGAATCGCCGGAGCGTTATCCAATCGATACCGGGCGCATGCGCGCGGTTCTGGAAACCGCAGCCAAAGCCGCCGGATGGGGACGTCAGTTGCCGAAGGGCCGCGGTCTTGGTCTGGCCGTGCATTACAGCTTCGTGACTTACGTGGCGGCGGTGATTGAAGTCGAGGTCATGGACGACGGTACGTTGGTCGTGCACAAGGCAGACATTGCGGTGGATTGCGGCCCGCAGATCAATCCGGAGCGGATCCGCTCGCAGTTCGAAGGCGCTTGCGTCATGGGCCTGGGCAACGCGGTGTTGGGGGAAATCAGCTTCAAGGACGGCAAGGTTCAGCAAGACAACTTTCACATGTACGAAGTGGCGCGGATGTCGTTGGCGCCGAAGGAAATCGCCGTGCATCTGGTGACGCCGCCAGGGGACGTGCCGTTGGGTGGCGTCGGTGAGCCCGGTGTGCCACCGATTGCGCCAGCGCTGTGCAATGCGATTTTCGCCGCGACCGGCAAGCGTATCCGCGACCTGCCAGTGCGTTATCAGCTGCAAGGCTGGCAGAAGGCTGACGCCTGATGGACAGCGTCGATCTGAACGTCCTGCGCAGCGTCCTCGAATGGCGCCGCGCCGGGAAGCGAGTGGTGTTGTACAGCGTGGTTCAGACCTGGGGCACCGCGCCTCGGGCGCCGGGTGCCATGTTGGCTCTGCGCGAGGATGGCGTAGTGATCGGCTCGGTGTCCGGTGGCTGCGTCGAGGATGATCTGATCGCCCGTCTGCATGACGGTCGCATCCCGGCCGACGGGCCGCCGGTGCAACTGATCACCTATGGCGTGACGCGCGAGGAGGCCGCACGCTTTGGTTTACCATGCGGTGGCACCCTGCGCCTGACCGAAGAGCGCGTCGGCGATCCGCAATGGGTCGCAGAATTGCTGGCGCGCTGCGAAGCGCATGAAATCGTTGCGCGTTCGCTGGACCTGGCGACGGGCGAAGTGACGCTTTCGGCTGCGGACAAGTCAGATGCGCTAAGTTTTGACGGCCATACCCTGCGCGCCATTTACGGTCCGCGCTGGCGTTTGTTGCTGATCGGCGCCGGACAGCTTTCACGCTATGTCGCAGAAATGGCCCGGTTGCTGGATTTCGAGGTATTGATCTGCGATCCCCGCACCGAATTCGTCTACGGCTGGGAAGAACAGCACGGTCGCTTTGTTTCCGGCATGCCGGACGAAGCGGTGCTCAATATTCAGACCGACGAACGTACCGCCATTGTTGCGCTAACCCACGATCCCCGACTGGATGACATGGCGCTGCTGACCGCGCTCGACTCCAGAGCTTTCTACGTGGGTGCGCTGGGATCGCGAGTCAACAGCCTGAAGCGCCGCGCCAACCTCGCCCAGCTAGGCTTGTCAGCAGAGTCCATCGAGCGCTTGCATGGCCCGATCGGTCTGCACATCGGCAGCCACACTCCGGCGGAAATCGCCTTGTCATTGCTGGCCGAAATTGTCGCGATCAAGAATGGTGTCGAACTCAAGCAGAAAAAGCCGTTGCAGGAGACCGCATGAGCGAACCCGTAGGTGTAATCGTGTTGGCGGCGGGGCAGGGTAGTCGTTATCGGCAGGTTGCCGGCTCCGAAAAGGATAAATTGCTGGCGGATTGTGCCGGCCGAGACGGTGCCGTTCGCTCTGTGATCGAGCACGTGCTGATGAGCGTGCCGGTTTCTTTGCAAGATCGGGTACTGGTGACGACTGAGGATCGCCCGCAAGTGATTCGCATGGCGCAGGCTTATGGTTTCGAGATTGTGCTGATCGAATCGACGGGCATGGGCGACAGCATCGCGGCCGGGGTGTCGGCGTCTGCTCAGCTGGGTGGCTGGTTGATCGTGTTGGGGGACATGCCGTTCGTTCTACCCTCGACGGTCGAGCGGGTGCTGGCAGGGATTGCGGATGACGCGATCTGCGTGCCGGTGTATGGCGGTGAGTTCGGGCACCCGGTGGGATTTGGGCGCGGCTTCGGTCCCGGGTTGATGGCGCTGTCTGGAGATCGCGGGGCAAGGCCATTGTTTGCGCAGGCGCGGGTGGTTGAAGTGCCAGTGGATGATCCTGGGGTGTTGTGGGATGTAGATGTGCCTGAATCACTCATCTTCAAACCTGCATAAATCCCCTGTGGGAGCGAGCCTGCTCGCGATGGCGGTGAGTCAGCTTGCATCAATGTTGGATGTTGAACTGCAATCGCGAGCAGGCTCGCTCCCACAGGGGCGGTGTATTCGCAGACATAAAAAAGCCCCGCCTGGGCTAACCAGGCGGGGCTTTTTAGTAGCCGATGGAATCAGACGAGGGGTTTAGGCTCGTGCTCTTTTTCCTGGGCTTGTTCGTGTTGCGTTACTGCGTCCTGAACGGAACGCGGTGCTTCGTCGATCGCGGAGTCAACTGGCTCAGCTGCAGCTTCGGCAGTCGGGGCAGGCGCCACCTCGACAACTTCAGCAACCACCGGGGCAGGTTCGGCAGCGACAGGCGCTTCAACCGGAACAGCAGCGGCAGCCAGTTCGGCTTCCTTCTGCAGACGCTCTTCTTCCCGCTTGCGGCGCTTCACTTCACGCGGATCGTTGGGTGCGCGACCGCTCGGCGTCAAGGCACTGACCGGAGCAGCTTCAATGGTCGGGGGGACCACTTCGGCAACGACCGGCGCTGGTGCTTCAACTGCCGGAGCAGCTTCAATGACCGGTGTCGCTTCAACGACTGGAGTTGGCTCAGCAGCAACAACAGGTTCGGAAACCATCGCTTCAGGCGTCTCCAGCTGAGCAACTGGAGCCGGCTCTGGCGTTTGTGCCACAGCGGGCTCAGCGACCCAGTTAAAAGCGGTTTGCTCTTCGCGAACTTCACGAACGGTTTCAGACACTGATTCAACAATCGGCTCGTCGGCAACCGCAGGCTCTGCATCGACAACAGGCTCGGCGGCCGTTTCGAATCGAGGCTGTGGTGGGCGCACCGGTGCCACTTCTATTTCCGGGGCAGGGGTGGTTTCCACTGGCGTGGTTGCTTCAACCACTGGCGCTTCTACTGGAGCCGTTTCCAGTGTGGCGGCCGTAGCGCGTTCCGCTTGCTCGTTGGCCTGAGCTTCGGCCGGAGCGCTGATCACGGTGCTGGCTACGGCAGCGGTAACTGCCAGACCCGCGGCCAGGTCGGCGGCGCTTGGTGCTTCACGGTTTTCGTCGCTTTCGCTTTCGCCGGATTCCGATTCTTCCGAACCTTCGATCACGTTACCGTTGGCATCACGCTGGCGCTCACGACGGTTGCTGCGACGGCGCTGACCACGGGAGCGGCGGCGCGGACGATCGCCTTCGGCGCCTTCCTGACCGTCATCCGCCAGTTGCTCTTCGTTACCGGTCAGTTCTTCTTCAGCAACTTCGGCAGCGGCTTGTTCGGCGCGCGGTTGACGCTCCTCACGCGGTGGGCGTGGCGCACGCTCTTCCCGAGGCTGACGAGCTGGACGCTCTTCAGCGGCGGCGGCGGCGACGACCGGTGCAGCGGCATCCAGAGGTTCACGCAGTTCACGAACGCGCTCTTCTCGCTCGCCACGTGGCTTGCGATCTTCACGCGGTGCGCGCGGTGCGCGTTCTTCGCGAGGGGCGCGCGGTGCACGCTCTTCACGCGGAGCACGTTCTTCGCGGGCAACGGCTGGCGTTTCTACACGGGCTTCACGTGGCTCACGCGGTGCGCGCTCTTCACGTGGTGCGCGATCTTCGCGAGGCTTGCGTTCTTCATCGCGGCGACCGTTACGGTTGCGGCTTTGCTGCCGACCGTTGCGACGCTCTTCGTTACGGGCCGGACGCTCGGTGGTCGCCGGTTTTTCAACTGCGACCGGAGCGGCAGGCTCTTCCTTGGTCGCAAACAAACCGACCAGGGATTTCACCAGGCCTTTGAACAGGCTCGGCTCAGGCACAACCGCCGGCGCGGCTACCGGTGCAGCGACAACTTCGGTCGGAACCGGAGCGTTGGCGCGAGCCGGGGCAGTCTTGACGGCAGCTTCCTGGCGAACCAGGGTGCGGGTCGCGGCAGCTGGCTGAACTTCCTCGACTTCGGCAGCGGCGGCTGCGATTTCGTAGCTGGTCTGATTGATGCCGGCTTCCGGACTGTCATCACGCAGACGCTGAACTTCGAAGTGCGGCGTTTCGAGGTGATCGTTCGGCAGAATGACGATGCGGGCACGGGTGCGCAGTTCGATCTTGGTGATCGAGTTGCGTTTTTCGTTGAGCAGGAATGCGGCCACCGGGATCGGCACTTGCGCGCGAACTTCGGCAGTGCGGTCTTTCAGGGCTTCTTCTTCGATCAGGCGCAGGATCGCCAGCGACAGCGATTCAACGTCACGGATGATGCCGGTGCCGTTGCAACGCGGGCAAACGATGCCGCTGCTTTCGCCCAGGGATGGACGCAGGCGCTGACGGGACATTTCCAGCAGGCCGAAGCGCGAGATGCGACCGACTTGCACGCGAGCGCGGTCGGCTTCCAGGCATTCGCGGACTTTCTCTTCCACGGCGCGCTGGTTCTTGGCAGGGGTCATGTCGATGAAGTCGATGACGATCAGGCCGCCGATGTCGCGCAAGCGCAACTGACGGGCGATTTCTTCGGCGGCTTCAAGGTTGGTCTGCAGGGCGGTTTCTTCGATGTCGCTGCCTTTGGTGGCGCGCGCCGAGTTGATGTCGATGGACACCAGGGCTTCGGTCGGATCGATAACGATGGAGCCGCCGGAAGGCAGTTCAACGACGCGCTGGAAAGCGGTCTCGATCTGGCTTTCGATCTGGAAACGGTTGAACAGCGGAACGCTGTCTTCGTACAGCTTGATCTTGCTGGCGTACTGCGGCATCACCTGGCGGATGAAGGTCAGGGCTTCGTCCTGGGCTTCAACGCTGTCGATCAGCACTTCGCCGATGTCCTGGCGCAGGTAATCGCGGATGGCGCGGATGATCACGTTGCTTTCCTGATAGATCAGGAAAGGCGCGGAGCGATCCAGCGAGGCTTCTTTGATGGCGGTCCACAGTTGCAGCAGGTAGTCGAGGTCCCACTGCATTTCTTCGCTGCTTCGGCCCAGGCCGGCAGTGCGAACGATCAGGCCCATGTCGGCTGGTGCAACGAGGCCGTTCAGGGCTTCACGCAGTTCGTTGCGCTCTTCACCTTCGATGCGACGGGAGATACCGCCGGCACGCGGGTTGTTCGGCATCAGAACCAGGTAACGACCGGCCAGGCTGATGAAGGTGGTCAGGGCTGCGCCCTTGTTGCCACGTTCTTCTTTTTCGACCTGAACAATGACTTCCTGGCCTTCGCTCAGGACGTCCTTGATATTGACGCGGCCTTCGGGGGCTTTCTTGAAGTATTCGCGGGAGATTTCTTTGAGGGGCAGGAAGCCGTGGCGCTCAGAGCCAAAATCGACAAAGGCAGCCTCAAGGCTTGGTTCGATGCGAGTAATCCGGCCTTTATAGATGTTGGCCTTCTTCTGCTCGCGTGCACCGGATTCGATGTCCAGGTCGTAGAGGCGTTGGCCATCCACCAGTGCAACACGCAACTCTTCGGGTTGAGTTGCGTTAATCAGCATTCTTTTCATGTAGTACCGTCGGTTTCCGGGCTGCCGGAAACGGCGTTCGGCACACACGACTTCTCACGGTCGGTGTCAGGTGCGTCGGGAGTGGTTGGCCATTCCCGTGTCCAGCGAAGTCCGGCCAATGTGGGCCTTCATCGCGACGTACGCGTCCTGCTTGCTGTGGCTACTTAAGCACTCAGTCAGGAGGAGGAATCAACCGGCGGCTGTGGACGAGATGAAGCGTCTTGATAAAGCCTAGTGCTACACAGTCCAGCGGTTGTGCATCTCCACCCTACACGTATCCCTGATAATTCGGGTGCTGCCGCGCGCAGAATCCGCAGCGGGTTGGCATTTACCGTGAGCTCCGAAAGGGGAGGTCACGCATCATGGCTAATTTAGGCGTTGTTTCCGAAGCTTTCGCTCGGGGTCATTGGCAGCTGACTGCACTTTGTGAACTGGCCGTGAATATTGGCTCGCCAAGCGAGTGAAAACTCTGCTTTGCGGCGTGATTCAGGCCTCATGTCACCTGCGCTCGTTACAGCTGCAAACTCCACCGTTACGTAGCGAAAGCCCCGTAGGACGGCCTCGCGTCCTGGTGAATTGCATTGGTCAGGGCCGGTTTTTGACCGTTGGTCCGCTGTCCAGGCCGCTTTTGGCGGCGTTCGCGACTATAGCAGTAATGATTAAGTGCTTCAATTCCATAAAAAATTGATATCATTCGCGACATGACGACTACTGCCCCCTCGACCCCCAGCGTACAACTGCTTGAGGTCTCGCCGGAATATGCCGGCCAACGTATTGACAACTTCCTTCTCGCTCGGCTCAAAGGCGTGCCCAAGACCTTGATTTACCGTATTTTGCGCAAGGGCGAAGTGCGGGTGAACAAAGGCCGGATCAAGCCTGAATACAAGCTGCAGGCGGGCGATATCGTGCGCGTGCCGCCGGTGCGCGTGCCTGAGCGTGACGAGCCGGTGCCGCTGGCTCAGGGGCTGCTGCAGCGCCTTGAAGCTTCGATCATCTTTGAAGACAAGGCCTTGATCGTGATCAACAAGCCCGCCGGCATCGCGGTTCACGGCGGTAGCGGCTTGACCTATGGGGTGATCGAAGCCTTTCGTCAGTTGCGCCCCGATGCAAAGGAGCTGGAGCTGGTGCACCGTCTGGATCGTGACACGTCCGGTCTGCTGATGATCGCCAAGAAGCGCAGCATGTTGCGTCACCTGCACGCAGCCCTGCGCGGTGATGGCGTCGACAAGCGTTACATGGCGCTGGTTCGCGGCAACTGGGCGACCTCGATCAAGCAGGTCCGTGCATCGCTTGGCAAGAGCAATCTGCGCTCCGGCGAACGCATGGTCGAAGTCGACGAGGAGGAGGGCAAGGAATCGGTCACGGTGTTCAAGGTGCTGCGTCGTTTCGGCGATTTTGCCACCATGATCGAAGCCAAACCTATTACCGGTCGCACCCATCAGATCCGTGTGCACACTTTGCATGCCGGCCATTGCATCGCCGGTGACACCAAATACGGCGATGAAGGTTTCAGCAAGGAAATTCGCGATCTTGGCGGCAAGCGCCTGTTCCTGCACGCTTATATGCTGACCGTGCCACTGCCGGACGGCGGCGAGTTGAAGTTGCAGGCGCCGGTTGACGAAATGTGGGCCAAGACTGTGGAGCGCCTGAGTGCACCCATCTGATTACAAATTGCTCATCTTCGATTGGGACGGCACGCTCGCTGACTCCATCGGCCGTATAGTCGAATCGATGCACGTGGCATCGGAGCGGTCGGGTTTTCAGTTGCGCGATGACTTTGCCGTCAAAGGCATTATCGGCCTGGGATTGCCCGAGGCCATCCGTACGCTGTACCCGGAGATCGGCGATGACCAGCTGATTGTTTTTCGTCAGCATTACGCCGATCACTACATCGCCTCCGAAGCCGTGCCGTCTCCTTTGTTCGAAGGCGTGGTGGAGTCGATGCAAGCGTTTCGCGAAGACGGTTACCACCTGGCGGTCGCCACAGGCAAGGCGCGGCGTGGCCTGGATCGCGTATTGAAGTCGCATGGCTGGCATGATTATTTTGATGTCACCCGCGCCGCCGATGAAACTGCGAGCAAGCCCCATCCTCTGATGCTGGAGCAGATTGTCGCGCATTGCGGCGTCCGTCCGGAGCAGGCGTTGATGGTGGGTGATTCATCCTTTGATCTGCAGATGGCGCGTAACGCCGGCATGGACTCGGTGGCAGTCAGCTACGGCGCTCAGTCGATCGATGCCCTCAAGCTGTTCGAGCCACGACTCTCTATCGACCGTTTTTCAGAATTGCACGCTTGGCTAAGCCAGCGGGCTTCATAGATTTTTGCTGGGGTACATGGCATGACCGACGAATGGAAAGCGCCCGCCAAGGCGAGCGCGGAGAGCGGTGACGAGAAGAGCTGGAAGTTGCTGGAAAAAACCCTGCTGGCCGGTGTGCAGGAGCAGCGTCGGTCGCGCCGCTGGGGGATTTTCTTCAAGCTGCTGACGTTTGTGTACCTGATCGGTGCGCTGCTGCTGTTCACGCCGCTGATGGACATGGAAAAAGCCGCCAGTCGCAGTGCCAACTACACCGCGCTGATTGATGTGACCGGGATGATCGCCGACAAGGAGCCGGCCAGCGCTGACAATATCGTCGGCAGCCTGCGCGCAGCTTTCGAGGACGAGAAAGTCAAAGGTGTCATTCTGCGCATTAACAGCCCGGGCGGCAGCCCTGTGCAGTCTGGTTACGTCTATGACGAAATTCGTCGGTTGCGCGGCCTGCACCCTGATACGAAGTTGTACGCGGTGATCTCTGATCTCGGTGCATCCGGCGCTTACTACATCGCTAGCGCGGCTGATCAGATCTACGCCGACAAGGCGAGCCTGGTGGGTTCGATCGGCGTCACGGCGGCCGGCTACGGCTTCGTCGGGACCATGGAAAAGCTGGGTGTCGAGCGTCGGACTTATACGTCGGGCGAGCACAAATCGTTTCTGGACCCGTTCCAGCCGCAAAAGCCTGAAGAAACCCGGTTTTGGCAGGGTGTGCTGGATACCACGCATCAGCAGTTCATCAGCAGCGTCAAGAAGGGGCGCGGCGATCGCCTCAAGGACAAGGAGCATCCTGAATTGTTTTCCGGCCTGGTCTGGTCGGGTGAGCAGGCTCTGCCGTTGGGGCTGATCGATGGTCTTGGCAATGCAAGTTCGGTTGCCCGTGATGTGATCGGCGAGAAGGAGTTGGTGGACTTCACCGTTCAGGAATCACCGTTTGACCGCTTCTCGAAGAAGCTCGGCGCGAGCGTTGCCGAGCACCTGGCGATGTGGATGGGCTTCCAGGGGCCGTCGCTGCGCTGACCGTTTGAATGCGTCAAAAAAACCGGCCGCCATGGCCGGTTTCTTTGTTGCGCGCAAAACCATGTAGCAGCTGGCGCAGCCTGCGTCCGAGTGCGCAGCGCTCGCCATGCCCTCTCGTGCAACCTTCCACATTGACCGCCTTTGAATTCGCGAGCGCTTCGCACTCGGACGCAGGCTTCGCCAGCTGCTACGGGGTTGTGGTGTTAGGGGATTGTGCTGATCAAGGGATCGGTACGCCTTCAGCCGATAGCATATCAATCAGCCGAATCAGCGGCAGACCGATCAGGCTAGTGGCATCAGGGCCTTCAGTGCTTTTAAACAGGCTCACCCCCAACCCTTCAGCCTTAAAGCTGCCAGCGCAGTCGTAGGGCTCTTCGGCTAGCAGGTAACGTTCTATGCGATCAACGTCCAAGGTGCGCATGTGCACGGTGAACGGTACGCAGTCGACCTGGCAGGCGCCCGTCTCACTGTTCAGCAGGGCCAGTCCGGTCAGGAACGTCACGCTGGCGCCGCTGGAGGCCAGCAATTGTTCGCGGGCCTTTTCGAATGTATGAGGCTTACCGATAATCCGCTCGCCGAGCACTGCAACCTGGTCGGAACCGATGATCAGGTGGGCGGGGTGAGTGCTGCCCAGCGCTTCGGCTTTTTCCCTGGCCAGGCGCTTGACCAGTTCCGTTGCAGACTCGTCCGGACGGTGACTTTCATCGATGTCCGGCGAACTGCAGATGAACGGCAATCGCAGGCGGGCCAGCAATTCCCGGCGATAGACCGAGCTGGAAGCGAGTAATAAAGGCAGCATGCGCATCTCCAAAGGGCGGGGGCGAATTCTAGCGAGGCTTGCGAGTGACGGACAGGGCTGAATTTCCTTTGACATGGCCGGGTGCATCCCTATAATGCTGCGCCTATGTTGAATGACCCGATTCCACCTCACGTTGACCCGCGCAAATTGGCTGACCGTGGCACCACCCTTCAAGGTGAACTGCTGCTGGCCGATTTGGAGAGACTCTGCGACCCGCTTTCCGACACTGTCGGTACGGTGCAGGCCAAATTCGTTTTTGAACGAGATGAACGTAAATCTGTGGTTATTCACAGCTTTATCGACACCGAAGTCAAAATGGTTTGCCAGCGTTGTCTTGAGCTGGTCACCCTGCCGATCCACAGCGAATGCAGTTACGTTGTGGTGAAGGAGGGTGCGAATACCCAGTCGTTGCCGAAAGGTTATGACGTGCTGGAACTGGGCGAAGATCCTTTGGATCTGCAGTCACTGATCGAGGAGGAGCTTTTGCTCGCCTTGCCCATTGTGCCTGCTCATCATCCGGAAGAATGCCAGCAGCCGGCGGGTCTCGATGAGCCCGAACCGAGCGAGGACGAGGTAACGCGGTCCAACCCGTTCAGTGTATTGGCGCAGTTAAAGCGTGACCCAAACGTTTAGGAGTTAATCAATTATGGCTGTTCAGCAGAACAAAAAATCCCGCTCTGCCCGTGACATGCGTCGTTCGCACGACGCCCTGACGGCAAGCACTCTGTCTGTAGAAAAAACCACCGGTGAAATTCACCTGCGTCACCACGTATCGCCAGAAGGCGTATACCGTGGCCGTAAAGTGATCGACAAGGGCGCTGACGAGTAATTTCTTGTCCGCTCAAGTTATCGCGATTGACGCAATGGGCGGGGACTTCGGTCCCCGCAGCATTGTTCAGGCCAGCCTTGCTTGTCTGTCAGCTACGCCCTCGCTGCACCTGACCCTCGTCGGTCAACCTTCCATACTTGAAGAATTGCTGTCCAGCCAATCGGCTGTGGATCGCTCGCGCCTGTCGGTCGTGCCCGCTGCTGAAGTGATCACCATGGACGAAAAGCCTGCCCAGGCTTTACGCGGCAAGCCCGATTCGTCGATGCGCGTGGCCCTTGAATTACTGCGCGATGGCAAGGTTCAGGCCTGTGTCAGTGCCGGTAATACCGGTGCCTTGATGGCGTTGTCGCGATTCGTGCTCAAGACCTTGCCGGGTATCGACCGGCCGGCCATGGTGGCGGCGATTCCAACCCAGAAGGGCTACTGCCAGTTGCTCGATCTGGGCGCCAATGTCGATTGCAGCGCCGAGCAACTGCTGCAGTTTGCGGTGATGGGCTCTGTCGCGGCAGAAACCCTGGGTATCATTCGTCCACGGGTCGCGTTGTTGAACATTGGCACCGAGGACATCAAGGGCAATCAGCAGGTCAAGCTGGCCGCTACCCTGTTGCAGAGCGCCCGGGGCATCCACTATATCGGTTTCGTCGAAGGTGATGGTCTGTACCGCGGCGACGCGGATGTAGTGGTATGCGACGGATTTGTCGGCAATATCCTGCTCAAGTCCAGCGAAGGCCTGGCGACCATGATTGCCGGGCGTATCGAGGCCCTGTTCAGGAAAAACTTTGCATCAAAAGTAGTCGGTGCCATGGCGCTGCCGCTGATGAAGCGCCTGCAAGCCGACCTGGCGCCCGCGCGGCATAACGGCGCCAGTTTCCTGGGATTGCAGGGAATTGTGGTGAAAAGTCACGGTTCTGCAGGGGTCTTGGGTTTCCAGAGTGCCATCTCGCGAGCCTTGATCGAGATCCAGGAAAACCTGCCGCAGCGGATTCGCGGTCGGCTGGAGGATTTGCTGCCTTAGGCGTTTTCGTCGGACAATGCTTAAATGTGACCGCTTGGTTCAGTTGGCCATCCAACTGTCAGTTTTCTGCGTCCCCAATGGCGGGGCGTCATTTCTACGACGACAAGATCATTAGGGGCTTGTTACATGTCTGCTTCCCTCGCATTCGTCTTTCCAGGACAGGGTTCGCAGTCCCTCGGCATGCTGGCCGAGCTGGGCGCACAACATCCAATTGTCCTCGACACCTTCAAAGAAGCTTCCGCTGCGCTCGGTTACGACCTGTGGGCGCTGACCCAGCAAGGGCCGGAAGAGCAACTCAACCAAACCGATAAAACCCAGCCGGCCATCCTGACCGCCTCGATCGCCCTGTGGCGTCTATGGCTGGCCGAAGGTGGGGCACGCCCTTCTTACGTCGCCGGTCACAGCCTGGGCGAATACAGCGCTCTGGTGGCTGCGGGTAGCCTGAGTCTGGGCGATGCCGTAAAACTGGTAGAACGTCGAGGCCAGTTGATGCAGGAAGCCGTTCCGGCCGGGCAGGGCGGCATGGCCGCCATCCTGGGTCTGGAGGATGCCGACGTGCTGGCAGCCTGTACCGAAGCGGCGCAAGGCGAAGTGGTCAGTGCGGTCAACTTCAACTCGCCGGGGCAGGTGGTCATCGCCGGCGCCAAAGCCGCTGTCGAACGTGCCATCGAAGGCTGCAAGAGCCGTGGCGCCAAGCGTGCCATGCCGTTGCCGGTCAGCGTGCCTTCGCACTGCGAGCTGATGCGTCCGGCTGCCGAGCGTTTCGCCGAGTCGATCGCTGCGATCGACTGGCAGGCGCCGCAGATTCCGTTGGTGCAGAACGTCAGCGCCGATGTCCCTGGCGATCTCGAGACCCTCAAACGCAACCTGCTGGAGCAGCTCTACAAGCCTGTGCGCTGGGTCGAATCGGTCCAGGCACTGGCAGCCAAGGGCGCGACTCAATTGGTCGAATGCGGCCCGGGCAAAGTGCTCGCCGGCCTGAACAAGCGCTGCGCCGAAGGCGTATCGACTTCCAACCTCAATACCCCAGACGCTTTCGCTGCCGCCCGTGCAGCGCTGGCCTGAATCAGGAGAAACTTGCATGAGTCTGCAAGGTAAAGTTGCACTGGTCACCGGTGCAAGCCGCGGCATTGGTCAGGCTATCGCACTGGAACTGGGTCGTCAGGGCGCCATCGTTGTTGGCACCGCGACCTCCGCGTCAGGTGCTGCGGCGATCGCTGCGACCCTGAAGGAAAACGCTATTCAGGGCACAGGCCTGGAACTCAACGTCACCAGCGACGAATCTGTTGCCGCAGTGCTGTCGAGCATCCAGGAGCAGTTCGGTGCGCCGGCGATCCTGGTCAACAATGCCGGCATCACCCGCGATAACCTGATGATGCGCATGAAAGACGACGAATGGCATGATGTGGTCGATACCAATCTGAACAGTCTGTTCCGCCTGTCCAAAGGCGTTTTGCGCGGCATGACCAAAGCCCGTTGGGGACGAATTATCAGTATTGGCTCGGTTGTGGGTGCCATGGGCAACGCAGGCCAAGTAAACTACGCTGCCGCCAAGGCCGGTCTGGAAGGTTTCAGCCGTGCTCTGGCGAGAGAAGTCGGTTCGCGTTCGATTACGGTAAACTCGGTAGCCCCAGGGTTCATCGACACCGATATGACCCGCGAATTGCCCGAGGCACAGCGTGAAGCCTTGCTGACGCAGATTCCGCTGGGCCGTCTGGGACAAGCTCAAGAGATCGCGTCTGTGGTCGCTTTTCTTGCATCCGACGGTGCGGCTTACGTTACTGGGGCTACAATCCCGGTGAACGGCGGGATGTACATGAGTTAAATGTGACGGATTGCTTCAAAAAAATGTCATACGAGCTGTCTAAAATCCGTTATAAAGCTGCAATCTATTTATAGGCAGAGGGCATCAGGGTTTGAGGAGTGAAGCTTTCAGTTGAAAAACCGAAAAGGCTTTCTATACACTTACCCACTGGCCAGCTGCCTGAATTTGTCCATTAGGAGTGAAAACAAGGTATGAGCACCATCGAAGAGCGCGTCAAGAAAATCGTTGCCGAGCAACTGGGCGTTAAAGAAGAAGAAGTGGTCAACACTGCTTCCTTCGTTGAAGACCTGGGTGCCGACTCCCTTGACACCGTTGAGCTGGTGATGGCTCTGGAAGAGGAATTCGAGACCGAAATCCCTGACGAAGAAGCTGAGAAGATCACTACTGTACAAGCTGCAATCGACTACGTTACCAGCCACCAGGCGTAATAGTTTGTAATCGTTGCTTGCTGTCATGGAAAAACCGCACTGCCATCATGGCGTGCGGTTTTTTCTTTAGGCCTGATGCAAAGTCGTCATTTGAAAAAGGAGAGTGCTGTGTCGCGTAGACGCGTCGTAGTCACCGGTATGGGTATGTTGTCGCCACTGGGCACGGATGTGCCGAGCAGTTGGCAGGGCATTCTGGCTGGCCGCAGTGGCATTGGTCTGATCGAACACACCGACCTTTCTGCCTATTCCACCCGTTTTGGCGGCTCGGTAAAGGGCTTCAATGTCGAGGAATACCTGTCGGTCAAGGAAGCGCGCAAGCTCGACCTGTTCATCCAGTACGGCCTCGCCGCAGGGTTTCAGGCGGTACGCAACGCCGGTCTGGAAGTCACCGACGCCAACCGCGAACGCATTGGCGTGGCCATGGGTTCGGGTATCGGCGGCCTGACCAACATCGAAGAAACCAGCCGCACCTTGCATGATTCCGGCCCACGGCGGATTTCTCCGTTTTTCGTGCCTGGCTCGATCATCAATATGATTTCCGGTTTCCTGTCCATCCATCTGGGGGCACAGGGGCCCAACTATGCGATCGCCACCGCCTGCACCACCGGTACACACTGTATCGGCATGGCCGCGCGCAACATCATGTACGACGAAGCCGATGTGATGATTGCCGGCGGCGCCGAAATGGCGGCGTGCGGTCTGGGGATGGGCGGCTTTGGTGCCTCCCGCGCGCTGTCGACCCGCAACGACGAGCCGACCCGCGCCAGTCGTCCATGGGACAAGGGCCGTGATGGCTTTGTCCTGTCCGACGGTGCCGGTGCGCTGGTACTCGAAGAACTGGAGCACGCCAAGGCTCGCGGCGCGACTATATACGCCGAGCTGATCGGTTTTGGTACCAGTGGCGATGCTTTCCACATGACGTCGCCACCCGCAGACGGCGCTGGCGCTGCCCGTTGCATCACCAATGCCCTGCGCGATGCCAGGATAAACAGTGATCAGGTGCAGTACATCAACGCTCATGGCACCTCGACGCCGGCCGGCGACCTGGCCGAAGCCTGTGCGATCAAATCCGTGTTCGGCGATCATGCTTACAAACTCGCGGTCAGCTCGACCAAATCCATGACCGGTCACCTGCTGGGTGCGGCGGGCGCGGTCGAGGCGATTTTCAGTGTGCTGGCAATCAACAGTCAGGTGGCACCTCCGACCATCAACCTCGATGAACCGGACGAAGGCTGCGATCTCGATTTCGTACCGCACACGGCGCGCAATATGGAAATTGATGTGGTGTTGTCCAACTCATTCGGGTTTGGCGGTACCAACGGCTCGCTGGTGTTCCGCCGGTTCGCCGGCTGATGGACTGCTGGGTCGACGGTCAGCCGGCTGACGCTCTGTCGCTGAAGGATCGCGGCCTGGCCTACGGCGATGGTCTGTTCGAGACCATCGCCGTACATAATGGCAAGCCGGTACTGCTGGATCGACATGTCGATCGTCTGCTCCACGGTTGCCAGCGCCTGGCGATCAATCTTGATCATGAAACCATGGTTGCTGAACTGTCCGCTTACGCCCATGAGCTGCACGATGGCGTCCTCAAGCTGATCGTCACCCGCGGTGATGGCCAGCGCGGCTATGCGCCGGACCCATCGGCGCAGGCACGGCGCATCCTGCAGGGCAATCCTGTTGCTGCTTATCCTGCTGAGAATGCGCAGCTCGGCGTGCGCTTGTTCCCCTGTGTGACGCGCCTGGGCAGGCAGCCATTGCTCGCGGGGCTCAAGCATCTGAATCGCCTGGAACAGGTCTTGGCGCGCGCTGAATGGCAAGACACCGAGCATGCCGAAGGGTTGATGCTCGATCTGGCCGGGCGTGTGATCGAAGGCGTGTTCAGCAATGTGTTCCTGGTTCGCGATGGCGCCCTGATCACCGCCGATCTCAAGCGCTGTGGCGTCGCCGGTGTAATGCGCGCCGAATTATTGTTTCAAGCCGAGAAATCGGGAATCTCCACACAAATCACCGATATCCCCCTGGAACAGCTGCAATGGGCCGATGAAGTCTTTGTGTGCAACAGCGTTTATGGCATTTGGCCGGTGCGCGCCTATGCAGCACTGAGCTGGCCGGTAGGCCCACTCACCCGTAAACTCCAAACCCTTGCTCGTGCGCTATTGGATGCCTGATACGTGAGACGTAAATTCTTGCTGCTGCTGGAAACCGGATTGGTTCTGGCAGGGCTGTTGTTGGGCGCTTCTGCCTGGAAAATTCATTCGGCGCTGGAACAGCCGCTGAATGTCGCTCAGGAAGAACTGCTGGAAGTGCAGAAAGGCACGACCCCGAACCGCACACTCATCCGACTTGAGGCCGACGGCGTCATCAAGGATTCGTTCTGGCTGCGCGTGTATTGGCGTTTCAATCTGGCCGGACAACCCTTGCACAGCGGGGAATACCGCATGCTGCCCGGTATGACCGTCGAAGATCTGATTGATGTGTGGAAGCGCGGTGAAATGGTTCAGTACAGCGTGACGCTGGTTGAGGGCTGGAATTTTCATCAGGTCCGCGCTGCTTTGGCCAAAGAGGCAAAAATCGAGCAGACGCTCAGTGGCCTCAGCGACAGCCAGGTCATGGAAAAACTGGGGCATGACGGAGTTTTTCCGGAAGGCCGTTTTTTCCCCGATACCTACCGTTTCGTGCGCGGCATGACCGACGCCGAGCTACTCAAGAAAGCCTACGACCGGCTCGATGAGGTCCTCGCCAAAGAGTGGGCGCAGCGTGCCGCCGACGTGCCGTACACCGAACCTTACCAGGCGCTGATCATGGCCTCCCTGGTCGAAAAGGAAACCGGAGTGCCGCAGGAGCGTGGACAGATTGCCGGCGTGTTTGTGCGTCGCCTGGAGATGGGCATGTTGTTGCAGACTGATCCGACGGTGATCTACGGACTGGGTGATCGCTACAATGGCAAACTGACGCGCGCCCACCTCAAGGAAGCGACGCCCTACAACACCTATGTGATTGCCGGCCTGCCGCCGACACCGATTGCGATGGTCGGCCGCGAGGCGATTCACGCGGCGCTGAATCCGGTATCTGGCAACAGCTTGTATTTTGTTGCCCGCGGTGACGGCAGCCATGTGTTCTCCAATGATCTTGACGCCCACAACAATGCAGTGCGCGAGTACCAGCTCAAACGCCGCGCCGACTATCGCTCCAGCCCGGCACCGCAGGCACCGGGAGCAGAGCCGGCGCCGGTTGACGAAGAACCGGTTCCGGCCGCGTCGCCCAATCCCGATCCCGAAGCTTCGCCGCAAGTGCCAGCGCCGGTTGCCGAGCCTGATTCAGCAGCCGGGCCAGACACCTCCGTACCGCAACGCGCGCAATAAATCTGATTAAGGACTGCCTGTGACTGGCCTGTTTATAACCCTGGAAGGTCCCGAAGGTGCTGGCAAGAGCACCAACCGCGAATACCTCGCCGAGTGCCTGCGCGCCGCCGGTCTCGAGGTTGTGCTGACCCGTGAGCCGGGCGGTACGCCATTGGCCGAGCGGATTCGCGAGGTGCTGCTGGCGCCAGTCGACGAAATCATGAACCCCGACACCGAACTGTTATTGGTATTCGCCGCTCGCGCGCAGCATCTGGCCGAGGTGATTCGCCCGGCGCTGGCCCGTGGTGCAGTGGTGTTGTGTGATCGCTTTACCGATTCGACTTACGCCTATCAGGGCGGTGGTCGCGGTTTGTCGCTGAAGCGTATTGCCGCACTTGAGGCGTTTGTCCAAGGCGATTTACGCCCGGATCTGACCCTGATTTTCGATTTGCCTGTAGAAGTAGGCCTCGCTCGCGCCAGCGCTCGTGGTCGCCTGGACCGTTTCGAACTCGAAGGCCGGGCGTTTTTCGATGCGGTGCGTAATGCGTTTCTAAAGCGTGCTGAAGCCGAACCTGCGCGCTATGTCATGGTCGACGCCGCCCAGCCATTGACGCAGGTTCAGCGATCGCTCGATGGCTTGCTTCCGCGTTTGCTGGAGTTGGCCCGTGGCTGAAGCCTATCCGTGGCAAGACGGACTCTGGCAGCAATTCGCCGGGCGTGAACAGCATGCTCACGCCTATCTGCTGCACGGTCCGGCCGGCATCGGCAAGCGTGCGCTCGCCGAGCGTTTGATGGCCAGTCTGCTGTGCCAGCGTCCGACACCGCAAAATGCGTGTGGCGAGTGTAAATCCTGTTTGCTGCTCAAGGCCGGCAGCCATCCTGATAACTACATTCTGGAACCCGAGGAAGCCGACAAGGCAATCAAGGTTGATCAGGTACGCGATCTCGTGAGTTTCGTGGTGCAAACCGCGCAGATGGGCGGGCGCAAGGTGGTGCTGATCGAGCCGGTCGAATCGATGAACGTCAACGCGGCCAACGCCTTGCTGAAAAGCCTTGAGGAGCCGTCCGGTGACACGGTTTTGTTGCTGGTAAGTCACCAGACCAGTCGATTGCTGCCGACCATCAAAAGCCGCTGTGTGCAGCAGGCGTGTCCGTTGCCCAGCGAAGCGATGAGCCTGGCCTGGCTGGCCAATGCTCTGCCGGATTGTTCGGAGGATGAGCGCGTCGAACTGCTCACCCTGGCCGCCGGTTCGCCGCTTGCCGCCGTCAATCTGCAGGCGCAGGGAGTCCGCGAGCAGAGAGCGCTGGTGGTCGAAGGCGTGAAAAGATTACTCAAGCAGCAACAATCGCCGACGCAATTGGCCGAGGGCTGGAATGCGATTCCACTGCTGTTGCTGTTCGACTGGTTCTGCGACTGGTCGAGCCTGATCCTGCGTTATCAGCTGACCCAGGATGAAGACGGGCTCGGGTTGGCCGACATGCGTAAAGTGATTCAGTATCTGGCGCAAAAGTCCGGCCAGGGAAAGGTTTTGAACATTCAGGACTGGATCCTCGTCCAGCGGCAGAAAGTCATGAGCAAGGCCAACCTCAACCGGGTATTGTTGCTGGAAGCGTTGCTCGTGCAGTGGGTGTCCTTGCCCGGCCAGAAATGAGTAGACTTTGAGTATCCGCCTCGGGAGGTCCGCATGAATGAAGCCGTCAACCAGGGGCCGCGTAATGGCATTCTGTCCCTGACCATCAAGGACAAGTCCGTGCTTTTCGCAGCCTACATGCCGTTCATCAAGAATGGTGGCCTGTTTATCCCGACCAACAAAAGTTACAAGTTGGGCGATGAGGTATTCATGTTGCTGAACCTGATGGACGAGGCAGACAAGATTCCTGTGGCGGGCAAGGTTACCTGGATCACTCCCAAAGGCGCGCAGGGTAACCGTGCCGCCGGCGTTGGCGTGCAGTTCAACGACGGCGATAACACCGCGCGCAGTCGCATTGAAACCCATCTGGCCGGGGCGCTGAACTCCGACCGTCCCACTCATACGATGTAAGTTGCCGTGTTCTCATGCTTGTAGATTCCCACTGTCACCTCGATCGCCTCGACCTCGCCGCCCATGATGGTTCGCTGGATGCCGCACTTGATGCTGCCCGGGCACAGGGTGTAGGGCACTTTTTGTGTATTGGCGTCAGTGTCGACAATGCGGCCGACGTCAAAGCGCTGGCCGAGCGTTATGACGATGTCGACTGCTCCGTTGGTGTGCATCCGCTGGATGTCCAACCCGGTGCTGCGCCAGCGCTGGACTGGCTGCTGCGGGAGCTCGATCATCCCCGAGTGGTAGCCATTGGTGAAACCGGCCTCGATTACCACTACGAGCCCGAAGCGGCAGAATTGCAGCAGCAATCGTTTCGCCTGCACCTGCAAGCGGCGCAGCAAACCGGCAAGCCGGTGATCATCCACACACGCGGAGCGCGGGCGGACACCCTCGCTCTGCTGCGTGAGGCGGCATTGCCGCAGGCCGGCGTGCTGCATTGCTTCACTGAAGACTGGGACATGGCCAGGGCGGCGCTGGACATGGGTTATTACATTTCTTTGTCGGGAATTGTCACTTTTCGCAATGCGGATGCTTTGCGCAATGTGGCGAGCAAGGTGCCTGCCGATCGCTTGCTGGTTGAAACCGACTCGCCGTATCTCGCGCCGATTCCCCACCGCGGCAAGCCGAATCTTCCGCAATATGTGCGCGAAGTGGCAGAGTTCCTGGCGATGCTGCGGGGTGAGTCCTTCGAGCGATTTGCCGAGCAGACCACTGAGAACTTCAAGCGGCTGTTTCCGCTGGCGCATGTCCGGTCGGCGCAGTAACGCTAAAGAGATCGCAGCCTTCGGCAGCTCCTACTGGGTTTGGTCTTTGAATCGCAGGCAAAAAAAACCCGGGTTCTGGGGGGTGAATCCGGGTTAAGACCATTAGGAGTAAAACAATGGCACGCGGTCCGTTGGTACCAATATCGTCGCGGCACTTGGGGGAGATGCCCCGCCGACATTTGAAGTATTGATCAGTATTGCGCCCAGTCCAGTTTAGCCGGTCTGCTTTTTAAACAATTTTGGAATACCTGCTCTTCGGAACTGTTCTCATCCGCCCGCGAAGTTGCCGGAAATGCTCAGGAAACGCATATATGGACGGATGATCCGTGCATTTTGGCGCAAGTTAGGCATAATACGCGGCTTCGAATTTTGACCCGATCAGACCTTTTCTTATGCATAAAGAACCTCGTAAGGTCCGTGAGTTTCGCCGCCGCGAGCAGGAAATTCTCGATACCGCGCTCAAGCTGTTCCTCGATCAAGGTGAAGACAGTGTCACCGTCGAGATGATTGCTGATGCCGTCGGTATCGGCAAAGGCACGATCTACAAGCACTTCAAATCCAAGGCCGAAATTTATCTGCGCCTGATGCTCGACTACGAGCGCGATCTGAATGAGCTGTTGCACTCGGCTGACGTCGACAAGGACAAGGAAGCCTTGTCCCGGGCCTATTTCGAATTCCGCATGCGTGATCCACAGCGCTACCGCTTGTTTGATCGCCTTGAAGAAAAGGTGGTCAAGGGTAATCAAGTGCCGGAGATGATCGAGGAGCTGCACAAAATCCGCGCCTCCAACTTTGAACGCCTGACTCTGCTGATCAAAGGCCGAATCAGCGAAGGCAAGCTCGAGGACGTGCCGCCGTATTTCCACTACTGCGCGTCATGGGCGTTGGTGCACGGCGCTGTCGCGCTGTATCACTCGCCATTCTGGAGCAACGTGCTCGAAGACCAGGAAGGATTTTTCCAGTTTCTGATGGACATCGGTGTGCGTATGGGCAACAAGCGCAAGCGCGATACCGATACCCCGAGCAGCTAAACCATTCAGTTGGTTTATTGCGCCATGATTTCCTGCATGGCGCAGTACCGCAGGAATATACTCAGGCATAGGACTTGCTAAAACTTGATTTGTGAGTCAAGTTTTAACCGTTCGATTTCCTTTTGCCGGAGTGATCATGATCGTTGACCGTCAAGGCAGGCGTTTTCGCAATCTGCGAATCAGTCTGACTTCAGCCTGCAACTACGCGTGTACCTATTGCGTGCCTAATGGCAAGCGGTTGGTCGCTGCGCAGGATGAACTGTCAGCCGAGGCAATGGCTCGCGGCGTGGCGTACCTGATCGAGGCCGCTGGCATCGAACGGTTGCGCATTACCGGCGGCGAGCCGCTGGTGAGCCCCAAACTCGAAGCGTTTATGACAGCGGTCGGCAAGATGGGCCTGGAAGACATCAGTCTGACCACCAACGGGCAATTGCTCGCCAAGAAGCTGCCATTACTGGTGGACGCCGGGATTCGGCGCATCAACGTCTCGCTCGATACCCTGGATGCCGCAGCATTTCGCAGCATTGCCCGCGGCGGCGATCTGGCCACGGTGCTCGACGGGATGGATCAGGCGAAAGCAGCAGGGCTGAAAATCAAGGTCAACATGGTGCCGCTGCGTGGGCAGAACCTGGATCAGGTGATGCCTTTGCTCGATTATTGCCTGGAGCGTGGCTACGAGTTGCGCTTCATTGAGCTGATGCGCATGGGCCATCTCGCCAGTGACTCCAATGCATTCCTGCAGCAGTTTGTCAGCCTGCAGCAGTTGCTGAGCCTGATTGGCGATCATCACGAGTACCTGCAAGCCGATGCACCGGTCGACGCGACGGCGGTGCGCTACGAGATTCCGGGGCAGGGCTACTTCGGCGTGATAGCCAATGAAAGCGTGCCGTTCTGCCGGACCTGCTCGCGGCTGCGGCTGTCGTCGACCGGTTGGCTGCATGGTTGCCTGTCCTCAAGCAATCGTCATTATGTCGGCGATCTGCTCGACAAACCGCGTCACCAGGCCCTGCCGGCTCTGCAACGTCTGTTGGTGAAAGCCTTGGGCGACAAGCAGGAAGTAGCGTTCTCGGGCGGTGCGACCATCATGAAGATTATCGGCGGCTGATAACCTTTCATCGCGAGCAGGCTCGTTCCTACTGTTTTGCGCAGGCCGAACTGTGGGAGCGAGCCTGCTCGCGATGCGCGCTACGACGCGCAGATGTTTCCGAGATGGCGCGGAAGCTGCATCCAATGGCCAATCGCCGGTTTTCCGTCACCGGCCTCTGGAGGGTAGGATGCGTAGCCTGGTTTTACTGCTGGCCGTTTTGACGCTTGGTGGCTGCATGAATGTCAGCGACATGGCCGAAGGGACCCGCTATCACATGAGCGACGCGGGCCTGCTCGATCACAGTGACAGCCGTCGCGTGAACAACTTGCGTATTCAGCCGGATTCATTCATCTACATCGCCCAAGGGGCGTTCTCTCCACCGGGCAGCCCGTATCCGCGACCCAATGTTATCGCCGAAACCGCATTCAACGGCTTCATCGAATATTTCCCGATGATCCGCCGCGCTCGCGCCCCGGAAGGTCTCGACCAGGCCATGGGGGAAGCCCGTGCCCTCGGTGCCCATTACTTGCTCTACACACGCTTTGCCAAGTCGGATGACCGGATTGGCAACACCGATGAATGGCTGGATCAGGAATACGTAGACCGGCTCGGTGTCGACACCGGCGTCATTCAAATCATGTTGATCGAGACCAGCACACAGTATTTGATTGATACTGCACGCATCAAGAGTCGTGGCGGTTTACTGACGTTCCACGATGAAAAGCCTGAAGACCTGATGGGCCCGCCGCTGGAGCAATATGCTCGCAGTTTGCTGGGGATCAGCGATAGATAAATCAAAGGAGTTCGCCATGAGTGATCAGCAAAAAGCCAACGATCTGCTGGGGCAAATCCCCAAAACCAAAGGCTTGCCGCCGGTTCACTTGTGGAATCCCGATTTCTGCGGCGACATCGACATGCGCATCGCCCGCGATGGCACCTGGTATTACCTGGGCACGCCGATCGGGCGCAAGCCGATGGTCAAATTGTTCTCCACGATCATCCGCCGCGACGGCGATGATTATTTCCTGATCACCCCCGTCGAGAAGGTCGGCATCAAAGTCGACGACGCGCCGTTTGTGGCGATTGCCGTGGAAGTGGAAGGCGAGGGTGAGTCACAGGTCCTGCGGTTCACCACCAATGTGGACGAAACCGCTGAAGCCGGCACCGAACATCCGATGCGCGTGGTGACTGATCCGGTCACCCAGGAGCCAGCGCCTTATGTGCATATCCGCACCAATCTTGAAGCCCTCATCCATCGCAACGTTTTTTACCAATTGGTAGAAATCGCGGTGAGCCGTGAGATCGACGGGCAACGCTGGCTGGGCGTATGGAGCGGCGGGGAATTTTTCCCGATCGGACTTGAGCCTTAACGCATAACCTGTGGGAGCGGGCTTGCTCGCGAAGGCGGTACATCAGCTGACATTGATCAAGCTGCCACAACGCCTTCGCGAGCAAGCCCGCTCACACATTGATACTGCGCAACCTTCCAAAAATCCAATTGACACCCAATCGTATGATGATTAGCGTGGACACCCTTCACGAGCGGCTTTTTGCCGTTCTATCTTTGAGGTGCCCATGTCCAGCAGTTTTCATGCCTCGACGGTCGATTGGCTGGGTTGCTGGATTGCAGCAGGCCACGTGAAGCCCGGTGAAACCATCAAGGTTGAAGCCGCTCTCGGCGAACAGCTGGGGGTCAGCCGAACGGTCATCCGCGAGGCTATCAAAACCCTGGTCGCCAAAGGCCTGCTCGAAGTCGGGCCTAAAGTCGGCACCCGGGTATTGCCGGTCCGACGCTGGAACCTGTTCGATCCGCAAGTCGTTGGCTGGCTGTCGCGCAGCGGCTTGCCGGAAAATTTCGTCGACGATCTGCTCGACCTGCGCCGCACCATCGAGCCCATGGCCGTGCGCTGGGCCTGTGAGCGCGCAACGTTCGAGCAAGTGCAAGCAGTGCTCCAGGCGTATAACGCGCTGGAGCGAGCAGTGGAAAGCGGCGCCGATTACAACCGCGCCGATCAGTTTTTCCACGAGTGCATCCTCGCGGCCAGCCACAATCAATTTATCGAACAAATGGTCCCGGCCTTGGGCGCATTGCTGGCGGTGTCGTTTGAAGTCTCTGCAGCAGATCCGGATGAACTGCGCCGCACGCTGCCGATCCACAAGGACATCGCCGACGCCGTCGCTGCGCGGGATGCAGCGCGGGGTGTGTGGGCCTGCATGACACTGATCGACAATGCGGACCTGGCCATCAAGCGTTACTACCCTAAAGTCATGGCCGATAAAAAAGCCGGATAACGGCCTGGAATCCAGACCACAGCAGGAGGTTTCATGGAGTGGACAGCAGTGACCCAGCACCGGGCGCACCTTGGCGAGGGCCCCTTTTGGGACGTGCCGACTCAAGCCCTCTACTGGGTCGATATCGCCGGCAAGCAGGCGCTGCGGCTGACCGGTGCCAACGTGCAAATCTGGCAGATGCCGGAGCATGTCTCAGCGTTCATCCCCTGCGAAAGCGGCGATGCGCTGGTGACACTGAGCAGTGGCGTCTACCGCCTTGATCTCGACTCGCCGGGCCTGCAACCGCGCCTGACCCTGCTCTGCGTAGCAGATCCCAATCCGGCCAACCGCGGCAACGAGGCGCGCTGCGACGCACAGGGCCGGCTGTGGCTTGGCACTATGCAGAACAACATCGGGAAGGACCGCGAAGATTTGCCTGTCGTGCAACGTTCAGGTGGCCTGTTTCGCATCGATCATGATGGTCGAGTCACACCGCTACTGCGTGGGCTGGGCATTCCAAACACGCTGCTCTGGAGCGAGGACGGCACCGCGCTGCATTTCGCCGACAGCATGGACGAGACGCTTTACCGGCATTTCATTAACGCCGACGGCAGTCTCGACGCCGCGCAAGTCTGGTTCGGCCCGCACGAGCGTGGCGGGCCCGACGGTTCGGCGATGGATGCGGAGGGTTTTATCTGGAATGCCCGCTGGGATGGCAGTTGTCTGCTCAGGCTGACGCCGGATGGCGCTGTCGACCGAGTGATCGAATTGCCCGTGAGCCGCCCGACCAGCTGCGTTTTCGGCGGCGACGAGCTGAAAACCCTGTATATCACCAGTGCTGCCAGCCCGCTTGATCATCCACTGGACGGCGCGTTGCTGGCTATCCGTGTCGACGTTGCAGGAAAAGTCTGTCACCGATTTGCGGGCTAAATCCCGGAATATGGGATGTAAAATTATATATTGAGATTATTTGGCGGCCGGGTTTATAGTCGGCGTCATCAGTTACACGCACTCACACTTAAAAAAACAAAACAGGTGAAGTGATGCAGCGATTTTTCATACAGCTTTGCGGCCGGACATTGACAGATGTCCGGTTTTTGTCGTGCCTGCAAACGGGGACGCTCAGTCATGGCTGAGCGTCTTACGCTGCCGCCGGTGCCCGAGCCGCCGCAGGGCGTGCGCCTGAACAATAAAGTCGTGCTGGTCACCGGCGCCGCTCAAGGTATCGGTGAGGCGATTGTCGCGGCGTGCGTATATCAGCAAGCGAAACTGATCATCAGTGATATCCAGGGCGAGAAGGTCGAGCGCCTCGCGCAGCGCTGGCGTGACAGCGGTTTCGACGTTCATGCGATCAAGACTGACGTTTCCAGCCAGCAAGAACTGCACGCCATGGCTGACCTTGCACTCGATCGGCATGGCCGGATCGATGTACTGGTCAATTGCGCCGGGGTCAACGTGTTCCGCGATCCACTGGAAATGACCGAGCAAGACTGGCGCCGTTGCTTCGCCATTGACCTCGACGGCGCCTGGTTTGGCTGCAAGGCGGTGCTGCCGCGGATGATCGAGCAGGGTGGCGGTGCCATCGTCAACATCGCCTCTACCCATTCATCCCACATCATCCCTGGCTGCTTTCCATACCCCGTAGCCAAGCATGGCCTGCTGGGCCTGACCCGTGCGCTGGGGGTTGAATATGCCTCCAAGGGCATTCGCGTCAATGCCATTGCTCCGGGGTACATCGAGACTCAACTGAATATTGATTACTGGAACGGGTTTGCTGATCCGCATGCCGAACGCCAGCGCGCCTTGGACCTGCATCCGCCACGGCGGATCGGGCAGCCGATGGAGGTGGCGATGGCCGCAGTCTTCCTTGCCAGTGACGAAGCGCCATTCATCAATGCCTCATGCATCACAATCGATGGCGGCCGCTCGGTCATGTATCACGACTGAGTAAACGGGATTTCAACGCAGGACTACGTCTGAAATTCAATCATCATATGATATGACTATTCGTTTCATGCTTAGGGTTTCACCGATTTTCCAACAATAAAACGCCAAAAAAATAAAAAGGAGTCAGCTTATGAATCGTCGTCGTGGGATCCGTTCCCTGTGCTGTGCCGCTCTGGCGGTCACCGCGGTCAGCTTGAGCAGCACGCTGCTGGCGGCCGAGGAAGTGAAGATCGGTTTTCTGGTCAAGCAGGCTGAAGAGCCCTGGTTCCAGACCGAGTGGGCATTCGCGGAGAAGGCCGGCAAGGACAAAGGCTTCACCGTAATCAAGATCGCCGTCCCGGATGGCGAGAAAACTTTGTCAGCCATCGATAGCCTCGCGGCCAACGGCGCCAAGGGCTTCGTGATTTGCCCGCCGGATGTGTCCCTCGGCCCTGCGATCATGGCCAAAGCCAAACTCAACGGTCTGAAAGTGATCGCAGTCGATGACCGCTTCGTTGATGCCAGCGGCAAGTTCATGGAAGACGTTCCGTACCTGGGCATGGCTGCGTTCGAAGTCGGCCAGAAACAAGGCGCCGCCATGGCGACTGAAGCGAAGAAGCGCGGCTGGGACTGGAAAGACACCTACGCGGTGATCAACACCTACAACGAACTCGATACCGGTAAAAAACGTACCGACGGCTCGGTCAAGGCTCTGGAAGAGGCCGGCATGCCAAAGGACCACATTCTGTTCTCGGCGCTTAAAACCCTCGACGTACCGGGCAGCATGGACGCCACCAACTCGGCGCTGGTCAAACTGCCAGGCGCGGCGAAAAACCTGATCATCGGCGGCATGAACGACAACACCGTGCTGGGCGGCGTGCGCGCCACCGAGAGCGCCGGTTTTTCCGCGGCCAATGTGATCGGCATCGGCATCAACGGTACCGATGCGATCGGCGAACTGAAAAAACCCGACAGTGGCTTCTTCGGCTCGATGCTGCCAAGCCCGCACATCGAAGGCTACAAAACCGCCGAGATGATGTACGAGTGGGTGACCACCGGCAAAGAACCGCCGAAATACACGGCCATGGACGACGTGACGCTGATCACTCGTGAGAACTTCAAGCAGGAACTGGAAAAGATCGGCCTGTGGAACTGAGGACCGGTTGATTTCACCGGCAGCCCCGGCGACGGGGTTGCCTGATCTGTGTGAAGAGGTGGGTTATGCACGCGCAACTAAAAACACAACAGCACAGCGCCGAAGGCAGCTTGCGCTTCAACGGAATCGGTAAAACCTTCCCCGGCGTGAAAGCGTTGGATGGGATCAGCTTCGTCGCGCATCCAGGACAGGTTCATGCCTTGATGGGCGAAAACGGTGCCGGCAAATCGACCCTGCTGAAAATCCTCGGCGGTGCTTACACGCCTAGCAGTGGCGATCTGCAGATTGGCGAGCAGACCATGGTGTTCAAATCCACGGCCGACAGTATCGGCAGTGGCGTCGCGGTCATCCATCAGGAGCTGCACCTGGTACCGGAAATGACGGTGGCGGAAAACCTTTTCCTGGGGCACCTTCCGGCCAATTTCGGCCTGATCAATCGCGGCGTCTTGCGCCAGCAGGCGCTGGCTTGCCTCAAGGGCCTGGCCGATGAAATCGACCCGCAGGACAAAGTAGGGCGCCTGTCCCTCGGTCAGCGCCAACTGGTGGAAATTGCCAAGGCGTTGTCCCGGGGCGCGCATGTGATCGCTTTCGACGAACCGACCAGCAGCCTGTCAGCGCGGGAAATTGATCGTTTGATGGCGATCATCGGCCGTCTGCGCGACGAGGGCAAAGTGGTGCTGTATGTCTCCCATCGCATGGAAGAGGTGTTCCGCATCTGCAACGCGGTGACGGTGTTCAAGGACGGTCGCTACGTGCGCACGTTCGAAGACATGAGCGAGTTGACCCACGATCAACTGGTCACGTGCATGGTTGGTCGCGACATTCAGGACATCTACGATTACCGCCCGCGCAAACGTGGCGCGGTGGCGCTGAAGGTCGACGGTTTGCTCGGGCCGGGCTTGCGCGAGCCGATCAGTTTCGACGCGCACAAAGGTGAAATTCTCGGGCTGTTCGGCCTGGTCGGCGCCGGGCGCACCGAGTTGTTTCGCATGCTCAGCGGTCTCGAGCGCAACACTGCCGGCCGCCTGGAACTGCGGGGTCATGAACTAAAACTGCGTTCACCGCGCGATGCCATTGCGGCCGGCATTCTGCTGTGTCCCGAGGACCGCAAGAAGGAGGGCATCATGCCGCTCGCAAGCGTCGCCGAGAACATCAACATCAGCGCACGCGGCGCCCATTCGACCTTCGGTTGTCTGCTGCGTGGCCTCTGGGAAAAAGACAACGCCGACAAGCAGATCAAAGCGCTGAAGGTGAAGACGCCGAACGCCGCGCAGAAAATCATGTACCTGTCCGGCGGCAACCAGCAGAAGGCCATTCTCGGCCGCTGGCTGTCGATGCCGATGAAAGTGCTGCTGCTCGACGAGCCTACGCGCGGCATCGACATCGGCGCCAAAGCCGAGATCTACCAGATCATCCACAACCTGGCCGAGAGCGGCATCGCCGTCATTGTGGTGTCGAGTGACTTGATGGAAGTGATGGGTATTTCCGATCGCATTCTGGTGCTGTGCGAGGGCGCGATGCGCGGCGAACTGTCGCGTGACGAGGCCAACGAATCCAACCTGCTGCAACTGGCTTTGCCGCGCCACCGCGCCGACGGCGTGGCGAACTGAGAGGTAATGATGATGACAACCCAAAACAATGCTCTGCCTACTGCGCGCAAACCTCTGGACCTGCGACGCTTCCTCGATGACTGGGTGATGCTGCTGGCGGCAGTCGGCATCTTCGTGCTGTGCACGCTGCTAATCGACAACTTTCTCTCACCGCTGAACATGCGCGGCCTCGGCCTGGCAATTTCGACCACCGGGATTGCTGCGTGCACCATGTTGTATTGCCTGGCGTCCGGTCATTTCGACTTGTCGGTGGGTTCGGTGATTGCCTGTGCCGGGGTGGTCGCCGCGGTGGTGATGCGTGACACCGACAGCGTGCTGCTGGGTGTCGGCGCGGCGCTGGTGATGGGCCTGATTGTCGGGCTGATCAACGGCATCGTCATCGCCAAACTGCGGGTCAATGCGCTGATCACCACGCTGGCAACCATGCAGATCGTGCGCGGCCTGGCCTACATTTTTGCCAATGGCAAAGCGGTGGGCGTGTCGCAGGAATCGTTCTTCGTGTTCGGCAATGGCCAGCTGTTTGGTGTGCCGGTGCCGATCCTGATCACCATCGTCTGCTTTGTGTTTTTCGGCTGGCTGCTCAATTACACCACCTACGGGCGCAACACCATGGCCATCGGTGGCAACCAGGAAGCGGCGCTGCTGGCCGGGGTGAACGTTGACCGGACCAAGATCATCATCTTCGCCGTGCATGGCGTTATCGGTGCGCTGGCCGGGGTGATTCTGGCCTCGCGCATGACTTCAGGTCAGCCGATGATCGGCCAGGGTTTCGAGCTGACGGTGATCTCTGCCTGCGTGCTCGGCGGGGTTTCGCTGAGTGGCGGGATTGGCATGATCCGGCACGTGATTGCCGGCGTGCTGATCCTGGCGATTATTGAGAATGCGATGAACCTGAAGAATATTGATACGTTTTATCAGTATGTGATTCGTGGTTCGATTCTGCTCCTGGCTGTGGTGATTGACCGCTTGAAACAGCGCTGATCCTGCTGACACCTTCGCGGCAAGTCGGAACGCCGCCCGCACGCTCCCACAGGTTTATAGGCCGGTCGCATAATCTGCGTACGACGCGGGACCTGCGGGAGCGTGGGGGCGGTATTCCAACTTGCCCGCGATGGCGGCGTGTCTGATTCACTGCGTTCCCGCGGCACCCACTTCCTCCCGTCACCTCCCCTGAAATATTCCTTGCCCGCAAACCCCGTTTTCGGTTTCACTTTGTACATGATTAGACAGGTACGATTCGACAAGAAACAACGGGTGGTCGACGAGCTCATTCGACGCATTGAAAGCGGCCTCATGGAAGACGGCTTTCTATTGCCGGGCGAGCATCAGTTGGCTCAGGAATTCAAAGTCAGCCGGGGTACGCTGCGTGAAGCGCTGGCCGAGTTGAAGCGACGTAATTATATCGCGACGCAGAGCGGGGTCGGTTCGATTGTCACGTTCGACGGCGTGGTGCTCGATCAGCGCAGCGGCTGGGCGCAGGCGCTCGCTGACAGCGGTGCGCTGATCAACACCGAAGTGCTGCGACTGGAAGCGGTCAGCCGGCCCGACCTGCTGTCGCGGTTCGGCACCGCTCAATTCATTACCCTTGATCGCCGACGCCGCGCCAACGACGGCACGCTGGTTTCCCTCGAACGTTCGCTGATGCCCGCCAACGGCGGCCTCGAAAGCCTGCCGCGCGTAGGCCTCATCGACAATTCCCTGACCATCACCCTGGCCGCCTATGGCTACATCGGCGAGCGCGGCGATCAATGGATCGGCGCGGAACCCTTGAGCGCCGAAGACGCCGAGCTGCTCGGTCGTCCGGTGGGCACGGTGTTCCTCAAAGCCTTGCGCACGACTTACGATCGGCAAAACCGCTTCATGGAACAGGTCGAAAGCCTGCTTGATCCGGTGCATTTCCGCCTTCATCTGCAATTTGGAACACCACAATGACAGCGCTCAACCGTGCCTTGGGCGCGTTTTATGGCCTGGCCCTCGGCGATGCACTGGGTATGCCGACACAATCGATGAGCCGTGCCCGGATCAAGGCGCGCTTCGGCGAGATCACGGATCTGCAAGACGCAGGCCCCGATCAGCCAATCGCCGCCAACATGCCTGCCGGCTCGATTACCGACGACACCGAACAGGCGATTCTGGTCGGCCAGTTGTTGATCGATGGCGCGGGCAACATCGAACCCGCGCTGCTCGCTCAACGCTTGATCGAGTGGGAAGCGCGGATGCAGGCCAAGGGCTCTCAGGATTTGCTCGGGCCTTCGACCAAGCGTGCGATCGAGATGATCCTCGCCGGTCATTCGCCGGAGGAGGCGGGACGCTACGGCACAACCAATGGCGCAGCGATGCGCATCACCCCGGTGGGCATCGCGGCAGATGTCGCCGACTCGCAGCGGTTTATCAGCGCCGTTGTCCAGGCCTGCCAGGTCACCCACAACACCACGCTGGGGATTTCCAGTGCGGCAGCAGTGGCGGCGGTGGTGTCGGCCGGGATCAACGGCATGGACCTGGGTGAGGCGTTGAATCTGGGCCAACAGATCGCCCAACAAGCGCAGGACCATGGCCACTGGGTTGCGGGCGGGCGCATTGCTTCGCGTATCAGCTGGGCGCGGACCATCAGCGTTGACAGCGACAAGGTGTTGCTCGCAGATCTGCTGTACGACGTGATCGGTACGTCGGTGGCGTCACAGGAAT
Source organism: Pseudomonas fluorescens (assembly GCF_902497625.1). GTDB lineage: Bacteria > Pseudomonadota > Gammaproteobacteria > Pseudomonadales > Pseudomonadaceae > Aquipseudomonas > Aquipseudomonas fluorescens_BQ. The sequence goes on along the minus strand of NZ_CABVGX010000007.1, from coordinate 56,452 downwards.
CGGTCGTGGTCTCGTTTGCCCTGGCTCAGCAAGTAGCGGTTGGCGAAATGAACGCCTTCGAAGCGCTGTGCATGGCCGCCAGCCTCGGTGGTGACACCGATACCATCGCGGCGATTCTCGGCGCAATGCTTGGGGCGTGCCTGGGGTTTGACAGCTGGCCGGTCGAGATGATCGACAAGGTCAAAACGGTTAACTCGCTGGAGCTGGAGCCTCTTGTGAAAGGACTCCTCACCCTCCGCTGAAGAACCAAATCCCTGTAGGAGCTGCCGCAGGCTGCGATCCTTTGATCTTTGGCAGCTTTGAGATTGCTGAAAATCAGGATCAAAAGATCGCAGCCTGCGGCAGCTTCTACAGCAGGTGTTGATTTTTACCCGCAGCGGAACGCGTAAACACGGTCAGGATCACCGGTATGTTCGGTCAACTTGCGCAATTGCCCACAACCACAAAAAAGGCAACAGGAGCATTTTTCATGAGTTCATCAACCACCGGTCAATCTGCCGGGCAACTGGAAACCCGTGGCATCGAGCCGGTGCCGGAGGCCGAATGTAACGGTCATCCGCTGCAGCTGTTCTGGGTCTGGTTCGCCGCCAACATTTCCATCCTTGGCCTGCCGCTGGGCGCCACGCTGGTGGCTTTTCGCGGTCTGGCGATCTGGCAGGCCGTCATCGTCGCGATCCTCGGGGCCGCCGGTTCGTTTGCGGTAGTCGGGATTATCTCGATTGCCGGCCGTCGCGGCCGCGCGCCGAGCCTGACCTTGTCGCGGGCGATCTTTGGCGTACGTGGCAACATCGGCCCGACCCTGGTATCGCTGATGTCGCGGCTCGGTTGGGAAACCGTCAATACCACCACCGCCGCATTCGTGCTGCTGTCGTTGTGCTCGATAGTGTTCGGCTCGCCAGTGGAGGCCAAAAGTGCGCCGGTGCTGACGTTGATATTCATCGCCATTTTCGTGCTGCTGACTTTGTCGGTTTCCGGGCTCGGCCACGCGACATTGCTGGTGATTCAAAAGTGGGCGACTTATGTATTCGGTGCCTTGAACATCCTGGTCGGCGGTTTCCTTTGCGCCACCATCGACTGGAGCGCCGTGTTCAACGCTGCCCCGGCACCGCTGAGCGCAATGATCATCGGCGTCGGCACCATGGCGGCCGGCACCGGAATCGGTTGGGCCAACGCCGGTGCCGACATGTCCCGCTATCAGCACCGCAGCGTCAAAGCCGTGCGCCTGGTCGCGTCGGCCGCGTTCGGTGCGGGTATTCCATTAGTGCTTTTGATAACCCTGGGCGGGTTGTTGTCGGTAGGCAATAACGACCTGGCCTCCGCCACTGACCCGATCATCGCCATACGCGACATGCTGCCGACCTGGATGGCTGTGCCGTACCTGATCACCGCTTTCGGCGGTTTGCTGTTGTCGAATAATCTATCAGTGTACTCCGCCGGCTTGACCACATTGACCCTCGGCCTGAAGGTCAAGCGCGTCTACGCGGTGGTGGTTGACATCATCGCGATTTTCGCCGGTTCGATCTATTTCATGCTGATCGCCGACAGCTTCTACGGTCCTTTCATCACCTTCATTTCCTTGCTGGCGGTGCCGATTACGGCGTGGGTCGGGATCTTCGTCGTCGACCTGATTCACCGTCATTATTACAGCCCGGACGATCTGCTGGACGTCAGCCCGAGCAGCGCCTATTGGTATCGCGGCGGTGTCGAATGGCGTGCTTTCGGCGCGTGGGCAGTGGCGATCGTGCTGGGTTTCAGTTTCACCACTATCGGGACGACCGAGCAGGACGTCTGGTTTCGCGGATTTCTCTCCGACTCCTGGCTGGGCCATAACGGCCTGGGCTGGATCGTGACGTTCCTGGTGGCGGGTGGTCTTTATTATGTGTTGGGCGGGGCGAGAGATCGTCGTGCCGCCTCGGTCGGGAATGCTCATGCCTAAGATGTTGCACACCGGCCAGGTCATGATTGACCTGGTCATGGCGGTAAACAAGCTGCCGGAATCTGGCGGCGATGTGTTGGCGCAGTCGGCGAGTTTCGAGGCGGGCGGTGGCTTCAATGTAATGGCTGCTGCCCGGCGCAACGGCTTGCCGGTGGTTTATCTGGGGCGGCATGGCAACGGTCGTTTCGGGGACCTCGCGCGCGAAGCCATGCACGCTGAAGGTATCCAGATCGGCATTGCTCACAGCGCCGAGCAGGACACCGGGCTGTGTGTTGCGGTGACAGAGGCCTCGGCCGAGCGCAGCTTCATTTCCTACATTGGCGCTGAAGGCGAGCTGACCGCTGAAGACTTGGCCAGGGTGCCGGCGGAGGCGGGCGACTACGTTTACGTCAGCGGCTATAGCCTGCTGCACGCAGGCAAGGCTCAAGCACTGGTGGACTGGGTGTTGGCGTTGCCGACGGGAATCAACGTGGTGTTTGATCCGGGCCCGCTGGTGGATTCCCCGCAAGCGCCATTGATGCAGGCGTTGCTTGGGCGCATTGATGTGTGGACCAGCAATAGCGTTGAGGCGTTGCGGTTTACCGGTACTTCGGATATTTCCGGTGCGTTGCATCGGCTCATGGACCTTTTACCGGAGCAGGTGCTGCTGGTGGTTCGCGATGGGCCGAACGGATGCTGGATCAGCCGCCAGCGAACGCATACACATGTGCCGGGTTTCAAGGTGGTCGCAGTGGACAGTAACGGCGCAGGTGATGCGCATGCCGGAGTATTCGTCGCAGGTTTGGCGAGCGGGTTAACGGCGTTTGACGCGGCGCTGAGAGCCAATGCTGCAGCAGCGTTGGCAGTCACCCGATGGGGGCCGGCCACCTCGCCGTTGGCTGTCGAGGTAGATGCGTTGATCGGCCAGCATACTCCGCCTGAAGGACGATAATCACCGTCAATCCAGCGCTGCAGACGATCGCAATTGGTTGAACGCAAACGTTCAGGTGCGGAGGGGGCGGGGGGTTGCCGGAGGGCCGTGCAAAACTGACCAGCCCTAGCCTGCTTTGCGCAGCGCCTCGATCAATTCGTGTTTGCGCATCCCGGAACGTCCCGGAATATTTTTATCGCGAGCCTCTTTGCGCAAGCTGGCGACAGTCTGGGTATCGCGCGATGCTTTGCTGCTTCGCGGTTGCCCGTCGCGGCTTGCCACCGCGCGGCGCGACGACTCCTTGCGGTCCTGAGCCTTGGCTTTCGCCGGTTTTTTTCGACCGGAGCCGCCTGAGCGCTCACCACCGCCGGACTGTTTGTTCACAGTAGCCCAGGCGCGTGCTTCGGCTTCATCCCTGGACAGGCCTTTTTGCTCGTAACTATCCTCTATATGCTCGGCTTTGCGCTTTTGCTCATCGGTATAGTTGTCTTTACTTCCACGGGGCATGGGATTTCTCCTGCTGCGCGTAGTAGTGCTTTAGTGGGACGCAGTCGCAGGCGACTGCGGCCCTCTGGTACTTTTATGCTTCGAACTTGCGCGCAGCTTCGACGCCGGCGGCACTGAGCTTGATCGGCAGGTTCAGCGAATGCTCGCCCGCATCGTTACAAGTCACATGTCCATGCTGAATCAAGCCGCGCTCCTGCAACTGAGCCAGGGCACTCGCCACGACTTTTTCACCCCGGTAATTGTCCAGAACCTCCTTGCCCAAACCGCTCGGGTGAGCGTGCAGCAAGCGGGTCAAGACTTCTTTTTCCAGGTCGTTATCAACGTTCATGGTTACCTCTCATGGCTGTGGATAGGTCGTGCATGCACTTATGCGGCGATTACTTGCTGGCACCGCCACCTTCTGAGCCCGAGCCACCGGTGGTGGTTTTCGAGTCGATGCCGGCGCCGGCGTTATCGGGTGTTTGAGCGTCCGGAGTGTTCAAGCCGCCCTGACGTCCAGGGTCGCTGCCTTGCGTGCGCGGGTCGGTACCGGTGGAAGGCGGCAGGCCGCTGTCGACGCCGGTCCCATTGGTGTTCATCCCAGGGGTGCTCTGAGTAGCGGAAGAGCCCGTACCGCCAGTCGGGTTGGTCGGGCCGGTGCCGGAAGCAGTACTGGCAGCGAATGCGGCCGAGGATAAAAGGGTAGCGAACGTAAGTGCGGTCAGCCTGGACAAGATCATGGTGTCGTCTCCATTTATTAAAAGTCCTTACCTGATATTTGTCGGCAGTACGTTCCATTGGTGCCTGAAGAACGACGAACGGTTCAGTCCAACTGGAGCGATGTGGTGCTGGCGAATCGGCGCCAGATCAAGCCTCCTGCGGCGATCAGCCAGTTCAGCAGCCCTGTGACGAGACCTGTGAGCAGAAGTGTCGTAGCCGGAAACAATCATTGCCGCAAACATGCCGAGCATTGCCGCCAAAACACACTGCCAGCAATCTGTCCGTTGCCGCCCAAGGTAAGTGCGGGCTTGCGTAATGCACTCAGCTTATGCCGATTTCTTCCTTGAACATCTCCATGAAATCTTTCAACCGCTCATGTCTGGTTCGCGCCAGACGTTGGCCGGTTGTTGTCTGGAAACCGTCCGTCAGGTGCAGCAACTTGGTCTGGAAGTGATCGAGGCAAAAGCGCTTGTCGTCGTACTCACGGGCCCTCGCCTCTGGGTCCTGCGGATCATACAAAGCGCTGCCCATGCGGCCTGCGATGTAAAAGGTGCGGGCAACACCGAGCATGCCGAGGGAGTCGAGACGGTCGGCGTCCTGCATGACTTTGGCTTCGAGAGTGAGGGGGGCGATGTCGGCGGAAAAGCTATGAGCTTCAATGGCGTGGGCAACCGCGTTGATTGTTGTGCCTGGCCAATCCATGGTGGCCAACAGGGCAGATGCTTTTTCGGCGGCCAGGCGTGAAGCCTGCGAACGCAACGGCGAATTCTTTTCCACGGCTACGCAATCATGCAAAAGCACTGCCGCGAGCAGCACGTCTAGATCGCCTCCTTCCTCAGAGTGCAGCGTGCGTACGTTGTGCCACACCCGTTGCAGATGAGACAGATCGTGGGCACCGTCTTCCGAGGGTTCAAGCGCGTGAGGTAGCAGTTCTCCTGCCAGCATCTGCAACGGTGCAAAGGCATCAATGTTCATAGACTTCCTGTTCAGTGGAAATTTTTTTGTGAGCGACACTACCTTGTAGCAGCTGGCGCAGCCTGCGTTCGGCTGCGCAGCAGTCGTGAAATCAGACGTTGCGGTGTTACAGGTAAACCGTGTCTGCAGGTTTTCACGACTGCTGCGCAGTCGAACGCAGGCTTCGCCAGCTGCTACAGATACTCCACCAGCTGCTACACATGCTCCTTGGACCGACTGTGAATTTCCAGTGTGACGAGCGGCGCGTGCCGCCTTAGTATGGCGTTTTCAACTTATCGAACAAGGCACGTCCATGACCATCGAAATCCGCCCGGCGACCCCCAGCGATGCGCCGCAGATCCTCGGGTTCATTACCGAACTGGCCGACTACGAACGTGCCCGCCACGAAGTTATCGCCAGCGTCGCCGACATCGAACGCAGCCTCTTCAGCGAGGGGGCCACTGCCCACGGCCTGATCTGTCTGCGCGACGGCCAGCCCATCGGCTTCGCGGTATTCTTCTTCAGTTATTCCACCTGGCTCGGCAGCAATTGCCTGTACCTGGAAGACCTCTACATCACCCCGGAACAACGCGGCGGTGGTGCCGGCAAGACCCTGTTGCGCCACCTCGCAAAAATCGCCTGCGCGAACGACTGCGGCCGTTTCGAATGGAGCGTGCTGGACTGGAACAAACCGGCGATCGACTTCTACGAATCCATCGGCGCACGCCCGCAGGAAGAGTGGGTGCGGTATCGCATGGATGGGGCGGTGTTGCGGGATTTTGCAGCGGGAAATTGATTCGGCTGATAAAGATCGCAGCCTTCGGCAGCTCCTACAAATTCGGTATTCGCCGTCCTATCTCGGTCTGAACCCTTAAACGTAGGAGCTGCCGAAGGCTGCGATCTTTTTTTGTGTTTTTCCCACTATATGGGAATGATATTTATATATTGAGATTTCTGCCCCGTCAGGTTTATAGTCCAGCTCACTCACTGTCCAAAAAACAAAACAGGTGAACGATGCTGGCGCAATTGATCGCGCTCGACTGGGGTACTACCTCATTACGTGCTTACAAACTCGCCGCAGGTGGCCATGTGCTCGAACAGCGTTCGCTGTCGTCGGGGATCATGCAGCTGCCGAAGACGGCACGAGTCATCAACAGTCAGCGGTGCTCTGACGGTTTTGAACTGGCGTTCGATGAAGCGTGCGGCGACTGGCTCGACGCGCAGCCGGAACTGCCGGTGATCGCCTGCGGCATGGTTGGCAGCGCTCAAGGCTGGCGCGAAGCCGCCTACTGCGATACGCCGGCGAACGTCGCCAACCTGGGAAATTCCCTACAAACGATTCGCAGTCTGCGCGGTGTCGATGTGCACATCGTGCCGGGAGTGATTCAGCGCTCGCGTTTGCCCAATGTGATGCGTGGCGAGGAGACTCAGGTACTGGGCGTGCTGCAAAATCTCGCTGCAGAGGCGGGCACTGATCTGTTGATCGGCCTGCCCGGCAGCCATTCGAAATGGGTCGAAGTGATCGATGGCCGTATCGTGCATTTCGACACTTTCATGACTGGCGAAATCTTCGCCGTACTCAGCGAACACAGCATTCTGGGGCGCACTCAGCAACGTGGTGCTTCTTTCGACGGCGACGCCTTCGATCGCGGTGTGCAAACGGCTTTGTCGGCGGACGGTGAAATCGGTCCGCTGTCGACTGTATTCAGCGCTCGCAGCCTTGGTCTGACCGGTGAACTCAGTGCTAACGCTCAGCCGGACTACCTGTCCGGTCTGCTGATCGGTCATGAGCTGACGGCCGTGGCCAACGTCCAGCGCCAGCGCCGCAAAACCGTGCACCTGCCTTCGATCATTCTGATCGGCAACGCCCAATTGTGCAGCCGTTACAGCCGGGCGCTCGGCGCTTGCGGTTTCGCCCGCGTCACGCTGGCCGAACAAGCCACCGAACGCGGCTTGTGGCAGTTGGCGCTGGCCGCCGGACTGATCGCAGCACATCCATCCCGTTAAACCTGACTGGAGGTCTGACATGCTCAAACAAGCACTGGCGCAAAACGGTCTGATCGCGATACTGCGCGGCCTGCGCCCGCATGAAGCTGCGGCTATCGGAGAAGTCCTGTATGCCGCTGGATTTCGCGTTATTGAAGTGCCGCTCAACTCCCCTGAGCCGTACGAAAGTATCCGCATCCTGCGCAGTACGTTGCCTGCCGATTGCCTGATCGGCGCGGGCACCGTCCTGACCCCGGAGCACGTTGAGCAAGTGAAAGCGGCGGGCGGCCAGGTGATCGTCATGCCGCACAGTGATGCCAGGGTGTTGCGCGCGGCAAAAGCGGCGGGGCTTTATCTGTCGCCAGGTGTCGCGACGCCGACCGAAGCGTTTGCCGCGTTGGCCGAAGGTGCGGACGTGCTGAAGCTGTTTCCGGCCGAGCAGATGAGCCCCGCAGTCGTCAAAGCCTGGCTCGCAGTACTGCCGGCCGGAACGATCCTGGCGCCGGTCGGTGGCATCACTCCAGACAACATGCAGGTGTTCATCGACGCCGGCGTCAAAGGCTTTGGCCTCGGGTCAGGCCTGTTCAAGCCGGGCATGACAGCGGAGCAAGTCGCGACCAATGCCAAAGCCTACGTAGCTGCATGGAAAGCCCTTCGCTAAGAATTTTCAGGCGCTGCGCGCGCCGCATCTAACAAGAACTGCATTTATAAGAGGCACGAGATGAAAATCACCAAATTGACCACCTTCATCGTTCCACCGCGCTGGTGCTTCCTCAAGGTCGAGACTGACGAGGGCGTGACCGGTTGGGGCGAGCCTGTGGTCGAAGGCCGCGCGCACACCGTCGCCGCTGCCGTTGAGGAATTGTCCGACTACCTGATCGGCAAAGACCCACGCAACATCGAAGACATCTGGACCGTGCTGTACCGCGGTGGCTTCTACCGTGGCGGCGCGATTCACATGAGCGCGCTGGCCGGTATCGATCAAGCGTTGTGGGACATCAAGGGCAAGGCGCTGGGTGTGTCGGTCAGTGACCTGCTGGGTGGCCAGGTGCGCGACAAGATTCGGGTCTATTCGTGGATTGGTGGCGACCGCCCGGCGGACACCGCGCGCGCCGCCAAAGAGGCCGTCGAACGCGGTTTCACCGCGGTAAAAATGAACGGTACCGAAGAGCTGCAGTTCCTCGATTCTTTCGAGAAAGTCGACCTGGCGTTGGCCAACGTTGCTGCCGTGCGTGATGCGGTCGGGCCGAATGTCGGCATCGGTGTGGACTTCCATGGCCGCGTGCACAAGCCGATGGCCAAGGTGCTCATGAAGGAGCTGGATCCGTACAAACTGATGTTCATCGAAGAGCCGGTGCTCAGCGAAAACTATGAAGCGTTGAAAGAACTTGCACCGTTGACCAGCACCCCGATTGCCCTCGGCGAGCGTTTGTTCTCACGTTGGGATTTCAAGCGCGTGCTTAGCGAAGGTTACGTCGACATCATCCAGCCGGATGCGTCGCATGCGGGCGGAATCACCGAGACGCGCAAGATCGCCAACATGGCCGAAGCCTACGACGTGGCACTGGCGCTGCATTGCCCGTTGGGCCCGATCGCGCTGGCCGCCTGCCTGCAACTGGATGCGGTTTGCTACAACGCATTCATTCAGGAACAGAGCCTGGGCATCCACTACAACGAGAGCAACGACTTGCTGGATTACGTCAAGGATCCGCGGGTGTTCGACTACGACAAAGGCTTCGTGAAGATCCCCAACGGCCCTGGCCTGGGCATCGAAATCAACGAGGAATACGTGATCGAGCGCGCGGCCGTCGGCCACCGCTGGCGCAACCCGATCTGGCGCCACGCCGATGGCAGTTTTGCCGAGTGGTGAGTTCTTTCTGACTCCACCACAACCCCCTGTGGGAGCCAGCCTGCTGGCGATTGGGTCGGTGCAGCCAACACTTAGGGTGGCTGACACACTGCCATCGCCAGCAGGCTGGCTCCCACGGTTCGATCTTCATGGACAAGGAGATCGGCAGCATTTCATTTTCAGTACGACCTCAACAAACATAAAAAGAGGCACACCCCATGCAACCGCAAACCCTCACCGGGCAGGCGTCGTTGGTGGCGCCCAGCCGCAAGCGATTTTTCATCATGGTGCTGTTGTTCATCACCGTGGTCATCAACTACCTGGACCGCAGCAACCTGTCGATTGCCGCCCCGGCGCTGACCAGCGAACTGGGAATAGACCCGATCCACGTCGGGCTGATTTTCTCTGCGTTCGGCTGGACCTATGCCGCCATGCAGATTCCTGGCGGCTGGCTGGTGGACCGCGTACCGCCGCGCATTCTCTACAGCGTCGCGTTGCTGCTGTGGTCGATCGCCACGGTGATGCTCGGCTTCGCCGCCAGTTTCATCGCGTTGTTTGTGCTGCGCATGGCCGTTGGCGCGCTCGAAGCCCCGGCGTACCCGATCAACAGCCGCGTCGTCACCACCTGGTTTCCGGAGCGTGAACGCGCCACGGCGATCGGTTTTTACACCTCGGGACAATTTGTCGGTCTGGCATTTCTGACGCCTGTGCTCGCCTGGCTGCAGCATCAGTATGGCTGGCACATGGTGTTCGTCAGCACTGGTGCGGTGGGCATTCTCTGGGCGGTGATCTGGTACGCGGTGTATCGCGAGCCACGGGATTTCAAAGGCGCCAATGACGCTGAAATCGAGCTGATCCGCGAAGGCGGCGGGCTGGTCGATATCCAGGCCGACACTGCCAGGGCAAAAGCGAAATTCAGCTGGATCGACCTCGGCATCGTGCTCAGCAAACGCAAACTCTGGGGCATTTACCTCGGTCAGTTCTGCCTCAACTCGACCTTGTGGTTTTTTCTGACGTGGTTCCCGACCTACCTGGTGAAGTATCGCGGCATGGACTTCATCAAGTCCGGCCTGCTGGCGTCGCTGCCGTTTCTCGCGGCCTTCGTCGGCGTGCTCTGCTCCGGTTTCTTTTCCGACTTTTTGATCCGTCGCGGTTACACCGTGGGTTTCGCGCGCAAACTGCCGATCATTGGCGGTCTGTTGATCTCCACATCGATCATCGGCGCCAATTTTGTTGACTCGACACCGCTGGTGATTGCATTTCTGGCACTGGCGTTTTTCGGCAACGGCCTGGCGTCGATTACCTGGTCGCTGGTGTCGACGTTGGCACCCGCGCGGTTGCTGGGACTTACCGGCGGCGTGTTCAACTTCATCGGTAATCTCTCAGCGATTACCACGCCAATCGTCATCGGCTTCCTCGCCACCGGAGATTCGTTTGCACCGGCGATTACCTATATCTCGGTTCTCGCATTGATCGGTGCGCTTTCCTACGTGTTGCTGGTGGGCAAGGTCGAACGGATCAAGTTGTAGTCGCAGCCGTCGGGCGACCATAATGCCGCCCGTTCACTCGCTCAACGGTAAAGGCTGGATATGCAGGAAGACGCCCCAAAAATCGCCAAGGACGCCGCGCCGACCGGCACCCAGACATTGCTTCGCGGTCTGGGTGTGGTTCAGGCCGTGGCCAGTGGCGCCCGCGATCTCAAGGAAATCGCCCGGCTGATCGGTACTACGCGCAGCACCACCCATCGTCTGGCCAGTTGCCTGGTGGACGAACGTTATCTGCGCGTGGTCCCCCAGGTCGGCTATTTGCTGGGACCGAAGTTGATCGAGCTGGGTTTTCAGGCGCGTGAAGAATTGCCGTTGGTGAGCCTGGCCGGGCCTTATCTGGATGAGTTGTCGGCGTTGACCGGTGACACCATTCACCTGGCGATTCGTGAAGGCGACGAGGTGCTTTACCTGCACAAGAATCCCGGGCGCAACGGACCGGAGATGCGCTCGCGCGTCGGTCATCGCATGCCACTGGCACGCACGGGCATCGGCAAGGCGTTGATGCTAGATGACTCGCGGGAGCAATGGCAGCGACTGTACCAAGTCAGCCTGCCGGCAGGTGGGAAAAATCAGTTCTGGCCGCTGCACCCGGAACAAACCTGGGAACAGTTTCAGCAGCGCATGATCGAGTACGTGGCCGGTGGTTACGCTTTCGATCTGGAAGACAACGAACCGTCGATCCGCTGTGTGGCGGCGCCGATTCGTGATGCGAGCAAACGCATCGTCGCCGCGATCAGCATTGCCAGCACCGTCCCCTACATGCCGCTGGAAAAAATGGCCGAGCTGATTCCCCTGATCAAAGGGGTCACAGCCCGGCTCTCGGCGGAACTCGGCGCTCGGGTTTAGCGCTTCAGCGTGGCCATGTCGATCACGAAGCGGTACTTCACATCACCGGCAATCATGCGTGCGAAGGCCTCGTTGATCTGACGGATGTCGAGCATTTCGATGTCGCAGGTGATGCCGTGCTCAGCGCAGAAATCCAGCACTTCCTGGGTCTCGGCAATGCCGCCGATCAGCGACCCGGCCAGCACGCGGCGGCTCATTACCAGTTTGCCGGCGTGTAGCGGTGGATCAACCGGTTCGATCAAGCCGACCAGGATATGCACACCGTCGAAACGCAGGGTGTCCAGGTAGGGATTGAGGTCGTGTTGCACCGGAATGGTGTCGAGCAGAAAGTCGAACTGTCCGGCAGCGGCTTTCATCTGTTCGGCATCGGTGGACACGATGACGTGATCCGCACCCTGGCGACGGCCTTCCTCAGCCTTGCTTGCCGAGCGCGTGAACAGCGTCACTTGCGCGCCCATGGCCTTGGCAAACTTGATGCCCATATGGCCCAGACCGCCCATCCCGAGGATGCCGACCTTGTCGCCAGCCTTGACGCCGTAGTGCTTGAGCGGCGAATAGGTGGTGATACCGGCGCAGAGAATCGGTGCGGCGCTGGCCAGGTCGAGTTTCTCCGGGATGCGCACAACGAAGTGCTCGCTAACCACGATGCTGTCGGAATAACCGCCCATGGTGTTGCTGCCGTCCACCCGGTCGGGCGTGGCGTAGGTCATGGTCGGACCTTCGAGGCAGTATTGCTCGAGGTTCGACTGGCACGCTTCGCAGCTGCGGCACGAATCGACCATGCAGCCAACGCCGACCAGGTCGCCGATTTTATGTCGGGTAACATTCGCACCGACAGCAGTAACTTTGCCTACTATCTCGTGACCCGGCATCAGCGGATAAACGGCGATACCCCACTCATTGCGTGCCTGATGAATGTCGGAATGGCAGACGCCACAGTACAGAATGTCGATGGCTACATCGTCGGCGCGCGGGCTGCGACGTTCGAATTTCATCGGGGCGAGGGGAGTGGTGGCTGACTGGGCGGCGTATCCGATAGCGGTGTACATGGTGAACCTCGCAGAAGCAGTGACGGGTGAGGCAATGAATTCTGGGCGCCATCCCCTGCGTCAGCCATGGCGATTCCTACGGCAGTCATGCCTAATCCTCCGGGATGTGCCTTTGATTGGTCGCAATGGCCAGCAGACCTGCGATGATGTTTTCATGCCTTATTCCATGACTTTTTCAGTGCAGGGTTTTCCATGTTGTTGACCCGTCATCTCGACGCTAATGCCACGTTGGTTTCCTTGGTCCAGCCGCTGACTACGCGCGACGGTTTCGCCCCGACCGCCTTGCCGGGCGTGCAGGTATTGCGTGCCAGTTGCGATGTCGCGCGTGGACCGCAGATCTATGAACCAAGCCTGGTGATCATCGCCCAAGGCAGCAAACTGGCGTACCTGGGCCCGCGAACGCTGGAGTACGGCGCCGGGCATTATCTGATTCAGGCATTGCCGGTGCCTTTTGAATGTGAAACCTTCGCCGCGCCAAATGGGCCGATGCTGGGGGTGTCGATCGCAATTGATCGGGTGCTGCTGGGCGAACTGGTCTTGGCCATGGGCCTGGCGCCGGGGCGGAATATTCAGGCACAAACACCCGAGTCGATGACCTCGGCCGTGCTCGACGATGCCATGCGCGGTTGCGTGGAAAGGTTGTTGCGCTGTCTGCACGATCCGCTGGAATGCCAGATTATGGGTCAGGCCCGTTTGCGCGAATTGCTATTTGTCGCGTTACGCGGGCCGCAAGCGGATGTGCTACGGGCGCTGGTGGAGCAGCAAGGTCAGTTCGCGCGGATCGCCGCGTCGCTGAACCATTTGCATGCGCATTACACCGAACCGCTGAACGTCGAGACGCTGGCCAGTTGCGCCAACATGAGTGCGTCCACCTTTCACGAGCATTTCAAACGCAGCACGCTGCTTTCGCCGGTGCAGTATTTGAAGCGCTTGCGCTTGCTGAAGGCGCAGACCCTGTTGGTCGCAGAGGGCCTGGGCGTGGCGCAGGTGGCGCATCGGGTCGGGTACCAGAGCACGTCGCAGTTCAGCCGCGAGTACAAGCGCTATTTCGAGCGTAACCCCGGCGATGAGCGCGCTGCCTGAGTTGGCAATGGTTTCTCTGTAGGAGCTGCCGCAGGCTGCGTTCTTTTGACTTTGTTTTTGAAAGCAAGATCAAAAGATCGCAGCCTGCGGCAGCTCCTACAGGGGGATTTGTGGTGTGTGGCTTGAATCCCGGGCAACAAAAAGGCCCCCATTTCGGGAGCCTTGATGTTCAGGCGTTCAACTTACATGTTCGGGTAAGTCGGGCCACCAGCACCTTCCGGTGCCACCCACGTGATGTTCTGCGCAGGGTCCTTGATGTCGCAGGTCTTGCAATGAACGCAGTTCTGGGCGTTGATCTGGAAGCGCTTCTCGCCGTCTTCCTTGGTGATCACTTCGTACACGCCGGCCGGGCAATAGCGCTGGGCGGGCTCATCGTAGAGCGGCAGGTTCTTGCCGATCGGGATGCTCGGGTCGGTCAGCTTCAGGTGGCAGGGCTGTTCTTCTTCGTGGTTGGTACCGGAGATGAATACCGAGCTGAGTTTGTCGAAGCTGAGCTTGCCGTCGGGTTTCGGGTAATCGATCTTCTTGCAGTCAGCCGCGAGCTTGAGGCAGGCGTAATCCGGCTTGTTGTCGTGCAGGGTGAACGGCAGTTTGCCGCCGAAGATGTTCTGATCGAGCCAGTTGAAACCACCGCCGACGATAGCGCCATACTTGTGAATCGCCGCCCCGAAATTACGGCTGGCGAACAGTTCGTCATAGAGCCAGCTGTTCTTGAACGCGTCGACGTAAGTGGTCAGTTCTTCGGTGCCATCTTTCTCGGCAAACAGTGCCTCGGCCACCGACTCAGCGGCCAGCATGCCTGACTTCATCGCGGTGTGGCTGCCTTTGATCTTGGCGAAGTTCAGTGTGCCAAGGTCACAACCGATCAACGCGCCGCCCTTGAAGACCATTTTCGGCAGCGAATTCAGGCCGCCTTTGCAAATGGCGCGAGCGCCGTAGCTGACGCGCTTGCCGCCTTCGAGGTATTGCTTGAGCACCGGATGATGCTTGAGTCGCTGGAACTCGTCGAACGGCGACAGGAAGGTGTTGCTGTAGGAAAGATCGATGATCAGCCCCACCACCACCTGATTGTTTTCCAGGTGATACAGGAAAGAACCGCCGGTGTTTTCGTTACCCATGATGTCCAGCGGCCAACCGGCCGTGTGCACCACCAGGCCTGGCTGATGCTTGGCCGGGTCGATGTCCCAGATTTCTTTCAGGCCGATGCCGTAATGCTGGGCGTCGGCTTCGCTGTCGAGATTGAAGCGCTTGATCAATTGCTTGCCGATGTGCCCGCGGCAGCCTTCGGCGAACAGCGTGTACTTGCCGCGCAATTCCATGCCGGGGGTGTACAGGCCTTCTTTCGGATGGCCTTCGCGGTCAACGCCCAGATCGCCGGTGATGATCCCGCGGACCACGCCGTTCTCGTCGATCAGCGCTTCCTGAGCGGCAAAGCCCGGGTAGATTTCCACGCCGAGGTTTTCCGCCTGTTGCGCCAGCCAGCGGCACAGGTTACCCAGGGAGATGATGTAGTTGCCTTCGTTGTGCATGGTCTTGGGCACGAAGAAGTCAGGAATTTTCTGCGCGCTTTCGGCGTTTTTCAGCACGAAAATGTCATCGCGGGAGACAGGTGTGTTGAGTGGCGCGCCGAGTTCTTTCCAGTCCGGGAACAACTCGTTCAGTGCGCGGGGTTCGAACACCGCACCGGAGAGGATGTGAGCACCGACTTCGGAGCCTTTTTCGACCACGCAGACGCTGATTTCCTTACCGGCTTCGGCGGCCTTCTGCTTCAAGCGGCAGGCGGCGGAAAGACCAGCGGGGCCGGCACCGACGATGACCACGTCGAATTCCATGTATTCGCGTTCCACAGGCTATCTCCTACTCAAGGCTCAACAGTTTTTTTTCTAATTGGAGGTTCGGTGTCACATCCATGAATTCCCGCGCAAGGCGCGGAACAGGACAATCGAGTGACCACCTTTCTCTCTGGGTGGCGCATTATATCTACACCACTCTCAGGGTCCAATACAAACGTTTGTTTGAATCGGCTCCAGCCCAGAGAAATCAAAGTCACGCGGCTTATGAACGGCTATTTTGCCGTATTGACCGGAATAGGCGTTCCGGTCAAGATACGGTCGGTTTTGCGCTCGCCGTAGGCTGACTGCAGGCTTCAAGAGCACCTCTAAAGACAGGGCAATGGCAGTACAAGGTGATGCGCAGTGCAGGATTGGCTCGCAGTTTACACGCCGCGACGGGGGATGACTTGTCAGTCACTGCTGACGAACGGTCATCACCATCATGAGCGGTGATCACTTGAAACGAACGCCGGCGTTTTTAGAGGTGCCCTTGCGCCGATGAGCATCAAACCGCCAGGTTCGCCCAGGCGACTTCTTATCACCGGAGAGTAACGAGGAATCCATGAAGGTTCTTGTAGCTGTCAAACGCGTTGTGGATTACAACGTCAAGGTTCGCGTCAAAGCGGACAATTCCGGCGTCGATCTCGCCAACGTCAAGATGTCGATGAACCCGTTCTGCGAAATCGCAGTGGAAGAAGCCGTACGCCTGAAAGAGAAAGGTGTTGCGACTGAAATCGTCGTCGTCTCCATCGGCCCGTCCACCGCTCAGGAGCAACTGCGCACCGCGCTGGCTCTGGGTGCCGACCGCGCCATCCTCGTTGAATCCGCTGAAGATCTGACGTCCCTGGCGGTTGCCAAACTGTTGAAAGCCGTTGTCGACAAGGAACAGCCGCAGCTGGTGATCCTCGGCAAACAGGCAATCGACAGCGACAACAACCAGACCGGCCAGATGCTTGCGGCATTGAGCGGCTACGGTCAGGGCACCTTCGCTTCGAAAGTCGAAGTGTCCGGCGACAGCGTTGCCGTGACCCGCGAAATCGACGGCGGCGCGCAGACTGTTTCCCTGAAACTGCCAGCTATCGTCACCACCGACCTGCGTTTGAACGAGCCGCGCTACGCGTCCCTGCCAAACATCATGAAAGCCAAGAAGAAGCCTCTCGAAGTGCTGACTCCGGACGCTTTGGGCGTTTCCACCGCTTCCACCAACAAGACCGTCAAAGTCGAAGCGCCGGCCGCACGCAGCGCAGGCATCAAGGTCAAGTCGGTGGCTGAACTGGTCGAGAAACTGAAAAACGAAGCGAAGGTAATCTAATCATGACTATCTTGGTAATCGCCGAACACGACAACAAAGTGCTGGCCCCTGCCACACTGAATACCGTTGCTGCTGCCGTCAAAATCGGCGGAGACATCCACGTTCTGGTCGCGGGCCAGGGCGCAGGCCCCGTAGCTGAAGCCGCTGCGAAAATCGCGGGCGTGGCAAAAGTGCTGGTGGCTGAAAACGCCGCTTACGAGCACCAACTGCCGGAAAACGTTGCACCATTGGTAGCAGAACTGGGCGCTGGTTACAGCCACATCCTGGCGGCCGCGACTTCCAACGGCAAAAACATCCTGCCGCGCGTTGCTGCGCAGCTGGACGTGGACCAGATCTCCGAGATCATTTCGGTTGAAAGCGCTGATACCTTCAAGCGCCCGATCTACGCCGGTAACGCCATCGCCACCGTTCAGTCGAACGCTTCGGTCAAAGTGATCACTGTACGTGCCACCGGTTTCGACCCGGTTGCTGCTGAAGGTGGTTCGGCTGCCGTTGAAGCCGTAGGCGCTGCGCACAACGCCGGCACTTCGAGCTTTGTTGGCGAAGAGCTGGCCAAGTCCGATCGTCCGGAACTGACCGCTGCCAAGATCGTCGTTTCCGGCGGCCGCGGCATGCAGAACGGTGACAACTTCAAACATCTGTACGCCCTGGCCGACAAGCTGGGCGCTGCCGTCGGCGCTTCTCGTGCTGCGGTCGACGCAGGTTTCGTACCCAACGACATGCAGGTCGGTCAGACCGGCAAAATCGTTGCGCCACAGCTGTACATCGCGGTCGGTATCTCCGGCGCGATCCAGCACCTGGCCGGCATGAAAGACTCCAAGGTGATCGTTGCGATCAACAAGGACGAAGAAGCGCCGATCTTCCAGGTGGCCGATTACGGCCTGGTCGCGGACTTGTTCGAAGCCATCCCAGAGCTGGAGAAGCTGGTCTAATCCAGCTGCTTCACTTATAAAGAGCCCGGCCTTTTGGTCGGGTTTTTTTTTGCCTGTGGAAACGTGCTGGAACGGTTCGAGCTGTGCAGAGCCGTGTAGAGCTGTGTAGGAGCTGAGTGGGAGCTGTGTAGGAGCTGTCGAGTGCAACGAGGCTGCGATCTTTTGTTCTCAAGGATCTAAAGAAAAATCGCAGCCTCGTTGCACTCGACAGCTCCTACATTTCGGAGGCAGACCATTTTGGTGTCGAACCATTTTCAGGTCGAACCATTTCAGGATCGAACCATTTGGGATCAGACCACACAGCGCCTACAGACAGCTTATACAGAATGTTACCTAGGGTTTTGGGAGGGTATTACCATGGATTTGCGTCGAATGTTTGGGTGGTCGTTGCTGCTCGGTCTGGCAGTGTTGCCAACGCTCGCCACGGCTGCAGGCAAGTGCGAACGCCTGGTCGTCACCGGCAGCCCGGATGCGCCGCCTTACCTGTGGCAAGACCCCGAAAATCCGAAAAAGCTGATCGGCGCCAGTGCCGATTTGTTGCAGCAAGTGGCGGGGCAGATGGGGATCAAGGTCGATCTGCTTTACGCCGGCAAGCGTTCGCAGGCGCTCGACGAAGTCCGCAGCGGACGTATGGACATGCTCGCCGATGCCCCGTTGGTCGTGACGGAGCTGGAATCACTCGATTACATCCACCCGCCGTTACTGGAAAACGATTATCTGGTCTGGACCCGAAAGGATTCCGCCCTGGTGTATAACCAGGCCGCCGATCTGCACGGCCATCCGGGTGCCGTGTCGGAAAAGTCTCGAATGACCGCAGAATTTGCCTCGCTCGCCGCGCAGCAATTGACCCTCGTGCGCACGCCAAATCTGACGCAGGCTTTGCAGAAACTGCTCTTGGGCGAAGTGGAGTTTGTTCTCGCGGGCCGCTATTCCGGACGGGCAGCGGCGCAGTCGTTGAGCCTGGCGAATGACCTGATCGCACGTGATCAACCTATCGACCAACCGGGCCTGTTCCTCGCGATTTCGCATAACTCGGCCTGCAACGATCCGTGGTTGCGCGGACAGCTGGCGAAAAAGATGACAGAATTGCCCGCGTCCGGACTGACAGAGGCTGCCCTGCAGCGCAACATCGAGCGCTGGAAACTGCAGCAGCAACAACCTGTCAGTACCCCAAAACAGTAGGGATTTTTAGTGAGTATTCGACCTCTTTTCGCTGCCCTGGCCGTTCTGGCTCTGGCGGGTTGTGCAGCCGATCCGGCGCCGAATGAACAAATTCGCCTGACGGAACAGGCACTCATACAGGCCAAGGCTGTGGGTGCCACCGCCGACGAAGTGCCCGAGATGAAACTGGCCGAACAGAAATTCAGCCGCGCCCAGGGCGACATGACCGACGAATCCTATAAGCACGCCCGTATGCGCGCCGAGCAGGCCGAACTGGACGCGCGCCTGGCCGAGGCCAAAGTTCTGACCCTGAAAAGCCAGGAAAAGCTGAACGTGCTCGACACCCGCATCGCGCGCCTGCGCAAGCAGCTGGGAGACGCCCAATGAGGCTTAAGTCAAAAGTCCTCGGTGGCTTGCTTCTCGCCGGGTGCGTCAGTCTTTACGGTTGTGCCGGGCAATACAGCGAAGAAGCCTTGCAGCAGGCCGGTGCTGACTTCCAGAAGGTAAAGGAAGATTCCAACGTATTGCGCATCGCGCCGAAAGACGTGATTCGTGCGGGTGAGTCGCTGGCGCGCGCTGATCGATTGTCCACCTATTGGGGCAGTGGCTCCGACGTGCAGCATTACGCATACCTGAGCCGACGTTACAGCGAAATCGCACGGGAACACACCAATCAGGCACTCAATGATGAGCGCGCGGCGAAACTCGAACTGGAACGCCAACGCCTGCAATTGGCTTTGCGCGAATCCAAGTTGCTGAGTGTGCAGCAGCAGGGCAAGTGGCTGGAGGAACAGATCCTGGCGATGGCCACTACCCAGACGGATCGTGGCCTGGTGATGACCTTGGGCGACATGTTGTTCGATACCGGCGAAGCAGAGCTGAAAAACTCGGCTAACCGCGTGGTATTGAAGATTGTGCAGTTTCTGCAGCTCAACCCCAAGCGCGTGGTGCGCATCGAGGGCTACGCCGACAGTACCGGTGGCAAGCAGGAAAACCTCAAGCTGTCTCGGGATCGCGCGCAATCGGTCGCCGACGTATTGATGGACCTGGGCGTCGACGACAAACGCATCCAGGTCGAAGGTTATGGCGACGAATACCCGGTGGACGCCAACGCATCCGAACGCGGTCGGGCGCAGAACCGTCGCGTAGAGATTGTGTTCTCCGACGAGAAAGGCCAGCTCGGCGCCGCGCGCTAGGCTCCGCAGGACCGTAGGACCGTCGAACCGTCGAACCGTAGGAGCTGTCGAGTGCAACGAGGCTGCGATCTTTTATTTTCGCCTCGGATCAGGGTGCAGCTGAAAGATCGCAGCCTCGTTGCACTCGACAGCTCCTACAGGTTCGGCAAATGCGGCAAATGCGGCAAATGCAGCAAATCCGGAAGATGCAACAGATCCCTATAAACCTGGCGCCGTCAGACGGCACCGGGTTTTTTTGTGCCTGCGGATTACGCCACAAAAAGCAGTACAGTTTTTGCTGACACTGCACTGTACGGTCGACTATTGTGGCAACTGTCCCCGTACACTTCTAAACTGTTCCGGTAATGTTCCACACAAGAATAAAATGCCCGTGAAATCGAGTGCTGCGTCATGACCAACCTTTTGCTCTACCAACGTATTGCTCAGCAGTTGGCTGAAGACATCCGCCGTGGTGTTTATCAACCGGGCGAGCGCGTGCCCTCGGTGCGCAAGATGAGTTCGCAGCTCAATGTCAGCCACGCGACCGTGTTGCAGGCTTACGCCAACCTCGAGGATCAGGGCCTGATTCGCGCGCGGCCGCAGTCGGGTTACTACGTGCACCAGACGCCGGCCCTGACAGCGCCGACCCCGGACATTGCCCGGGTCGAGCGCCCCGGCCTGGTAACCCGCAGCAGCATCATTCAGCAAGTGCTGGTCGAATCCCGCCGCGAAGGTGTTTTTCCGCTGGGCGCTGCGGTGCCAAGTGTTGATTACCTGCCGGTGCGCGCACTGCACCAGCAACTGGCGAAAGTCACCCGGTTCCATAGCCCGCGTGCATTCAGTTACATGTTCAGCCCAGGTTTTGAACCGTTGCGCCGGCAAGTGGCGATTCGCATGCGCGATGCGGGCGTCGTGGTTGACCCCTCGGAAGTAGTGATCACCCACGGTTGCGTGGACGCGCTGCAAATGTCGCTGCGTGTGCTGACCCGCCCGGGCGACCTGATCGCCGCAGAGTCGCCGACCTATTACGGTCTGCTGCAGCTGGCCGATTTGCTTGGGCTTAAAGTTATCGAGATCCCCAGCGATCCCGCCACTGGCATGAGCCTGGAAGCCCTGCAACTGGCTGCCAATCAATGGTCGATCAAGGCCTTGGTGTTGACCACCCGTTTGAGCAATCCGCTGGGCGGAACCATGCCCGAGGAACGGCAAAAACAGTTGCTGCGCCTGGCATCGGATTTCGACATCCAGATTGTTGAAGACGATATTTATGGCGAATTGATGTTTGAGCAGGGCCGGACCAAGTCGCTCAAGGCTTATGACCGGCTGGATCGGGTGATCTACTGTTCGAGCTTCTCCAAGACCTTGTCGCCAGGTGTGCGGATCGGCTGGATGATTGCCGGCAAATACCAGCAGGAAATCCAGCGCTTGCAGACATTCAGCACGCATTCGGCCTGTAGCGTCACACAAATGGGCATTGCCGCCTACCTGGAAAACGGCGGCTACGACAGGCATTTGCGCTACATTCGCCAGGAATACCGCAAGAATCTCAGCGCGTTTCAGCTGGCGGTGCAGCAGTATTTTCCGGAAGGCACGCAGATGACCCGGCCGACCGGCGGCTTCATTCTGTGGGTCAGTTTGCCGGGACGGGTCAACACTCAGGAATTGCACGTACGAGCATTGCAGCAGGGCATCAGCATCGCGCCCGGGTTGATTTTCAGTAACACCGAACAATTCAACCACTGTATTCGGCTCAATTGCGGAATCCCGTGGAACCGTGAAGCCGAGCGCGCCCTGATGACGTTAGGCATGTTGGCAACCCAGCTGTGCCAGGAAATGGCCGGCGGATTGTGACGGGAAGGACAGGTATTGCCCGTCCGCGCTTGTCTTGTCGCGTGCAACAGGCGAGCATATGGCTATCTGCCGCTCACTTCGTTGGGTCCATGAAAGCGATTTTTCCTGCCGTCTGGTTGTCGATTTGTCTGCTGGTTTCTTTTCAGTCGGGCAGCGTCATGGCGGCTTCCTCCCAGGAAAAACCGACCGCCAGTGCGACGTCGAAAAAACCAGTAACGGCCAAAAAAGTCGCGCCCGCCAAGAAGCCTGCGGCCAAGGTGAAAAAACGCGCGCCGATTTCCTCCAAATCAAAGTCTGCTCGTGAAATTGCCAAGACCAGGTTGCCGCCAGTCCCTATCGATCTGAGTTTACCTGAGGACATGGCCGAAGAACTCAAACCCGAAGGTACCGTGACCATGCCCAGGCGCGAGGCTGTCTTGCCGCAAATGTTCGGCGACAAGGCCGGCAGCGAAGCCTTCCAGCTCAACGGGCGTTTGATCAGCAACGAGATGCAGCTGCAACTGCGCAATGAAGAGCGTCGCGATGTTGAAGGCGCGGCGCTGGAGTTCGAATTCAAGCGCTGATCCATCCTCCGTGACCCATTGACCCCACGCTTTGTCGGAGACTGCTCAGTCACGGCCACCGAACGACAGAATCTGCGCTGAGCCATTTTGAAACCACCGTTTTAGCGGTTACTCTGTGGGCCGTCTTTTTACACATCGCCCATCGCGAGGAGCTCGACGTCATGAAATGCCGTGAAGGCTGTGGCGCCTGTTGCATTGCCCCGTCCATAAGTTCGCCCATCCCTGGAATGCCCCTCGGCAAGGCTGCGGGTGAACGTTGCGTGCAACTGTCAGTCGATAATCTGTGCCGGGTTTTCGGCCTGCCGGAACGTCCTGCCGTGTGTTCGGCATTCGAAGCCGACGTCGAGGTGTGCGGAAGCAGCAATGACGAAGCGATCAGATTGTTGGGCTGGTGGGAGCAGATGACGGCGGCGTGATGTGTTCACCGAACGGAATTTCAATAATAAGGAAAAAACATTATGGGTTCGCTGCATCGTATGGCTGTGCTGTGTGGTTTCACGGTTTTTCTCGCCTCTGCGGCTCAGGCTGAAGACTGGAAAACAGCCAAGGACGAGGAGGGTATCAAGGTATCTCTCTCGGAAGTCGCCGGTTCGCAATACAAGGCGTACCGCGGCGTGACCGTGATGAAGACGACCATGGCCAAACTGCGCGCCTTGCAGGAAGACGTGGCCGGCGCATGTGCCTGGATTCACGAGTGCAAGAGCCAGAAGCTGCTCAAGCACGAAGGCGACCAGAGCTGGACCTACAGCCAGTTCAATACGCCTTGGCCGGTCACGCCACGCGATTCGGTCACCCACATCACCACGGTTGAGGGCTCTGACGGCAGTCTGACGCGCAAACTCGAAGGCGTACCCAAGTATCTGCCTGAAGAGAAAGGTTTTGTGCGCGTTACCCAGGTCGAAGGGTTCTGGAAGTTCGTGCCTAAGGGGGATCAGGTCGAAGTGACCTATCAGGTGCACACCGAACCAGGGGGCAGCGTGCCATCTTGGCTGGCCAACAAGTTTGTTGTAGATGCACCGTTCAATACCTTGAAAGCCTTGAAGGAGCGCGCCGAGAAATAATCGCGATGCTTTTCAGGAAACGCCCCGACATGTTCGGGGCGTTTCTGTTTCAGGCGGGCAGGGCGCTTTATTTTGTTTCGGGATATGCGTTGTACGAAATTTTCACAAAGCCTCCAAGACAATTCGCCCGCGCCGGCAAGCCGGTGAGTAATCAATGGTAATGCCGCAGGTGATCGTGCAACATTTGCGCACCGCGTAAGCCCCGGGGCCGAGAACTGGTCAACAGAGGGCAAGGCGCCGCTGTATTTTTTGCAACTTCAACTTCCAATGGGTCCTTAAACGACATGGCAAACCCGGACGCCCTGAATCAGCAGCGAGCTTCTAGTCGCCTGCTGCAACCGACCGTCAAATCGCATCTGGCCTACACACTGCTGTGCGCCCTGATCATGATGGTGATGTTCAGCCTGCTGCGCCTTGCGCTGCTGGTTTATAACAGTGAAATGATCCTCGACACCCCGGCCTCGACCTTCGTCGAAGCTTTCATCAACGGCCTGCGTTTTGACCTGCGCCTGGTGGTGTACCTGAGCATTCCATTGTTCCTGGCACTGTTCAGTGCGAGGGCCATGGCCGCCCGCGGATTTTTCCGGCTTTGGCTGACAATTGTGTCGAGCATCGCCCTGTTTCTCGGCCTGATGGAGATGGATTTCTACCGCGAATTCCACCAGCGTCTCAACGGCCTGGTGTTCCAGTACGTGCAGGAAGACCCGAAAACGGTCATGAGCATGCTCTGGTACGGGTTTCCGGTGGTTCGTTACCTCTTGGCATGGGCCTTTGGCACATTGATTCTGACCCTCGCGTTCAAAGGTGCCGACCGCGCTACCCGTCCGCGTGGTCCGTTTAGCGGTGGCAGCATCGGCGCGCGCCAGGTCGCCCCGTGGTATGCGCGCATCGCGGTGTTTGTGGTCTGCCTGTTGATTTGCGTGGTCGCCGCTCGTGGCACCCTGCGTCAGGGACCACCGCTGCGCTGGGGTGATGTCTACACCACCGATTCGAACTTCGCTAACCAGTTGGGCCTGAACGGCACGCTGTCGCTCGTCGCAGCTGCCAAGAGTCGATTCTCGGAACACCGCGACAACGTCTGGAAATCGACCATGCCGCAGCCTCTGGCGCAGCAAACCCTGCGCGACAGCCTGCTGACGCCGAGCGATACGCTGGTTGATCCCGATACGGCAGCAGTACGGCGCAATTTCACGCCGAATGCCGACAAGACATTGCCGATTAAAAACGTCGTCGTGATCCTCATGGAAAGCTTCGCCGGACATTCGGTCGGTGCCTTCGGACGTCCCGGCAACATTACCCCGTACTTCGACAGCCTGGCGAAAGAAGGCCTGCTGTTCGACCGCTTCTTCTCCAACGGCACGCACACGCACCAGGGCATGTTTGCCACCATGGCGTGTTTCCCCAATCTGCCGGGGTTCGAATACCTGATGCAGACGCCGGAGGGCAGCCACAAACTGTCCGGGCTGCCGCAACTACTCAGCGCACGTGATTACGACGACGTGTATGTCTACAACGGCGATTTTGCCTGGGACAATCAGTCGGGTTTCTTCAGTAACCAGGGCATGACCAATTTCATCGGCCGTAACGATTTCGTTAACCCGGTGTTCTCCGATCCGACGTGGGGCGTGTCCGACCAGGACATGTTCGACCGGGGCCTGGAAGAGTTGAAAGCCCGCGATGGCAAGGACAAAAAGCCGTTCTACGCCTTGCTGCAAACCTTGTCCAACCATACGCCGTATGCCTTGCCAACGCCGTTGCCGGTCGAGCGCGTGACCGATCGCGGCAGCCTTAACGAACACATGACCGCCATGCGCTACTCCGACTGGGCGCTGGGTCAATTCTTCGAGAAGGCACGAAAAGAACCCTACTTCAATGAAACGCTGTTTGTCATCGTCGGCGACCATGGTTTCGGCAACGAACAGCAAATAACCGAGATGGACCTGGGCCGCTTTAACGTACCGATGCTGTTGATCGGGCCGGGCGTGCAGGAAAAATTCGGTCAGCTGGATCACACCGTGGGAACTCAGGTCGACATCGTGCCGACCATCATGGGCCGTATCGGTGGCGACGTGATCCATCAATGCTGGGGGCGTGACCTGCTGAACCTGCCGGAAGGCGACAAGGGTTTCGGCGTGATCAAGCCTTCGGGCAGTGATCAGACTGTCGCTTATTTGACAGCGGATCGGGTGCTGGTGTTGCCCAAGGACATGCCGCCCAAGCTGTATCAGTACGAACTGGGCGCCAACTCGAAAGGCATGGTGATCCCGTCATCTCCGGATGAAGCCCAACTCAAGCAGAAGCTCGAGTCGTTCATTCAGACGGCGACCAAAAGCCTGATCGACAACACGGCTGGTGTGGTTGACGGCAAGCCGGACTAAGTTTTTACCGCGCAATAAAAAAGAGGCCCTGAACAGGGCCTCTTTTTTTTACTTCCCCAATCTTTATATCTTGCCGAGCAACAGCAGGATCAACAGCACTACCAACACCACACCGATGATACCCGACGGACCATAACCCCAACTTCTCGAGTGTGGGAAGACCGGCAAGCCACCTACCAGCAGGAGGATCAGAATAATGATTAGAATTGTGCCCATGTCTATTTCCTTGTTGGAAGTGTTCTGGAATTGCCTGGTGTCTACTGCCAGCTGGAATACAAATAAGCCAAGCTGCTTACAAACTCCGACTGGTCTGCGGGTTAGAAAATTCCCTTTTTTTTAATGTTTTTCGAAGAATGCGTTATTTCTTTTTAATTGAACTAGTTGCTGCAAGAGCGACTACGGTTTGCGCGGGCCATTCAGCAATCTGATGGAGCGTGGATCGGGCACGCTCCTTCGCTACACTCGACGTATCTTCCCCGGACCAACAAGGCTGTCTGTTATGCAAAACCGCATGATGATCACTGGCGCAGGCTCCGGCCTGGGCCGCGAAATCGCACTGCGCTGGGCGCGCGAGGGCTGGCAGCTGGCCTTGTCGGACGTTAGCGAACCTGGCCTGCAGGAAACCCTGAAAATGGTCCGTGAAGCGGGCGGCGACGGATTTACCCAGCGCTGCGACGTGCGCGACTACAGCCAGCTGACTGCTTTTGCGCAGGCTTGCGAAGAAAAACTGGGCGGCATTGATGTCATCGTCAACAACGCTGGCGTAGCGTCCGGCGGGTTCTTCAGTGAATTATCGCTGGAAGACTGGGACTGGCAGATCGCGATCAACCTGATGGGTGTGGTCAAAGGCTGCAAGGCTTTCCTGCCGTTACTGGAAAAAAGCAAAGGCAAGATCATCAACATCGCATCGATGGCTGCGCTGATGCAAGGCCCGGCCATGAGTAACTACAACGTGGCCAAGGCCGGCGTAGTGGCTTTGTCGGAGAGTTTGCTGGTTGAGCTCAAACAGCAGGAAATCGGCGTTCACGTGGTGTGTCCGTCCTTCTTTCAGACCAACCTGCTGGATTCGTTCCGTGGCCCGACGCCGGCCATGAAAGCCCAGGTTGGCAAGTTGCTGGAGAGTTCGCCTATCAGCGCGGCAGACATTGCCGACTACATCTACCAGCACGTCGCCACTGGCGAATTCATGATTCTGCCGCACGAACAGGGGCGTATGGCCTGGGCGATCAAGCAGAAGAATCCGCAATTGCTCTATGACGAAATGACCAGCATGGCAGACAAGATGCGTGCCAAGGCCAAACAAACCGCAGGCTGAACTTGCCGCCAGGCAATGCTCTGGTTAGGGTGGCCGGCATCGGTCACTCTTGCGGGATGTGCGCATGCTCAATTATCTGTGGTTTTTCCTCGCGGCGCTGTTCGAGATCGCCGGGTGCTTCGCTTTCTGGATGTGGCTGCGGCAGGGCAAAAGTGCCTGGTGGGTTTTACCCGCGCTGCTCAGTCTAACCTTGTTCGCGCTGCTGCTCACCCGAATCGAAGCCGCTTACGCCGGTCGTGCATATGCGGCGTACGGTGGCATTTATATCGTTGCATCGATTGGCTGGCTGATGGTGGTCGAGCGTGTTCGTCCATTGGGCTCGGACTGGATCGGCGTGGCGCTTTGCGTGACCGGAGCGAGCGTGATTCTGCTGGGACCACGGTTTTACGCTGCTTGAAAGGTGAATTGTAAGACGTTTCTTTCGGCGTGCTTCCTCACCACTGTAAGGAAAGACTGTTTTGCGTTCGCAGCATTGAAGCGAGTCAGTCCGCAGGGCATCTTCAGGGTTCAATAACCCTGAAGGACGGATAACGATGCTAGTACTCAGCCGAAATGCGGGTGAAAAAATTTCTATCGGCGATACCATTTCCGTACGCGTCGTCGCGGTCAGCGGGAACAACGTGCGCTTCGGCATTGACGCGCCGGAGGACGTCAATGTGCATAGAGCTGAAGTCTACGAACGCATCCGGGCCAAGAAGGCAAAGGTAAAAAAAACCTGACGCGTCAGTCGAACAAATGTTTGGGCACATCATGTTTGAGCATCAACTGGCATTGCTCGCTGTCCGGGTCGAAGACGATCAGCGCCTGGCCTTTGGTCAGGGCCTGGCGAACGCGCAACACTCTGGTTTCCAGCGGCGTGTCATCGCCGTTGTCGGTGCCGTCGCGGGTAACGAAGTCCTCGATCAAACGGGTGAGGGTGTCGACTTCGAGTTGGTCGTAGGGGATCAGCATTGGGCACCTCGGCTAAACAATGGCGCGATGCTACGGCGAAAGCGCGATTACGGCCAGCCTTCGAGTTCTGTGATGTCCGTTACATCGCCACCGTCGCAATGCCGACAGAGCAGGCTGCGCTCCTACCTTTGACCGGGTCTGCGCCGAGACCCGGCAATGGCGGGAGCGAGCGATGCGGCGATCCGGCTTGCCCGCAAACACCTGTGCTCAGGCAACACGCAACTTCAATCAATCATCCGACCGCTGCCCCACCAAGCTGTCCACCGACGGCACCCGTGTGTCGCTTTCCATTTGCGTATCATGCTCGATCTGGTGACTGAAGCGATCCAGCGAACCCTTGGCCGGTTGCGCATCGCTGGCGAATACCGGCGGGCTCAGGATGTAGGCACCGAGCAGACGGCTGAGCGCGGCGAGGCTGTCGATGTGCGTGCGTTCGTAGCCATGCGTTGCATCGCAGCCGAAGGCGAGCAGGGCAGTGCGAATGTCATGACCGGCCGTGACCGCCGAATGTGCATCGCTGAAGTAGTAGCGAAACAGGTCCCGACGCGCCGGCAAATCATTGTCACTGGCCAGGCGGAGCAGGTGGCGGGACAAGTGATAGTCGTAGGGCCCGCCGGAATCCTGCATCGCCACGCTCACCGCGTGTTCGCTGGAATGCTGACCGGGTGCGACCGGGGCGATGTCGATGCCGACGAATTCACTGACGTCCCAAGGCAACGCCGCTGCGGCGCCACTGCCGGTTTCTTCGGTGATGGTGAATAGCGGATGACAGTCGATCATCAGCTCCTGGCCACTGTCGATGATTGCTTTAAGTGCTGCCAGCAGTGCCGCTACACCCGCCTTGTCATCGAGATGACGAGCGCTTATGTGGCCACTTTCGGTGAACTCCGGCAGTGGGTCAAAAGCAACGAAATCGCCGACGCTGATGCCCAGCGAATCGCAATCGGCACGCGTTGCACAGTATGCGTCCAGGCGCAGTTCGACGTGGTCCCAACTGATCGGCATTTCATCCACGGCGGTATTGAACGCATGCCCGGAAGCCATCAGCGGCAATACGCTGCCACGGATCACGCCGTTGTCGGTAAACAGGCTGACGCGGCTGCCCTCGGCGAATCGACTCGACCAGCAACCCACCGGGGCAAGCGTCAGCCGGCCATTGTCCTTGATCGCGCGAACGGCCGCGCCGATGGTGTCCAGGTGCGCGGACACGGCGCGGTCCGGGCTTTTTTTCTTGCCCTTGAGTGTGGCGCGGATCGTCCCGCGCCGGGTCATCTCGAAGGGAATACCCAGCTCTTCAAGACGCTCTGCGACGTAGCGCACTATGGTGTCGGTGAACCCTGTCGGGCTGGGAATGGCGAGCATTTCCAGGAGCACTTTCTGCAGGTAAGCGAGATCGGGTTCGGGGATTTTGTGGGTCATGGAAACTCCTGATGAGTAAAGAACATCGATGGTTTCGATGAAATGAAGGCGTGCAGGGTTGTGTAGCAGCTGTCGAGGTACGAGGCTGCGTCGGGTTGCGCAGCGGCCCTTTTGAGTCCTGCGGACACGCAACGCAGCCTTCGTGCCTCGGCAGCTGCTACATGGGGCTGCGGCATCTTTAGGACGCAGCCTTCGTTCCTCGGCAGCTGCTACATAGGGCTGCGGCATCTTTACGACGCAGCCTTCGTGCCTCGGCAGCTGCTACATGGGGGCTGCGGCATCTTTAGGACGCAGCCTTCGTTCCTCGGCAGCTGCTACGTGGGGTTGCCGCATCTTTATGAGCCGGCCGCCTGACTGTGCGGAAACAGCAAGTCCACAAACCGTTCCGCCGTCGGCTGTGGTTCGTGGTTGGCCAGGCCGGCGCGTTCGTTGGCTTCGATAAACACGTAGTCCGGTCGATCGGCGGCCGGCACCATCAGGTCGAGACCGACCATCGGGATATCCAGGGCACGCGCTGCACGCACGGCCGCATCGACCAGAGTCGGATGCAGAATCGCCGTGACATCTTCAAGAATGCCGCCGGTGTGCAGGTTGGCCGTACGCCGTACGAAAAGGTGCTCGCCCGCCGGCAAAATGCTGGTGTAGTCATATCCCGCCGCCGCGAGGGTGCGCTCGGTCTCGTGATCCAGCGGAATCTTGCTTTCACCGCTGGTAGCCGCCTGACGACGCCGACTTTGCGCTTCGATCAACGCACGAATCGAATGTTGACCATCGCCCACCACTTCGGCCGGTCTGCGAATCGCCGCTGCGACCACCTCGAATCCGATCACCACAATGCGCAAATCGAGGCCTTCATGAAAGCTTTCCAGCAGCACGCGACTGTCGAACTCCCGCGCAGCTTCGATCGCTTGCTGAACGTCCTCAATCGTGCGCAGATCCACGGCCACACCATGGCCCTGTTCGCCATCAAGCGGTTTGACCACCACCCGTTCATGCTCATCGAGGAACGCCAGATTGTCGTCGCCGTTACCTGCCAGCTGCTGCGCCGGCAGTTTCAAGCCAGCGTTGCGCAGCACTTTATGGGTCAGGCTTTTATCCTGGCAAAGCGTCATGCTGATTGCGCTGGTCAGATCACTCAAGGATTCGCGGCAGCGAACACGCCGGCTGCCGTGGATCAGGGTGAACAACCCGGCCTCAGCATCGTCCACCTGCACTTCGATGCCGCGCCGATGCGCCTCATCAACGATGATCCGCGCGTATGGATTGAACTCGGCTTCAGGGCCCGGGCCAAGGAACAACGGTTGATTGATGCCATTCTTGCGTTTGATGGCGAAGGTCGACAGGTTGCGAAAACCCAGCTTGGCGTAAAGGCTTTTCGCCTGGCGGTTGTCATGCAAAACCGACAGGTCCAGGTAAGTCAGCCCTCGGCTCATGAAGTGTTCGATCAAGTGCCGCACCAGCACTTCACCAACACCCGGTCGTGAACATTGAGGATCAACGGCCAGGCACCACAAGCTACTGCCGTTTTCCGGGTCGTTGAACGCTTTGCTGTGATTGAGGCCCATCACGCTGCCGATGATTGCACCGCTGGCTTCGTCTTCCGCCAACCAGTAAACCGGGCCACCCTGGTGACGCGGGGTCAGCAGGCTGGCGTCGATCGGCAACATGCCACGCGCCTGGTACAGCCGGTTAATCGCCTGCCAGTCGGCGTCACTCTGTGCCCGACGGATGCGAAATCCGCGAAACACTCGAGTGGACTGGCGATAATCGGTGAACCACAGGCGCAAGGTGTCCGATGGATCGAGGAACAGCTGCGCCGGTTCCAGACCGAGAATCTGCTGCGGGGCGGCGACGTACAGCGCTATGTCGCGCTCGCCGGGTCGCTCGTTGAGCAGCTCCCGGGCAAGGGTCGCAGGGTCAGGGAAGGTGTGGCCGATCAGTAACCGGCCCCAGCCGCAATGCACCACTTTCGGTGTTGCGCTCAATTCACTGCCGTCTTCGGCCAGTCGCGCTTGCAAACGTTCGTAGGAGGGCGTCTGACCGCGCAGCAAGCGTTGGCTATAAGCCGTGGCGTGGGGTTTCATCGATCAGATTCCTTGTTCGCTGAGCCACAGGTTCAGCGCAGCCAGCTGCCACAGCTTGGAGCCGCGCAGCGGCGTCAGCTGGCCTTGTGGATCGGTCAGCAGACGGTCGAGCATGGCCGGTTGGAACAGACCGCGATCCTGGCTGGGATCGAGCAGCAGTTCGCGCACCCAGTTCAACGTATCGCCCTGCAAATGCTTGAGGCCGGGCACCGGAAAGTAACCTTTTTTACGGTCGATCACTTCACTCGGGATCACCAGGCGAGCGGCTTCCTTGAGCACTTGCTTGCCGCCGTCCGGCAGTTTGAATTTACCCGGCACTCGCGCCGACAATTCCACCAGGCGGTAATCCAGGAACGGCGTGCGGGCCTCCAGGCCCCAGGCCATGGTCATGTTGTCGACACGTTTGACCGGGTCATCGACCAGCATCACCGTGCTGTCCAGGCGCAGCGCCTTGTCTACTGCGGCATTGGCGCCGGGTTGGGCGAAGTGTTCCTTGACGAAGTCGCCGGCGGCGTCATTGGCGGTCAACCATTCTGGCTGCACGGTGGCGGCGTAGTCGTCGTAGCTGCGGTCGAAAAACGCCTCGCGATACGCTGCATACGGATCGGCGGCGCCATCCACTTGCGGGTACCAGTGATAACCGGCAAACAGCTCATCGGCACCCTGGCCGCTTTGCACTACTTTGCAGTGCTTGGCCACTTCCCGGGACAGCAGATAAAACGCGATGCAGTCGTGGCTGACCATCGGCTCGCTCATGGCGCGGAAGGCCGCAGGCAGCTGCTCGATGATCTCTTTTTCATCGATGCGCAGTTGATGGTGCTGAGTGTTGTAGTGCCTGGCGATCAAATCCGAATACTGGAATTCGTCGCCGCGCTCGCCACCAGCATCCTGGAAACCGATGGAAAAGGTCGACAGGTTTTCCACGCCGACTTCACGCAACAGACCGACCAGCATGCTCGAGTCGACTCCGCCGGAGAGCAGCACGCCGACATCGACGGCTGCACGCTGACGGATAGCCACCGCGTCGCGAGTGCTGTCGAGCACCCGGTCACGCCAGTCTTCGAGGGTCAAATTCATCTCGTCGGCATTCGGGCCGTAAGGCAGAGTCCACCAGGTTTTCTGCTCAGTGGTGCCGTCGGCGTCAATACGCATCCAGGTCGCTGGCGGCAGTTTTTCAATGCCCGCCAACAAGGTGCGCGGCGCAGGGACCACCGCGTGAAAATTCAGGTAATGGTTGAGCGCAACCGGATCAAGCATCGGGTTGATGTCACCGCCCTTGAGCAACGCTGGCAATGCGGAGGCAAAGCGCAGCCGTTGGCCGGTGCGCGACAGGTACAGCGGTTTTACGCCGAGACGGTCGCGGGCAATAAAGAGCCGCTTGGCGTCGCGATCCCAGATCGCGAAGGCAAACATACCGTTCAACTTGGGCAACAAGGCCTCGCCCCAGGCGTGATAGCCCTTGAGCAGCACTTCGGTGTCGCCGCCGGAATAGAACGCATAACCAAGGTTTTCCAGTTCGGTGCGCAGCTCCGGGAAGTTATAGATCGCGCCGTTGAATGCCAGAGACAAGCCGAGTTGATTGTCGACCATCGGCTGCGCAGAGCCGTCCGACAAGTCCATGATTTTCAGGCGGCGGTGGCCCAGGGCAATTGGCCCTTGAGCATGGAAGCCCCACGCGTCGGGGCCGCGCGGTGCCAGGTGATGGGTGATTCGTTCAACGGCTGCAAGGTCTGCAGGTTGATGATCAAAGCGTAACTCGCCAGCTAGTCCACACATAAAATCCTTACCGGTTTTTCCGTTGGGGAGGGCCGTACAATTCAGCGTCAAAAACGCGGGTACTCAGAAACTGACCCACTGAGACCATGGGAGTTTTAGATCGATAAGTAATAAGCAGGCGTGCGCTCTTCGCCGTACAGAGCCAGCACAACGGAGCCCGCCTCGGGTGGTAAATAGTGCTGCCTTGCATTCGAGTACTTGGCCAGTCGACCTGCGATCTCAACCGATAATCGAATTATCAATGGAGCAGCACACCTCTTAGACTGAGTGATTCTTAATGCAATAAGGATATTGCACATGCTCAATAGCCCCGAGATAACACCAGCCGGCATCACCTTAACCCCCGCAGATCGGACTGCTGCGGTTGTCGAACAAACGGCTGATCTGGACAAGGCTGAAGTCCTGGAAAAGTCCACTCCACCCTGGCTGGCCGGCGCAGACCTGGCGACAGTGCAGGCGTTGAGAGCGGCTTTTCAACAAAGCGGTCTCACGCAGGCCAGGGCCGCAGAAGTGCTCGACAAGCTCAAGCCGCTGGACGTGTTTTGCAAGGAAGAATTGACACGCACCCTCAAGGACAAGTGGACTGGCGATTTCGATGTCGAGCGGGACACCCTGGAGATCGTCAGAAGATCGATCACCAGTACTTCCACTCCGTTCCCTGTCGACTTCGAGGAAAAAATCACCACCACTTCCCGCAGCCTGCTGCACGCGGCCATGGAGAATTTCACCGCTGAAGAGTCCGAGAGTGACGGCATCCCGAGAGAATCATTGATACGAATCAATGGGCTGGCCCAGACCGGTCCGGTGATGACTCCGACGAAATTCGCGCTGCTCTGCCGAGAGCTTGACCTCGGGGCGCGGTATCAAAGTCACATTGCCGAGGTCCTGGCATTACCCGCCCAATCCACAGGGAATCGATCCGCCACAGCGGCTGATGTGCAGCAGTCGAAATTGCTTGATCTGAAAATCGCCGTACACATCGCCTCGCTTAAAAAGGACATCAGTGAGGCGGTTTACACGATGCTGCTAAGCGTGATCAATCAGGATGTGCCTGCCGCGCAAACGCAAAACGCTTTGTTTGATGGCTCGCCGGTCATCTGGCAGGGCTTGATGATTCACGAAGCCTGCGTCTGTGGCGCTTTAGTGTTCAGCGCTGTCTCGATCGACACCGAGCCGACGGCAAAGTGTGTGGTTTACATGCCCAACGAGCCGCGCAGGCCGCTATTTGAATATGCTTCGCTGGATGAGTTCAAGGTCTACCTGAGCCTGAAACTGCAGACCAAAAGCTACCGGCAATACTTCGCCAGCCAGTTGCTTCCCGGCCATGATAAAACTGATTTTTTTACCGCATTCGATGAAGACAAATCACTGGGTAACCTGACCGCTACGCCAGCGACGTGCCTGTCTGGTTTTTTCTTCGGGGCCTTTGTCAGCAAGACCCAGAGAGATGCGCAAGTGCTCGCCGTTTCGAGCGCCGATGTGGACGAACGGCAGCGCCAGAAAACCATACAGCGATTGCTTGATGACGGTGTTCTTTTACTGAACGCGGCGGCGTTTTTCGTACCGGCGCTGGGCCAGTTAATGCTCGGCGCAGCCGTCATCGAAATCGCCAGTGAAGTATACGAGGGCGTACAGGACTGGACGCATGCCGAACGCCACCGGGCCCTGTCGCATTTGCTCACAGTAGTCGAGAACCTTGCCCAGTTGGCAGCATTTGCCGTGGGCGGCAAAATAGTGTCGGCTGCGCTCAGTCGAGGGATGAAAGAGCAGGCCGCGTTTTTTGATGGCTTCGAAGCGGTAACCCGCGCCGATGGTCAAAAACGGCTGTGGAAACCTGATCTTCAACCTTATCGGCAAACGTCGGCGTTGCCCGAGACATTGCAGCCCGATGCCAAAGGGATTTACAAAGACGGCGAGCACACGTCGATTGTCATGGAAAATTCGGCTTTTCGGGTTACTCATAACAGTACGCTGAAGCATTGGCAGATTAGCCATCCTGCGCACCCGGATGCGTACGCCCCTGCCGTTGAACGCAATGCCGAAGGGGGTTGGCGATATGTCCATGAACACGCGCATGAATGGCCGGACAGTGGCTATGCCCTTAAGCGGGCGGCGCCTCGCCTGGACACTTTTTCGCAACGTCAACTGACGCAAATCGCCGACATTGCAGGGGTCTCACCGGCCGAGCTGTGCCGGTTGCATGAGAGCAATCTCAAATTGCCGGCTCGACTCAACGATTGCATCGAACGTTTCAAGCTGAATGATCACATCAGCAGGTTCATCAACGCTATGGAGGCAGGCGAGAACGCCAATACAGAGTTTTTGCAGGAGCAATTGCACACCCTGCCAAGGTTGCCTGGTTGGCCGGCGCATCGTTTTATCGAGGTACGGGATGATCAAAGCCTGGTGGTAGCGCGCTTCCCGGAAACGGCACCGGTCAATGACGAAGTCAACAGCGTCCACGTATCGCAAAAGCAGCTCGACGCCGGGCAACTGCTCGATACTGTGATTGCCGGGCTCTACCCGCAGGAGGTCGAAGGTATTATCGGAGTCACAACCGGCCAGTCAAAAGCCGGGCTGTTGGCAAGCAAAATCGGCGCCTCCCTCAAGGACGATCGCCGGGCGCTGCATGAGTGGCTTTACAAATCCTATGATGGCGAGCCCAGCGCGGCCGTCGCAACATTGCGCGCGTTGGGCGCAGACGTGCCCACCCGGGTTGCCGAGGAATTACTGGCGCAGGCCAGCCAGCGCGATCGGGTTTTTCTGCGCGACCGCAAGATGCTCGGGCTGGATCTGGTTGAGCAGGTCAGGGCAATGCAATCTTCACTCAGGGTTGACCGTGCGCTGACAGGGCTGCATCTGCCGCATTTGGCCAACTCCGACAGCGATCAACTGGCGCTCAGGCTGCTGGATCAACTTCAGGGTTGGGACGAGGATTTTCGCCTTGAGGTCAGGCAGGACTCACCGACAGGCACCTTGCTGGACAGCGTGGGGAAAGCGGATGCATCGGTGGGTGAATGTATCGTAAAGACGTCAGGCGGCTATCACGTCAATCATCTCCAGAACACGTTGGTCGTCACCCGAACGAGCAGGACATTTGTGGAGGCAATCCTCCATGCCTTGCCAGCGGGCCGGCGCACCCGGATGGGACTGTCCGGTGCGGATAACTTCGATAGCGTGTTGCTGCGAGAGCATCTGGTCACTGCGGCGACAGGCAACCCGGCGCGTACCACGCGGGTGTTGAGAGGTGAGAAAACCGAGGCGCCGGCACATCTGTCGGCTTGCACCCAGGCTGATCCGCCCGTTTCCAACGCGTACCCATGGGGTCTGATCCGAAAGGTGCGCAAGCTTTATCCGCTCTTCACCAATGCGCAAGTGTCGGCTTTTCTTGATGCTGCCGGCACTACCCATAAATTGCGCGCAGACAGAATCAAGGATCTGCAGGAGCAATGGAAGAAACTGCGCTCTGTGCTGCACCGCTGGCGCGATGACGAAGTGCAGATGAAGCAAGTCCCCGGTACGCTGAACGATGTTCGTGTCAGTCGTCGCCAGGTAGCCAATGCAATCGAGAACTGCTGGCGCCGGATCACGCCGCCGCGATGGCCTGCCGGTCTGGCCCAGACTACCCTTAAATTGCAGCGCAACCCGGTCGGCGCCTTGCCGACACTGACCGAACAGGACGTTGCTCACGTGCGAACGCTTTGCATCAGGGACATGGGCGCGGGCGACGAACTGGCGTATTTCCTCAAGCCTTTCAAAGGTCTTGTCAGGCTGGAACTGGATGGCAATCAATTGTCACGATTGCCGGAAGCCCTGTCGCACATGCCGGACCTTGAGCACTTGAGTCTGACCCGAAACAAACTGGCACTGACTGAACACACCTTGCGCAAAATGGCCGCCATGCGCAAATTGAAGGTCCTGGAGCTGTCCGGTAATCGTCTGGGCGCGACGGTTGATGTCAGCAAAATGTTTGATCTGCGCTCGTTGCTCATGGTCGATACTCACTCCACTGAGCTGCCTGTGGGTCTGTCCAGGCTTCCGTATCTCGAGCTGGTCAATCTCAGCGGAAACGATATTCGCGAGCTGCCCGACTGGCTGTTCCGCGTTCCCGGACAATTCGCCAGAAGGATGGTGCTGCGGCATAACCCTTTGTCCGAAGCGAGCAGGGCAAAGCTCAAGGACTATCGTGACGCCAACGGCATCGGTATGGGATTCCTGGAAGATGATGTTGCGGTCATCAATGAGCAGAAAGCTCGCGAGCTCTGGATGCCCGATGCGCGAGAGGAAAACTATGCCGGTCGCAATCGCAGCTGGACCGCATTGAAGAATGAACCCCACTCAGCCGGTTTTTTTCAACTGCTGGCAGAGCTCGGGAGCACTGCGGACAACCGCTTCGTCCATGAAGACATGACCCGCCGGGTGTGGAGCGTGATTGAAGCGGCCGAGGCAGACTCGGCGTTGCGTGACCACCTCCTGCCCTTGGCCGAACGCGCCAATTGCAATGATTCCACGGCGATGTTGTTCAGCAATCTCGAGACAGCCGTCGATATCGACACCTTGATTCGGGAGTCGGCCAATGCTCACGATCAGGCTGCGCGGCTGCTGGATCTGGGGCGGCGTCTGTTTCGCCAGGATTACCTCGCTACGCTGTCCGATGAGTACGTGCGCACCCATCCGCAAAGCGATCCCGTGGAAGTGGCCCTGGCCTACCGCACCGGGCTGGCCGTAAAGCTCGAATTGATCGGCCAGCCGACGCACATGCTCTACTCATCCCTGGGTGGTGTAACACCAGGCGACCTGAATAGCGCCTACGATAAAGTGATGGCTGCTGAACTTTCCTCCGACCTGCTGGATGACATTAGCAGCCGCGCGTTCTGGAGCGATTTCTTGCGCGAGCACCACGCTAAACAGTTCACCGATCTGGCTGCGCCGTTTCATGAACGAGTAGAGACGGCCATCGAAACCCGGGAGGCCCTGGGGGACGGCTATCTGGCACACGTCGATGGCATCGTGAGTGAAATGGAGACGGCGCAAAAAAATCTGCTCAAACGTCTCACTCAGCAAGCCATGCAAGCGGCTGAGCAGAAGGTCTGCTTCAAACTGGATTAAGCGGTTTATTACGGATCAATCGACGCAAGGCAAAACGGTTCGGGTGACAGGCTTCTGCAACTGCCTTGGGCAGCGGCAGAGGCTCGTCATTGAGCCAGGCGGCGAGCAGCTCGCCGGATAAGGGGGCGGTGATCAGTCCGCGCGAACCATGACCGCTGTTGACGTACATACCGTCCAGCCATGGGCAAGCGATGTCCGGGGTGTGTCGGGCATCCTTACTCAATGCGCTGTACGCAGCGACGAAAGCTGGACCTTGGGCGACTGGTCCGACGATCGGCAGGTAGTCCGGGCTGGTGCAGCGGAAGGCTGCGCGGCCCTCCAGCGTTTCGGGCTGCAACGCCTCGACGCCTAGCCGAGCCACCAGGTCCATGGAAATTTCTTCAAGCATGTGTAGATTTCCGGCGTGTTCGGCAACGGTCGGAGTCAAGTCCTCGTTGTTGAAATCGAAACTGGCGCCGAGGGTGTGTTCACCTGCTCGTGCTGGCGCGATATAACCTTCGGCACAGACCACCGTGCTCAACATCCGGCTTTCAGGAGTCTGCGGCAGGCGAGTTATCTGCCCGCGAATACGCTTGAGCGGCAGATCACTGCTGAAAGGGAAACGTTTGATCTCGGCGGCGCCGGCGAGCACTACGATGGGCGCCTGGGCGAGCACTGTCTCGCCGTCCAGCGCTTGCCACTGGTTACTGGAGCGCCGCAGTTGCAGCACATCGTGATGCGTCAGGAGCTGA
Organism: Pseudomonas fluorescens; assembly: GCF_902497625.1. GTDB lineage: Bacteria > Pseudomonadota > Gammaproteobacteria > Pseudomonadales > Pseudomonadaceae > Aquipseudomonas > Aquipseudomonas fluorescens_BQ. The sequence goes on along the minus strand of NZ_CABVGX010000007.1, from coordinate 17,436 downwards.
ATGTTCGAATGCGCCGCTTGCCATTTACACAGGGCAGGCGGATGCACCCACCCACCCTCGGGGTAAAACAACCCGCCGCATGCCAGGCCGACACCGGCATGTTCTTCGGCCTGCGAGCGATCAAGGCAGTGCAGCAGGTCTTCGGGAAACGCCGCCGCCAGTTGCGCCTGGCGCTCGGCTTCCTTGGCATTGAAAGCCAGTTGCAGCACCCCACAGTCATCCCAGTCGACGCCGCGCTGAAGTTGCTCAAGCAACCGACGTGTATGACCAAACCCGCTGACGATCAATTGTGACAGCGCCGTGCCATGCGCGGAAAGCTTAAGGTACAACACGCCTTGAGGATTGCCCGAGGCTTCCTGGGCCAGGGTCGCGTGACGCTCCAGCAAACTGACCCGCCAGCCCCGAGCGGCGAGGCTCGCTGCCGTTGCGCAGCCTGCCAGCCCGGCACCGATCACCAGCGCATGTCGTTCGCCGTGGAGCACTGGCGGACGGGCAAACCACGGTTTTACGGTCGCCACTGGCGCAGCCTCTTCGGGCCATCCGAGAAACGTACCGCGCAGAACTTCCCACTTGTGGCCGATGCCAGGCGTGCGCTTCATCTTGAAGCCTGCCGAATTCAGCAAGCGTCGAACCCATCCGGTGCTGGTAAACGTGCTGATGGTCGAGCCGGGCGCGGCCAGGCGCGCGAGTTCGGCAAACAATTCGGCAGTCCACATGTCGGGATTTTTCGCCGGGGCAAAACCGTCGAGAAACCAGGCGTCGATCCGCGCATCGAGTTGCGGCAATTGCTCCAGCGCATCGCCGACCAGCAAGGTCAGGGTGACTCGACCGTTGGCCAGTGTCAGTCGCTGGAAGCCTTGATGGATGGCCACATAAATTGCCAGCAACTGATCGGCAAAAGCCTTCAGTTCCGGCCACAGCGCCAAGGCACGTTGAAGGTCGGGCAGGCTCAGCGGGTACTTCTCGACACTGACAAAATGCAACCGCGCACCCGCCACCGCGTGCTGCTCGAACAACTGCCAGGCGCAGAGGAAATTCAGTCCGGTGCCAAATCCGGTTTCGCCGATCACCAGCCGTCCGCCCTCCGGCAATGCCGCAAAGCGGTCACGCAGACAGTTCTGTTCAAGGAACACGTAGCGGGTTTCATCAAGACCTGACTTGTCCGAAAAATACACATCGTCGAACACTCGCGAACGCGGCAGACCTTGGTCGTCCCAGTCGATCTGGGCGTGGGGCAATGCAGGTTTCATGGCAGGCTCGGCAACGGCAAGGCGGCCATTCTAGCCGATCGCTCCTCTGCGTGTAGCAGCTGCCGAAGGCTGCGTCCGACGCGTAGCGGTCGCTCGTTCCAGGTCCGCGTCTTATGATCAGGCAGATATTGCGGGTGCTGCGCACCCGGACGCAGCCTTCGGCAGCTGCTACGGGGGGTGGGGGGGAGGTTGGACGCAGGTTTCGGCGCCTGCTACGGGGGTGGGTGGTGTGAGGCGGGACGCAGCCTTCGGCAGCTGCTACGGGGGGCGAGATGGATGGGATTACTCCACCGCGGCGTGGTCTGATCCGCTAGTCTTGCTGAATCCGGGAAAGGAGCCGTCCATGTTCGAATCTGCTGAAATCGGTCACGTCATCGACAAAGACACCTACGAAGCCGAGGTGCCGGCGCTGCGCGAAGCCCTGCTGGATGCGCAGTTCGAGCTGCAACAGCAAAAACGTTTTCCGGTGATCATTTTGATCAACGGCATCGAGGGCGCGGGCAAGGGCGAAACGGTCAAGCTACTGAACGAGTGGATGGACCCGCGTCTGATCGAAGTGCGCACGTTCGATCAGCAAACCGACGAAGAACTGGCGCATCCACCCGCCTGGCGTTATTGGCGAATGCTCCCGGCCAAGGGACGCATGGGGGTGTTCTTCGGCAACTGGTACAGTCAGATGCTGCAGGCGCGGGTTCACGGGGAGATCAAGGATCCACGGCTGGATCAGGCCATTAATGGCGCCGAGCGTCTGGAAAAGATGCTCTGCGATGAAGGCGCACTGATCTTCAAGTTCTGGTTTCATCTCTCGAAGAAGCAGATGAAGGCGCGGCTCAAATCCCTCGCCGACGATCCGCTGCACAGCTGGCGCATCAGCCCGCTGGACTGGCAGCAGTCGCAGACTTACGACAAGTTTGTGAAATATGGCGAACGCATCCTGCGTCGCACCAGCCGCGACTATGCGCCGTGGCATGTCATCGCCGGGATGGACCCGCGTTATCGCAGCCTCGCGGTCGGCAAGATTCTGCTTGATGGCCTGCAAGCCGCCCTTAAACGGCCGCAAATTCATCCGGATAAAGTCAGCGCAGCGCCTGTGGGCAGCGCGGTGGACCAGGTCAACCTGCTCGACAGTCTCGACCTGACCCTGCGTCTGGACAAGAGCGATTACGAAGAGCAACTGGTGACTGAGCAGGCGCGACTTTCCGGCCTGATGCGCGATAAACGCATGCGCCGCCATGCCTTGATCGCCGTGTTCGAAGGCAATGACGCGGCGGGCAAGGGCGGGGCGATTCGTCGCGTCGCGGCCGCGCTTGATCCTCGTCAATACAGCATCATTCCGATTGCCGCGCCGACCGAAGAAGAGCGCGCGCATCCATACATGTGGCGGTTTTGGCGACACCTGCCGGCGCGGCAGAAATTCACCGTGTTCGACCGCTCCTGGTATGGCCGGGTACTGGTCGAACGCATCGAAGGTTTTTGCAGCCCGGCTGACTGGTTGCGCGCGTACAGCGAGATCAACGACTTCGAGGAGCAGATCTCCAATGCCGGGGTGATCGTGGTCAAGTTCTGGCTGTCCATCGACAAGCAGACGCAACTGGATCGTTTCGAGGAGCGCAAAGAGATCCCGTTCAAGCGCTTCAAGATCACTGAAGACGACTGGCGCAATCGCGAAAAATGGGACGCCTACCGGACCGCTGTTGGTGACATGGTTGATCGCACCAGCACCGAAATCTCCCCATGGACCCTGGTGGAAGCCAATGACAAACGCTGGGCGCGAGTCAAAGTGTTGCGCACCATCAACCTTGCCCTGGAAGAAGCGTTCGAGAAATCCGATAAAGAGGCGAAGAAGCGCAAGAAGTGAAGCGATGGTCACGCATACGCGAAGTGAATGATCGTCGCGGTCGGTAATGGGGTGCGCTTATGCTCGGTCACCCCCAACCGATAACAACACTGAGGTATGCCATGCGTGAAGTGGTGATCGTCGACAGCGTACGGACCGGCCTGGCCAAATCCTTTCGCGGCAAATTCAACATGACCCGTCCGGACGACATGGCGGCGCATTGCGTCAACGCCTTGCTTAAGCGCACCGGCATCGACCCGGCCAGCGTGGAAGACTGTATCGTCGGTGCGGGTTCCAACGAAGGCGCTCAGGGGTACAACATCGGGCGCAACGTCGCGGTGCTGTCGCAGCTGGGCATCGGCACCGCCGGCATGACCCTCAACCGCTTCTGTTCGTCCGGCCTGCAGGCAATTGCAATCGCCGCCAACCAGATTGCTTCGGGTTGCAGTGACATCATCGTCGCTGGCGGAGTTGAGTCCATCAGCCTGACCATGAAAAGCGTCAACACTGACAATCTGATCAACCCGTTGCTGAAAGAACAGGTGCCAGGCATCTATTTTCCGATGGGCCAGACGGCCGAAATCGTTGCGCGCCGCTATAACGTCGGCCGCGAAGAGCAAGACGCGTATGCGCTGCAAAGTCAACAACGCACCGCCCGGGCCCAGGCCGAAGGATTGTTCGATGATGAAATCGTGCCGATGGCCGTGAAGTATCGGGTGGAGGACAAGGCAACGGGCGTGGTGCAAATACTCGACGGGATTGTCGAGCGTGACGACTGCAATCGCCCCGACACCACGCTGGAAAGCCTGGCCGGTTTGAAACCGGTGTTTGCCGAGGACGGCTCGGTGACTGCAGGCAACTCATCGCAGCTGTCCGATGGCGCCTCGATGACGCTGGTGATGAGCCTGGAAAAGGCGCTGGAGCTGGGACTCAAGCCTAAGGCGTTTTTCCGGGGTTTCACCGTGGCCGGGTGCCAGCCGGATGAAATGGGTATCGGCCCGGTGTTCTCGGTGCCGAAACTGCTCAGGGCGAAAGGTTTGCAGATCGCCGACATTGACCTGTGGGAGCTCAACGAAGCATTTGCCTCTCAGTGTCTGTATAGCCGCAACCGGCTGGAGATCGACAACGAGCGATACAACGTCAATGGCGGCTCGATTTCCATCGGCCACCCGTTTGGCATGACCGGTTCGCGTCAGGTCGGGCACCTGGTGCGAGAGTTGCAGCGGCGCAATCTGCGTTACGGCATCGTCACGATGTGCGTTGGCGGCGGAATGGGCGCTACCGGGTTGTTTGAGGCGGTGCGCTAACCTGTCAGTTCTTTTATAAACGCGATATCGCTATCGTCTGATCGACGGGTGGAGCAGGCCCGCTGCCACATTGAACGGTGTATGCATTCAATGTGGGAGCGAGCCTGCTCGCGAGGGTAGCGACTCGGTCTACTGACCCGCACTCAACTTCTGCATCCGCTCGATGTAAGCCTGAATTTCCCGTGCAGCCACTTCGGCATTTTCGTACGGCCCCTCCAACGTATTCTCACGTGTGCTGAAGTACAACTCCCCGTTTATCCGACACATCCGGTCACTGCGAAAGTGCGTGGCGGGGGCATTGTCCTGGGCTCGCATGCCATACATGGCGTTCTCCTCGAAAGTGTTCCGGTCGGTGGATCAGATGAGCTTATGCACAAAATAATTCCCTCGCCCGCACAACTGATCGACGGCACATGGCCACCAAAGCCTTGCGACCCGCACAGTTTCATCCGCGCCCGGTCGCCAACTGTCACTGTGTGTCGTCAAGCTGTGCGCCTAGAATGACGGTTCTCGCAACGGGTTCGAGGTACACATGCACATTTCATCAGGTCGCTGGGTCTACGGTCTGTTCCTGGCGTTGTTGACCGCGGTGCTGTGGGGAATCCTGCCGATCAAGCTCAAGCAAGTCCTGCAAGTGATGGACCCGGTGACGGTGACATGGTTTCGTTTAATGGTGTCCGGCTTGTGTCTATTGGCTTATCTGGGGGCAACCCGGAGGCTGCCCAGTCGCAAAGTGCTTGGCCCGCGCGGTGGCTGGCTGGTGGTGATGGCAGTGCTGGGGCTGGTCGGTAACTACGTGCTGTACCTGATGGGCTTGAACTTGCTGAGCCCCGGCACCGCGCAACTGGTGGTGCAGATGGGCCCGATCATGTTGCTGATCGCCAGCCTGTTTGTGTTCAAGGAACGCTTCAGCGTGGGGCAGGGCATCGGGTTGCTGGTGCTGCTGATCGGCTTCGGGTTGTTCTTCAATCAACGTTTGACCGAGTTGCTCACTTCCTTGACCGATTACACCGCCGGCGTGCTGCTGGTGTTGCTCGCGTCCACGGTCTGGACGTTCTACGCCCTGGGCCAGAAGCAGTTGTTGACGGTGTGGAACTCGCTGCAGGTGATGATGGTGATCTACCTGTTTTGCGGTTTGTTGCTGACGCCGTGGGTGCATCCGCTGGAAGCGCTACAGTTGAGCCCGTTGCAGGGCTGGCTGTTGCTGGCGTGCTGCATGAATACGCTGATCGCATATGGCGCCTTTGCTGAAGCGCTCGCGCACTGGGAAGCTTCGCGGGTGAGTGCCACGTTGGCGATCACGCCGCTGGTGACGTTTGCAGCAGTCGCTGTGGCTGCCTGGTTGTGGCCGGATTTCGTGCACGCCGAGACGATCAATGCGCTCGGTTATGGCGGGGCGGTACTGGTAGTGCTGGGGTCGGCGCTGGTGGCATTGGGGCCGTCGTTGATCGCGGGGCTGCGGGCCCGGCGGGTGCGGATAGCGGCTGGCTAGACCGCGTTATCGTTCATCGCGAGCAGGCTCACTCCCACGTTAGATGCAAGTGAACCAACCTGTGGGAGCGAGCAGCCTCACTCCCACAGTAGATCCGAGTGAACCAACCCTGTGGGAGCGAGCAGCCTCACTCCTACAGTAGATCCGAGTGAATCAACCCTGTGGGAGCGAGCCTGCTCGCGATGACTGAAGCGCCGTCACCGCAAAACTTAACCCTTGGCGCCCGCCTCAATCATATTCTCCGGCCGCACCCACTGATCGAACTCTTCATCAGTCAAATATCCCAGCTGCAACGCCGCCTCGCGCAAGGTCAGACCTTCGGCATAAGCCTTCTTGGCTATCTCCGCCGATTTGTCGTAGCCGATGTGCGGATTCAGCGCGGTCACCAGCATCAGCCCGCGTTCCAGGTGTTCCGCCATCTTCTGCACGTCCGGCTCCAGGCCGGCGATGCAATGCTGCTGGAAGTTGCTGCAGCCATCGCTCAGCAGGCGGATCGACTGCAACAGGTTGTAGATGATTACGGGTTTGAACACATTCAACTGCAAGTGACCCTGACTCGCCGCAAAACCAATCGCCACATCGTTGCCCATCACCTGACAGGCGAGCATTGACAACGCTTCGCACTGAGTCGGATTGACCTTGCCCGGCATAATCGAACTGCCTGGTTCGTTGGCCGGCAGTTTCACCTCGGCGAAACCTGCGCGGGGTCCGGAGCCGAGCAGGCGCAGATCGTTGGCAATCTTCATCAGCGTCACGGCAAGGGTTTTCAGCGCGCCAGACAGTGTGGTCAGCGGCTCGTGCCCGGCCAGCGCGGCAAACTTGTTTGGCGCCGTCACGAAAGGCAGGCCGGAGAGAGCAGCCAGTTCGGCGGCAATCGCTTCGCCAAAACCGTGAGGCGAATTCAGGCCGGTGCCGACAGCGGTGCCGCCCTGCGCCAGTTCGCACACCGCTGGCAATGCGCCGCGGATTGCCCGTTCGGCGTAATCCAGTTGCGCTATGAAAGCCGAGAGCTCCTGGCCGAAGGTGATTGGGGTGGCGTCCATCATGTGCGTGCGACCGGTCTTGACCAGTTTCATGTGCCGCGCCGCCAGCTCGGCCAGTCCACCGGACAGTTCACTGATCGCCGGCAGCAGGTGCTGCTGGACTGCCTGGGCTGTAGCGATGTGCATGGCCGTAGGGAAGCAATCGTTGGAACTCTGCGAACGATTGACATGGTCGTTTGGGTGCACCGGCACCTTTCCGCCACGCGGTTTGCCAGCGAGTTCGTTGGCGCGGCCGGCAATCACTTCATTGACGTTCATGTTGCTCTGCGTGCCGCTGCCGGTCTGCCAGACCACCAGCGGAAACTGCTCATCGTGGCTGCCACCGAGCACTTCGTCAGCAGCCTGTTCAATGAGTCTTGCGATGTCGGCAGGCAGGTCACCGTTGCGGTCGTTGACTCGTGCTGCGGCCTTTTTGATCAGTGCCAGCGCATGCAGCACCGGCAGCGGCATGCGTTCTTCGCCGATAGCGAAATTGACCAGCGAGCGTTGCGTCTGGGCGCCCCAGTAGGCTTCATCCGGGACTTCAACCTCGCCAAGGCTGTCGGTTTCGATACGGCTCATCGTGCACACTCCTCTAGGTCTGATTGCGCAGTTTAGGCCGTGATCACCGGCCGTGGTTCCATCGGTCTGGATTCTGACCATTGAACCCCTCTAAATCAGGTGCGACAAGGCTTGGGGTTGAGCGACACACTTTTTTAGGCGCAGAATGGTCGCCCTTGGGGTCTTACCTCGCTTGCTAGAAAAGGAAACTCGATGACTCGTCTTCGTGCCATCTGTACCGCGGTTGCACTGGTCTGCGCCAGCGGCCCTGTTTTTGCCGATACCGCCAGCCACAACGCCAGTGCCGAGGCTTTCCTGACCCTGGCGCACGCTGACAAACTGGGCACTCCGGTGTACATGCAAGTGCAGCAAATGTTCGCTCAGCGCTTTGAACAGACCAAAGCCCCGGAGTCGAAGAAAGCGTTGCTGGAAACCTACCAGGCCAAGGCTAACGCCGCCCTGGATCAGGCCATCGGCTGGAAGAAGCTGAAACCGGACATGGTCAAGCTCTATACCACTAACTTCAGCGAGTCCGAGCTCAAGGACCTGGTTGCTTTTTACCAGTCGCCACTGGGCAAGAAAGTCCTCGAAAAAATGCCCCAGCTGACTCAGCAATCGGCCCAGATGACCCAGGCCAAACTGGAAAGCGCGGTCCCTGTGGTCAATAAGTTGCTGGCTGACATGACAGCCGAGCTGGAGCCTAAAGGCGCCGCTCCTGCCAAGAAAAAGCCGTAAACGGAGCCCGGTATGACCATGCAACAACGCATCGAATCGACACTTGGCCTGTTACGACCCGAGCACCTGCAAGTGCTGGATGAAAGCCACATGCACAGTCGTGGCCTGCAGACCCACTTCAAGGCCGTGGTGGTCAGCCAGCAGTTTGAAGGGCTCAACCGCGTCAAGCGTCACCAGAAAGTCTACGGCACGCTTGGCGAGCTGATGGGTGAGTTTCATGCGTTGGCGCTGCATACCTACACGCCAGATGAATGGGCACAGATCGACACGGCCCCGGCCTCGCCGACCTGTGCTGGCGGTAGCAAGCATTAGTGTGATGGATGAGGGGCTGTTTGTGGCGAGTGGGCTGTTGTGGCGAGGGGGCTGTTGTGGCGAGGGGGCTTGCCCCCGTTCGGCTGCGCAGCAGTCGTGAACTCGATAATCGGCTTCCCCGTCACTCCTCGGCGAAGCTGATATTTTAAGGGCCGCTTCGCAGCCCAACGGGGGCAAGCCCCCTCACCACAGTCGATAGTGCCAAGCTTTAAGATCGGCCGTCCTAATCCCACACGATTTTTGCTAGAATCCGCAACGCGCCGCTTACCCGGCGCGTTTTTTTTCGCATCCGGTTCACCCCTTACGAGGGTAGCCACCTGGAGAATCACCCATGACACAACCGATTGTCGTGGCGGCACTTTATAAGTTCGTCACTCTGGAAAACTACGTCGAAATGCGCGAGCCGCTGTTGCAGGCGATGGTCGACAACGGCATTAAAGGCACCTTGCTGATCGCTGAAGAAGGCATCAACGGCACTGTTTCCGGCAGCCGTGAAGGCATCGACGGGCTGATGGCCTGGCTCAAGAACGATCCGCGTATGGACGACATCGACCACAAAGAGTCGTACTGCGACGATCAGCCGTTCTACCGCACCAAGGTCAAGTTGAAAAAGGAAATCGTCACCCTCGGCGTCGAAGGCGTGGACCCGAACAAAACGGTCGGCACCTACGTTGATCCGCAGAACTGGAACGCGCTGATCAGCGATCCTGAAGTACTGCTGATCGACACACGCAACGACTACGAAGTCTCGATCGGCACCTTCGAGGGCGCCGTCGATCCGAAGACCACCAGTTTTCGCGAATTCCCTGACTACATCAAAGCCAACTTCGACCCGGCCGTGCACAAGAAAGTCGCGATGTTCTGCACCGGTGGCATTCGCTGTGAAAAAGCCTCGAGCTATATGCTCAGCCAGGGATTCGGCGAGGTGTATCACCTCAAGGGCGGCATTCTGAAATACCTCGAAGAGGTGCCGCAGGAAGAAACCAAGTGGCAGGGCGACTGCTTTGTCTTCGATAACCGCGTCACCGTGCGTCACGACCTCAGCGAAGGCGACTACGATCAATGTCATGCCTGTCGCACGCCGGTGAGTGTTGAAGACCGCACGTCCGAGCATTACGTCGCAGGCATCAGTTGCCCGCATTGCTGGGATACGCTGAGCGAGAAAACCCGCCGCAGTGCCATCGACCGGCAAAAGCAGATCGAACTGGCCAAGGCGCGCAACCTGCCTCACCCGATCGGCTACAACTACAAGCAAACTCCTTCCGAGGCTTGAACCATGTCTGCTCGCCGCTTGCTCTATGTGATGGACCCGATGTGTTCCTGGTGCTGGGGCTTCGCGCCGGTGGCCAACGCGCTGGTCGAACAGGCGCACGCGGGGGGAGTGGAAGTGCATCTGGTGGTTGGCGGGCTACGCACCGGCAGTGGCGCGGCGCTGGAGCCGACCACCCGGCGCTACATTCTCGAACACTGGCAGGCGGTAAACCAAGCCACCGGTCAGCCGTTCAAGCATGAAGGGGCGTTGCCCGAGGGTTTTGTCTACGACACCGAACCGGCCTGCCGGGCGCTGGTCACGGCGCGCAGCCTGGCGCCGGATTGCGCGTGGAAACTGCTCGGGTTGATACAGCATGCCTTCTACGCAGAAGGGCGCGATGTCACCCACGCCAGTGTGCTGGTGGAACTGGCGGAAAAGGCCGGTTTGCCGCGCATCGAATTTGCCGCCGCATTCGACCGTGCCGATCAGCATGCGGCGACCGCTGCCGATTTCACCTGGGTGCAGGATCTGGGCATCGCCGGTTTTCCAACTCTGCTCGCCGAGCGGGACGGCCAACTGGCGCTATTGACCAACGGCTACCAGCCGCTGAGTGAGATATCGCCATTGCTCGGCCGTTGGCTGGAGCGCGCCGCCTGTGCCTGACTCGCTTGCTGACGCAGCAGCGCCCGAGCGTGTCGACCGATTGAGCTGGGCCGAAATTCGTCGCCTGGCCCTGCAGCATAAAAAATCCCTCTGGATCGCCAACGGCGTCGCTGTGCTGGCGACGCTGTGCAGCGTGCCGATTCCCTTGCTGCTGCCGTTGCTGGTCGACGAGGTGCTGCTGGGGCACGGCGATTCCGCTCTGAAAATCATGAACCATGCACTGCCGGACGTTTGGCAGAAGGCTGCCGGCTACATCGGCTTGATGTTGTTGGTGACGCTCTGCCTGCGCTGCGCCGCGTTGCTGTTCAACGTGGTCCAGGCGCGATTGTTCGCGGCCCTGGCCAAGGACATCGTCTACCGCATTCGGGTGCGGCTGATCGAACGGCTCAAGCGTATTTCCCTCGGTGAATACGAAAGCCTGGGCAGCGGCACCGTCACCACGCACCTGGTCACCGACCTCGACACACTGGACAAATTCGTCGGCGAGACCCTCAGCCGTTTCCTCGTGGCCATGCTGACGCTGATCGGCACCTCGGGCATTCTGATGTGGATGCACTGGAAGCTCGCGCTGTTGATTCTGCTGTTCAACCCACTGGTGATTTACGCTACGGTGCAGTTGGGAAAACGGGTCAAGCACCTGAAAAAACTCGAAAACGACAGCACCTCGCGCTTCACTCAAGCCCTGACCGAAACCCTCGACTCGATTCAGGAAGTTCGCGCCGGCAATCGCCAGGGTTTCTTCCTCGGCCGCCTTGGTCATCGTGCGCGGGAAGTGCGCGATTACGCCGTGAATTCGCAGTGGAAAACCGATGCATCGAACCGCGCCAGCGGTCTGCTGTTCCAGTTCGGCATAGATATTTTTCGCGCCGCCGCCATGCTCACGGTGCTGTTTTCCGACCTGTCGATCGGCCAGATGCTCGCGGTGTTCAGCTACCTGTGGTTCATGATCGGTCCTGTTGAACAGCTGTTGAACTTGCAATATGCCTATTACGCCGCCGGCGGTGCGCTGTCGCGGATCAACGAGCTCCTGGCCCGCGCCGATGAGCCGGAATATCCCGGTGGCGTTGATCCCTTCAAGGGCCGCGAAACCGTCGGCATCGAAGTGCAAGGTCTCAGCTTCGGCTATGGCGAAGAGTTGGTGCTGAACCAGATGAACCTGTCGATCGCCCCGGGAGAGAAGGTCGCCATCGTTGGCGCCAGCGGCGGCGGCAAAAGCACGCTGGTGCAATTGTTGCTGGGCCTGTACACGCCGCTTGCCGGAACGATTCGCTTCGGCGGTTCGACCCAGCAGGAGATCGGTTTGCCCACCATTCGCGAAAACGTCGCGGTGGTCCTGCAGCATCCGGCGTTATTCAACGATACCATTCGCGCCAACCTGACCATGGGCCGCGAGCGGAGCGACGATGCCTGCTGGCAAGCGCTGGAAATTGCGCAGTTGCACGCAGCGGTGCGCGAACTGCCCAATGGCCTCGACAGCATCGTCGGTCGCTCCGGCGTGCGCTTGTCGGGAGGGCAGCGCCAGCGCCTGGCGATCGCGCGCATGGTGCTGGCCGAACCGAAAGTGGTGATCCTCGATGAGGCGACCTCGGCACTCGATGCCGCCACCGAATACAACCTGCACCAGGCCCTGGCGCGGTTCCTCAGCAACCGCACGACCCTGATCATCGCGCACCGCCTGTCTGCGGTGAAGCAGGCCGACCGCGTGTTGGTATTCGACGGCGGGCAAATTGCCGAGGATGGCGACCATCAGCAACTGATTGCTGATGGCGGGTTGTACGCCAAGCTTTACGGTCATTTACAGCAGATCTAAGTCAGCCCCAGAGCACCTTCAGCGCGTCTCGTCCGCCATCATGTCCGAACTGTTGCATGACCACCGAGCACGACTCGCAGGGGCGCATGGTTGTGACAATTTCGATGGAGCGGATTTGCGCCGGGTCAGGATATTTTCCGCGGATTACGCTGATCAATTTGCTCTCGCTGTCCAGTGAGGTGGGCTTGGTTACGTCGGCAGTTTTATAGGTTTTGATATCTTTGATAGTGAGGGGGACAGCCAGTATCTTTCCATCTGGAGTCTGCCTGATGTTGGTTCTCGGGAACGTCTGATTGAAATCAATGTTGAAGTACGTTGCGTTGCCCTGTTTTACCTGATTGGCACCTAGACGGCGAAATAACGGCAAAAAGGTAGTACTCCGCTGACCCCCGGACACGCTGACGTAAATTTCCCTTTGCCCTGTACTGGTCGTCACGTCGGCAAAAGCGATGTTTCTGGCATTGACCGGACGTTGGTACCTGGGCATCAGACCTTGCAGTTTCTCCATCGTGTCCTGTATGCGTAATGCTGGATCGGCCAGTCTGGGTCTGATTAATGGAGACAGGAAAAGGTTATCCAGCACTTCTGCTGTCCTTTGCCGGAAAGGTTGCGATGCATATGCGCTACGTGTCCAGTTAGTTGCCCCTTCGGGTAGTCGAGTGACGATCATTCGGGTCGAGTGATCGAACATCAGGGCCTCTGCCGGGCTGGTATCCACCTTCAGCCATTTCATGTTGTTCGCAGGATTCGCTGGTGTGCCAAGCGGGATCGCGATCTCTTCCATGGTTTTCAACGCGCGTTCAACGGCCTTTACGCCGTGGAGGCGGGCGACATTGTTTGCAAGCAGCGAGCCGGTATACACCCGTAACAGTTCTGCTCCGAGCTCGCCCTCGGCCATCTGGGCTTTCGTCAGGAGATTGAACTTCAATGATCCGCTCAGGCTGTTGCCCTTGGCAACTGTCGCGAGGTAGTACTTGTCGCTGTTCACCCGGGTAAACACATGGATGGCGGTCTCATCGATGCTGGTGGCGATAATGGCACCGACCCGATGAATATCGTCGATCTGTTCATAGGTGCCAGGGATTTCAAGGCGCGCGTAGATACCTTTTCGAAACTCCAGAGGAGCGATAAACGCCTTTTTGGGTATCAGCCTGCTTTGATTGAAGCCGAGCGTTTTAAGATCTTCACGCACGAGTCTGGGGACATTGTTCGTTACCCGATAGAGCGCATCATCGAGTGCGAGGTAGGCTTCTCCACGCCAGGTTTGTGGTGTGGAGCGCCGTTCGCCAAACCAAAGTGCATAACCCTTGGTTTCATCGACTGAACCAGGTGCCGGGGTAGGCGCGGCAGTTGCGTTCACAAAACTGTTGACGCAAACGGTTTCTGCGGGCGCTCGCGGGGCACGGCAGGGAATGTGCTGCAGCGCTTTGCTGTCATCGATCAGACTGACCCGGCGCAAGACTTCGTCATCCAGCCGATAGGGGATGTCGTCGAGATACACCGTGGTTCGACCGTCGACTTCAGGGATGTATCGAGCGCGCGTCGTGTTCGGGATGATAAACAGCGCATCATCGCTATTTTTTGCAACCGCCGGATAAATCGATGGCCCCACGGACAGCTCGTTTTCAGCGGTCCTCAATGCAGGCCCATAAGGTTTGGCGGACACTGGATCAATCAAATAGTAACGCGGTGTGGAGGTTGATCCGATATTGCGCACGGGCACGTCTTGGAGCCCGCGCACGGCGGCGAGTCGGTCATTCGGAGTGAGGGGGGGCCAGCGGGCAGGATTAGTAACTTGAGGCCAGCCGCCGATAGTGCTGTAGTGACTGGATCTGGCCATTGAGTTTTTTATACCGGCAACCGATTTTCTGACGATATATTTGACCCCGGTAGCAGCATATTGGATGCCGGTAGCGGCTCCCCTTACAAGTCCCCTTGTGAGCCTGAAAGCGGTGGTCGGTAGACCATAGAAAGGAATGGTGTTCTGGACGGATGAAATAAGCAGTTTGCTCGCAAGTTTGCCTAACTTGGGGAGCGCATAGGCAATTCCTGATCGCACCGCCGTGGATACAAGCTTGATTGAGCCGGATATAAATTTTCCCAAAGGCATTGCAAACGAAACGACATCGAAAATCAGGCCGAATACAGCCCACGCTTTTTGGTTCGGATCATCCGACTGCAGATCGCTTATGTCTCCCCAAAAAGGCAAGAATTTTTTTAGTGATTCAGTCCAGTGGGGACGTGTTACAAACCTTTCTATTTCTGTCTCGCCTCTGGCTGCGTCAAGTAATAGCTTCTCGTCGTAATAGAAAAAGTTATTGGCGATACAATGGGCTACTTCAAAGGCGCGAGCATTTTCTATCTTTGGAGATGGGGAACGCTCACTGTTCGGGCTTGGAGGGGGAGGGGTGAATGTCTGGCCAAATTGATCGATGATGGCGTTGCATGTTTTACCTGCTTGCGGTGGTGTGCCTGTTTCATGAGCGTCCCAGTCAATAGGAATATTGTCCAGTGGCCGCAACACCTCCATCTCGTCATGAAAAAATCCAGGGTTGTACTCAAACGTGCGATGTCCGCCTAACATTGCCGTTGTGATATCACTGCGTTCACGAATTATACCGGCCCGGGGTAGACACTCGATATGGTACTGTTTGTCGTGAAGAGTAGCTTGCAATATAAAGCCCATTCGAAGGCGTAGCGGCAGAATCTTGGTGGGGGTTTCGTGTTCAACCCAAAGGTCGCTCGTTGGCTTCCTTAATGTGTAAATTTTCACCGCTCCGTGTTCCATGGCCAGACGGATATCGTAAGGGAGAGAAAGGAACAGGTTTTTCAGTAGCGTTTCATAAGCGCTTTTGCTTTTCTTCAAGTAACTGTCAAATTCTGATTGAAATGACTCGTTTACGTCCGGTAAGGATTTTTGCAACGTGGCTTCATCAATCCAGTCTGATGTGGTCGTTAACGTTCCATCTGCGTTGATGCGCAAAGTATGCTTGCTTGGACGCAGGCCGTCTTTCGTTGTGATGTGCCAGTCTCGCCCTTTAGTCCATTTTAGCGACATGTACACATCACGAAACGAGTGGGCTTTATCCCTCAGGTCAGGCGCGCCTATTAATCCACCCTTCCTGCCGCGTGAAAAGTCTTCAATGAGTTTTCGTCCATCATCAACGAATGGTGTTGCGGAACCCTCACGCACTGTTCGCCATTCTCCAAGCGCGAACATTTTTCTATCCTTGAAAAATTTTTTAATGTTCTCGTCAGCGATTACCGATCTTAGCGGATAATCGACATCCATTTGAGCAATTGCGCTGCTCAATGCATCGGCGTGCGCATCAAGCGCTTCTATAGCGCAGTCCACGTCCTCTTTCGAGTAGTCCGAATCGGTTTTTTCATGAATGATACCGTGGGTGATGGCCCACTGCAGGGCTGGGGCGATTCTGCACAGGCCGATAAGCTCACGCTCTTCTTGCGTGCCTGTCATTGACAGCAGGATCGGAAAATTGACCAGTTGCTGGAACGTCATGCGGGTTATCAGATCGTCCTCGATTGCCTCGGCAAGTGTCACGCCGTGCACGAAGTTAACCCATACAATAGAACCCCTGTAGGGCAGGTCAGAGGGTATATCGTGAACCTGGAACTCTTTTGGAAATTCTGGTTGAAATAGCCGTGCAAGCACGCGTGCCTCAGGCATTGTCCGGGCATGGTGATTGTCGAAAAGATGTTGTTCAAATCTGGCCCGCAGACGGTGATAGCTATTTCCCCGCTGTGACCTCTGATGCACCTGAAATCCTGCTATATCATTTCGCTCACCACTTACTGCTTGGGTCGTCCATAAACAGATAGCGCGACTCACCAGCTTGGTCCGTACCTGCTCGCCGGTGTCCTCGTCCGCTTCGCCGCCGTACCAATTCAGACTTTTCAGTAATAAGGTTCCCAGTCGAGTGGATTCAGCAGAACGCAATATGTAGTGGTCAACTAATCCCGGACACGACGTTAAGTTTTTCCTCGGCCCGCGCTGGTGCCAACCCATCGTTGAATTGATGAGGTCGAATCCAGTTGTACCGATGCATCAAAAAATGGCTGATATCGCGCTGTGCTTCCTGCGCAGTTCGATAGCCCACGGTTGGTATCCATTCTGTTTTCAAGCTGCGAAATACGCGCTCCATCGGTGCGTTATCCCAGCAGTTTCCTCGTCGACTCATGCTCTGGCGCATACGGTATCGCCACAACCGCTGGCGAAAGAGTCGGCTTGCATATTGCGATCCCTGGTCCGAGTGGAATAGCGGATCCGAAGGCCTGCCACGCTGCTCGTAAGCCATATCCAGCGCTTTGATCACCAGCTCAGCGTCTGGCTTTTCCGACAGCGCCCAGCCCACGATCCGACGCGTACAAAGATCTAGGACGACAGCCAGGTAATGCCACTTTCCTTGAGCCCAAATGTAGGTGATATCGCCGCACCAGACTTGATTAGGCGCTGGCACGTCGAACTCGCGGTTCAATGTGTTCGGGATATCCAGTCTTTCTACTGTTGCTCGTTTGTAGGCATGGGAGCCGGGTTGTTTGCTGACTAAATCAAGCTCGCGCATCAAGCTACGAACTTTGAATCGACCGAGTTGCTCACCGTCTTCACGCATCAGCGACAGAATGCTACGACTGCCCGCGGAGCTGCGACTTTGCGAGAACAGCTCACTGACGCGACTACGTAATCGAAGCCGTTCAACATCGGGCGTGCGGCGCCGCAGGCGCTGGGCGTAGTAACACGAGCGAGTGACGTCAAACACCTTGCACAGCCAATCAACCGGCTCATGGGCGCTCAACTGGGCAATCAGCGCGAACGCTCGTGATCTTCCGACATCAAGAGCGCGGTAGCCTTTTTTAATATGGATTTCTCTCGCTCAAGCCGAGCGATCCGGGCCTCCAGCTCCTGAATTTTTTGCTGTTCCGGCGTCAGCGCCTTGCTCTGCGGGGTGATGCCTTTATGTTCTTTCTGAATCTGGTCAACCCAGCGGCGCAATGCCGACTCACCAATGCCTAGTGAACGGCTGGCTTCGATGTAGCTGTAGTTTTGTTTGAGCACGAGGGCTGCGGCCTCGCGCTTGAATTCAGGAGTAAAGGAGCGGCGTTGTTTGGTCATCTGACACCTCGATCTGGCGAGCATTCTCGCCTAAATGGGTGTCCGGTTTCATTAGACCACTACA
>NZ_CABVGX010000006.1 GCF_902497625.1 Pseudomonas fluorescens | reverse complement strand
GCGCTGGCTTGGCCGTCGCGATCTGCACCGGTGCCGGTGCAGGTTTAGCAGCAGGTGCGGTCGGCGCAGGGCCGGCCGGGATGCCCGCAGGCGGAGCGGTAGTGGTCACGGTCGGCGGAACTTCGCTCGAACCTTCCACCGGGACACCGTCGTCGCCTTCAGTAATGCCACCGGCCGCTTCAGCCAGCGGGCCGCGCATCACCGGTTGCGAGTTGCCAACCAGAGGCAATGGCATCGGCTGCGAATTACCGGCGAATTCAACAGCGGGTGCACCGCCATCGTTTGGTTGTGGCGTGCCCTGACCCAGTGGCAATTGCGCCTGTTCATTGGCAGGAGCGCCAGTGGTCGGTGCTTTGCTGCGACCCGGCATCAACCAGGCGGCGGCTACCGCGACCACGACTACGGCGGAAATCGCCAATACGTGTTTCTTCGGCATGTTGAACCCCATACTTGGACGCTTGACCGCTGAGCGGCTGGCAATCATGACTTCGATCAGTGCATCGCGGGCGACCTGATTAATGTTGCCAGGCCAGCCGTCGGAGCTTTCGTGAATATCAGAGATCTGATCTGCGGTGAAAAGTTCGATACCCCGGCCGGCACCTTCGAGGCGCTGATCCAGGTATTCACGGGTTTCTTCTTCGGTGTAGGGCTGCAGTTCGATAACGTGAAAGCGCTCTTCCTGCAGGCTCAGCGCCTCCAGCTGAGCGATCAGCGACGACTCACCAAAAAGGAACACATGCGGGCGGCCCTCAGGCGCACCAGCGGCCAGCTCCATCAACGCTTCCAGCGCGGATTCGTCGAGCTGCTCGGCGTCATCCACCAGCAGATAGACCTCCTGCCCGGTCAATGCCAGCTGAACCACCTGAGCCAGGATCGGGCCAATCTCTGCATGAGCGACATTCAAGGCTTGCGCTACCTGGCGCAATACGCCGGCCGCATCACCGGCGCCACGGGCAGACACCACCACGCTCTGCACCGATTGTTTGTTGGTACTGGCCACCAGCGCCTGACGCAGCAGAGTCTTGCCGCTGCCGTGCGGACCGGTTACCACCAGCAGCAACTGGCTGTAGCGAGCCAGGTGATGCAGTTGCCCCAGTACCGGCTTGCGCTGGGCCGGGAAGAATTTGAAGCCAGGTACCCGTGGAGCGAAAGGGTCGTGACTCAACTGGAAATGGCCGAGGAAAGCCTCGTCGGCATGCAAACTAGTCATCGGGATCTTATTAACCTTTAAGCTGAGCCAGAGCGCGGTAATCCGCTTCCAGCGTGGCCTGTAAAACTTCTTTCGGATAATCGTCGGTCACCACCGCTTCGCCCATGTGGCGCAGCAACACCAGGCGCAAACGACCGTCGATCACTTTCTTGTCAATTGCCATGTGTTCGAGAAAATCGGCTGGCGTCATCTCTTCAGGCGGAACCACGGGCAGCCCGGCTCGTTGAAACAAACGAATGCCGCGATCACGCTCCTGCTCGCTGATCCAGCCCAGACGCGTCGACATTTCCAGCGCCATGACGGTGCCAGCAGCCACCGCCTCACCATGCAGCCACACACCATATCCCATGTGCGTCTCGATGGCGTGCCCAAAGGTGTGCCCCAGATTCAACGTAGCCCGTACGCCGGTTTCCTTCTCGTCGGCACCGACCACTTCCGCCTTGGCCGCGCACGAACGCTCGATGGCGTAGGTCAGGGCAATTTGATCCAGAGCCCGCAGGCGATCAACGTTTTCTTCTAGCCAGGTCAGGAAGGGCTCATCGCAGATCAAACCGTATTTGATGACCTCTGCCAGCCCGGCCGACAGTTCGCGGGCAGGCAAGGTATTGAGTGTGGCGGTGTCGATCAGCACGACATTCGGCTGATAGAACGCGCCGACCATGTTTTTGCCCAGCGGATGATTGATCCCGGTCTTGCCGCCCACCGACGAATCGACCTGCGACAACAATGTGGTGGGGACCTGGATGAAATCGACGCCGCGCTGGTAACAGGCCGCAGCAAAACCGGCCATGTCACCGATGACGCCCCCCCCGAGGGCGATCACTGTGGTACGGCGATCGTGCCGGGCGGTCAGCAAGCCATCGAATATCAGTTGCAGGGTTTCCCAGGTCTTGAACGATTCGCCGTCGGGCAGCACTACGGAAACTACCGAAAACTGCTCAAGGCTGCGGGTCAATCGCTCGAGGTATAGCGGCGCTACGGTTTCGTTGGAGATAATTGCCACTTGCCGTCCGCGAATATGCGGCGCCAGCAGTTCAGGCTGATCCAACAAACCTTCGCCAATATGAATCGGGTAGCTGCGCTCGCCGAGATCAACCTTGAGTGTCTGCATGTGTCCCCACAGTGGAATGGAATCAGGCGTCCCGCCTAAGGAAATCGAGTGTCTACCGCAACTGACGCTGCAACGCCGGTTTCAATCCGCCACGTCATTGAACAGGCATGGCGCGACGCCGAGGATAGCGCATTTCACGCGGTGCTTTAACGCGGCGCAAGTTGCTGCAGGCGATCCAGAATATCAAGCACCACCATTCGCGGCGGCCGCTCATCGGTTTCCACCACTAGGTCGGCGATTTCCCGATAAAGCGGGTCGCGAAGCGCCAGCAAATCTCTCAGAGTCTTGGCCGGATCGGCGGTACGCAGCAACGGCCGGTTACGGTCGCGAGAGGTGCGACCCACTTGCTGCTCGACCGAGGCATGCAAATAAACCACCCGACCACCGGCATGTAGTGCCCGGCGATTAGCCTCACGCATGACGGCACCGCCACCGGTCGCCAGAACCACGCCATCGCATGCGCAGAGCTCGGCAATTATCGCCTGCTCACGGTCCCGGAAGCCCGGCTCGCCTTCCTTGTCGAAGATCCATGGGATATTGGCGCCCGTGCGCAATTCAATTTCCTTATCGGAATCTTTGAACGGCAGGCGCAGCTCTTTGGCCAGCAACCGGCCGATGGTGCTTTTTCCAGCACCCATCGGTCCAACAAGAATCAAATTTCGCACAGAATCAATGACTCACAGCAATCGCCTGATTGTTCATGATACGCGGAGTGAGGAACACCAGCAGCTCGGATTTTTTCTCCGAAACCACGTCACGCCGGAAAAGGCGGCCAAGATACGGCACATCACCGAGAAATGGCACCTTATCTACAACCTTGCTTTGAGTATTGGAGAAAACTCCGCCGATAACGATGGTCTCACCGTCATTCACCAGCACCTTGGCGTTGACCTCGTTTTTCTTGATCGGCGGCACGTCCTGCACTTTGTTCAGGTAGTCCGGCTCATCCTTGGTGACCTTGACCTCCATGATGATGCGGTTGTCCGGGGTGATCTGCGGCGTCACTTCCAAGGACAGCGATGCTTCCTTGAA
Source organism: Pseudomonas fluorescens (assembly GCF_902497625.1). Taxonomy (GTDB): domain Bacteria; phylum Pseudomonadota; class Gammaproteobacteria; order Pseudomonadales; family Pseudomonadaceae; genus Aquipseudomonas; species Aquipseudomonas fluorescens_BQ. The sequence goes on along the minus strand of NZ_CABVGX010000006.1, from coordinate 161,658 downwards.
AGATACCGAGGTGGCGCCACTGGAGCTGGCCTCCTGATATGGAATTTCCGTACCTTTCAGGATTTTCGCCGTTTCCTTGTCGGACGTGACCACTTTGGGCTGCGAGACGATTTCGCCGTTACCGGTTTTCTCCATCGCCGTCAGCTCCAGGTCGAGCAATACGTTGTCGGTAATGAACGCGATACCGATCCCCGAAGTATTGCCTGAAGTGCCCAGGTCAACAAACGGCGAGTTGGTGCTGGTGCTGCCCGGAGTACCAATGGTGGTCGACGAGCCATTGACCCCGGAACCGTTCCAGTTTCCCTTTTGCACCGAACCGCCCCAGCGCACGCCCAGACTCTTGTCATAATCGACGTTGGCTTCGACGATGCGCGCTTCGATCATCACCTGCCGCACCGGTATGTCCAGCTGTGCAACGATACGCCGCAGCTCGTCGAGGCGGTCCTGGGTCTGGTAGGCAATGATGTTGTTGGTGCGCTCATCAACAGTGATCGACCCACGCTCGTCGATCTTTGCTTCTGCACTGGTCACCGACTGGAACAATTTGGCGATATCGGCCGCCTTGGCGTAGTTGACCTGCAGCAGTTCGCGCCGCAATGGCGCCAGCTCGGCAATCTGTTTCTGCGATTCCAGTTCCTGACGCTCACGGGCGGCAATTTCTTCCGCCGGGGCCACGAGCAAGACGTTGCCGATCATGCGTTTGTCCAGGCCCTTGGTTTTCAGTACCAGGTCCAGCGCCTGATCCCACGGTACGTTCTGCAAGCGCAGCGTAATGCCGCCCTGCACTGTGTCGCTCGCCACCAGATTGAGATTGGTGAAGTCGGCAATCAACTGCAGCACGGAACGCACATCGATGTCCTGAAAATTCAGCGAAAGCTTCTCGCCGGTATAGGCAAACCGTTCGGCATTGCGCTTGTGCAAATCATCCACCGTCATCGGGCGAATGCTGACGGTCAACTTGTTGTCGGTTTGATAGGTGGAGTAGTCGAAGGCACCGCTGGGCTCGATGGTTATCGTGGCGCGGTCACCCGTAGCGCTGGCATTGACGAACTGCACCGGGGTCGCGAAATCCTTCACGTCCAGGCGCACACGCAGCGGCTCGGGCAACTGGGTGCGGGTGAAACCGAGGACGATCTTGCCATCGCGTTCCTGGATATCGGGGGCGATGGACGGGTCGGACAAATCGATGACTACGTTACCTTCACCCTGTGTGCCGCGCTGGAAATCGACACCACGAATAGCCTTGGCCACCGGCGCATAGTTCCTGGCCGGGGCGGCAACCGGGGTCGCCGTGCGCGACGGTGCCGATTTGGCGGCAGGTCGAGCGGCCGAGCTACCGGCACCCCGCCCAACCACCACAAACAGATTATTGCCCTCAACCCGCGAGGTGTAAGGGGCCATTTGCGTCAGGTTGATGATCAACCGCGTACGATCCTTGGCCTCCACCACCGTTGCGCTGCGGGCGTTACCGGCACCGAGGTCACGTGTCTTGCTCGCCAGTTGGCTGACCACGCCGGGCAGATCGAGAGCGATCCGCGCAGGCTGTTCAGTCGTGTAGCCATGGGGTGCCGGAGGGGCTGCATCGAACGACAATTTCAGCTCGACGCGATCCCCCGGCAGCGCGGCGACGTCCAGCGCCTTGAGGTTGGCCGCTTGTACCATCGGTGACTGCAACGCTATCCATAGCGAAACCCCGAGGGCGGTGAAAATCCTGTTCATTATTCGAGTTCCACTATGAGTGCTCTTTCAAAGGGATGGTGCGTGGTCGTTCCAGCCAGGCGCCCTGGCCGTCCGGAACGATTTCTACCACATCGACTTGCGCGCCGCTGATGGCGACGATGCGCCCTTCATTGCGGCCCAGATAGTCGCCGACTTTCAACCGATGCACACCTCCTGCCCCACGCAATAACGCAAAGGAGCCAGCGGCATTGGAGATCGTACCGACCATTTCAAACTGTTCGATATTAAAACCTTCCAGGTACTGCCTTGCCCGGTTGGGGTCGGGTTTGACGTTGCGCGAGCCGGCTTTCTGGCCGGCGAGGTCAACCCGCACCTGACGGGAAAACGGGCTTCGCAGGTTGGCTGCACTGTAGGTAAATGTCGGGTATGAGCGGAATACCGGCGTAGGTTCGATCTTGCCCGGTGCGCGCAGCCGCACCTCGTTCATGTAAGCGTCAAGGTCGTTGAAACCGCCGTCACCGTCGCATCCGGCAAGGATGAGCATGACGCTCACCATTAAGATTCGGATCGGGCTCATTTCTGCAGCCCCTTATCGTTGTAGCGATAGGTCTTGGCGAGGATACTCATGCGCAGTTTCGAGCCACCTTCGGGATCGGCAGCGGCGATGTCGAAGTCATGTAACGTGACGATCCGCGGCAACCCGGCGACGCCACTGACGAAGGTGGCAAGGTCGTGATAAGCGCCCGTGACGGTGATCTGGATCGGCAACTCGATGTAGAACTGCTGTGTGACTTCCGGCAGCAGTTTGATCTCTTCAAATTCCAGGCCACTGCCCAAGCCAGTGCGTGTGATGTCTTCAAGCAAACCGGGCACTTCGGTATCGCTGGGCAATTGCCGCAACAGCACACCGAATGAATTTTCCATTTCTTTCATCTGCTGTACATACAGCTCCAGATTCGCCGCCATGTGCGCTTTATTGGCGAACTGCTCTTTGAGGGTCGATTCCTCATCCCGTTTGAGATCAAGCTGGGTTTCAAGGTCGCTGATGGAAAAGTTGTAGCCCAGCGCCAGCACGAGACCGGCCAGCACGATACCCGCCAACGCCTTGATGGCGGGCGGCCAGGAGCCCATGTTGTTGGTGTCCAGATCGTTGATGTCGATCTTGCGCAGCCCTTCGAACCATTGGGCCAGGCTCATTGAACAGCCTCCGCGGCGGCCGGCTGGGTTTGACGCACAGTCAATTGAAAGATGTTCGCCTGATCGAGTTGCCCGGCGGTGGTCGCCTTGACCTCGGTAAGGGTGGGCGCATCGAACCAGTCAGAGGCGTCCAGATTACGCATCAGATCGGAAACACGGTTGTTGGATTCCGCCGCGCCTGTGACTGACAGGGTTTTACCCGCCATTTTCACTTCGGTGAAATACACGCCATCCGGCAAGGTGCGCGCCAGCTGATCGAAGATTCGCCCGCTGATCGGCCGGTTACCCTGCAGGTCCTGGATGATACGCATGCGCTCGACCAGTTGCTGGCGACGGGCCTTCAATTCGCTGATCTGTTTGATACGTTCATCGACCACGGTGATTTGTTTGCCAATGTAATTGTTTCGGGCAATTTGCCGATCGATGGCGTCGCTAATAGCCCTGTCTGCGATCAAAATCGCCCCGACCGCGCCCACCAATACACCGGCCAGTGCCAGTAAAAAGCGTTTGCGGCGCTCCTCGCGCAGTTCGTCGCGCCAGGGTAAAAGGTTAATCCGCGCCATCAGTCGAAACTCCTCAGCGCCAGTCCACAGGCGATCATCAGTGCTGGAGCATCGCTGGCCAAGGCACCCGCGTTGACTTTGCTGCCAAGTGTCATATCGGCAAATGGATTGGCCACTTGAGTCGGCGTGCCCAAACGCTGTTCGATCAACCGGTCGAGACCGGGGACGGACGCCGTGCCGCCCGCCAGCAAAATGTGATCGACCGCGTTGTACTGCCCCGATGCAAAAAAGAACTGCAGCGAACGCGACACCTGCTGCACCACCGCGTCACGAAACGGCTGCAATACTTCGCTGACATAATCGTCCGGTAAACCACCCTGCTTCTTGGCGAGCCCTGCCTGCTCGACGGTCAGGCCGTAGCGTCGCTGGATTTCTTCGGTCAATTGGCGCCCCCCGAACAATTGTTCGCGGGTGTAGATGATTCGACCGTTGTGCAACACGCTGAGGGTGGTCATGGTGGCGCCGATATCGACAATGGCAACCGTCAGCAGCGTCTGGGCAGCACCCAGATGACCGGCGAACAAGCCGAAGGAGCGTTCCAGCGCGTAAGCCTCGACATCCACCACACGTGCGGTCAACCCGGCCATTGCGAGCGCTGCTTCGCGAACTTCCACGTTTTCCTTGCGGCAGGCTGCCAGCAGCACGTTGACCCGTTCGGGGTTGCGCGCCGACGGACCCTGAACTTCGAAGTCGATGGCCACCTCGTCCAGCGGATAAGGGATGTACTGATCCGCCTCGATCTTCAACTGGTTTTCCATCTCGTCATCGGAAAGACCTGCATCCATCTCGATGGTCTTGGTGATCACGGCAGAGCCGGCAACCGCCACGGCGACGTTCTTGAGACTGGTCTTGGCCTTGAGCAACACACGTGCCAGGGCCTGACCCACGCCTTCGAGCTCGGCGATGTTCTTCTCTACCACGGCGCTGGCGGGCAGCGGCTCTACGGCATAGGCCTCGACCCGGTAGCGGTCGCCGTGGCGACTCAACTCCAAAAGCTTCACCGACGTGGAACTGATGTCGATCCCCAGAAGCGTGTTGGCCTTTTTATTGAAGAGTCCTAGCACTACCAATTCCCTATGACTTTCCGTTAGTTACGAACTCTTGACGCTCATTGCGTTGAATCCACTTGTCTTGACAGCCGCGCAAATGACGCCCGCGCCGGAAAAACTGCTTATAATGCCCAGCGATTTTTTCCGCTTATTTTTTCGAGCGCGGGCCGTTCTCCTTTTTACCTGAACTCCTGGTGCCACATTCATTTTTTGCCTTGGATATCTCAAAGCCTTGATTCGTCTGCTGAAGTTTTTCGGTTGGTCCATCGTCGCCGTATTCTGCGGACTGCTCCTAGGTCTCAGCGGCGCGTTTCTTTACCTTAGCCCTGGATTGCCGTCAGTGGAGACATTGAAAAGCATCCAGTTACAGATTCCGCTGCGTGTCTACAGCAGCGACGACAAGTTGATCGCAGAGTTTGGCGAAATGCGCCGCACTCCCATCCGTTTCGCCGACATTCCCCCCAACTTCATCAATGCGTTACTAAGTGCTGAAGACGATAACTTCGCCAATCACTATGGTGTCGATCCCGGCAGTTTGATGCGTGCCGCGACACAATTGGTAAAAAGCGGACACATTCAGTCGGGCGGTAGCACCATCACCATGCAGGTAGCGAAGAACTTCTTCCTTACCAGCGAGCGCAGCTTCTCGCGCAAGACCACTGAAATCCTCCTGGCTCTGCAAATCGAACGGCAACTGACCAAGGATGAGATCCTTGAGTTGTACGTCAACAAGATCTATCTGGGCAACCGCGCTTATGGCATCGAGGCGGCGGCGCAGGTGTATTACGGCAAGTCGATTCGTGATGTCAGCCTGGCGCAGATGGCGATGATCGCCGGTCTGCCCAAGGCACCTTCGCGTTTCAATCCGCTGGCCAATCCGGCACGCAGCAAAGAGCGTCGTGACTGGATTCTGGGGCGCATGTACAAGCTTGGCAAGATCACCGAAGCCGATTACACCACGGCCATCAATGAGCCATTGAACGCCAGCTATCATGTGCCGACGCCGGAAGTGAACGCGCCGTACATCGCTGAAATGGCTCGCGCCGAGATGGTGGGCCGTTATGGCAGCGAGGCCTACACCGAGGGTTTCCGCGTCACGACCACCGTGCCGAGCAACCTTCAGGAAATGGCCAACACCGCACTTCACGAAGGGCTGATGACCTACGATCAGCGCCACGGTTATCGCGGACCCGAATCACGTTTGCCCGGCAAGACCCGGGAAGCCTGGGCGGCCGAGCTGACCAAGCAACGTACCATCAGCAGCCTCGAACCGGCCATCGTGGTGCAGGTCGAGAAAAATGGCCTACAGGTGCTGACCCGTACTGGCGAGGAACATGTCAGCTGGGACACCATGAAATGGGCGCGGCCGTTCCTCAATACCAACAGCATGGGCGCCAATCCCAAGCAGCCTGCGGATGTGGCGCAGGTTGGCGACCTGGTCCGCGTACAGCGTCAGCCAGATAATTCGCTCAAGTTCAGCCAGATCCCGCAAGCGCAGGGTGCGCTGGTTTCCCTGGATCCGCAAAACGGCGCGATTCGTTCGCTGGTGGGTGGTTTCGCCTTCGAGCAAAGCAACTACAACCGTGCATTGCAAGCCAAGCGTCAGCCGGGTTCGAGTTTCAAGCCGTTCGTCTACAGTGCCGCGCTGGACAATGGCTACACCGCCGCCAGCCTGGTGAACGATGCCCCGATCGTCTTCGTCGACGAATACCTCGACAAGGTTTGGCGTCCGAAGAACGACACTAATACCTTCCTTGGCCCGATACGTCTGCGTGAAGGCCTGTACAAGTCGCGCAACCTGGTGTCGATCCGTCTGCTGCAGGCACTGGGCGTCGATCGCACCATCGACTACATCAGCAAGTTCGGCTTCAACAAACAGGACTTGCCGCGCAACCTGTCGCTGGCGCTGGGGACTGCCACCCTGACACCGATGGAAATCGCTACAGGCTGGAGCACCTTTGCCAACGGCGGTTACAAGATCACCCCGTACATCATCGACAAGATCGAGAGCCGCAATGGCGAGACGCTGTTCGTGGCCAATCCGCCAAGCGTGCCGAAAGGCGATGTCGCACCGGACGGGATTGCCGCGCCGGCAGCCGAGGCCTTTACAGTCAACGCAACACCTGAGGCTGCAATGGGTGCACCGGCGGCGCCAGCACCTGCCGTTGCCGAGCGCATTGTCGATGGCCGCACCACGTACATCCTGAACAGCATGCTTGAAGACGTGATCAAGCTCGGCACAGGTCGTCGCGCACTCGCGCTGGGTCGCAGCGACATCGCGGGCAAGACCGGTACGACCAACGAGTCCAAGGACGCCTGGTTCTCCGGTTACAACGCCGATTACGTGACCACGGTGTGGACCGGCTTCGATCAGCCGGAAAGCCTGGGTCGTCGCGAGTTCGGCGGCACCGTGGCGCTGCCGATCTGGATGAATTACATGGCTGCCGCCCTCAAGGACAAGCCGCCACACACGCAGGCGGAGCCGGAAGGACTGTTGAGCCTGCGGGTTGACCCGGTCAGTGGCCGTGCAGCTACCCCCGGCACACCTGGGGCCTACTTTGAGCTGTTCAAGGCTGAAGACACCCCGCCGTCGGCCAGCGAGCTGGGTAACGGCAGCGCGCCGGGCAGCCCGCTGCCGGCAGATGAAGCGGCGCCAATAGATTTGTTCTAGCGAAGCAGCTGCAAGTTTCAAGCGGCAAGCCACAAGTAACAGCTGCGCAGCTCCGCGCTTTTATCTTGCCGCTTGAAGCTTGAAGCTTGAAGGCCATAAAAAAACCCAGCACTCGGCTGGGTTTTTTTATGGGCGCTGCCCTTATCCGTTGAACACATCATCCACGCTTTTCAGCGGGTAATTCTTCGGATACGGCAGGGTCGCCACACCGGTCTCGATTGCAGCTTTGGCCACTGCATCGGAGATCAGGGTGATCAGGCGGGCATCCATTGGCTTTGGAATGATGTACTCACGGCCGAATTCCAGCTTGATGCCGCCGTAGGCGTCGCAGACTTCCTGAGGTACCGGCAGTTTGGCCAGCTCACGCAGGGCGTTGGCCGCTGCCACTTTCATTTCTTCGTTAATGCGCTTGGCGCGAACGTCCAGAGCACCACGGAAGATGAACGGGAAGCCCAAGACATTATTGACCTGGTTCGGGTAGTCCGAACGGCCGGTCGCCATGATCACGTCGCTACGAGTGGCGTGAGCCAGCTCCGGGGAGATTTCCGGATCCGGGTTCGAGCAGGCGAACACGATCGGGTTGGCCGCCATGGACTTCAGGCCTTCGGGGCTAAGCAGGTTCGGGCCGGACAAGCCAACGAACACATCAGCACCCTCGAGCGCGTCAGCGAGGCTGCGCTTCTCGGTCGCGTGAGCGAAAACTGCCTTGTACTGGTTCAGGTCGTCACGGCCGGAATGGATCACACCGGTGCGGTCAACCATGAAAATGTTTTCGATATTGGCGCCCATGCTCACCAGCAATTTCATGCAGGAGATGGCAGCTGCACCGGCGCCCAGGCAAACGATCCTGGCCTCGGCGAGGGTTTTGCCGGCGATTTCCAGGGCGTTGATCATGCCGGCCGCGGTGACGATCGCGGTGCCGTGCTGGTCATCGTGGAATACCGGAATGTCGCACTGCTCAATCAGAGCGCGCTCGATTTCAAAGCACTCAGGCGCCTTGATGTCTTCCAGATTGATGCCACCGAAGGTGATGGAAATACGCTTGACGGTGTCGATGAAGGCTTGCGGGCTTTCGGAATCGACTTCGATGTCGAAAACGTCGATGCCGGCGAAGCGCTTGAACAGCACACCCTTACCTTCCATCACTGGCTTGGAGGCCAATGGACCAAGATTACCCAGACCCAGAATCGCGGTGCCATCGGAAATGACTGCAACCAGGTTGCCTTTACCGGTGTATTTGTAAGCCAGTTCAGGATCGCGGGCGATTTCGCGCACTGGTTCGGCTACGCCGGGGCTGTAAGCCAGCGACAGGTCGCGGGCAGTAGCGGTGGCCTTGGTGAGCTCGACACTCAGCTTACCTGGACGAGGATGGGCGTGGTATTCGAGAGCGGCAGTTTTCAAATCAGACATGTGGGCATTCCGCTTTTACTGTTGGACAGACTGGTCAGCGAGGATACGCGCCTCGCAAAGTCCCCACAAGACTGGTCAGTCACCCCTGTCAAGCGCCCACCCTTGAGACTTTAGGCCAAGAGCCGCGGATCACAAGGGCTAGACTGTTCACAATCAAAGCTAAAAATGTCTACAATTTTTATTTTGGCTCGCTGTCGAGCATCGCCGGATCAGTCAATGGCAATAGCCAGCGCGCTTGCCCCGCTTTCAATCCACCGCGTCGCGATCGATCGACCACCCAGCCACGGGCCTCGATTTGCTTGCCTTTGAGTCGCTCAAGCGCAGCGACGTCGAATTGCTGCAACAAACCTGGTGCGACGCGCAGGACAACTGAATCCTGTAACTCAATCCAGATTCCGCCACGATTGCGCTGAATCCTGCTCACCCGACCGCTGAGCACGGCAAAGCCTGAGGCGCTGATCCGCCCCGCCTCCACCACGGGCGGCTTGCGCCATACGCCGAGCCCGGCCTGACGGGCACTTCGTTCCGCAGCTTGCTGACAGGCAACCAGATCGACATTAGGCGCCACGGCCACTTGAAAACCCAAGCCTTCGGCGAGCATCTGCGCTTCCAGATTGCTGCCATCGGCACCGTAGAGATGCGCCAGGGTTCGGCCGTAATGGTCCTTGCTCTCTTTACCTGCGAGCAGACCGAGGCGCCCATCACTGGCGTTCACCAGGGCTTCCAGACGTTTGCGCGCAGCGACGGCGAACGGTTCGTCGGAGCGGCCTTTCCTGCCCAGCTCAGGTGTATTCAGACCGATCATTCGCACGCTGCGACCGTCGCTCAGGCGCACCGTGTCGCCATCCACCACTCGCTGCACGGTGACAGGCGCCAGGCCGGTCGGGGTCGGGCAGAAGGCCTGGGCGGTGGTAAGCCAAATCGCAGACACAAAAAAGGCGCCCGCGAGGGACGCCTTTTTCAACAGCATGGAAAAGCCCACAGGGCCTTTCAGCCTTACTCTGCAGCAGCAGGAGCTTTGGCTTTGCCGAAAGCACCGAAACGGTCTGCGAAGCGCTGTACACGGCCGCCAGTATCCAGAGTTTTCTGCTTACCGGTGTAGAACGGGTGGCACTCGTTGCATACGTCAGTACCCAGTGGCTTGCACAGGTTCGAACGGGTTTCGAACTTGTTACCGCAGCTGCAGGTTACTTCGATGGTTTCGTACGCTGGATGGATATCGGCTTTCATGATGTATTCCTCAGGCTAGCGTGCCGCCACTCAACACTATTGTTGAATACCGCACGTAATTAGGCCGCGGATTCTACCAGACAATGCTGATCGCGCAAGCTGTCGCTTCTACCGACCGTCTGCTAGGCTCCCGACCTGATACCCGATCCGTGTGGGAGCGGGCTTGCTCGCGAATACAGTGTGTCAGGCGACGATGATGTGTCTGTTGCTCCGTATTCGCGAGCAAGCCCGCTCCCACAGTCAATCTGCATCCGACTTCCATTACTTCCGTTTATCGAGATCCCCCCGCGTGCCCGACGCCATCCTGCGCCTCGCCTTGCCCTCGCCTTTGCGCCGCCTGTTCGATTACCGCGCGCCAGCCGGGGTTCTGCGCGAGCAGTTGCACCCCGGCATGCGCTTGCGAGTGCCGTTTGGCCGACGAGAGATGATCGGGATTCTGGTGGAAGTCACTGACACCAGCGAAGTCCCGGCGCAAAAGCTCAAACCCGCACTGGCGCTGCTCGACGCCACCCCGCCGCTGCCGCCGGCGCTGTTCAAGCTGTGTTTGTGGACGTCGCAGTATTACCAGCACAGTCTGGGCGATACGTTGAGCTGGGCGCTGCCAGTGTTGCTGCGTCAGGGCGAACTGGCCGAGCCCCGCCAGGAACGTTTCTGGTCTGCAGCCCCCGGCGCCAAACTTGATGACCCGCGGATAGCCCGTGCGCCGCGCCAGCGTGAGGCGTTGGCCACGCTGGCGCAGCACCCCCACGGCGTCGCCCATCAGTTGCTGAGCAAATTGATGCTGAGCAAGGACAGCCTCGATCTGTTGCTGGCCAAAGGATTGGTACAGGTGGAAATCCGCAAGCATGCCCCCGGCGCCCGTCACGAACACTGGCTGGCACAACCGGAGTTGCCGCTCAATCCCGAACAACGCGCCGCTTATGAAGCGATTCGCGCCGGGTTCGACAGTTATCACGCGTTTCTGCTGGCCGGCGTGACCGGAAGCGGCAAGACCGAAGTCTATTTGCAGCTGATTCGCGAAACTCTCGAAGCCGGCAAACAAGCCTTGGTGCTGATCCCGGAGATCAATCTTGGCCCGCAGACCCTGGCGCGTTTCGAACAGCGCTTCAATGCGCGCATTGCGCTGATCCACTCGGCGGTCAACGATCGTGAACGCCTGGATGCCTGGCTCGCCGCCCGTGACGGCGATGCCGACATCATTATCGGCACCCGCTCGGCACTGTTCACGCCGATGAAAAATCCCGGCCTGATCATTATCGATGAGGAGCACGACGGCTCTTATAAACAGCAGGAAGGTTTGCGCTACCACGCGCGCGATCTGGCATTGGTGCGCGCCCGGCAGGAAAACATCCCGATCGTGCTCGGCTCCGCCACGCCGTCCCTGGAAAGCCTGCACAACGCCTACACCGGCCGTTACGGGCTGCTGCGCCTGAACGAACGTGCCGGTGGCGCCAAGCAACCGCGCTTCCTGCGTCTGGACGTGAAAAGTCGTCCGCTCGACAGCGGTATTTCGGGGCCGATGCAACAAGCCATCGGGCAAACGCTCGCGGCGGGCCAGCAAGTCCTGGTGTTCCTCAACCGCCGCGGTTTTGCCCCGACGTTGTTATGCCACGACTGCGGCTGGATGTCCGAATGCCAGCGCTGCGATGCGCGCATGACCGTGCACCAGCGCTCCGCTGAGTTGCGTTGCCACCACTGCGGCTACGTCGAACGCGTGCCTCGCCATTGCCCGAAGTGCAACAAGGTGGATCTGCGCCCGGTTGGCGCAGGGACGGAGCGCGCCGAAGAACGATTGGCCATTCTGTTCCCGGATTTTCCAGTGTTGCGGGTCGATCGCGACAGCACCTCGCGCAAGGACGCGATGAATCAATTGTTCGCGACCATCCAGAAGGGCCACCCATGCATTCTGGTCGGTACGCAGATGCTCGCCAAAGGACACCACTTTCCACGGGTGACGCTGGTGTCGATTCTCGACGCCGACGGTGGGTTGTTCTCCGGCGACTTCCGGGCCAGTGAGCGCATGGCGCAGTTGATTGTGCAGGTCGCCGGGCGTGCGGGCCGAGCCGAAGAGCCGGGCCGAGTGATCATTCAGACGCATCTGGCCGACCATCCGCTGCTGGTGCAATTGACCGAACAAGGGTATTTCGCTTTCGCCGAGCAAGCGCTGAGTGAACGCCGCTCGGCCGGCCTGCCGCCGTTTGCGCACCTGGCACTGCTAAGGGCAGAGGCGCACAAACCCGGACAAGCTGAAGGTTTCCTCGATGAAGCGTGCAGTGCGGCTGAGCGTTTGCTGGCCGAGCAGAATCTGACCGGCATCGAGTTGCTCGGCCCGGTACCGGCGCCGATGGAACGTCGGGCCGGGCGGTATCGTGCGCAGTTGCTGCTACAGGCCAGCGCACGCGCACCGTTGCATCGATTATTAGCCAGCTGGTTGCTGGCGCTTGAGCAAATGCCAAGCGGGCGCGCGGTGCGCTGGTCGCTGGATGTCGATCCGGTGGATTTATATTGAGCTGAAGATTGCCTTCGCGAGCAGGCTCGCTCGCACAGAGGATCAGCGGTGACGCCAACTGTGTGTCATGCACAGAACCCTGTAGGAGCGAGCCTGCTCGCGAAAGCGGACTTTTTGTCACCACATATCCACAACCTGCCCGCTATAGTTGGCAAGCCCGCGTTCGCAACGGATAATGCCCAGTTTTTCCACCAGCGCACTGAAGCGCCGCCGCGCTTGCGGTCGAAAGAGAAGACCATGAAAGACACCATTCGCCAGCTGATCCAACAAGCCATCACCCAACTCGTCAACGAAGGTGTGTTGCCTGAAGGCCTGTCGCCGGCGATCCAGGTGGAAAACTCCCGCGACAAAAAGAACGGCGACTTCGCCAGCAACATCGCGATGATGCTGGCGAAGCCCGCGGGCATGAAGCCGCGCGACCTGGCCGAGAAAATCATTGCCGCGCTGCCGGCTGACGAGAACGTGACCAAAGCCGAAATCGCAGGTCCCGGCTTCCTCAATTTCTTCCAGAACACTCAGGCTTTAGCCTCGCGCCTTGACGCTGCGCTGGCAGACGAGCAGATCGGCGTGCGCAAGGCCGGCCCGGCACAACGTACCGTGGTCGACCTTTCGGCACCGAACCTGGCGAAAGAGATGCACGTCGGTCATTTGCGCTCGACCATCATTGGCGACGGTGTTGCCCGCGTGCTCGAGTTCCTCGGTGACGAAGTGATTCGACAGAACCACGTCGGCGACTGGGGCACCCAGTTCGGCATGCTGATGGCCTATCTGCAGGAAAACCCGATCACCAGCGATGAGCTGGCGGACCTGGAAAACTTCTACCGCGCCGCCAAGCAGCGCTTTGACGAATCCCCGGAGTTTGCCGACCGCGCCCGTGGCCTGGTGGTCAAGCTGCAGGCGGGCGATGCCGAATGCCTGGCCTTGTGGACCAAGTTCAAAGACATTTCGCTGTCGCACTGCCAGAAAATCTATGAGTTGCTGAACGTCAAACTGACCATGGCCGACGTGATGGGCGAAAGCGCCTACAACGACGACCTGATCAACGTGGTCAACGATCTCAAAGCAGCAGGCCTGCTGGTCGAGAGCAACGGCGCGCAGTGCGTGTTCCTCGACGAGTTCAAGAATGCCGATGGCGATCCGCTACCGGTGATCATCGTCAAGGCCGACGGCGGCTACCTGTATGCCACCACTGACCTTGCCGCGGTGCGCTACCGCAGCGGCAAGCTGAAGGCCGATCGCGCGCTGTACTTCGTTGACCAACGGCAGGCATTGCACTTCCAGCAAGTGTTCGCCGTGGCGCACAAGGCCGGCTTCGTGACGCATCCGATGCAAATGGAGCACATGGGCTTCGGCACCATGAACGGCGCCGACGGCCGCCCGTTCAAGACGCGCGACGGCGGCACCGTAAAGCTCATCGACCTGCTGACCGAAGCCCAGGAACGCGCCTACACCCTGGTGAAAGAGAAGAACCCCGAGCTGGCCGAGGCCGAGTTGCGCAACATTGCCAAGGTCGTCGGCATTGGCGCGGTGAAATACGCGGACCTGTCCAAGCACCGCACCAGCGATTACAGCTTCAACTTCGACCTGATGCTGAATTTCGAAGGCAACACCGCGCCATACCTGCTGTACGCCTACACGCGAGTGGCCGGTGTATTCCGCAAACTCGGCAAGGACTTCAGCGAAGTCGAAGGGCAGATTGTCCTCGAAGCGGCGCACGAACATGAGCTTGCAACCAAACTGGCGCAGTTCGGCGAAGTGCTGAACAATGTTGCCGACAAAGGCACACCGCACATCCTGTGCACCTACCTGTACGATGTCGCCGGTCTGTTCTCCAGCTTTTACGAGAACTGCCCGATTCTCAGCGCTGAAACCCCGGCGCAAAAGCAAAGCCGTCTGCGCCTCGCCGCGCTGACCGGCCGCACCCTCAAGCAAGGCCTGGAACTCTTGGGTCTGGAAACACTGGAGCGTATGTAAGTTGGCTGCCAAGAAAAAACCTGCACCCAAGCGTGGCGCCAGCCGTTACCAAGCTCCTGCGAAGCAACCGATTCCGGGTTGGCTGTGGATGGCGATCGGCCTGACGGTGGGTGCGTTCATCGTGTTCCTGATGAAGCTGGAACCGGGCAAGGGCAGCGAAAGCGTCAAGCGCGAGAAAATCGAGCAGCAGAAAGCGAGCAAGATCGCCGAAGCCAACAAAACGCCGCCGAGCCCCACCCAGCCTGTGAAGCCGAAGTACGACTTCTACACCTTGCTGCCGGAATCGGAAGTCATTGTGCCGGCCGATGCAGTCCCGGAGAAAACCCTGCCGACACCGGCAGTACCGACGACACCGGTGACGCCAGCGGAAGCGGCGAAGATCGACACCGCGCGCGCACAGGCAGCCCTGGCAGGCATCACCCCGCCACCAGCCCCACCGGTAGCGAAAGCGGCGCCGGTGACCAAGTTTTTCCTGCAAGCCGGTTCGTTTCGCAAACAAGCCGACGCCGACAAGGTTCGTGCGCAGATTATCCTGCTGGGCCAGGCGGTGGCGGTTGAGTCCGGCACAGTCAAGGACGAGACGTGGTATCGGGTGCTGGTCGGACCGTTCAGCAACCGTGAGCAGTTGACCACGGCGCAGAAACAGCTGGCCGGCGCGGGCTTCAGCAATCTTTTGCTACAACAACGCCAGAACCGCTGATTGTTATTGCTGGCGACCCAAATCTGAGGTGAGCCACAAATCTGAGGTGAGCCACAACCCTGTGGTGAGGGGATTTATCCCCGTTCGGCTGCGAAGCAGTCGTAAAACCGTTGTTCGCGGTGTATCTGATACGCCGCGATCGCAGCTTAGGGCCGCTTCGCGATCCAACGGGGATAAATCCCCTCGCCACAGGTCACCACTCGCCATTCGTCCCCTCTCCCGCCCCGCAGTTGAAAAATGCGTCACCACCCCCATATGAGTTGGCATAAGGCATTTTCGCCCCGCTGCGTGGAGACTCTCCCTTGACCACCATCGTTTCAGTTCGCCGCCACGGCAAAGTCGTCATGGGCGGCGACGGCCAGGTTTCTCTCGGCAATACCGTGATGAAAGGCAACGCGAAGAAAGTTCGTCGCCTGTACCACGGACAAGTCATCGCCGGATTCGCCGGGGCCACCGCTGACGCCTTCACCCTTTTTGAACGTTTTGAAGGCCAGCTGGAGAAACATCAGGGTCACCTCGTGCGCGCCGCCGTCGAACTCGCCAAAGAATGGCGCACCGACCGCTCCCTCAGCCGCCTCGAAGCCATGCTCGCCGTGGCCAACAAAGATGCTTCGCTGATCATCACGGGTAACGGCGATGTCGTCGAACCCGAAGAAGGCCTGATCGCCATGGGATCCGGTGGCGGCTACGCGCAAGCGGCTGCCAGCGCGCTGCTCAAACGTACTGATCTGTCGGCCCGGGATATCGTCGAAACCGCGCTCGGCATCGCCGGCGACATCTGCGTATTCACCAACCATACCTTTACCATTGAGGAGCAGGACCTCGCAGAACAAGCCTGATCCGGCATTAACGCCACGGCTCGCTTTTGCTTGAGGACCGCAAATATTATGTCCATGACTCCCCGTGAAATCGTCCACGAACTCAATCGCCACATCATCGGTCAGGACGATGCCAAGCGCGCCGTCGCCATCGCGCTGCGTAACCGCTGGCGCCGGATGCAACTGCCGGAAGAGCTGCGTGTAGAAGTCACGCCGAAGAACATTTTGATGATCGGCCCGACCGGCGTCGGTAAAACCGAGATCGCCCGTCGACTGGCCAAACTGGCCAACGCGCCGTTCATCAAAGTCGAAGCCACCAAATTCACTGAAGTCGGCTACGTCGGTCGTGATGTCGAATCGATCATTCGTGACCTGGCTGATGCGGCAATCAAACTGTTTCGCGAGCAGGAAATCACCAAGGTGCGCCACCGCGCCGAGGACGCCGCTGAAGAGCGCATTCTCGATGCGTTGCTGCCGCAGGCACGCAGCTTCAACGAGGAAGCCACCCCGTCGGCCGATTCCAACACCCGCCAGCTGTTCCGCAAGCGTCTACGCGAAGGTCAGCTGGATGACAAAGAGATCGAAATCGAAGTCGCCGAAGCGATGGGCGTCGATATCTCCGCGCCACCGGGCATGGAAGAAATGACCAATCAATTGCAGAGCCTCTTCGCCAACATGGGCAAGGGCAAACGCAAAAGTCGCAAGCTCAAGGTCAAGGAAGCGCTGAAACTGGTGCGCGAAGAAGAGGCCGGCCGCCTGGTCAATGAAGAAGAGCTCAAGGCCAGGGCATTGGAAGCAGTCGAACAGCACGGCATCGTGTTCATTGATGAAATCGACAAAGTGGCCAAGCGCGGCAATGTCGGTGGCGCCGATGTGTCCCGTGAAGGCGTGCAGCGCGACCTGCTGCCGCTGATCGAGGGCTGCACGGTCAACACCAAACTGGGCATGGTCAAGACCGACCACATCCTGTTCATCGCCTCCGGCGCTTTCCACTTGAGCAAGCCGAGCGACCTGGTGCCCGAACTGCAAGGTCGTCTGCCTATTCGCGTCGAACTCAAGGCGCTGACACCGGGCGATTTCGAACGCATTCTCAGCGAGCCACACGCGTCGCTCACCGAGCAGTATTGCGCACTGCTGAAAACCGAAGGCCTGACCATCGAATTCAAGCCGGACGGCATCAAGCGGATTGCCGAGATCGCCTGGCAGGTCAACGAGAAGACCGAGAACATTGGCGCGCGTCGTCTGCACACCCTGCTTGAGCGTCTGCTGGAAGAGGTGTCTTTCAGCGCCGGTGATCTGGCCAGCGCGCATGACGAGAAAGCGATCATGATCGACGCCGAATACGTTAATAGCCACCTGGGTGAATTGGCAGAGAACGAAGACCTTTCGCGCTACATTCTGTAGAGCTTCAAGTTGTAAGCTGCAAGCTGCAAGCTGCAAGTTGGTCACCTACCTCTTGCAGCTTAAAGCTTGAAGCTTGTAGGCTGGCTCCATGAGCCATATTCCCACCGACATCAAGCTGCACAAAGCTTCGAAAACCCTGTCGCTGAAATACGCGTCCGGCGAGGAACATCACCTGCCGGCCGAATTTCTGCGCGTGCATTCTCCTTCCGCCGAAGTCCAGGGCCACGGTAAACCTATCCTGCAATTTGGCAAGATCGGCGTCGGCCTGAGCAAGGTCGAACCTGCGGGTCAGTACGCCCTGAAATTGACCTTTGACGACGGTCACGACAGCGGCTTGTTCACCTGGGAATATCTTTACCAGCTGGGTGTGCGTCAGGATGATCTGTGGAATGATTATCTTGCTGAACTGAAAGCCGCCGGAAAGACCCGCGATCCGAATGAGTCGATCGTCAAGCTGATGCTCTAGTCCGTGCTTCTTGCTCTTTAGGGCGCATTTTCTAACTCCATTTGCTTGAATGCCTGTCCGCCAGGGCAGTCATCGGCCTGCTTGCGAAAAAAATTAAACTCGGGTAACCAATGGAACTGGCAAGTTCCCTGCAGTGCTCTCTCAACTGAAAAGCAGCGGCAGAATCAACGGTCACCCCGAGCAGTAGTACCTGGCATTGGCTGTGTGACTGCATAGCTGGACCGGTACTCGTCTCAGGACAATGGAGCGTCGTAGATGAGTAAACAGAATAACGATGACTTGAAGTATCAGGCCTCGGAAAACACTCTCGGGCTGAATCCTGTCGTTGGGCTACGTGGAAAGGATCTACTGGCATCTGCTCGGATGGTGCTCAGGCAAGCCATCAAACAACCGATTCACAGCGCCAAACATGTCGCGCATTTCGGCCTGGAACTGAAGAACGTACTGTTCGGTAAATCCGAACTGCAACCCGCCAGCGATGATCGACGCTTTGCCGATCCGGCCTGGAGCCAGAACCCGCTCTACAAACGTTATCTGCAAACGTATCTGGCGTGGCGCAAGGAGCTTCACGAATGGGTCGACGACAGTAACCTGCCGCCCAAGGATGTCGCGCGCGGGCACTTCGTGATCAACCTCATGACGGAAGCCATGGCACCGACCAACAGTGCGGCGAACCCGGCGGCGGTCAAACGTTTTTTTGAAACCGGTGGCAAGAGCCTGCTCGACGGCCTCTCACACCTCGCCAAAGATCTGGTGCATAACGGCGGCATGCCCAGCCAGGTCAACATGGGCGCATTCGAAGTCGGCAAGAGCCTGGGCGTTACCGAAGGCGCGGTGGTATTTCGCAACGACGTGCTGGAGCTGATCCAGTACCGCCCGATCACCGAACAGGTGCATGAACGCCCTTTGCTGGTGGTGCCACCGCAAATCAACAAATTTTATGTATTCGATCTGAGTCCGGACAAGAGCCTGGCACGCTTCTGCCTGCGCAACAATGTGCAGACCTTCATCGTCAGCTGGCGCAACCCGACCAAGGAACAGCGCGAGTGGGGGCTCTCCACCTATATCGAGGCGCTCAAGGAAGCGGTCGACGTGGTCACCGCGATCACCGGCAGCAAAGACGTGAACATGCTCGGTGCGTGCTCCGGCGGCATCACCTGCACCGCCCTGCTCGGCCATTACGCGGCGATCGGCGAGAACAAGGTCAACGCCCTCACGCTGCTGGTCAGTGTGCTCGATACCACACTGGACAGCGACGTCGCGCTATTCGTCGATGAGCAAACTCTGGAGGCGGCCAAGCGCCATTCCTATCAGGCCGGAGTGCTGGAAGGGCGCGACATGGCGAAAGTATTTGCCTGGATGCGTCCCAATGACCTGATCTGGAACTACTGGGTGAACAACTACCTGCTCGGTAACGAACCGCCGGTGTTCGACATCCTGTTCTGGAACAACGACACCACCCGGTTGCCCGCGGCGTTCCACGGCGACCTGATCGAGATGTTCAAAACCAATCCGCTGATCCGCCCTAACGCACTGGAGGTGTGCGGTACGGCGATCGACCTGAAACAGGTCACGGCGGACATTTTCTCTCTGGCCGGCACCAACGACCACATCACACCGTGGAAATCCTGCTACAAATCCGCGCAATTGTTTGGCGGCAACGTCGAGTTCGTGCTCTCCAGCAGCGGCCATATCCAAAGCATTCTGAACCCGCCGGGCAACCCGAAGTCACGATATATGACCAGCAGCGAAATGCCGGTCAAGGCTGAAGACTGGCAGGAAAACTCCACCAAACACACTGACTCCTGGTGGTTGCACTGGCAGGCATGGCAAGCGGAACGCTCGGGCGATCTGAAGAAGGCGCCGACGAAACTGGGCAACAAGATTTACACGGCCGGCGAAGCTGCGCCGGGCACTTATGTACATGAAAGATAGCGGCAAGCTTCAAGCTATGAGCGGCAAGCCGGCACTCTCCGCTTGCAGCTTGCAGCTTGCCGCTCGCAGCTGCTTTTCTACCCGCAGGGTTTGAAACATGCCGCAACCGTTCATTTTTCGTACCGTCGACCTGGATGGCCAGACCCTCCGCACGGCGGTGCGCCCCGGCAAGCCTCACTTGACGCCCTTGCTGATTTTCAACGGCATCGGCGCCAACCTGGAGCTGGTATTCCCGTTCGTGGCGGCGCTGGATCCGGACCTCGAAGTCATTGCCTTCGACGTTCCCGGAGTCGGCGGCTCGTCGACGCCGAACCGGCCCTATCGTTTTCCCGGCCTGGCCAAACTCACGGCGCGAATGCTCGACTATCTCGACTACGGCCAGGTCAATGTGATCGGCGTGTCGTGGGGTGGCGCCCTCGCCCAGCAGTTTGCCCACGACTACCCCGAGCGCTGCAAAAAACTGGTGCTCGCGGCCACAGCGGCGGGTGCGGTGATGGTGCCGGGCAAGCCGAAAGTATTGTGGATGATGGCCAGCCCTCGCCGCTACATTCAGCCGTCCCACGTGATCCGCATTGCTCCGATGATCTACGGCGGCGCGTTCCGTCGCGATCCGACCCTTGCCGCCCGGCACGCGGCGAAAGTGCGCTCAGCAGGCAAGCTCGGTTATTACTGGCAACTGTTCGCCGGCCTTGGCTGGACCAGCATTCACTGGCTGCACAAGATAAATCAGCCTACGCTGGTGCTCGCCGGCGATGACGATCCGCTGATCCCGCTGATCAATATGCGCGTGCTGGCCTGGCGCATCCCCAACGCTGAATTGCACGTCATCGATGACGGCCATCTGTTCCTGATCACACGAGCGGAAGCGGTAGCACCCATCATCATGCGATTCCTTCAGGAAGAACGGCAACGCGCCGTGATGCATCCGCACCCGGCACCATTGGGCAGTTAATCAACCCGTCATCGGTTCGGTAGGGAGCCGCACCGCGCAACAACCCGCTACAGCGTCTATGGTGTTCTGGTTGGGTGTGTTTGTTTTTGGCCTGAAGACGAAGGAGTGTTGAGTCATGCGCGACAGACCTGCAAGGGAGTCTCCAACGACGCCCGCCACGTTTATCAATGCTCAGACTGCAATCACCGGTGTGCGTGGCCAGGACATGTTGTCGACGCTGCGTAGCGTCGCCGCCCATGGTTTGCGCAACCCGCTGCACACCGCTCGCCATGCCTTGAAATTTGGCGGTCAATTGGGTCGCGTCCTGCTCGGTGAAACCCTGCACCCGAGCAATCCGCAGGACAACCGCTTTGCCGACCCGGCGTGGAGCCTTAATCCGTTTTATCGTCGTAGCCTGCAGGCCTACCTGGCTTGGCAAAAGCAGGTAAAGAACTGGATCGACGAAAGCGACATGCCCCCGGACGACCGGGCCCGCGCGCATTTTGCTTTCTCCTTGCTCAACGACGCCGTGTCGCCGTCCAACACTTTGCTCAATCCGTTGGCGGTGAAAGAGATCTTCAACTCCGGCGGCAACAGTCTGGTGCGCGGTGTCAGCCACCTGCTGGACGATTTCCTGCACAACGACGGCTTGCCCCGGCAGGTCAGCAAGCAAGCTTTTGAAGTCGGCAGAACGGTGGCAACCACGCCGGGCTCCGTGGTGTTTCGAAGTGAAATGCTCGAGCTGATCCAGTACAAGCCGATGAGCGAAAAGCAATATTCCAAGCCCTTGTTGATCGTGCCGCCGCAGATCAACAAGTACTACATTTTTGATTTGAGCCCGCACAACAGCTTCGTTCAGTACGCCCTGAAAAACGGTCTGCAAACCTTCGTGATCAGCTGGCGCAACCCGGACATTCGTCATCGCGAGTGGGGTCTGTCGACTTACGTAGCGGCGGCCGAAGAAGCGTTGAATGTGTGCCGGGCGATCACCGGCGCCCGTGAGGTCAACCTGATGGGTGCCTGCGCCGGCGGGCTGACCATCGCCGCCCTGCAGGGACACTTGCAAGCCAAGCGGCAGCAACGACGAGTGTCCAGCGCGACCTACCTGGTGAGCTTGCTCGATAGCCAGATGGACACGCCAGCTAGCCTGTTCGCCGATGAGCAAACGCTGGAGGCGGCCAAGCGTCGCTCGTATCAGAAGGGCGTGCTCGACGGTCGGGACATGGCCAAAGTGTTCGCCTGGATGCGCCCCAACGATTTGATCTGGAGTTATTTCATCAATAACTACTTGCTGGGCAAGGAGCCGCCAGCGTTCGACATCCTCTACTGGAACAACGACAACACGCGCTTGCCGGCCGCCCTGCATGGCGACCTGCTGGACTTCTTCAAACACAACCCGCTAAGCCATCCGGGCGGTCTCGAAGTGTGCGGTACGCCGATCGACTTGCAAAAAGTCACTGTGGACAGTTTCAGCGTTGCGGGCATGAACGATCACATCACGCCATGGGATGCAGTGTATCGCTCGACCTTGCTGCTCGGCGGCGCAAGACGCTTTGTGCTGTCCAACAGCGGCCACGTGCAGAGCATCCTCAACCCGCCGTCAAACCTGAAAGCCACGTTTATCGAAGGCGCGAAACTCAGCAGCGACCCACGCGCCTGGTACTTCGATGCCAAGCCTGTCGAGGGCAGTTGGTGGCCACAATGGCTGAGCTGGGTTCAAGAACGTGCGGGTGCGCAAAAGCCGACGCACATGGCGCTGGGTAATCAGAATTATCCACCGATGGAGGCGGCGCCCGGTACTTACGTGCGGGTTCGCTGAGGTGCAACAAACCATTAAGAAGACTGGATGAAAACACGCGACCGGATTCTCGAATGTGCTTTGCAGTTGTTCAATCACAAGGGTGAACCGAACGTTTCTACCATGGAGGTTGCCAACGAAATGGGGATCAGCCCGGGCAACCTGTACTACCACTTTCACGGCAAGGAACCACTGATTCTGGGGCTGTTCGAACGCTTCCAGGCCGAATTGGCGCCACTGCTGGATCCGCCCCCGGAAGTCGAACTGGCCCCGGAAGATTACTGGCTGTTTTTGCATTTGATCGTGGAACGGCTGGCTCAGTACCGGTTCCTGTTTCAGGACCTGTCGAACCTGGCGGGCCGCTTGCCGAAACTGGCGAAAGGCATTCGCAATCTGCTCAATGCGTTGAAACGTACGCTGGCGTCTTTACTGGCGCGGTTGCAGGCGCGGGGGCAACTGGTCAGCGACACTCAGGCGTTGGGGCAACTGGTGGAGCAGATCACCATGACGCTGCTGTTCTCACTGGATTATCAGCGGATTCTGGGGCGTCAGGGCGAAGTGAGGCTGGTGGTGTACCAGATCATGATGCTGGTGGCGCCGCACCTGTTGCCGGCAGTGAAGGCGGCGACTGAGCAATTGGCGCTGCAGTATCTGGAAGAGCTCGACTGACGGAACATCCCTGCCCCCCGTAGGAGCTGTCGAGTGAAACGAGGCTGCGATCTTTTGACCGTAAAAATAAAAAGATCGCAGCCTTCGGCAGCTCCTACATGAATGGCGTGGTTCAAAAAAAACGCCCGGCCTCTTCAGGCCGGGCGTTTTCTTTTGCCCTGAAAAAATCAGGATTGACTGGTTGGCGTCGACGGAGTCGATGCCGAGTTCGCAGTCGGGCTTGCAGCTGGGGTCGGCGCAGCAGCTGAGTTGGTGCTGGCCGAATTGGCCGAGGCAGCTGGTTTTGCTGCTGCAGCTTTCGGCGCTGCTGGTTTTTTCACCGCTGTCTTCTTCGCTGCGGCAGGTTTTGCTGCCGGCTTGCTCGCCGGTTTCGCCGCTGCAGTTTTTGCAGCAGGCTTGGCGGCTGCAGGTTTGGCAGCTGCTTTCGTCGCTGGCTTGGGCGCTGCTTTCGCTGCGACCGATTTAGCGGCGGACTTGGTTGCCGGTTTCGCCGCAGCGGTTTTGGAAGCAACTGTCTTGGTCGCAGTCTTCGCTGCGGAGGCTGCTTTCGCGGCAGTCTTGGCAACCGGTTTGGCGACAGCCTTGGCCAACGGCTTGGCGGCCGCCTTGGTTGCAGGTTTGGCAGCAGCGGTTTTCGCTGTTACTGGCGCGACCTTGGCGCCGGTGAGTTTTTCGATCTGCCGGGTCAGGGTATCAACCTTGCTGTGCAGGGCCTTGACCTCATTGCGACTGGGAACGCCAAGACGCGAGATGGCACTGTTCAAACGCTTGTCAAATGCGCCTTCCAGCTCATCCCACTTGCCCATTGCGCGATCTTTCACGCCACTCATGCGCGACTTGGCCGAAGTTGCAGAATCTTTAGCGGAATCGACTTTATCGCCGACTGCGTTCTTGGCCAGCTTCTCGGCCTTCTCGCCGTCCTTAACCAATGTGTCGAAGAGCTTGCTGCCGTCAGTGTCGATCTTCGAGTACACGCCTAAACCAGCCAGCCAGATTTTGCGGGAGTAGTCTTCGACTTTCCCAATCCACGAGCTGCCTTCTTTATCGGTGTTCTTTTTACCAGCCATCCCGTTCTCCTTAAGATTTACGCGCGACGCGTTCGAGCAATGCCGTCAGTTCATCGAGCTTAGCAGAGAGTGTCTCCACGTCATGTTTAGACGGAATGCCGATACGATTCAAGGCACTTGCAACACGCGAGTCAAAAGCCTTTTCGACTTTGTCGAGTTGAACTTCGACCTTGCCTTTGAAAGTACTCACTTCACCCTTCGCGTCGTCGATCTCGGTGTTGGCGGCTTCAAGTTTCTCAGCCAGTACTTTTTTGCCTTCCTTTTCAACAGTTTGACCCGCCTTGATCAACTCCTGAAAGTACTCGCTGCCCTCTTGGCCGACCTTGGTGTAAGCGCCCAGGCCTGCCAGCCAGATCTTGCGGGCATAGGATTTGACCTCGCTTCGAGCAGTGGTCGATGCGTCGATTTTTTTCTTCAAAATAACTTTGGCCATGGTGCACCTCACGCGCAGAAGGATTGAGGAACTGCCCGTGAAAGTGTCGGGCTCAGGCACAAAGTAGGGGGAATAATTAGAAACGGCACCCTAACAACTGGCATTAACAGTGGGTGCACCGCAAAACAATTGTAGGAGTGAGCCTTGTCGCGATAGCGGTGTGTCAGCCGACATCAATAGTGACTGATACGCCGCTATCGCGAGCAGGCTCACTCCTACAGGGGGGATCGCATTTCAATCGGGGATCAGACCAACGCTTTGTCGAGGGCTTTCTCGATCTCGGCTTTGATCATGCCGCTCATGGCCGACATCATCAGGCCCAGTTCCACATCGACGCGGATCAAATCATCGCTGACGTGCACTGCGCCTTTGACGCCGGAGCGCTTGAGATTGAGTGTGTCACCGGACCACTGCGGTTCCAGGCCATATTGCTCGGACAGTTTCTGCGCCAACTTGTCGGCCTTCTCGCGGGCTGCTTCTTTACCCAGGTCGTGGTTACGTTCAACACTGATACGGGCCATTGCATGACTCCTGCTAAATAAATACTTCCTGAGCATCTTGACCGTCACTGCGGCAAAACGTCCCGGTGGTTACCTATCTTACCTTCAGCCTTGCCAAGACAAAGCAGGCCACCGGGATTAGAATGTCCGGCATTCTCTTTTGGTGACAGCGATATGACTGATCAGCGCAAAGGCAGCGATGCCGAACCCACCACTCACTTCGGCTTCAAAAACGTACCAGAAAGCCAGAAAGCGGAAAAAGTCGCTGAGGTGTTTCACTCCGTAGCCGCTAAATACGACCTGATGAACGACCTCCTGTCGGGCGGCATGCACCGTCTGTGGAAGCGGTTTGCAATTGAACTGTCAGGCGTTCGCACGGGCAATCGTATTCTGGACATCGCCGGCGGCACGGGCGATCTGACCAAAAAATTCTCGCACCTCGTTGGCCCGACCGGCCAGGTAGTGCTCGCCGACATCAACGAATCCATGCTCAAGGTCGGTCGCGACCGTCTGCTTGACCTGGGGGTGGCCGGCAACGTCGAGTTCGTTCAGGCCGACGCGGAAAAGCTGCCGTTCCCGGACAACCATTTCGATTGTGTGACCATCGCCTTCGGCCTGCGCAACGTGACGCACAAGGAAGACGCCCTGCGTTCCATGCTGCGCGTACTCAAGCCGGGCGGCCGCCTGCTGGTGCTGGAGTTCTCCAAACCGACCAACGCGCTGATGTCCAAAGCCTACGACGCCTACTCGTTCGCCTTCATGCCGTTGATGGGCAAGCTGATCACCAACGATTCGGAAAGCTACCGCTACCTGGCCGAATCGATCCGCATGCACCCGAATCAGGAAACCCTGAAGTCAATGATGGTCGAGGCCGGTTTCGACCGCGTGACCTATCACAACATGACCGCCGGCATCGTCGCCCTGCACCGCGGCATCAAGCCCTGATGTTATTGGCCGGGCTGCTCGCCAGCGTTGAACTCGGTGTAAACCGCGTGCTGCGTCTCGACAGCACCGCGCTGCCGCGTCTGGCGCATTTGAGCGGCAAAGTGATTGCCGTCGAATGCCGCAGCCCTGCATTCAATGTGTTCATTCTGCCGAGCGATGAAGGCCTGATGCTCGCCTCGCAGTGGGAGTCGGGCGCCGATTGCACATTGCGCGCCCCGGCCTCGAGCCTGTTGAAACTGGCGATGAGCAAAGACAAGACCGCCGTCCTGCATAGCCCGGAAGTCGAACTCGATGGTGACAGCGGCGTGCTGCTGGAGCTGGCGGCCATTCTTCAGGACCTCGAACTGGACTGGGAGTACGAACTCTCGCGCTGGCTGGGTCCAATCGCCACGCCTCTGGTAGGCGGTCACCTGCGCGGCCGCGCGCGTTGGTATCAGCAGGGTTTTACCGCCCTTGGCCAGAACCTCGGCGAATACCTGGCCGAGGAGTCGCGCACCCTCGTGGGCCAGCGCGAAGCCGAAGCCCGTTTCAGTGAACTGGACCAGATCAAACTCGATCTGGAACGTCTCGAGGCGCGTTTCGAGCGCCTTTCCCGATCCCTCGACCCAAGCGATAACGCATGAAGCTGCTTGCCGTCCGCCGTTTGTTGCGCATTCAGCGCGTTGTGATCCGCTACCGCCTCGACGACTTGCTGTTCGCGTTGCCGTTGCCGTGGTTCCTGCTGGCGCTGCGTTACGCATTGCCGTGGCGCTGGTTTCCACGCAAGACGCTGGAGCTCAGCCGCGGCGCGCGCCTGCGCCTGGCCTTGCAGGACCTCGGGCCCATTTTCATCAAGTTCGGGCAGATTCTGTCCACGCGCCGCGACCTGCTCCCCGAAGACATCGCCGATGAGCTGATGATGTTGCAGGACCGCGTGCCGCCGTTCGATTCGCAGGTATCGATCAGGCTGATCGAAGAACAGCTCGGTAAAAAGATCAGTGAAGTATTCAGCCGTTTCGATGTCGAACCGCTGGCCTCGGCTTCAGTTGCGCAAGTGCATGCCGCGCAACTCAAGACCGGCGAAGAGGTGGTGGTCAAAGTCATTCGCCCTGGCTTGAAACCCATCATCGCGCAGGATCTGGCATGGTTGTTCATACTTGCCCGGGCTGCCGAAAAGCTTTCCGCCGACGCGCGTTTGCTGCACCCGGTGGACGTGGTGCAGGACTACGAAAAAACCATTTACGACGAACTCGATCTGCTGCGAGAGGCGGCGAACGCCAGCCAGTTGAAGCGCAACTTCGAAGGTTCGCCGCTGCTGTACGTGCCGCAGGTCTACTGGGACTGGTGCCGACCGAAAGTGTTGGTGATGGAGCGCATCTACGGCATCCAGGTCACCGACCTCGCGACGCTGGCTGATCAACGCACCGACATGAAAATGCTCGCCGAGCGCGGCGTCGAGATCTTCTTTACTCAAGTGTTTCGCGACAGCTTTTTCCACGCCGATATGCACCCCGGTAACATCTTCGTCAGCACGGTGAACCCGTGGAGCCCGCAGTACATCGCCATTGATTGCGGCATCGTCGGCAGCCTGACGCCGGAAGACCAGGATTACCTGGCGCGCAACCTGTTCGCATTCTTCAAACGCGATTACCGGCGCGTCGCGCAACTGCACATCGACTCCGGCTGGGTGCCTGCAGAGACCAAACTCAACGAATTCGAAGCAGCGATCCGCACGGTCTGCGAACCGATCTTCGAAAAACCGTTAAAAGATATTTCCTTCGGCCAGGTATTGATGCGCCTGTTCCAGACCGCGCGGCGCTTCAACATGGAAGTGCAACCGCAGCTGGTGCTGTTGCAGAAAACCCTGTTGAACATTGAAGGCCTGGGTCGTCAGCTGTATCCGGACCTTGATCTGTGGAACACCGCGCAGCCTTTTCTCGAACGCTGGATGCGCGAGCGAGTCAGCCCGAAAGCCTTGCTCGGCAACGTACAGAGCCAGTTCGAGCAATTGCCGCATCTGGCCAACATGGCGCGTGACCTGCTCGAACGCATGTCGCAACCGCACGCCTACGACCCGCCACCACCTTGGCATCGACGCCGTGACGACTGGTTCCTGCGCCTGCTTGGCACCGCGCATCTGGCCGGCGGTGCCGTACTCGCCATTGGCGGCCCGCTGAACGAACTGGCTTACTGGCCGGCGGCAATCATGATGGCTGTGGGCTTGTATCTGGTCGTGCGTCGATAGCAAGAATGAGCTGCAAGCGATAAGCTTCAAGCCTCAAGCGCTTCGGCCGCACGACGCAGATTGTTTTTTACTCGCAGCTTGAAGCTTTAAAGCTTGCCGCTGCTTCAGGAACTGAAGATGACCAACTGGCTGGACGAGATCAAGTGGGACGCTGACGGCCTGGTGCCGGCGATCGCTCAGGATCACAAGACCGGGCGCGTCCTGATGATGGCGTGGATGAATCGTGAAGCCCTGCAATTGACGGCAGACGAAAATCGCGCCATTTACTGGTCACGTTCCCGTGGCAAACTGTGGCGCAAGGGCGAGGAGTCCGGCCACGTGCAAGTCTTGCATGAGATGCGCCTGGATTGTGACGCCGACGTGGTCATCCTGATGATCGAGCAGATCGGCGACATTGCCTGCCACACCGGCCGCCAGAGTTGCTTCTATCGTGTCTTCGAAAACGGCGACTGGAAAACCGTCGACCCGGTGCTCAAAGACCCGCACGCCATCTACAGCCGCGCAGGACACACCCATGAGTGACACGTTGATCCGTCTGGCCGAAGTGCTGGAAGAGCGCAAGGGCGCCGCCGCTGACAGTTCGTACGTCGCCAGCCTTTATCACAAGGGCTTGAACAAGATTCTGGAGAAAGTCGGCGAAGAGTCGGTCGAAACCATCATTGCCGCCAAGGACGCCGCCATCAGCGGCGACTGCAGCGATGTGATCTACGAGACCGCCGATTTGTGGTTCCACAGCATGGTCATGCTTGCCCAACTGGGCCAGCATCCACAGGCTGTACTCGATGAACTTGACCGTCGCTTCGGTCTGTCCGGACACGCCGAGAAAGCCTCGCGCCCGTCCGCCTGAACAACTATTTGAGAGGAGCAGCACCATGGGCATTTTTGACTGGAAACACTGGATCGTCATCCTGGTTGTGGTCGTGCTGGTGTTCGGCACCAAAAAACTGAAAAACCTCGGTACTGACGTCGGCGAGTCGATCAAGGGCTTTCGCAAAGCCATGAACGATGATGAAAAACCGGCCGATCCTACCGTGACCCCGGCGCAGCCGGTGCCGCCTGCCCAGCCTGTTCACCCTCAGGCTGCCCAGCCGGTGAACCCGCCGCACACCATCGACGTGCAGGCGCAAAAAGTCGAAGAGCCAACCCGCAAAGACGTGTGAGCACTGACTAATGTTTGGTATCAGCTTCTCTGAACTGCTACTCGTCGGCCTCGTCGCCCTGCTGGTATTGGGCCCCGAGCGTCTGCCGGGTGCTGCGCGCACAGCCGGCTTGTGGGTCGGTCGTCTGAAGCGCAGCTTCAACGCGATCAAACAGGAAGTTGAGCGTGAAATCGGTGCCGACGAGATCCGTCGGCAGCTGCACAACGAGCACATTCTGTCGCTGGAGCAGGAAGCGAGGAAGATTTTCACCCCGACTCAGCAGGAGCCTACGCCGGTTCCACCGGTCGAGCCCGTGGCACCGCAGACCATTCACGCGCCAGCCGTTGACCCTGCGCCTGCGACGGCGCCCGTAGTGACCGCCGTCGAATCCGCGCCGATGGCGCCCTCCATCGCGCCCGTTACCCCGGCGCCTAATGACACTCCTTTGCCGCCGCGAGCCCCATGAGCGATCTTCCTGAAAACGACCAGCACATGCCGCTGGTGTCGCACCTCACCGAGCTGCGTACCCGACTGCTGCGCTGCGTAGCGGCGATCTTCATCATCTTCGCCGGGCTGTTCGCTTTCACCCAGCAGATCTACACGTTCGTCTCCACGCCATTGCGCCAGTACCTGCCCACTGGCGCGACGATGATTGCCACCGATGTGTCGTCCCCATTCCTCACGCCGTTGAAGCTGACCATGATGGTCTCGCTGTTCCTCGCGATCCCGGTGATCCTGCACCAGATATGGGGCTTCATCGCGCCGGGGCTCTACAAGCATGAAAAGCGCATTGCGGTACCGCTGCTGGTGTCCAGCATTCTGCTGTTTTACACCGGC
The DNA here is from genome assembly GCF_902497625.1 of Pseudomonas fluorescens. Taxonomy (GTDB): domain Bacteria; phylum Pseudomonadota; class Gammaproteobacteria; order Pseudomonadales; family Pseudomonadaceae; genus Aquipseudomonas; species Aquipseudomonas fluorescens_BQ. The sequence continues at coordinate 131,509 of NZ_CABVGX010000006.1, read as the reverse complement.
ATGGCTTTCGCCTATTTCCTGGTGTTCCCCTTGATCTTCCAGTTCTTCGCCGCTGCCACCCCGGCCGGCGTGGAAATGATGACCGACATCGCCAGCTACCTCGATTTCGTCATGACGCTTTTCTTCGCCTTCGGCGTGGCCTTCGAAATTCCGGTGGCCGTGGTCTTGCTGGTGTGGATCGGCGTGGTCAATGTCGCCTACCTGAAGAAGATCCGCCCCTACGTGATCATCGGCTGCTTCGTGGTCGGCATGATTCTGACGCCGCCGGACATCTTCTCGCAGACGCTGCTGGCAGTGCCGATGTGGATGCTGTTCGAGATCGGCATCCTGTTTAGCAGTCTGATCAGCAAACGCGGTGATCATCCTGACGATCAGCCGGTCGACGATCCCAACGACCAGCCGCCAGCGACTCAAGCGTGAACCTGCTGCTGATCGAAGAGGCCGATTTCATTGCGGCCGACCGGGTGATCCTGCGTGATCGGCGGTTTACGCACATGCAGGACGTACATCGCTGCGAAGTCGGTGACAACATGCGCGTCGGACGCATTGGCGGCTTGATGGGCTCGGCTGAAGTGCTGCGCCTGGCCGCCGATGAAGCCGAGTTGCGCGTTACGCTTGATCAATCGCCCCCTGCCAAGCTGCCGTTGACCCTGGTGCTGGCCCTGCCCCGCCCGAAAATGCTGCGCAGGGTGTTTCAGACGGTCGCGGCCATGGGAGTGCCGCGCATCGTGCTGGTGAACAGCTATCGCGTCGAGAAGAGCTTCTGGCAGACGCCTTTCCTGGAGCCCGAGGCAATTCGCGAGCAGTTGGTGCTTGGTCTTGAACAGGCGCGGGACAGCGTCCTGCCGGAAATCGTCATCGAAAAGCGCTTCAAACCCTTCGTTGAGGATCGTCTGCCGGCGATTGCTGGGGGCACGCTCGGGTTGGTCGGCCATCCTGGCAGTTATCCGCCCTGCCCGCGCGGCCTGGACGAGCCTGTGACCCTCGCCATCGGTCCCGAAGGCGGCTGGATTCCTTACGAGATCGACCTGCTGGGCAAATCCGGTCTGCAGCCGGTGCAACTGGGTGAGCGCATCCTGCGCGTGGAAACCGCCGTCACGGCGTTACTCGCCCGCCTTTTCTGACCGTCTCAGTACCTGTAGCAGCTGGCGCAGCGTGCGCCCGACCGCGCAGCAGCCGTTTGTCCAACTCTGTAGGGATTCAGGGAAATTGCACTCAGGGTTAGACGACTGCTGCGCCGCCGGACGCAGGCTGCGCCAGCTGCTACCAGGATGACGTCCGTCGTGAAGTCCGGGTACTTTCTACAGAATCCCGCCTATGGGCCGATAAAGCTCCCATAAACACCAACTTGTGGTCTGTGGGAGTTGCAGCAATGTACGGATGGCTAGCCGAGAAACTGGGAAACGTCAGCGTTAATCGCAAACTGGGGATCGGCTTCGGTCTGGTGCTGCTGCTGACGCTATTGATCACTTTCACCGGCTGGACCGGCCTGAGCGAGGTGATGAATCGCGGGGACAAATTGGGCTTTATCTCCAGCCTCAATGACCTCAGTAAAGAGCTGCGCATCGCCCGCCAGGCCTATGAAATGCGCCGTGGCGAACAAGGTCCGGAAGCGGTGAATGGGTTGCTGGGCAAACTCGACAGCGGACTGAAAACAGCGCGCACACTGATCGAACAACCCGCCGACATTGCACTGATCGACCAGCAACTGGCTGCAGTCACTGAATACAAGCGTGCGTTCGGTACTATGGTCCAGGCCGGCGCGCAGCGTGAAGACGCCCGCAGCAAGCTCGGGGCTAATGCCGATAATGCCGTGGCGAAGGTCGCGGATATCGAGAAATCGATGCTGCAAGGCGACAACATTGCGCAGTTCAATAGTGTCGTCGACCTGAGCAAACAGCTGCAGCAAGCGCGCTACCAGGTCCGTGGCTACACCTATAGCGCCCGGGCTGACGCTGAACAACCGGCCCTGGACGCCATCGATACTGCGCTGAAAACTTTCAGCAGCCTGGCGACCAGTCTTCCCGAGGAGCACGCTGCCAACCTGCAACAGGCCGGCGAATCGTTTAAGACCTATCGCGCCGCCGTCAGCCAGTTCCGCGACTCGCAGACCACTACTGCGGGCGCCCTCAAAAGCATGAGCGCGCAAGGCGACATCCTGATCGATGCCAGCACGAAACTCACGACTTCACAGACCGTCGTCCGTGATACCGATGCGGCTCACGCCAAGAACATGTTGATGTTGGCGACTGCTCTGGCGCTGGTGATCAGCCTGTTGGCAGCCTGGTTCATCACTCGCCAGATCGTCACCCCGCTGAATGAGACGCTCAAGGTCGCTGAACGCATCGCGGCCGGTGATTTGACCCACAATCTTACGTCGCAACGCCGTGATGAACTAGGCCAGTTGCAGCGCGCAATCCAGAGCATGACGCAAGGCCTGCGCGTGCTGATCAGCGGGATCGGCGAGGGCGTCACCCAGATCGCCAGCGCTGCCGAAGAGTTGTCAGCCGTGACCGAGCAGACCAGTGCAGGGGTCAATAGCCAGAAGATCGAGACCGATCAGGTGGCGACTGCCATGAATGAAATGACTGCCACTGTGCAGGAAGTCGCGCGCAACGCCGAAGAAGCGTCCGAAGCGGCTGTCGCTGCTGATCAACAAGCCCGCGAGGGTGACAAGGTGGTGGGTGAAGCCATCGCTCAAATCGAGCGCCTGGCGCTTGAGGTCGGTAATTCCACCGAAGCCATGGGGCATCTTAAACGCGAGAGCGACAAGATTGGCAGCGTCCTCGACGTGATCAAATCCGTGGCTCAGCAGACCAACCTGCTGGCGCTCAACGCGGCAATTGAAGCCGCCCGGGCCGGTGAGGCCGGACGCGGTTTTGCGGTGGTTGCTGACGAAGTCCGCAGCCTCGCCCAGCGCACGCAGAAATCCACGGAGGAAATCGAAGAACTCATCGTCGGCCTGCAAACCGGCACCCAGCAAGTGGCGGCCATCATGGACAACAGCCGCACCCTGACCGACAGCAGCGTCGAGCTGACCCGTCGCGCCGGCGGCTCATTGGAAAACATCACGCGCACGGTGTCGGCGATTCAGTCGATGAACCAGCAGATTGCGGCAGCGGCCGAACAGCAGAGCGCGGTAGCTGAAGAGATCAACCGTAGCGTCCTGAATGTGCGTGATGTGTCCGAACAGACCTCAGCTGCCAGTGAAGAGACGGCGGCCTCCAGCATTGAGCTCGCGCGGCTGGGGACGCACTTGCAGACACTGGTGGGCAGATTCAAGATTTGAAGTGACTCAAGGATAATCAGGCAAAAAAAACCCCGCTTTCGCGGGGTTTTTTCATTCTTATCAAGCCAACTGAGGCTGAGCACTCAACGGTTTGAGCGGCAGCAACGGCGCATGAGGGTCGGCATTTACCGACCTACGCCAGGCTTCGAGCCATTCAGGTTGACCTTCATTCCAGATCTGCTCATGCAGACGACCCAATGCCACCGGATCACTCAACAATTGCACACGCTCATTATTGGTCAGCCCATCAGGTCCGACTTTCAAGGCGTGGCGAACCCGTTCAATCCGCAGCCATTCAATCGGCTCGGCTTCACGGTGACGGGATGTCGCCAGCGAGCACGCCAGAGCGTTCTGCTGAGGATCGACGACCGAGCGGATAAAACCGTCTTTCAACGCGTGATAGCGGTTTTCGTGCGTGTACTTGTCAGTGTCGAGCAGTGCCTGTGTCGGGTTGTATTCCTCGGGGATCAGGAACAGGCTCTCGTCACGGGACTTGAGGCCTAAACCGACGCGGCTGGAAATCACCGAGACCGGAATCGACAACATCAGCGAACCGACGATCGGCACCAGCCACCACAGGAAACTTGGGTTCAGCCAGATCACCAGCAGCGCCCAGAAAAAACCCAGCAACGTTTGCGGACCGTGGCGTTTGACCGCTTCGCTCCATGGCGTCGAGTCGTCGTCACGCTGTGGCGAGTTCCAGGTTGCGGCCCAGCCGAGGAACGCGGCAAGTACGAAACGGGTATGGAAGATCATGCGCACCGGCGCCAGCAGCATGGAGAACAGCATCTCCAGCAGCATCGACAGCGTCACTTTGAACTTGCCGCCGAACTCTTTCGCGCCCTTGGCCCATATCAGGATGATGCTCAACAACTTCGGCAGGAACAGCAGCACGATGGTCGTCGAGAACAGTGCGATAGCCTTGTCAGGATGCCATTGCGGCCACAGCGGATAAAGCTGGCGCGGCTCGAGAAAGTATTGCGGCTCCATCAGCGTGTTCACCGCCAGCAGCGCCGTCGACAACACGAGGAAGAAGAACCACAAGGGTGCCGACAGGTACGACATCACGCCGGTCAGGAACACCGCACGGTGCACCGGGTGCATGCCTTTGACCAGGAACAGGCGGAAGTTCATCAGGTTGCCATGGCACCAGCGACGGTCACGCTTGAGTTCGTCCAGCAGGTTCGGCGGTAGTTCTTCGTAGCTGCCTGGCAAGTCATAAGCAATCCACACGCCCCAACCTGCACGGCGCATCAGCGCAGCTTCGACGAAATCGTGAGACAGGATCGCACCGGCAAACGCACCTTTGCCGGGCAACGGCGCCAGAGCGCAGTGCTCGATAAACGGCTTCATGCGGATGATCGCGTTGTGGCCCCAGTAGTGCGATTCGCCCAGCTGCCAGAAGTGCAAACCGGCTGTGAACAGCGGGCCGTATACGCGAGTCGCGAATTGCTGCATGCGTGCGTACAGCGTATCCATGCCCGACGCACGCGGCGCGGTCTGGATGATCCCGGCGTCCGGCGTGGCTTCCATCAAGCGCACCAGACTGGACAGGCAATCGCCGCTCATCACCGAGTCGGCGTCGAGTACGACCATGTATTTGTAGTCGCCGCCCCAGCGACGGCAGAAGTCGTCGAGGTTACCGCTCTTGCGTTTGACGCGACGGCGACGGCGACGATAGAAGATCTTGCCGAAGCCTTTGGCCTCTCGGCAGACATCCAGCCACGCCTGCTGTTCGGCAACGCAGATGTCGGCATCGTTACTGTCGCTGAGGACGAAAAAGTCGAAGCGATCCAGGTTGCCCGTGGCCGCGACAGACTCGAAAGTCGCCCGCAAACCTGCGAACACCCGTGGCACGTCTTCGTTGCAGATCGGCATCACCAGTGCGGTGCGTGCGTCCTTGGGAATCGGCTCGTTACCGGCACTTTTACCGGAAATGCGGTATTTATCGTGACCGGTGAGCAATTCGAGAAAGCCCATCAGCGCCGTCCAGAAACCGGCCGATACCCAACAAAACAGAATTCCGAACAGAATCAGGATGCTGGTTTGCAGTGCATATGGCAGCACTTGCGTAACGGTCTGCAGGAACGGCTGATGCAGGATTTCGTCAAGGCTCACGAACGACCAGCCTTGATACGGCATGATGCCTTTCATGTACCAACCGGCGACGATGGTCTGGCCCAGCATCAGGACCAGCAGGATATAGCGACGGATCGAACCAACCGTACGCCAGCGGGCCGCCGGCAGCACGTTCTCATCTTTAGGCAGTGGCGGCGGATTGGTGCGACCGGTCAGACGGCGCCAGCCACGCACCAGGATATTGGTGCGCCACGGCTCCGGCACGACTTTGGTCCGCCGAATCGGCGGCGTGGCCTTGAGGACCACGCGACCGCTGGCATCCATCGCCAGCATTTCCGCTTCTTCGAGTTCTTCAGCAGTGTTCAACGTCAGGCGTTTGCCGACCGAAGCTTGAGCAGCCTCGGCCGGCGCGTCGAACGTCGAGGACGACAGACGCTGGTGCAGTTCACTGAACGACTGGCAGCCCGCGAGTTCCGCGCGCTGCTCATCGGTCATCGGTAAATGCGCCAGATACTCGGCAAGAGTCTCTGGCTGTACTTGAGAATTACTCATCGGCAGGCAACTGGTAGCTCCAGGTCTCGGTCAGGACTTCTTCAGTCGGTGCCGATTCCGGTGTGGCTGGGGCCGCTTCGGCAGCGACTGGCTGCTTGGCGTCTTTGTTGTCCTGTTCCTTGGTAGTGGCGACCGGCTTGGCTTCGGCCTGTTTGGCTTCGGCGAGCTTGGCCTCGGCCAGCTTGGCTTCCTTGTCCTCTTTCTCCTGCTGCCTGGCAGCGACCTTGTCGGCTTTGGCAACGGAGGAATTGGAGGTCGGCAGGGTCTTGGCCAGGTCGGCCGTGACAATGTTCTTGACCAGTGCAGCACGCATCTCGGTGGCCTTGCCCGGGTCCTTGATCTTCATGCGCAGCGTCAGGCGCCAGCCTTTGGTGTCCGGGTTGTAACGAACGCTGTTCTCGACCAGTTCGGCGTTATCGCCAACGCTGACCTGACTACGCACGTCGGTGTCTTCCGGCAGCGCCAGCAGCGACGGGCCTTCGAAGTCGACCAGATAAGCAACGCTGCCGTCCGGCTGACGGATCAGATTCGATTGTTTGACGTCACCGGTGGAACGCAGGGTCTGTTTCACCCAGGCGCTGTCCGGAGCGTGCAGCGCAGCTTCGTCAATGGTCCAGTGCATGCGGTAGGCAACGTCGAGCGGCTGGCCTGGCTCAGGCAGCTTTTCGGGGCTCCAGAAAGCAACGATGTTGTCGTTGGTTTCGTCGGCGGTCGGAATTTCCACCAGATCTACAGAGCCCTTGCCCCAATCGCCTTTCGGTTCGATCCAGGCACTTGGACGCTTGTCGTAGCGGTCATCAAGGTCTTCGTAGTGGCTGAAGTCACGGCCACGCTGCAGCAAACCAAAACCACGCGGGTTCTCGATGGAGAAGTTGCTGACGGAGAGATGTTTCGGGTTGTTCAGAGGACGCCAGATCCACTCACCGTTGCCGGCATGAATCGACAGACCGCTGGAGTCGTGCAGCTCGCGACGATAGTTGAGCACCTTGGACGGCTGGTTGGCGCCGAACAGGAACATGCTGGTCAGCGGCGCGACGCCAAGCTTGGTGACCTTGTCACGCAGGAACATGCGAGCCTTGACGTCGACAACGGTGTCGCTGCCAGGACGCAGGGTCAGGCGATAGGCGCCGGTAGCGCGGGGCGAATCCAGCAGCGCGAAAATCACCAGGTGCTTGTCGCCCGGCTTCGGTTGTTGAATCCAGAATTCGGTGAAACGCGGAAACTCTTCGCCGGACGGCAACGCGGTATCGATGGCCATACCGCGAGCGGACAGACCATAGGTGTGCCCCTTGCCGACAACGCGGAAATAACTCGCGCCGAGCATGGTCATGATTTCGTCTTGCTTGTCAGCCTTGTTGATCGGGTAAAGCACACGGAAACCGGCATAACCCAGTTGCTCGGTGGCTTTCGGATCGAACTGAACATCGCCGAAATCAAAACGAGTAGGGTCGTATTTGATTTCCTGAACGTTGTTGGCGGTGATTTCGTTGATTTTTACCGGTGTATCGAAATGCATACCCTGGTGATAGAACGACAGCTTGAACGGGGTTTTCTGATCGGCCCATTCAGCTTTTTCAGTGCGGAAACGAATTTTCTGATAGTCCGCGAATTTCATTTCACGGAATTCGTTTGGCAGATTACTGCGCGGGGCTTCGTACTTCTGCCCGGCCAGCTCTTTTGCCTTGACCGACACATCCTCCAGATTGAATGCCCAAAGCTGTCCGGCGCTGAGCAGGCAGAGCAGAGCAGAGCCCGCTACCAGAGCGCTTCGGAACCGTTTGGCAGTCAATTTTGGTGCATTACAGGGACTAACAATCACGAGCAACCCTCGCCGAAAACAGATCAAAAAACCAACGGCCAGTTAAAGTGCCAGCATGGTTAGCGGTTCAAAAAACCGGCCTTGCCAGCGACTCTTGCCAAGTTGGCGAGCATTGTTCCGACTCCCATGGGGCAAAATGATTCCCCAACAGGCCCAGGACAAGTCTCTACCTAAGTCAAAAACGGACCAACGAACGCCGATCCCCGTAGCGCGCGATTATCTAGCAGGCCGCGTTACAACGCATCAGGCGCCAGCAAGTATTTTTCGCGAAAAACCCCTGTTTTCAGGCGATAAGCGCTTAAAAAGTTGTTTCAAGCGCTTTCACGTCTGCAACAGGAAGGTGACCGGGCCGTCATTGACCAGATGCACCTGCATATCCGCGCCGAATCTACCTGATGCCACAGTGCCATGCACCTGTTTCGCTTGGCTTAATAGATAGTCGAACAACTCCTCGCCCAAGGCCGGAGGGGCAGCCGTTGAGAAACCCGGCCGCAGCCCGCTTTTGGTGTCGGCGGCCAAGGTGAACTGAGAGACCAGCAGGAGCCCTCCGCCGACATCCGCCAGGGACAGATTCATCTTGCCCTCGGCGTCACTGAACACACGATAGTTAAGCAGCTTATGCAGAAGTTTGTCGGCGCTGGCCGGAGTGTCTGCCGGCTCCACCGCGACCAATACCAGCAGCCCTTGATCGACGGCGCCGATCACCTCGCCCGCGACCTCGACCCGAGCGGCACTCACCCGTTGCAGAAGGCCTTTCATGCTTCGTCGGGAGAAAGGTCGAGCAGGCGCCGCGCCATCTGGTTGGCAGCACGCACCAACGCGTCGGTAATGCCCGGTTCGGAGGCCGCGTGGCCGGCATCGCGGATGACCTGCAGTTCGCTGTTCGGCCAGTTCTGATGGAGCTCCCAGGCGTTATCGAGGGGGCAGATCACGTCATAGCGACCGTGGACGATCACGCCCGGCAGATGGGCGATCTTGCCCATGTCGCGAATCAGCTGGTTGGGTTCGAGGAAAGCGTTGTTGCTGAAGTAGTGACATTCGATGCGGGCGATGGACAACGCACGCTGCGGCTCGGAGAAACGATCAACCACCAAGGGGTTCGGGCGCAGGGTTGCCGTGCGGCCTTCCCACATGGACCAGGCTTTCGCTGCGTGCATTTGCGCGATCTGATCGTTGCCGATCAATCGCTTGTGGAACGCCGAGAGCAAATCGTCGCGCTCGTCCAGCGGAATCGGCGCGATGTAGTCCTGCCAGTAATCGGGGAACAGACGACTGGCGCCCGCCTGGTAGAACCACTCGATTTCCTGCGGACGGCAGAGAAAAATCCCGCGAAGAATCAGACCGTGTACCCGCTCTGGATGGGTTTGCGCGTAGGCCAGTGCCAGGGTCGAGCCCCACGAACCGCCGAATAGCACCCATTTGTCGATACCCAGGTGTTGGCGGATTCGCTCAAGGTCTGCGACCAGGTCCCAGGTGGTGTTGTTCTCCAGGCTCGCATGGGGCGTCGAGCGACCGCAACCGCGCTGGTCGAAGGTGACAATGCGATAAAGATTGGGATCAAAATAACAGCGACTCTGGGCATCACACCCGGCACCGGGACCGCCGTGGATAAACACCACCGGCAATCCTTCCGGAGAGCCGCTTTCGTCAACGTACAGCGTGTGGGTTTCATCGACAGCCAGATCATGCCGGGCGTAGGGTTTGATCTGCGGGTACAAAGTCTGCATTGCGCGCTCCGTAAGGGGTCGAGGTCATCCCTGGGGGGACTTCTATTATTCTGCCGTTCGGCATCATAAACCCGATTGACGTGAATGAGCATGCCCCGGCAATGGCAGGCGCCTCATGAGCGACGTTTAACCTGACCTGATGACGTCGTAGGAGCTGTCGAGTGAAACGAGGCTGCGATCTTTGGATTTATTCAGGATCAAAAGATCGCAGCCTCGTTTCTCTCGACAGCTCCGGGGTCGGGGTCGGGTCAGGCGTTGTAGCGTTGTTCGCCCCACGCCAACAGCCCTTGCAGCAGTTCCCGGAGGACAACCTGAGTCGGCTCTGCCAGATCCGGCCGATGGCGGAACGGCTCGAACTCTTCCATGTACGTGCTCTGACACAATTCCAGCTGCACCGCATGAATGTGGTCGGCCGGGTTGCCGTAGTGGCGGGTGATGTGACCGCCCTTGAAGCGGCCGTTCAGCACATGGCTGTACTCGGCATGCTGCGCGCAAATCGCTTCCAGCTGAGCGGCCAACTGCGGATCGCAACTGGCGCCATTGAAGGTTCCAAGGTTGAAGTCCGGCAGTTTGCCGTCAAACAAGTGCGGGATGATCGAGCGGATCGAATGCGCATCGAACAGCAGCGCGTAGCCGAACTCGGCTTTCAGCCGCGCCAACTCGCGCTGCAACGTACTGTGGTAGGGCGTCCAGATCTTCTCCAGATAACTTGCCCGCTCCGCTGCTGACGGTTCCTTGCCCTCGTGAAACAATGCAATGCCGTCGAACAGCGTTGCCGGGTATAAGCCAGTGGTAGCGCCGGCATATAACGGTTTGTCGTCAGATGGACGGTTGAGGTCGATAACGAATCGCGAATATTCGGCAGCCAGTGTACTGGCGCCAAGCTCATCGGCGAATTCATACAGCTTGGGGATATGCCAGTCGGTGTCCGGCAGGCTTTTCGCATCACCGATCAGGCCGGCCTCGACGGCCGGTGTCAGGCGCAGACCGGCGTGGGGCATGCTGATCAACAGCGGCACACGGCCTTGTTTGAAATTCAGAACCTTATCCACAACTGCTCTCCTACAGACTCGTTTCGACGCCGTGGCGCACGACGCGTTTTTCCAGATCGCCGCCCAGCCAATACGACAGGTCGGCGGGACGATCAATTTGCCAGGCGACGAAATCCGCGACTTTGCCAACTTCCAGCGAACCATGGGTGTCGGCCATTCCCAACGCGGTGGCGGCGTGAATCGTCGCGCCCGCCAGCGCTTCTTCCGGGGTCATGCGGAAACAGGTGCAAGCCATGTTCAGCATCAGGCGCAACGACAGTCCCGGTGAGGTGCCTGGATTCAGGTCGCTGGCGATGGCGATTTTCACCCCGTGTTTGCGCAAGGCTTCTATCGGCGGCAATTGTGTTTCGCGCAGGAAGTAGAACGCACCAGGTAGCAACACAGCGACGGTGCCGGAAGCAGCCATGGCGATGGCGTCATCTTCGGTCATGAACTCCAGGTGATCGGCCGACAGTGCGTGGTAGCGCGCCGCCAGGCTGGAACCGTTGAGCGAGGACAATTGCTCGGCATGCAGCTTCACCGGCAGGCCCAGTTGTTTGGCGGCGATAAACACGCGCTCGACCTGCGCGGGCGAAAACGCCAGGTATTCGCAAAACGCATCGACCGCATCCACCAGGCCTTCGGCGGCCAGCGCCGGCAGCATGTGCGTGCAAATGTGGTCGATGTAGTCATCAGCCCGATCCACGTATTCCGGCGGCATCGCGTGGGCGGCGAGACAGGTGCTGCGCACGCTGACCGGCAGTTCGGCGCCGAGACGGCGGATGACCCGGAGGATTTTCCGTTCACTGGCCAGGTCGAGGCCGTAACCGGATTTCATTTCGATGGTGGTCACCCCATCGCGCATCAGACTCTTCAGGCGCCTGGCGGCACTGGCGAACAAGTCATCCTCGGACGCGGCGCGGGTGGCGCGGACGGTGCTGGCGATGCCGCCGCCGGCAGCGGCGATGTCCGCGTAGCTAACACCTTGCAGACGCTGCTCGAATTCACCGCTGCGGTTACCGCCGAACACCGTGTGCGTGTGGCAGTCGATCAGGCCTGGGGTGACCCAGGCGCCGTTCAAGTCGGTGGTGGCCGAATAGTCTCCCGGCGGCAGTTCAGCCTGGGGGCCGAGCCACTCGATGTGCGCACCGGACGTCACGATCGCCGCGTCCTCGATAATCGAGTAGACGCCTTGCGCCATGGTCGCGACGTGGCAGTTGTGCCATAGGGTTTTCATCCCGGGTTCCTCGTCTTGTTCAAAATCGATTCGCGAGCAGGCTCGCTCCCACTGGATCTGCAGCGTTCACACAATCCCTGTGGGAGCGAGCCTGCTCGCGATGGCTTCAGCCCCACACCGGTTTTGCAGTGTCCACACAATCCCTGTGGGAGCCGGGCTTGCCCGCGATGGGGCCCTTACAGGCTCGGCAACAACTTCACCGACACCAGGTCATTCAAACAACGCGTCGCCAACAGCTCGGTCGCCGCATTGATGTCCGGCGCAAAAAACCGGTCCTTCTCATAAAACGGCACTTCCGCACGCAGAATCGCCCGGGCTTTTTCCAGCTTCGCCGAGGTCTTCAAACCTTCACGCAAATCCAGTCCCTGACACGCCGCCAGCCATTCCACCGCCAGCACGCCACGGGTGTTTTCGGCCATTTCCCACAAGCGCTTGCCCGCTGCCGGGGCCATGGACACGTGGTCTTCCTGGTTCGCCGACGTCGGCAGGCTGTCCACCGAATGCGGATGCGACAACGCCTTGTTCTCGCTGGCCAGCGCTGCCGCCGTGACCTGGGCGATCATGAAACCGGAGTTGACCCCGCCATTGGCCACCAGGAACGGCGGCAGTTGCGACATGTGCTTGTCCATCATCAACGAGATACGGCGCTCGCTCAGCGAGGCAATTTCTGCAATCGCCAAAGCCATGTTGTCCGCCGCCATCGCCACCGGTTCGGCGTGGAAGTTGCCACCGGAAATCACGTCGCCTTCAGCGGCAAACACCAACGGGTTATCCGACACTGCGTTGGCTTCAACCGCGAGCACCTCCGCGGCCTGGCGGAACTGGGTCAGGCAGGCGCCCATGACTTGGGGCTGGCAACGCAGGGAATAGGGGTCCTGAACCTTGTCGCAATTTTTGTGCGATTCGGAGACTTCACTGCGCTCGCCGAGCAGCTCGCGATAAGCGGCAGCCGCGTCGATCTGGCCTTTCTGGCCGCGGGCGGCATGGATGCGTGCATCGAACGGCGAACGCGAGCCCAATACCGCTTCGACGGTCAAGGCACCCAGCGCCACGGCGCCGGCGAACAGGTCTTCGCCTTCAAACAGGCCACGCAAAGCATAAGCGGTGGACACCTGCGTGCCGTTGAGCAGCGCCAGGCCTTCTTTCGCCGCCAGGGTCAACGGCACCAGACCGGCGACTTTCAGCGCCTCGGTGGCCTCCAGCCATTCGCCCTTGTAGCGAGCCTTGCCTTCGCCCAGCAACACCAGCGACATGTGCGCCAACGGAGCGAGATCGCCGGAGGCGCCGACCGATCCTTTTAGCGGAATGTGCGGATACACTTCGGCATTGATCAGCGCGATCAGGGCATCGATGACTACCCGACGAATGCCGGAAAAGCCCCGGCTCAGGCTGTTGACCTTGAGCACCATGACCAGTCGCACCAAGGCATCGCTGATCGGCTCGCCGACCCCGGCGGCATGGGACAACACCAGCGACCGCTGCAGGTTTTCCAGGTCTTCACTGGCGATCCGGGTCGAGGCGAGCAGGCCGAAACCGGTGTTGATGCCATACGCGGTGCGGTTCTCGGCGAGGATTTGCTCGACGCAGGCCACGCTGGCCTCGATCTGCGCCGAGGCGCTGTCGTCGAGGGTGATCCGAACCGGTTGTTGATAAATCTCACGCAGTTGGGCAAGGCTCAATTGGCCGGGAATCAGGTTAAGCGCAGTCACTTTTATTCTCCTTTTGAGAGTGCTTGTTAACTCACCAGACGCTCCGGAAAAGTCCGTTGTCCGTCGCTTCCCGCCTTGTGGGGGGCTGGCGCCTTGGCACGCTGGTGTGAGGTCGTCGTCAGTGCAGGTTCGGTAAAGCCTGATGCAGCAGAGCCGGGTCTTTAAGGACACTCGCGGCAGCGGCGATGTCCGGCGCCAGCCAACGGTCCTGATCGTACGCCGGCACCCGTTCGCGCAGCAGCCGCCATGCGGCATCGGTGCCGGCGCCGAAGCGCTGGTCCTTGAGAAATTCAAAGGCCTGGGCCGCTAGCAGATATTCGATGGCGAGGATCTGCGTGCAGTTTTCCAGCGCGCGATGCAGCTTCAGCGCGGCGTTGGTGCCCATGCTTAGATGGTCTTCCTGCAGGCCCGAGGTAACGTAGTTGTCGAGCACCGCCGGTTGCGCCAATTGCCGGTTCTCCGCGCACAGTGACGCGGCGACGTACTGGACAATCATCATCCCCGAGTTCACCCCCGGATTGGCCACCAGAAACGCCGGCAAACCGCTGACGTGCGGGTTGATCAAACGATCGAGTCGACGCTCGGCGATCGAGCCGATTTCCGCCATCGCGATGGCCAGTAAATCCGCCGCCAGCGCGACCGACTGACCGTGTGGGTTGGCTTGGGAGACGATGCGGAAATTATCCGGCGTGCCCAGCAACATCGGGTTATCGGTGACCGAGTTGAGTTCGGTTTCGATCTGCTTTTTCGCGTGTTCAAGCTGATCGCGAGCCGCGCCGTGTACCTGTGGAATCGAGCGAATGCTCAGCGCATCCTGGGTGCGAATGCCTTTGCTCGCCGCGATCACTTCGCTACCATCAAGCAACGCGCGCAGATTGACGCCCACCTGTTGCATGCCCGGATGCGGTTTGAGCGCGATGATCTCGGCGTCGAACGCGGCGATCTGGCCGCGCTGGGCTTCGAAGCTCATGGCGCCAATTACATCGGCCCACTGCAGTAAGTTGGTTGCATCAGCAATCGCCAGACAGCTCAGGCCGCTCATGCACGGCGTGCCGTTGACCAGGCACAACCCGTCTTTGGCGCCGAGCTGGACCGTTGGCAGCCCTTCTTCGCGCAACGCCTGTTGGGCAGAAATGATCCGGCCGCGATAGCTGACATTGCCGACGCCCAGCAGCGCAATGCCGATGTGCGCCATGTGCGTCAGGTAACCCACCGAACCTTGCGCCGGCACTTGCGGGGTGATGCCGCGGTTGAGCAGCGCCAGCAAGGCCTCGACGACGCGCCGGTGAATGCCGGATTTGCCGTGGCTGTAATTACGGATTGCGGCACAGATGATGGCGCGTGTCTGCTCGTCGGCCAAAGGCGCGCCGACGCCACAAGCATGACTGAGCAAGGTGTTGCGGGACAACTGGCTGAGTTGTTGGTCTTTGAGCGAAACGTTGGACAACCCGCCCAGACCGGTATTGACGCCATAAGCTCGTTCGCCGCTGATGACGATGCGCTGGACGATGGCCTGGGCGTTGTCAATGCGCGCCCAGGTGTCGTTCGACAGCTCAAGTTGAGCGCCATGACGGGCGACGGCGACCACCTCCTGCCAACGCAGAGGGGTGTCGGTGATAACGATTTTTTCAGCCTGGGACATCTGGTGCCTCTTATAAAATTCTGTTGATCAATGAACCATTCTGTCGATCAATGAACCCTGTGGTGAGGGGGCTTGCCCCCGTTCGAGCGCAAGCGCTCGCAGGTTTTTTGGGGCTGCTGCGCAGCCCAACGGGGGCAAGCCCCCTCGCCACAATAGGTTTCACCACCCGCAAATCTGTTAAACCACCGCCGCCCGCCGCTGGACGAACCGGTCCACATATTCATCCGCCGGCGAATTCAGCCTGGGACATCTGGTGCCTCTTATAAAATTCTGTTGATCAATGAACCATTCTGTCGATCAATGAACCCTGTGGTGAGGGGGCTTGCCCCCGTTCGAGCGCAAGCGCTCGCAGGTTTTTTGGGGCTGCTGCGCAGCCCAACGGGGGCAATCCCCCTCGCCACAATAGGTTTCACCACCCGCAAATCTGTTTTTGAACCACCCGCAAATCTGTTAAACCAACGCCGCCCGCCGGGGCACGAACCGGTCCACCTACTCATCCGTCGGCGAATTCGGCCTGGGACATCTGGTGCCTCTTACAAAAATTCTGTCGATCAATGAACCATTCTGTCGATCAATTAACCCTGTGGTGAGGGGGCTTGCCCCCGTTCGAGCGCGAAGCGCTCGCAGGTTTTTGGCGCTGCTGCGCAGCCCAACGGGGGCAAGCCCCCTCGCCACAATAGGTTTCACCACCCGCAAACCAGTTAAACCACCGCCGCACGCCGCTGGACGAACCGGTCCACATATTCATCCGCCGGCGAGTGCAGGATCTCGCGCGGCGTCCCGACCTGAATCAGGCGCCCGTCCTTGAGGATCGCGATGCGGTTACCAATCCGCACCGCTTCGTCGAGGTCATGAGTGATGAAGACGATGGTCTTGTGCAGGGTCTTTTGCAGCTCCAGCAACTGGTCCTGCATTTCCGCGCGGATCAGCGGGTCGAGGGCGCTGAAGGCTTCGTCCATCAGAATGATGTCGGTGTCGGCCGCCAAGGCCCGGGCCAGTCCGACACGCTGGCGCATGCCGCCCGAGAGCTGGTGCGGGTATTTGTTTTCGTATCCCTTCAGGCCAACCGTGTTGATCCAGTGCGAAGCGCGTTCGCTGCACATCTGCTTGCTCTCGCCGCGCACTTTCAAGCCGTAGGCGACGTTGTCCAGCACAGTCTTGTGCGGCAGCAAACCGAAGCTCTGAAACACCATGCTGATCTTGTGCCGGCGAAATTCACGCAGGGCTTCCATGTCGTACTGCAGGATATCCACGCCATCCACAAGGATCGCGCCGCTGGTAGGATCGATCAGGCGATTGAAGTGGCGCACCAAGGTGGATTTGCCCGAGCCGGACAGCCCCATGATCACGAAGATTTCGCCAGTGCCGATGCTCAACGACAAGTCGTTAACGCCGACCACGCAGCCGGTTTCAGCAAGCACCTGGTCCTTGGTTTTGCCCTGGCCGACCATGGCCAGCGCCTCCTTGTAACGGTTGCCGAAAATCTTGAAGACGTTTTTGACTTCGATCTTGCTGATGGCTTCGTTGCTCATTTGCTCACCTCATGCCGCGGCCGACCATAAGCTTGAGTGATGCGGTCGATCACCACGGCCAGAATCACGATCGCCAGACCGGCCTCGAGGCCACGCCCGACGTTCAACGTCTGAATGCCCACCAACACATCTTCGCCCAGACCACGGGCACCGATCATCGAAGCGATGACGACCATCGACAGGGCCATCATGGTGGTCTGGTTGATCCCGGCCATAATGCTCGGCAGGGCTAGCGGCAGTTGCACGCCGAACAGCTGTTGCCAGCGATTGGCTCCGAACGCGTTGATCGCTTCCATCACCTCGCCGTCGACCTGACGAATGCCCAGATCGGTCAGACGGATCAACGGTGGCGCAGCGTAAATGACCGTGGCGAAAATCGCCGGCACCTTGCCCAGGCCAAACAGCATCAGCACCGGGATCAGGTACACGAAACTCGGCATGGTCTGCATGATGTCGAGCAACGGCATCAGCACCGAACGCAGGCGATTGCTGCGTGCGGACAGGATGCCCAACGGGATGCCGATCAGCACCGAAATGACCGTCGCCACCATCATCAGCGCCAGCGTCTGCATCAGTTTGTCCCAGAGGCCGACCGCACCCACCAGAAACAACAGACCGACGATGACAGCCGTGGTCACTACCTTGCGGGTCGCGTGCCAGGCCACGCCGGCCACGATCGCCAGCATCAGCCACCACGGTGCTGCACGTAGCAGACCTTCGAGATTGACGATGGCCCAGAGCAACGTGTCGGAGATGCTGCGAAACACATCGCCGTAATTGGTGACCAGCGAATCGACCCAACTGTTGACCCAGTCGGCGATGGAAAAGGTAAAGCTTTCGGGAAACATAGGAGACTCTCAATCCAGGGCTTTCAGCACCGCAAAGATGCTGGAAAGCTTTTGCCCTTATAAACAAGCTGTTTGAAAACGTTGCGAGCGAAGGCAAGACAGGGCGAAAGCAGGCGAGAAAGCGGAGTTGACTTTAGTCAATGAGCATTTCGAGTCAGCTTTCAACGCAGTATTGCCTCGCGTAGAGCCGTAGGCTCCCAGCACGCAGTAGTTATCAAAGCGCAGCGTCGATCTTTTTGGCTGCGTCTTCACTCACCCATGCATGCCAGACTTCAGGATGTTCCTTGAGGAAGATTTTCGCCAGTTTCGGCGAAGCGATCCGCTCCTTGGCCATGCGCCCGAGATTCTGGTTGAGCAAGTCGATCGGCAGGTTGACTTTCTCAAGCACGGCGACCAGTTCCGGGGCTTCGTCGTGGAACGTTTTGGACAGGCCGACCTTGATGGTCACGCTCTTGTCCACGCCCGGCTTTTCTTCGAGTTTGACCAGGTCGACCTGGCCCATCAGCGGCGTCGGCGACCAGTAGTAAAACAGGATCGGCTCGCCACGTTTGTAGCTCGACAGCACCGCCGCATCCAGCGCCGGGCCGGTGCCTGGACGGAAGTTGGTGTAGGTGCTTTCCAGACCGTAGCTCTTGAGCATTTCGCTGTTGTCCAGCTCACAGGTCCAGCCGGCAGGGCAGTTGTAGAAACGGCCTTTGGACGGCTCTTCCTGATCCTTGAAGACTGCTGCGTATTTGCCCAGGTCAGCAATGTTTTTCAGGTCGGGGGCCTTGGCTTCCAGCTTGCGGCTGGCATCACCTTCGATGACGTAGCGCGGCACATACCAGCCTTCGATCGCGCCAGTGACGGGCGCGCCGACACCCACGACCTTGCCGGCCTTCTCGGCCTTGTTCCAGACCTCGCTGCGTCCAACCCATTCTTCGGCGAACACCTGAATGTCGTTGCTGCTCAGGGCGTTTTCCATGGTGATGGAGTTGCCCGGCAGGCTGTCGGTCTTGCAGTCGTAGCCTTTCTCCAGAACGATTTGCAGCACGTCGGTCAGCAGCATGCCGCTTTCCCAGTTCAGGCCGGCGAACTTCACCGGTTTGCCCGATTCGCACCAGCCAGCCGCCTGAGTCGCGCCGGCACCGGTCAGCACGCCCACGGCAAGCAATGCGGTCAGCAGGGTCTTGTTGGATTTCATTGTCGTGACGCTCCTAATCATGAATTGGCTTACGGCAGTCAAGAGGCATCCAGCCCTGTCCACGTCCCAATCAGGCCTGCGCCGCAGCGCCACCGGCCACTCTTGTTTCAGGTTGTGCAACGCTGTCCTGCTCGACCGGCAGAATCAGATGATCGGGCACCGAACCGTGCCATTTTTTTGCGCACAGGTAATACAGGGCGGCGGGAAGCACCAGACCGATGATCCAGGAAATATCCACCCCGCCCATGGCTTCCACCAGCGGACCGGTATAGAACTTGGTGGCGATGAACGGCAGCTGCACCAGTACACCGAACACATAGATGCTGATACCCAGGGCGTTCCAGCGGCCGTAGCGGCCATTCGGATCGGCCAGCGCCGGCACGTCGTAACGTTCGCGGGTGATGCAGTAGTAGTCCACCAGGTTGATCGCGCTCCATGGCGTAAAGAACGCCAGCAGGAACAGGATGAAGGACTTGAACGCACCCAGGAACGAATGCTGGCCGAGCAGCGCGATCAAGGTCGCAGCACCCACTATGACCAGCACGAACACCAACCGTTGCAAGCGCGACACCTGCAGGTGACCACGAAAACCGCTGATGATGGTCGCGATGCACATGAAGCTGCCATAGGAGTTCAGCGTAGAAATGGTGACCTTGCCGAATGCGATGCTGAAGTACAGCAACGCAGCGGTGGCACCGGTACCGCCCAGGCCCACAATGTAGGCCACTTCATGGCCGGCGAACTGCCCATCGGCCGAAGCGGCGGCAAACACGCCCAGAATCATCGCCACTTGTGCGCCAATCACCGAACCGGCGCCGGCGGCGAAGAAGGTTTTCACCGAAGATGTGCTGCTTGGCAGATAGCGTGAATAGTCAGCCACGTACGGGCCGAACGCGATCTGCCAGGAAGCCGCGAGCGACACCGCCAGCAGAAAACTGCTCCAGCTGAAATGGCGGATTTGCAGTAGGGCGCCCACGTCCGTTTGGCTCATCAAACGGTAGAACAGGTAAACAAACGCAATCACACCGATAACGCTGGCGACACGGCCGATCCAGTGGATCACCCGATAACCGAGCACTGTGACCAGCACGATGACACTGGCGAATATCAGGATACCGACGCTGTCGCTGACGCCAAACAACTGACCCAGCGCCTGCCCGGAAAGCACCGTTCCCGTGGCGGTGAAACCAAGGTACATCAAGCAAACCAGTACGATCGGGATCGCCGCGCCATAAACGCCGAACTGTACCCGGCTGGAAATCATCTGCGGCAGACCCAGCTTCGGCCCTTGCGCCGCATGTAACGCCATCACCCCGCCCCCGATCAGTTGGCCGATCAGCAAACCGATCAACGACCAGAACACATCACCGCCCAGCACCACGGCCAGGGCCCCGGTGACAATCGCGGTGATTTGCAGGTTGGCACCCAGCCACAGGGTGAACTGGCTCAACAGACGACCGTGTCTCTCCGCTTCCGGGATGTAGTCGATCGAACGCTTTTCGATCAACGGTTTGTTGCCTGCACGATCGGTGTTAACAGCCATGATTCAACCTCTGTGGATTGTTATTTCTGGGTTACTCAGCCCCTGTAGCAGCTGCCGAAGGCTGCGTCGGGTTGCGAAGCGACCCCGGCATTCCAAATGGAACGAAGGTCCTTCGGCCCTTAACGCAGCCTGCGGCAGCTGCTACAGCGCGGGTTTATTTACCGGTAATCATCGGCAGGTTCAGGCCCTGCTCCTTCGCGCAGTCGATGGCGATCTGGTAACCGGCATCGGCGTGACGCATGACCCCGGTGGCCGGGTCGTTATGCAGCACGCGGGCGATTCGTTCGGCCGCTTCATCGGTACCGTCGCAGACGATCACCATCCCCGAATGCTGCGAGAAGCCCATGCCGACGCCGCCGCCGTGATGCAGGCTGACCCAGGTCGCGCCGCTGGCGGTGTTGAGCAGCGCATTGAGCAGTGGCCAGTCGGACACGGCGTCGGAACCGTCCTGCATCGATTCGGTTTCACGGTTCGGGCTGGCCACCGAACCGGAATCCAGGTGGTCACGACCGATCACGATCGGCGCTGACAACTCACCGCTACGCACCATTTCGTTGAACGCCAGACCGAGCTTGGCGCGCAGGCCCAGCCCGACCCAGCAGATACGTGCCGGCAGACCCTGGAAGCTGATGCGCTCACGGGCCATGTCCAGCCAGTTGTGCAGGTGCGCGTCGTCAGGAATCAGTTCTTTGACTTTGGCGTCGGTCTTGTAGATGTCTTCAGCGTTGCCCGACAGTGCAGCCCAACGGAACGGACCGATGCCACGGCAGAACAGCGGACGGATGTAAGCCGGCACGAAGCCCGGGAAGTCGAATGCGTTTGCCACGCCTTCTTCCTGTGCCATCTGACGGATGTTGTTGCCGTAGTCGAAGGTCGGGATGCCTTGCTTCTGGAATTCCAGCATCGCTTTGACGTGCACGGCCATCGACTGCTTGGCGGCTTTGATCACAGCGGCCGGTTCGGTCTTTGCGCGGGCGCGGTATTCGTCCCAGGTCCAACCGGCCGGAAGGTAGCCGTTGAGCGGGTCGTGGGCGCTGGTCTGGTCGGTGACCATGTCCGGACGTACGCCGCGCTTGACCAGTTCCGGCAGAATTTCTGCGGCGTTACCCAGCAGGGCGATGGAGATCGCTTTACCTTCCTTGGTGTATTTATCGATACGCGCGAGGGCATCGTCGAGGTCTTTGGCTTGCTCGTCGACGTAGCGGCTTTTCAGGCGGAAATCGATACTGATCTGCTGGCATTCGATGTTCAGCGAGCACGCGCCAGCCAAGGTTGCAGCCAGAGGTTGTGCACCACCCATCCCGCCCAGACCGGCGGTGAGGACCCACTTGCCAGTGAGGTCATCATTGTAATGTTGGCGACCGGCTTCAACGAAGGTTTCATAGGTGCCCTGGACGATGCCTTGGCTGCCGATGTAAATCCAGCTGCCGGCAGTCATCTGGCCGTACATGGCCAGGCCCTTGGCGTCGAGCTCATTGAAATGCTCCCAGCTCGCCCAGTGCGGTACCAGGTTGGAGTTGGCGATCAGAACGCGCGGTGCATTGCTGTGCGTCTTGAACACCCCGACCGGTTTGCCGGACTGCACCAGCAGCGTCTCATCGTCGTTCAAGTTAGTCAGACTTTCGACGATCTTGTCATAGCACTCCCAGTTACGTGCCGCGCGCCCGATACCACCGTAAACCACCAATTCCTTAGGGTTCTCGGCAACTTCCGGGTCGAGGTTGTTCATCAGCATGCGCAACGGCGCTTCGGTCAGCCAGCTTTTGGCGGTCAGCGTGTTACCGCGGGCAGCGCGGATTTCAACGTCACGGCGCCTGGTGAAAGAAGCAGTCGTAGATTTATTGTCAGTCACGAAAAAGACTCCTCAGCGATCAATTCAAACCAACCCTGGCAGTGGGCAAGCAGCCTGCGCGCTTCGTTGCGGCGCAAGCGAATCAGTGGACGCTGCAGAGAGTCTCGATCAACTCATACGCATACGTCTTTACTTGTATGTACAAGCATATGCAATCGAGCGGCCAACTTTTTGAATCAAATCTTTTGAGAGAACCAGCGCAGGGCTGGAGAGCGCCTGAACCGTGGGTTCTGGCGAAGATGAAATTTTTGCAGGGGATTTTGCGGAGGGGTGGCTGCTGTTTTTAAGCGTAGCTTTGCGCCACGCTGGGGCGTTCGGTAACAAGATGGTGCGCGATGGGAAACAGGTAAAGAGGCTCTTGTGGTGAGGGGGCTTGGCGAAACGTCGCACCGCCCCGTGGGCTGCGCAGCAGTCCTGTTGTTTTTTTGGGGCCGCTTCGCGACCCCACGGGGGCAAGCCCCCCCCACAGTGGATCCGGTCAGCAGTTGATCAGCGTGCGGTCAGTTCGATTACGCAGCAGGCGCCGATAATGGAGACTTCCTGCAAGCCACTGTTTGCGTCCAGTTGCAGGCAATCATGGCGATCCAGTTGTGAGGCGCTGTTACCGACGTTGACTACCAGCGCATCGCTGACACTGAACACCAGCACCGTTTCCGCCGAAGTGAGAAACCGTTGCTCGCCTTCCAGCCACTGCAGCCTTGCGCTGTAACGTTGCGGCGCGTAGATCAGATTAAAATCGCGGATCGGTCCGCCGAGCAGGGAGCAGGAAACCCGGCTTTCCCCGCTGAATGCATAGGGGTCCAGCGGTAACAGCGCGCGGGTATCCTGGCCGTCGACGCGCAAGGTCATGCCCTTGCCTTGCAGAACAGTGATCACGCGCTGGTAGCCGGCGAAGGTGGAAAAGCCGCCCGACTCGCCAATGTCGGCAATCGACAGACGCCAGCCAAAACCATCAAGACCCGTCCCCGCGTCGCGGGTGATTTCTTCGGTGCTGCCGCCGCCGTTTTTCCACGGCATGCGCGGATAGTCTCTGGCGCGTAGAACGCGTAGTTGAAGCTCACTCATTTATGAAACCGTCCTTCCAGACGATGACGGGAACCCGGGTGAATCAAACGGGCGGCGGTCACTGGCTGACGGCCCGACCAGGTGCGGCGACGAATCAGCAGGCACGGCTCGCCCTTCTCGATCTGTAACAACTTGCACTCGGACGATTCAGCGAGGATCGCTTCAACCACGTGTTCACCTTCAGTCAACGGCGCGACCTGGTTCAGATAGGCGTAAGGCGTCTGCAGGGTGAAATCCTGTTTGAGGTAGTCCGGTGCCACCAACGCGTTAACGAAACGGTCTTCGATTTGCACCGGAATATCGTTTTCGAAATGCACGATCAGCGAGTGGAAGACTTTCTGCCCCTCGCGCATGTCCAGCGCCAGCGCACGTTCGGAGCCCGCCGCCTCTTCTTCGAGGGTGATCACCTTGCAGGTATGGCGATGGCCGCGCGAGGCGATTTCATCAGCGATGTTGTGCACTTCAAACAGCGCCGACTGGCTTTTTGGCTCGGCGACGAACGTACCGACACCTTGCATGCGCACCAGCAGACCGTCGGCCGTCATCTCGCGCAGGGCACGGTTGATGGTCATGCGGCTGAAGCCGAGCTGGTTGACCAACTCGCTTTCCGACGGAACGCGGTAATGCGGCGGCCAGTTACCACTGTCGATCTGCTGGGTGATCATCTGTTTGACGCGGGCGTACAAGGGCGCCGGACTGTCGCCCATCTGTGCGGCCAACGGTGACACTGGGGGCGGAGTCGGCACGGTTAATCCTTGATCGTCTGATAGTGGTCGCTAGCTTGCCGCAGTTTACCGGGCAGGCAAACGTCTGTATATGTATATACAAATAACACACGATGGGGTGCCGAACCATGTCCGCTTTCTTTGCCGATCGCGCGCTGCTGCCTAACGGATGGGCCAACGATGTACGCCTTGAAGTCAACGCCGACGGCGTTTTGACCGATATCCAGGCCAATTCCCACGCAGCTGGCGCCGAGCGGTTAAGGGGTCCGGTGCTGCCGGGAATGCCCAACCTGCACTCCCACGCGTTCCAGCGAGCGATGGCCGGTTTGGCGGAAGTGGCCGGTAATCCAAACGACAGTTTCTGGACCTGGCGCGACCTGATGTACCGCCTCGTCGGAAAAATCAGCCCGGATCAGCTCGGAATCATCGCCCGGCAGCTGTACATCGAAATGCTCAAGGCCGGTTACACCTCGGTCGCAGAATTCCACTACGTTCATCACGACGCCAGCGGCCAGCCATACGCCGACCCGGCCGAACTGGCGGTGCAAATCAGTCAGGCGGCGCGGTCTGCCGGCATTGGCCTGACCCTGCTACCAGTGCTCTACAGTCACTCCGGTTTCGGCGGCCAGATGCCGAACGACGGTCAGCGCCGGTTTATCAACAGCACCGAGAACTATCTGAAGCTTCAAGCGCATCTGGAGCCGATCCTCGCGAAACAGCCCGCGCAATCCCTGGGTTTGTGTTTCCACTCATTGCGCGCGGTCACGCCGCAGCAGATCAGCGAAGTACTCGCGGCCAGCGACAAGTCGTGCCCGGTGCACACTCACATCGCCGAGCAGCAGAAGGAAGTCGATGACTGCCTGAGCTGGAGTGGTCGTCGTCCGCTGCAATGGCTTTATGAAAACGCCGACGTCGATGAGCGTTGGTGCCTGGTCCACGCCACCCACGCCAACCCGGAAGAAGTCACGCTGATGGCCAAGAGTCGCGCCATTGCCGGCTTGTGCCTGACCACCGAGGCTAATCTCGGCGACGGAATTTTCCCGGCAGTGGACTTTCTGGCTCAAGGTGGGCGGATGGGCATCGGCTCCGACAGTCATGTGTCATTGAGTGTGGTGGAAGAATTGCGCTGGCTGGAATACGGCCAGCGTTTGCGTGATCAGCGCCGTAATCGTTTGTATGGTGCGGACCAGCCGATGGTCGGCCGCACGCTGTATGACGCAGCACTGGATGGCGGCGCGCAGGCGCTGGGGCAACCGATTGGTGCGTTGGAAGTTGGCAAACGGGCGGACTGGCTGGTGCTCGATGGCAACGATCCGTACCTGGCGACGGCCAAGGGCGACGGTATTTTGAATCGCTGGTTGTTCGCCGGTGGCGATCGCCAGGTGCGTGACGTGCTGGTCAATGGCCAGTGGGTGGTGCGGGACGGGCGTCATGCGGCTGAAGAAGAGAGCAGCCGCGCGTTCACCCAGGTTCTGCGCGAACTCCTGGGCTGACATCAAAACAATTGTGGGAGTGAGCCTGCTCGCTATAGCGCCATCAGCCTCAATATCAATGCTGACGGACAGTCCGCTATCGCGAGCAGGCTCACTCCCACAATGGATCTTTGCCGGTCGTCAATGCGACGTCTTCGCCATCTGCGTATCCGACGCTCGCCAGATCAGTCGCGTGGTGTCGTAACCTTGCTGACGTGCTTTGCTCAGCAGCTCTTCACGCACTACGCCATTGACTGAAGGGGACCGCGACAGCAGCCACAAGTACTTGCGACTTGGATCGCCAACGATGGCGGTCTTGTAGTCATCGCTGACATACAACACCCAGTATTGACCCTTGGCGACCCCGGGCAGCAAACGCGAGAACCAGGTATCAAACTCGACCCACAACTTGTCGGTCTTGGCCGGCACTTGCGGATAAGCCGTGCCTTTAGCCTCTTCCCATTGCCAGTTTTCAGTCAGGCAGCGGTTCAATACCAGTACGTTGCCATCAGGCTTGAGTGTGTAATGAGCTTCGGATTGCGCGCAGTTGCGCTGAAAATACATCGGCAATCGAGCCAGTTCGTACCAGGTCCCTTGGTACTTCTTCAGATTGACACTGTCGACGGTTTTCGGCGCCAAAGGATCTTCGCCAGAAGTGGCGCAACCAGCCAGTACCAGGCCAGCAAAAAGGAGGATCAATAACCGCTTCATTGTTTTTCTCCCGCGGGCAATTGCCCCGGTTTACTTCAGGCCTTGGCCGGAAAACATCAGCACTTTGTCACCGGCATACTGCACGCTGATAAAGCTGTTCTTGTCGCCCCAGGTGCAGCTGGACATGCCGAGCGCACCTGAACAATCGGTTGCTTTGCCGAGCAAGGCTTCAACTTCGGCCTTGGGCATGCCTGCCTCCAACTTGGAATAATTTTCCTGATTGACCTTGCTGCATGCGGCCAGCAGCACGCAGAACGACAGCAAGGCGATGGATCGCAGCGACATGTTGAAACTCCTGGAGCAAAGGGGGTTGGCATAGGCTGCCAAGCTGAACCTTAGAAGAGCAAACCCCTATCTGGTTCCCCGATAGTCTGGCTATTTCTGGCACCGCTCGTCTGGCTTTTTTTACATTTCAGGAACTTTCGCTCGCTATTGAGCATTTCGTCGCTTCCAGCAAAAAGCGCCTAATCTTTGACGCTGAGCTGTCGACATATTCATCAGGAAGAAATTTGCGCCTACAACAGCCCCCCTTCGCGGTAGCTCACCAATGACCAGAAACATGAAATTCAGCCACAAGATCCTGTTGGCTGCCGCCCTCGTGGTGGCCGTTGCATTCGCTTGTTTCATAATGTTCAACGACTATCGCCAGCGCCAGACGTTGCGCAGCAGCACTGAAACGTCGATGCAGGAACTCGGCAGCCTGACCACCAGCAACATTCAGACCTGGCTGGAAAGTCGCATCCACTTGCTGCAATCGCTGTCCCAGCAGATCGCCGTGGACGGCAGTGCGCCGGCCAGTCTCAAGCGCGCCATTGACCTGCCCGCTTACACCAGCAATTTTCAGCTGAGCTATTTCGGCGGCACTGACGGGGTGATGTTCTCGATCCCGGCCGGCAATCGCGCCGCCGACTACGACCCTCGCGCCCGCGGCTGGTACAAAGCGGCCAACAGTGCGCAGCAAACTGTCGTAACAGAACCGTACATCGCGGCCTCTTCGGGCAAACTGGTGATCACCGTTGCCACACCCGTGAAACGTGAAGGTCAGATGATCGGCGTCGCCGGTGCTGACATCGACCTGTCCAGTGTCAGCGCGATCATCAATTCGTTGAATTTCGGTGGCCACGGTCATGCGTTCATCGTCGGCGCCGACGGCAAGATCCTGATCCACCCGGACAGCAAACTGGTGCTGAAGAACCTGACCGAGGCGTACCCAAGCGGCGCACCGCAGGTCAGCCCCGGCATGAAAGAGGTCGAGATCGACGGCAAGCGCCAGTTCATTTCCTTCACCCACGTCAACGGCGTGCCGTCGGCGGACTGGTATGTCGCACTGGTGCTGGATCAAGACACCGCGTTCGCCATGCTCGGCGAATTCCGCACTTCGGCGATCATTGCCATGGTCATCGCCGTAGTGATCATCATTGCGCTGCTGGGCATGCTGATCAGTTTCCTGATGCAGCCGTTGCTGACCATGGGCCGCGCCATGCATGACATCGCCGAAGGCGAAGGCGACCTGACCAAACGCCTGACGATTCACGGCCAGGATGAATTCGGTGCACTGGGCACCTCGTTCAACCGTTTCGTGGAGCGCATTCATACCTCGATCCGTGAAGTGTCTTCGGCCACCGGCCAGGTAAACGAAGTCGCCCTGCGCGTAGTTGCTGCGTCAAACTCGTCGATGCTCAACTCCGACCAGCAAGCCTCGCGCACCAGCAGTGTCGCCGCCGCAATCAATCAACTGGGCGCAGCCGCCCAGGAAATCGCCCAGAACGCCGCCCTCGCCTCTCAGCATTCCAGCGACGCGCGCGCGATGGCCGAAGAGGGCCAGCAAGTGGTGGATAAGACCATTACTGCAATGCAGCAGCTGTCGGCGAAGATCAGCGATTCGTGCGGCAATATCGAAACGCTCAACAGCAACACAGTGAACATCGGGCAGATTCTGGAAGTGATTACCAGCATTTCGCAGCAAACCAACCTGCTGGCACTTAATGCCGCCATTGAAGCGGCCCGTGCCGGTGAAGCCGGGCGTGGTTTTGCCGTGGTCGCCGACGAAGTCCGCAACCTCGCCCACCGCACCCAGGATTCGGCACAGCAAGTGCAAAAAATGATCGAGGAGTTGCAAGTCGGCGCCCGCGAAGCAGTCAGCACCATGACCGACAGCCAGCGCCAGAGCGAAAGCAGCGTCGGCATCGCCAACCAGGCGGGCGAGCGTCTGGGCAGCGTGACTCAGCGCATCGGCGAAATCGACGGAATGAACCAGTCGGTGGCGACCGCGACTGAAGAGCAGACGGCGGTGGTGGAGTCGATCAACGTCGACATTACCGAGATCAACATGCTCAACCAGGAAGGGGTGGAGAATCTGCAATCAACCTTGCGCGCGTGCTCGGACCTTGAGCAGCAGGCGGCGCGGTTGAAGCAGCTGGTGGGTAGTTTCAGGATTTAAGGCGCTCTCACTGGCCTCATCGCCAGCAGGCTGACTCCCACAGGGGATTTGTGAACCACGCAAACCAAATGTGGGAGACAGCCTGCTGGTGATGGCGGCATCAGCAACAATGAAGAATCAGAATCTGGACCCAGGCTCCGAAAGGAACGCCAACTCCTCGACCGTCGACTCCCGCCCAAGCACCGCGTTCCGGTGCGGAAAGCGTCCAAACCGCGCAATGACCTTCTGATGCTTCTCGGCAAAGTCCAGGTAGTCGGCGAACAGTGCCCGATCAGCCTCGGGCAGCTGCGCGAGCAGGTCGATGTAGCGCGAAACGCCCTCGTTCTGCACCGCCAGGTTTTCGCAATGCTCGAACACCAGATAGATGAACACCCGCTGAATCGGCCGCAACTGACGATCGAAATCCGCCGCAATGCCTTGGGCCACCAGCGCCTGAGCTCTAAGGTCACCTGAGAAGGATTTGGGCGAATCGCGATAGATCATGCGCGGTAACTGATCAAGCAACAGCACCAGTGCCAGCCAACCTTCGGGACGTTGCGCCCACTCGGTCAAATTGCCGGCCAGTGCCTGCTCGACCCAGCCCCCGAAACGCGTGCGCGCTTCGAGGTCCTGGCTGTCGCGCTTGCCGAACCATAACCTGCCCTTGGCAGCCACTGTCTCTTGCGCTGATCCGGAAGAACCGAACCACCATTCGAGCAATGGCTGCCAAGGCGCAGTCATGGTTTATTCCTTGTGGTAAGCCGTGACGCGTGCAACTTCTTCTTTCGAACCGAGGTACACCGCTACGCGCTGATGCAGGCCTTCAGGCTGAATGTCGAGGATGCGCTGATGGCCGTCGGTGGACGCACCGCCCGCTTGCTCAACCAGGAACGACATCGGGTTGGCTTCGTACATCAGGCGCAGTTTGCCCGGCTTCGATGGCTCGCGACTGTCGCGTGGGTACATGAACAGGCCGCCACGGGTCAGGATGCGGTGCACGTCGGCAACCATCGCGGCCACCCAGCGCATGTTGTAGTTCTTCTTCAGCGGGCCTTCCTCACCGGCCAGCAATTCGCTGACGTAACGCTGCACCGGTGCTTCCCAGTGACGCTGGTTGGACGAGTTGATGGCAAATTCCTGGGTGGACTCAGGAATGGTGATGTCTTCATGAGTGAGCACGAAGCTGCCCATTTCACGGTCCAGGGTGAAGCCTTTCACGCCGTCGCCCAAGGTCAGCACGAGCATGGTTTGCGGGCCGTAGATGGCATAACCGGCCGCTACCTGCTCGGTGCCTGGCTGCAAGAACGCCTTTTCATTCAGGGCTTCGTTCTGGCTGAGGTATTCGCTCGGGCAACGCAGTACCGAGAAAATGGTGCCGACCGGGGCGTTGATGTCGATGTTCGACGAACCGTCCAGTGGGTCGAATACCAGCAGGTAGGCACCTTTCGGGTATTTGCCCGGGATCTGGTAAGCGTTGTCCATTTCTTCGGACGCCATGCCGGCCAGGTGACCGCCCCATTCGTTGGCTTCGAGCAGAATCTCGTTGGAAATCACGTCGAGTTTCTTCTGCACTTCGCCCTGGACGTTTTCAGTGCCCATGCTGCCCAGAACACCACCCAGGGCGCCTTTAGACACGGCGTGGCTGATTTCTTTACAGGCGCGCGCCACCACTTCGATCAGGAAACGCAGATCGGCAGGCGTGTTGTTGCTACGGGTCTGCTCAATCAGATAGCGACTCAGGGTAACGCGGGACATGGAAGGCTCCGGTGGAATGGGGGGGGCTAAAAACCCGCGCAGTTTAGCGCGAGTCAGCACGCATTTCCTCCTATCAGACGTGATCCGCCCAAGAGAGTTCATGCGTCGGGTTTAGCGTAGTTGGAAACAGCTCAGTTGAGCGCTGAAAATGAACGGCCATTACGAATCGCTCTTCGCCCGAAAGCCAGCCTTCAGGAGCTGGCTGGCGGCTTGCGCAGCAGACTGAACGCCATCGCCGCGAGGAACAAAACACTCAATAGCAACACGGCCCACAAGCCGAACTTCTTCCAGTCAGTGTCGGCCTGCAAGGTCGAGGTCGCCGTTGATGTCGGCTCGACCATCGCCGCTTCATCTACCGCAGCCCTTCCCAGCGACGCCAGCTTCGCTGCGGTGTAATCCGGGATCAACGTCGCCAACGGCAGGTTCGCCGCTTTTACCGTCGCGTTGCCCAGCGCCAGCGTATAAGGCCCGGCCCCTCGCGCGAGGAACACCAGTTGCGTCGAGCGCACAGCGAATTTCACCGACGGAGCTTCAGCACCCAGCCCACCGCCGCGCTCATCGACTGTCAGTTTCAGCTGCTGCAGGGTTTGACCCGACAGTTGCAATTCATTCTGCACCACCTCTTGACCATCCCGGGTCAGGCGATAGAGCACGCCGCTACTCAGCGGTTGCCAGGGCAGGCTACTGTCGCGACGACCGGACAACGTCACCGGCGCCAGACTGTTGGGCTGGTTCAATTCAATCTGCACACGTTCGACGTTCAGCCCGGTCGGTAACTGCCAGGTATATTCACCGGGCTTCGCGGTGCTGCCGGCCAACGATTGCGACCAGGACAACGGCAACGGCACACTACGGGCGCTTTGCAGTCGCGCCGAAGTCAACGTCGGCGCCGATTGCGGCGTCTTCCACAGCAAGCGCAAATAACGCGCCGATTGTCCCGGCAGGTCGACTTCATGCTGCTCGACGCGCTCGTCGGCGAAGGTCAGGCGCGCAACCTGACCGTCGCCCCACGACTGCCAATGCTGCAAATCATCGCTGGCTTCGATGCTGAAAACCTGGAAACCGTCTCGCTCGCTGGTCCAGTCCAGAACCAACTGCTGCAGTGGCGCCTTGATCGCGCTGGCGTCGAGCAACCAGCCGCGCAGCACTTCTTCCCCCGCCTCCAACTGGCTGGACGGTTGCACCTGCACCAACGTGCCGTTGGGGTTTGATTGCACACGCACGATCGGCGCCCGCTCGGTGTCGTCCGCCGCGCTGTACAACGGGAACCACTTCACGTCGGTCAGGATTCGCGCTTCACTGCTTGCGGGAATTGTCCTGGCCAGGGCGTAGCCTTGAACCTCGCCGGCGGCGTTGAACACGCGCACATCGCCGAGGTCTGTCTGGTGCGCATTCAATTGCGCGGCCAGTGGCAACTCAAGGCGATACCACGGCCCCTGCCCGCTCACGGTCAACGGCAACTGGGTGGCAAAATCCGCAGGCTTGTCCTGTGCATTGACTGCCAGCGCCACGCCCATTGCAACAACACCCCACCAGCCCAGACTCAGCTTCAGACTCAAGACGACACTCCTTCGGATTGCGGACGCTCGGCATCCGCAGCAGCCTCGGCGCGCCTGGGCGGCAACGGTGCGAAATAACCCACCACCAGCAGCAAAATACCAACGCCGATAAACGAAACGATCCGCGCCAGCCCGCCACGGTTACTCAACTCGACAAAGAACAGTTTGGCCACCACCACACCAATCAACGCAGCGCCGATCAACCAGACTTCGCGACGATGGCGCAGATGGCCGCCAATCATCAGGCTCAACGCCATCAAGGTCCAGACGATGGAAAGACCGGCCTGCACCTGCATCGACGCAAGCAGCAAATCCAGCTCGAACGGTACGCCGCCCCAATGGTGCGCGGTGCGATTCACCAGTGCGGTAAAGAAGGCAAACAACGAGACGCCAAGGATCAGCTGCGTCGCGTGGCCGGCGTAATCCTGACGAATCGTCAGTTGCGCCATCGCACTGCGCGACCAGACGTAGACACCGAACAGCGCGAACAACAGGCCCAGCTCCAGAGGGTTCATCAGCGGCACATAAGGCAGCGGCTCGGCGGCGCCGCTGCTGACAATGTTCGCCAGCCAGAACCAGCCGAGCATCAGCAACGCCAACGGTGCGGCGGCATACACCCGGTACTCGCGTGAATACGCCGATACGGGCCATGGCCACGCACGCGGCGCGGCCATCAGCAGCAGATACAGACTCGGGATAATTGCCCAACCCAACCAACGCCAGGCATTGTAGTGCTCGGATAACAGCAGCATGGCGTAACGCATCTCGAGCGCCAGCACACCCATCAACAGCCAGCAGCCGAGGACATGGGCGACGCTGACAGCCTGCGCCGGCAGCATCGGTGCCAGTCGCCGCAGCGAGAGGAAATGCACCGCGAACACTGCCGTCCAGACCAGCCAGCCGAAGTCTGCGGCCGGGTGATAACGGCTGTGCAACACGCCGAGCAGCACCAGAGCAGCGGCAGGTATCAGCGACAGACAAAGCAAACCCAGCGACGTCCATTTCAGGCGTAACGCCAGCAACGTCCACAGCGCAATGCTGATTGCGATGGCCGTGAGCAGCAGGGTCGCTTGCAGATTCGCCGGAGCGAATCGCAGTATTTCAGCGCCCCACGCCAGCGCCCACCATCCCGCGCCCCACACCAGCAACACATCGGACACACGCTGCAGGCTGAGCCCGCTGATGTGCGTGCCCAATTGCAAGCGCCATGCTCCGACCAACGCGACCACGCCGAGCACCAACGGCGGCCAGAACCCGCTGTTCGTCAGCGCAGTCAGACCGTCGGCGGATGGCCAAAACCCGCCCGCTCCCGCGACCAGATAAGCCGATCCTGCAAGCAGTTGCACGGCTAACGCAGTGAAGACGAACGTGCGCGAGGGCAGGCGCAGGCCGACAAGCAATGTCGCCAACCCGGCCAGCGCCCAGCTCATCACCGTACCGTGAATGAGGAAAAACAGCGGCGCCAACAGATAGAGAAAGCTCAGCCCAAGGCACGCCAGCACCGGCATCCCTTTGCGCTCCCACGCCGAGGTCTGCTCGGGAGAAGCTTTGCGTAGCTGCCGGAAGCTGAACAACAATGCCACGCCAAGCATCAAGGCGCCCAGCGGCGTGCCTTGCAGCAGGCTGCTTTCGCCGAATCGCAGCTCACTGAGAAAGGCCAGCGCCGCACCCAGTTGCAGCAACAGTGCAAAGGCTCTGGCAAAGGGTCGCTGCTGACGCAGGCCGAGCCAGAAGATTCCCGCGCCCTCCACGGCCCATGCAGCGGTGGTCCAGCGTGCATCGAGGCCCAACGGAATCGCCAGGCTGGTGAAAATCACTCCGAGGGCCAGGCAGGTTTCAGCTAATAACAGCGCGCGTCCACCCATCAGCCAACGGGCGAGTCCCATGTAAATCATGCCCAAGGCAAGGGCGCTGAACGCCGCAGCAAACTCCAGATGTTGAACCAGCGCGAACTGCAAACCGAAACCTACCAGCGGCGGACCGAACAACATCGTGCCGTCGACGTAATCGCCTTTGCGGGCCGACCAGCGCAACAGCGCATCACGGCTGTCGTCCTCGGGCGCATCGCTCATTTCCCGCAACTTACGCCGGGCGAACAACAGACCGATGGCCAGGTACATCAGGAAAAACAGGATCAGGAATGGTTCGGTGCTCCACAGCATGTCCGGCGTGTAGGCACGCAAACCCCAGGCGACACCGATGCCGAAGGTGCCGACAAAACCGATCACGTTGAGCAGCCGCCAGGCCTTGAACCACGCGATGGCAAGGATGCCGGCGTTGAGTAATGCGAAATAGCTGAACAGTGCAACGTGGTTGCCGGCCCCCGTGGACGTGAGGATCGGTGCGGCAAACCCGCCCAGCGCCGCTACGGCAGCCAGCGCCATGGCATCCTGCCTGATCGCGAGAATGGCCGAGAACACGGTGACTACCACCAGCAGACCGAGCGCTGCGGACGGGTCGAGCAACGGATGCAAACGCATCGCGGCAAATACTGTCAGGTACAACACCGCAATGCCGGCCCCCTGCAACATCAGCGCGAAATGGCTATTGCGCCGCCGCAACCACCAGCCCAGCGCCAGCAGCCCCAACGCCGCTGCCGCGACGCCTGCGTAACGCAATTCAATCGGCACCACGACACCCTCGGTGGCGTAGCGCAACAGAAACGCCAGCCCGAGGAACAACAGCACCACACCGACGCGCAGCACGGTATTGCCGCCAAACAGCCAGTTGCGTGCCGCAGTGATCGCGCGATCGATCATGTTCTGACCGTGAGGCTCAAGCGGTTGGCGGGCCGCTCGGGTAACAGGTGCCGAATTCCACACATCGTCAGGTAGCGCATGGCTGGACAGCGTAGAAGTCGCGGCTACGGGTTCGAGCTCGGGCGGCAGGTCCCAGTTCAACTCCGGGGAAGCTTCAGGAATTTCGTCGAGGGTGAAATGGGGGGTCAGTACCGGCTCGCCGCTCGCTGAAGCCTCTGGCATTGCTGGCGCTTGAACACTGGACGGTTCCAGCAGCGCCAGTCGTTGCTGCAGACCATTGAGGGCGATCTGCGTTTGTTCAAGCAGTCGACGCTGCTCGGCTGCCTGTGCATCGAGACGGCCAATGCGAATGGCCTGGCCAACACCCGCGCCGAGCAACGCGCCCAGCAGCGCATCGCTGAACGACTCGTCGAGTACCCAGCCCAGCACCAGCCCAATCAGCATGAACATCCATTGCATGGTCGATATCCCTAAGCGCAGAGGCCAATCCGAGAAGATTAGCGCAGCCCGAACAGAAAGATCGCAGCCCTCGGCAGCTCCAACACCCTGCGTTAAGTGAACGCTGACTGTAGGAGCTGCCGAAGGCTGCGATCTTGTCCGACGCGCCAGTATATCGAGCCTATCGTGGATTTACTCCAACGCTTTCCAGATCTCCGTCGCGTACTCACGAATGGTTCGGTCCGAGGAGAACCAGCCCATGCGCGAGGTGTTCAACACTGCCGAACGCCACCATTGCTGCGAATCATGCCAGTGCGCTTCGACGCGCATTTGCGCATCCCAGTAGGAATCGAAATCGGCACACACCAGGAATCGATCATAGTCGATCAACGAATCGATGAGGCCGGTATAACGCGATGGATCATCCGGCGAGAACACCCCGCCGCGGATCGCTTGTAATACATCATTGAGGCGATGCGAGGCAGCAATGTCCGGCGTCGCATTAAACTCGTGGTTCTGCTTGCGCGCTTCCACCTGCTGCGCGCTCAGGCCGAAAATGAACATGTGCTCGGCGCCGATGCGCTCGCACATTTCCACGTTGGCACCGTCCAGCGTGCCGATGGTCAGGGCGCCATTGAGGCCGAATTTCATGTTGCTGGTGCCCGACGCTTCGAAACCGGCGGTGGAAATCTGCTCGGACAGATCCGCTGCCGGAATGATGCTCTCCGCCAGACTGACGTTGTAGTTGGGCAGGAACACCACCTTGAGCAAACCGCGCACCGTCGGATCGTTGTTCACGACGCGAGCGATGTCGTTGGTCAGCTTGATGATCAACTTGGCCTGGTGATAACTCGCTGCCGCTTTACCGGCGAAAATCTTCACACGCGGCACCCAGTCGACTTCCGGCTCGGCGCGAATCGCCTGATACAGTGCGACGGTGTGCAGCAAGTTGAGCAACTGGCGTTTGTATTCGTGGATCCGTTTGACCTGAACGTCGAACATCGCCGCCGGATTGACCGCCACGCCGAGTCGCTCGTGAATGATGTAGGCCAGGGCTTTCTTGCTATGCAGACGCTGCTCGGCGAAGGCTTTGCGGAACGCCGGTTGCTCGGCGAACGGTTCCAGATCGAGCAAACGTTCTTCCGGGTTATCCAGCAGATCGGGGCCGAGCGCATCGACCAGCATCGAGGTCAATTCAGAGTTGGCCTGATACAACCAGCGGCGGAAGGTGATGCCGTTGGTCTTGTTGTTGATTCGCTCCGGGTAAAGCTTGTGCAGCTCGGAGAACACGGTTTTGCGCATCAGTTGCGTGTGCAGCCCTG
Organism: Pseudomonas fluorescens; assembly: GCF_902497625.1. GTDB lineage: Bacteria > Pseudomonadota > Gammaproteobacteria > Pseudomonadales > Pseudomonadaceae > Aquipseudomonas > Aquipseudomonas fluorescens_BQ. Next base: position 95,241 of record NZ_CABVGX010000006.1, on the reverse strand, counting down.
ATACGCCGTTGACGCTATGTGAGCCGAGAAACGCCAGGTTACCCATGCGCACGCGGCGACCGTTGTCTTCTTCGATCAGCGATACAGCGCGCAGCACTTCAAAGTCGTGAACGCCTTTGGCGCGCAGAGAATCGATGTGTTGAGCGTTGATCAGGTAAATGATCTGCATGTGCCGCGGCAGCATGCGCTCCATCAAGCCGACCGGCCAGGTTTCCAGCGCTTCGGGCAGCAGCGTGTGGTTGGTGTACGACAGCGTGTCCACTGTAACCTGCCACGCTGCATCCCACGCCACGTCATAGACGTCGACCAGCTGGCGCATCAGCTCCGCCACTGCGATCGAGGGGTGAGTGTCGTTGAGCTGGATGGCCGCGTGGTCGCCCAAGGTCAGCACGGAGGTGTGCGTGTTGCGATGGCGTCGCAGCAAGTCTTGCAACGATGCTGCAACGAAGAAATATTCCTGACGCAGGCGCAGTTCCTGACCGGCCTCGGTGCTGTCGGCAGGGTAAAGCACGCGGGAAATACTTTCCGCACGGGCAACTTCGGCGACGGCGCCCAAGTGGTCACCCGCGTTGAAGCGCTCCAGGTGCAGGTCTTCCACAGCGCGGGCGCGCCACAGACGCAAGGTGTTGACGCTCGCTCCGCGCCAGCCAACCACCGGCGTGTCGTACGCAATGGCGCGCACGGTTTCTGCCGGGGTCCAGACTTGTTTGGTTTTACCCGACTCGTCGGTGACCGTTTCGACACTGCCGCCGAAACCGATCGGATACACCACTTCTGGTCGCTCGAACTCCCACGGGTTGCCGAAATCCAGCCAGTGTTCCGTCTGCTCCTGCTGCCAGCCATCGACGATGGCCTGGCGGAACAAGCCGTGTTCGTAACGGATGCCATAGCCGTGGCCGGCAATGCCGAGGGTCGACATGCTTTCCATGAAGCACGCGGCCAGACGGCCGAGGCCGCCGTTGCCCAGTGCAGCATCGGGTTCGAGCAAGCGGATGCGCTCGATGTCCACGCCCAGTTCGGTCATGGCTTCACGGGCGACGTCGAGCAGGCCGAGGTTGCTCAGGCTGTCGTAGAGCAGCCGGCCGATGAGAAATTCAAGGGAGAGGTAGTAAACCCGTTTCTGGCCTTTGCGGTAGATCTGCCGGGTGTGGTCCATCCAGTGCTCGACCATATGATCGCGCGCGGCGAGCGCGATGGCTTCGAACCAGTCGTGGTCGAAGGCATGATCCGGGTCTTTGCCCACTGCATAGGTGAGTTTGGTCAAGACGGCGTCGCGAAATGCGGCCACCTCTGCTTCGCGAACAAGTGGTTCTTGAGTCATCGATAGGACCTCGAGCGAGCGTAAAGTTTCTGAGCCTAGACGCTCTGACAGGCAGCCGAGGCTCTTGTTCGGGAGTTTTCCCTGATAGTGCGAAATCCGTCGCCATTACATTGGCATGTGCCTGATTCAATGCAGGGGGCGTGCCGTAAAACCAGGGATTTGGCACGGCACGACAAAAAATCTGGCGAAAGGTTGTTCAAAAATCCACCAGTCCCGGTATGATCGCGCGCCCTGATGCACACGCTGGTAACAACTGATGATGAAGTCCAACCTGATCGCTGCCGCTGAGATCGATCGCCTGGATACCTGGGCCAAGTATTCTGCACCTATGTGCGGCTCCTGCGTATCCAGCTGCTGCACGCTGCCGGTCGAGGTCAAGATCAAGGATCTGATCCGCATCGGCATCGTCGATGAATTCGAGCGTGGCGAACCGGCGAAAAACATCGCCAAGCGTTTGCAGAAGGAAGGGATCGTCGAGCGCTACAACCAGAAATCGGAAATTTTTACCCTGCAGCGCATGAGCAATAACGATTGCCTGTACCTGGATCGTAAGAGCCGTTTGTGCACTATTTATGACAAGCGCCCGGACACTTGCCGCAATCACCCCAAGATCGGGCCGCGGCCAGGGTATTGCGCTTACAAGCCCAAGGAAGTGGTGCGCGAGACCAGCAGCTCGCGGCGTACCCTCGAGAAGTTCTGATCCAGACTCTCGCTATCTGACCGGGCCTCATCGCGAGCAGGCTCGCTCCCACAGGGTTCGGCGCCGAACAAAGAGCCTGTGAACACCACAATTCGCTGTGGGAGCGAGCCTGCTCGCGATGAGGCCAGCACAAACACCGCGCAAACCCCAGACAAACAAAAACGCCCCCGATCTCGCGATCGGGGGCGTTTTTTTGTCTGCTAACTAAATGACTTAGTTACCGGACTTCTTGGCAGCGCGGGTACGCTCGCTTTCGCCCAGGATCTTCTTACGAAGACGGATGGACTTAGGAGTGACTTCGCACAATTCGTCTTCTTGAACGAATTCCAGAGCTTGTTCCAGGGTGAAACGGATAGGCGGAACCAGAGCGATGGTTTCGTCTTTACCCGAGGCACGCATGTTGTCGAGCTTCTTGCCTTTGGTTGGGTTGACGCCCAGATCGTTGTCGCGGCTGTTGATGCCGACGATTTGACCTTCGTACACGTCTTCACCGTGACCCAGGAACAGTTTGCCGCGCGCTTGCAGGGTTTCCAGCGAGTAAGTCAGAGCCTTACCGGTAGCAACCGAAACCAGCACGCCGTTCTGACGGCCGGACATGTCGCCGGACTTCATCACGTCGTAACGGTCGAAGATCGAGGTCAGGATGCCTGCACCGGAGGTCAGGGTCAGGAACTCGTTACGGAAACCGATCAAGCCACGAGCCGGGATGTTGTACTCAAGGCGCACACGGCCCTTGCCATCCGGAACCATGTTGGTCAGGTCGCCTTTACGGATACCGATCTGTTCCATGATCGAACCTTGCGATTCTTCAGGCAGGTCGATGGTCACGTTTTCGTACGGTTCGTGCTTGACGCCGTCAACCATACGGATGATCACTTCCGGACGACCAACACCCATTTCGAAGCCTTCGCGACGCATGGTTTCGATCAGTACGGACAAGTGCAGCTCGCCACGACCGGAGACTTTGAACTTGTCGGCGGTGTCGCCTTCTTCTACGCGCAGAGCAACGTTGTAGAGCAGTTCCTTGTCCAGACGTTCCTTGATGTTACGGGACGTCACGAACTTGCCTTCTTTACCGCAGAAAGGCGAGTCGTTTACCTGGAAGGTCATGGAAACGGTTGGCTCGTCAACGGTCAGCGGCTTCATCGCTTCAACGTTCAACGGGTCGCACAATGTGTCCGAGATGAACAGCTGATCGAAACCGCTGATGCAGACGATGTCGCCGGCAGCTGCTTCGTCAACGTCGATACGGTGCAGACCGTGGTGACCCATCAACTTCAGGATACGACCGTTACGCTTCTTGCCGTCGGCGTCGATAGCGACAACCGGAGTGTTCGGCTTGATGCGGCCACGAGCGATACGGCCAACGCCGATAACACCCAGGAAGCTGTTGTAGTCCAGTGCCGAGATTTGCATCTGGAACGGACCATCGCGGTCGACTTTAGGCGCTGGTACGTTGTCGACGATCGACTGGTACAGCGGGGTCATGTCTTCAGCCATGTCGGTGTGTTCCAGACCGGCAATGCCGTTCAGGGCCGAGGCGTAGACGACTTTGAAGTCCAGTTGTTCTTCGGTAGCACCGAGGTTGTCGAACAGGTCGAAGATCTGGTCGAGAACCCAGTCCGGACGCGCGCCTGGACGGTCAACCTTGTTGATCACCACGATTGGACGCAGGCCGGCTTCGAAAGCCTTCTTGGTCACGAAACGGGTTTGCGGCATAGGGCCGTCTTGAGCGTCAACCAGCAGCAGAACGGAGTCAACCATCGACATTACGCGTTCAACTTCGCCGCCGAAGTCGGCGTGGCCCGGGGTGTCCACGATGTTGATGTGGAAGCCGTTCCAGTTGATGGCGGTGTTTTTCGCCAGAATGGTAATACCGCGCTCTTTCTCCTGGTCGTTGGAGTCCATCACGCGTTCGTCGTTGAGCTCGTTGCGCTCCAGGGTGCCGGATTGACGCAAGAGCTTGTCTACCAGGGTGGTTTTACCATGGTCAACGTGAGCAATGATGGCGATGTTGCGTAGATTTTCGATCACTTGTGTATCTCGATCAGAGGATTCGGTGTGCTGACAAGTCTTGGCAGCGATTAACAGTAGAGTCAGGCCTTGCCGTTACAGCTTGACGGCAGAGTCGGGGGGCCGGTGACGCAGGCCACAGGCAAACAGCCCCGGGCTCTTAGCTCGGTCGATAAACGCGCACATTGGCATGCCCCTCACTGAGCAAATGGTGGGCATGCAGGCGACTCATCACGCCTTTGTCGCAATACAGCAGGTACTGGCGAGTAGGGTCCAGTTCCTTGAAACGAGCGTTCAATGCATAAAACGGCATCGCTTGTACCTCAATGCCAGCGAGTTCCAGCGGCTCGTCTTCAGCGGCATCCTGATGACGGATGTCGATGATGATCTGGCCCGCCAGTGCTTCGCTGACTTCTTCGATCTGCAAGTCCTGGCCCAATTCGTCGATCACGCGATCGATCGGCACCAGTTTGGCGTTCTCGAGCGCACGCTCAAGGACTGCCATGTCGAATTCTTTCTCTTCATGCTCCACGCGCGGACGCTTGGCGTGGGTCTTGGGGTTCACCGAGATGACCCCACAATACTCCGGCATGTGCTTGGCGAAATCGGCAGTGCCGATTTCGTTGGCCAGGTCGATGATGTCCTGCTTGTGACTGGCGATCAGCGGACGCAAGACCAGCTTGTCGGTCACGCAGTCGATCACGGACAGGTTCGGCAATGTCTGGCTCGACACCTGGGAAATCGCTTCGCCGGTGACCAGCGCTTCGATGTCCAGCCGATCGGCAATACGGGAAGCAGCGCGCAACATCATACGCTTCAAAACTACACCCATATGACTGTTATCGACTTTCCCGAGAATTTCTCCCAGAACTTCCTCGAACGGCACACTGACAAATAACACGCGTTGGGAGCTGCCGTACTTCTTCCAGATGAAGTGCGCGACTTCCATAACGCCCAGTTCATGGGCCCGTCCGCCCAGATTGAAGAAGCAGAAATGGCTCATCAGGCCACGGCGCATGATCTGGTAGGCGGCAACGGTGGAATCGAACCCGCCCGACATCAGCACAAGCGTCTGTTCCAGCGCACCCAGCGGATAACCACCGATGCTGTCGTGCTGGTTGTGAATCACGAACAACCGTTTGTCGCGAATTTCGATCCGAACCTCGATTTGCGGCTCTTTCAGCGAAATTCCGGCAGCACCGCACTGGCGACGCAGCTGGCTGCCGACGTATTTTTCGACGTCCATCGAAGTGAATTCGTGCTTGCCGGCACGCTTGCAGCGCACCGAAAAAATCTTCCCGGCCAGGGCGTCACCGAAGTGCAATTTGCACTTGGCCACGATGTCGTCGAAGTCACCCAGCGGGTATTCGTCGACCTGCAGGAAATGCGCGATACCCGGCATGCAACTCAGGCGCTCGGTCATCTCCTTCAGTACTTTGGGCTCAGCTACGCGGGTCTCCAGCTCGAGATTGTCCCACACACCGTTCACCACCACGGCCGGGTCCAGGTCACGGAGCACGGTGCGGATGTTTTTGGCCAACTGGCGGATGAAACGCATCCGTACCGGGCGGCTCTTGATGGTGATCTCGGGGAAGACTTTTACGATTAGTTTCATGAAAACAGCGCGCGCTGGGCCAGCCGAAAAAGGGGGGCGCGGATTATAGCGGAAATTGCTCAAGGTTTAACCAGTTAATGTGCAGAAGGTTTGCGCGCACCAAAACAGGTCATTTACAGTTTAAAGCGCTACATTACGGGGCGATAAAATCTAAAGAAATGCCATTCAGGCCTTTATAAGCGTGATATCGGTGCAGAAAACCCATGCTGGGGCACTGGCATGCAATTTGCTCCCTTGTGAGGCAGGTTGCCTTGGCAGAGTATTCGCGCCGGCATCACCCACATTCCAAGGGCTATTCCACTACCAGGCCCGAAGCCACCCGGAGGACACTATGTCGAAGTCGGTTCAACTCATCAAAGATCATGACGTCAAGTGGATTGATCTGCGCTTCACAGACACCAAAGGCACTCAGCACCACGTGACCATGCCGGCTCGCGACGCGCTGGAAGACGACTTCTTCGAAGTTGGCAAGATGTTCGACGGCTCCTCCATCGCTGGCTGGAAAGGCATCGAAGCGTCCGACATGATCCTGCTGCCCGACGACAGCACTGCCGTACTCGATCCGTTCACTGAAGAACCGACCCTGATTCTGGTGTGCGACATCATCGAGCCTTCGACCATGCAAGGCTATGACCGCGACCCACGCGCCATCGCCCACCGCGCCGAGGAATACCTCAAGTCCACCGGCATCGGCGACACCGCTTTCTTCGGTCCTGAACCCGAGTTCTTCATTTTCGACTCGGTAAAGTTCAAATCCGACATCTCCGGCTCCATGTTCAAAATTTTCTCCGAGCAAGGCTCGTGGATGTCCGACCAGGACGTGGAAGGCGGCAACAAAGGCCACCGTCCAGGCGTGAAAGGCGGCTACTTCCCGGTCCCACCGTTCGACTTCGACCATGAAATTCGCACCTCCATGTGCAACGCGCTGGAAGAAATGGGCCAGACCGTCGAAGTTCACCACCACGAAGTGGCGACTGCCGGCCAGAACGAAATCGGTGTGAAGTTCAACACCCTGGTGGCCAAGGCTGACGAAGTTCAGACCTTGAAATACTGCGTGCACAACGTTGCAGACGCCTATGGCCGCACCGCGACCTTCATGCCTAAGCCGCTGTACGGCGATAACGGCTCGGGCATGCACGTTCACGTTTCGATTTCCAAAGACGGCAAGAACACCTTCGCCGGCGAAGGCTATGCCGGCCTGTCCGACACTGCCCTGTACTTCATCGGCGGTATCATCAAGCACGGTAAAGCCCTGAACGGCTTCACCAACCCGTCAACCAACTCCTACAAGCGTCTGGTCCCAGGTTTTGAAGCACCGGTCATGCTGGCCTACTCGGCACGCAACCGCTCCGCCTCGATCCGCATTCCTTACGTGAACAGCCCTAAAGGCCGCCGTATCGAAGCGCGCTTCCCAGACCCGGCGGCCAACCCTTACCTGGCTTTCGCGGCGTTGATGATGGCTGGCCTGGACGGCATCCAGAACAAGATCCACCCTGGCGATGCGGCTGACAAAAACCTGTACGACCTGCCGCCTGAAGAGGCGAAAGAGATCCCACAAGTTTGCGGCAGCCTGAAAGAAGCCCTGGAAGAGCTGGACAAGGGTCGTGCGTTCCTGACCAAAGGCGGCGTGTTCTCCGATGACTTCATCGATGCTTACATCGCGCTGAAAAGCGAAGAGGAAATCAAGGTCCGCACCTTCGTGCACCCACTGGAATATGAGCTGTACTACAGCTGCTGATCCGGTAGCGCTGCGGCACGCAGCGTGACAATAAGAGGCCTCCTTCGGGAGGCCTTTTTTATGCGCGGGATTCAGGCCTGACGAAGAACCCCTGTGGGAGAGTGGAAATCATGCGCAAATGTTAACCGCTTGGGTCTACCGCCACCCTTGGCCTATGCTGCAAGCCAACGCTTTGAGATCGGGTCGATGTTATGGGTCGTGGTTTTCTATTTGTCCTGCTGTTGATCGCCCTGCCTGCGGCAGCGCAGATTTACAAGTACACCGACGCCGCCGGCAACACCGCCTACAGCAATCAGCCACCCGACGGCGTCAAGGCCGAAGCGGTTGAGCTGCCGCCACTCAACAGTGTTGAATCACCAACGCCGACCGCAACTGCGCAGCCCACCGAAGCCAATAGCCGCGAGCAACCGCAAAGCGCCTACGAGGTGCTGGAGCTGACCAACCTGCCAACCACCGAAGCCCTGCGCGCCAACAACGGTACGTTTACCGTAAACGTACTGATCAAGCCGCGCCTGCAAGGCCCTCATCTTTTCCGGCTGTTTCTGGACGACCAGCCATACGGCCAGCCGAGCAACGTGCCGATCCTGCAACTGGTCAACATAGATCGCGGCACTCACAGCCTGGCGGTGCAAGTCATCAGCGGCGAAGAGATTGTTCAACAAAGTCCATCCGTCACCTTCACCGTTCAACGGGTGCATACACCGTGAGGTGGTGGCTCCTGATCACTTACCTGAGTGCCCTGCCGGTTTCGGCGGAGGTGTTCACCTATATCGACGCCCAGGGTAATCGGGTTTTCACCGACCAGCCCGGGACGGGCAATGCCAAACGTGTACCGCTGGCGCCGAGCAATCGCATGTCCGCCAACCCGACCGGCGCGGCGCCGCCAGCTGCAGAAAAAAACTCCTCGCCCAAGCCCGCGCTCCACTACAACATGCTGCGGTTGTTGATTCCCGAACCCGACGCCACTGTCCGCAGTACTGCCGGTGAACTGATCGTCACCGCTACCAGTGAGCCCGGCCTGCAACGCGGCCATCGCTATCGTTTGCTGTTGGACGGCCAGGCCACCGGAGAGCCCGGCCCCAGCCCGGTTTTCGCACTGACCGATGTCGATCGCGGTACACATAACCTGTCCGTCGAGATCATTGACGAACAGGGACGCACCGTCGAGCGCACCGCCAATCAACCCTTCCACATGCAGCGCATTTCCCTCGCGCAGAAACGCCAGATCAAACCCTGCGCACTCGCCGATTATGGCCAAAGGCCGGAATGTCCGCTCAAGGACAAACCCGTAGAAGAAAAAAATCCCTTTCTGCGTTTCTTTTAGCGCCATCTGCATTTTCGCACTATGTTGGTGCGACGGGCTGCGACGTAACCTCAATACAACCCATTTTGGTTCGAAAGTACCCGCAGCAGCTGGCATAACGCCACGCAAACGAGCGTCAAACGATTATTTCAGGGGTTAAGCGCTTCTTTTCGGAGCCTTGGTTTAATTTTTGCAGATTCCCTGCATCGGCGCGTTACTCCCGCGCATGCCCCTGCTCCAAAAGAGGTCCTGATGACCATAAGCGACGCACTGCATCGATTGCTGCTCGACAATCTGACCACCGCCACCATCCTGCTCGATGCCGAGCTGCGTCTGGAATATATGAACCCGGCGGCGGAAATGCTTTTGGCCATAAGCGGCCAGCGAAGTCATGGTCAATTCATCAGCGAACTGTTCACCGAATCTCCCGAGGCACTCAATTCACTGCGTCAGGCCGTCGAACATGCGCATCCTTTTACCAAGCGCGAAGCGATGCTTACTGCCCTGACCGGCCAGACATTGACGGTCGATTATGCGGTTACGCCGATCCTTGCCAACGGCGCCACCATGCTGCTGCTGGAAGTGCATCCGCGCGATCGACTGTTACGTATCACCAAGGAAGAAGCACAGCTGTCAAAGCAGGAAACCAGCAAAATGCTGGTCCGCGGGTTGGCGCACGAGATCAAAAACCCGCTGGGCGGTATTCGCGGCGCGGCGCAACTGCTGGCACGCGAGCTGCCAGAGGAAAGCCTGCGCGATTACACCAACGTGATTATCGAGGAAGCCGATCGCCTGAGGAATCTGGTCGACCGCATGCTTGGCTCGAACAAATTGCCGTCGCTGGCCATGTGCAACATCCACGAGGTACTGGAACGGGTTTCGCACCTGGTCGAGGCCGAGAGCCAAGGGTGCATCACGCTGGCGCGCGACTACGACCCAAGCATCCCTGATGTCTTGATTGATCGTGAGCAAATGATTCAGGCGGTATTGAACATCGTGCGCAACGCCATGCAGGCCATCAGCAGCCAGAACGAATTGCGCCTGGGCCGCATCACGTTGCGTACCCGAGCCATGCGCCAGTTCACCATCGGCCACGTACGCCATCGCCTGGTGACCAAGATCGAGATCATCGACAACGGTCCCGGCATCCCTGCCGAACTGCAGGAAACCATTTTTTTCCCAATGGTCAGCGGTCGCCCGGACGGTACCGGGCTAGGCCTGGCCATTACCCAGAACATCATCAGCCAGCACCAGGGCCTGATCGAGTGTGACAGCCACCCAGGCCACACCACGTTCTCGATCTTTCTGCCACTGGAACAAGGAGCCACATCGACATGAGCCGTAGTGAAACCGTATGGATCGTCGATGACGACCGATCAATCCGTTGGGTTCTGGAAAAAGCCTTGCAACAGGAAGGCATGACCACGCAAAGCTTCGACAGCGCCGATGGTGTGATGAGCCGCCTGGCGCGCCAACAGCCGGATGTGATCATTTCCGACATTCGCATGCCTGGCGCCAGTGGTCTTGACCTTTTAGCGCGGATTCGCGAGCAACACCCACGGCTGCCGGTGATCATCATGACTGCGCACTCGGACCTGGACAGCGCTGTCGCGTCCTATCAGGGAGGCGCATTTGAGTACCTGCCCAAACCCTTTGACGTCGATGAAGCCGTATCTCTGGTCAAACGGGCCAATCAGCACGCCCAGGAACAACAAGGCCTGGAAGTACCGGTCGCCTTGACCCGTACACCGGAAATCATCGGCGAAGCGCCGGCGATGCAGGAAGTGTTTCGCGCCATCGGCCGCTTGAGTCATTCCAACATCACTGTGCTGATCAACGGCGAATCCGGTACCGGCAAAGAACTGGTCGCCCACGCCCTGCACCGTCACAGCCCGCGCGCAGCTTCACCGTTTATCGCGCTGAACATGGCGGCGATTCCAAAAGACTTGATGGAATCCGAGCTGTTCGGCCACGAGAAAGGCGCGTTCACCGGCGCGGCCAACCTGCGTCGCGGTCGTTTCGAGCAGGCTGACGGCGGCACCCTGTTTCTTGATGAAATCGGCGACATGCCGGCGGATACGCAGACGCGCTTGCTACGCGTACTGGCCGACGGCGAGTTCTACCGCGTCGGCGGTCATGTGCCGGTCAAGGTCGATGTGCGCATCATTGCCGCGACGCACCAGAATCTGGAAACGCTGGTGCAGGCCGGCAAATTCCGTGAGGATTTGTTCCATCGTCTCAACGTTATCCGTATTCATATTCCACGGTTGTCGGACCGTCGTGAAGACATTCCGACCCTGGCCAGGCATTTCCTCAGCCGCGCAGCGCAAGAATTGGCCGTTGAGCCGAAATTGTTGAAAAGCGAGACCGAGGAATATCTGAAAAACCTGCCGTGGGGCGGCAACGTGCGTCAGCTGGAGAACACCTGCCGCTGGATTACGGTAATGGCTTCGGGCCGCGAAGTGCACATCAGCGACCTGCCGCCGGAACTGCTGAACCTTCCGCAAGACTCGGCCCCCGTGACCAACTGGGAGCAGGCGTTGCGTCAGTGGGCAGATCAGGCACTGGCGCGTGGCCAGTCGAGCCTGCTCGACAGCGCGGTGCCGACGTTCGAGCGGATCATGATCGAGACGGCGCTGAAACACACCGCCGGGCGCCGTCGTGATGCCGCGGTTTTGTTGGGTTGGGGGCGTAATACCCTGACGCGCAAGATCAAGGAATTGGGGATGAAGGTTGATGGCGCGGATGAGGATGAATCGGAAGAGGGTTAATCAGCCTCTAAATCTTCGGTGCTGCGTAAATCCATTCGCGGGCAAGCCCGCTCCCACAGTAGACCTGGATGCTTCCACGATTGTGCGAACACCGTTAAACCCTGTGGGAGCGGGCTTGCTCGCGAAGCTTTTGGAAGCACCGTGCACCGACTGAATGCACCGTGAACCGCAATCGCGCACGCCAACTGATCCAACAACCTGCTTGCATCCACTATCGAAGCCACGAAAAAACACGAAAGCCCCGTATTACGGGGCTTTCGCCGTTATGCAGCGCTGCCCTGTTTCAAAATGTTAAAACCTGGCACGCCGCCTGCAATAGTCCATTCAGTGATTCGATTCACTACCCGGTTTCGGGGACCTTGGTAAAGGCAGGCCGGGGATTCCCCTCTTTACATCGGACTCACACCGCACCCAGCGACGAGTCCTGCCGTTTTGGGGCCCTTGATACAGGCAGGTCAGGGGTTCCTTCTTTACACCGGGCTCACGACGCAATGCGCGAGCCCGACCCTTTCGGGAACCTTGGTACAGGCAGGCCGGGGATTCCCTCTTTTATTGCTCCCGGAGATGGATCTCCAACCGCCAACGGTCATCGACCCCACTACCGGACCACTCGCCCTGCAGCGGCCGGGCCGCCACCACCGACAGCAATAATCCCCCATCACTCAAACGTACTCGCCAGTTCACGTTCTTCTCGTTGAGCTTGAGCTGGCCGTTCTGCGCCTTGCCGGTGGCCTCGAATAGCAGCGCCAGGCTGCCATCGACAAACTCGCCATGGGACTTGGGTTCATTGTTGAACCAGACCACCAAGCCATCGTTGGTCACTTCGACTTGCTGCAGTTCAGTGGGGTCGGGCGTGGTCAGGCGACCGATCATCAGCCCCACCATTACGCCGACGATCACTAAAGAACCCATTACCCGTGGCAATAGTTTCGATCGATCAACCGCAGGCGGCGTAGAATGCCCGTCATCTTTACCTTCGGAGCCGTGCATGTTTCACGTCATCCTTTTCCAACCAGAAATCCCGCCGAATACCGGCAACGTTATCAGGCTGTGCGCCAACAGTGGCTGCCACCTGCATTTGATCGAGCCGCTGGGCTTCGAGATGGACGACAAGCGCCTGCGCCGGGCCGGCCTCGACTACCACGAGTATGCCACCCTGCAACGTCACGCAGACCTTGCCAGTTGCCTGGACAGCCTCGGTCATCCACGGCTGTTCGCTTTTACCACCAAGGGCTCGCGGCCGTTTCATGATGCCAGCTTCGCCGAAGGCGACGCGTTCCTGTTCGGCCCGGAAAGCCGCGGCCTGCCCGCCGAAGTGCTCGACGCCCTGCCCGGCGAGCAACGTTTGCGCCTGCCGATGCGCGAAGGCTGCCGCAGCCTGAACCTGTCGAACACCGTGGCGGTCGCCGTCTACGAAGGCTGGCGCCAACTCGGTTTCAAGTAGCCATAGTCCTTGTAGCAGCTGCCGCAGGCTGCGTTCGACCCGAAGGGTCGCGCGATTTCATGGAACGACCGCTTCGCGGCCGAACGCAGCCTTCGGCAGCTGCTACAGGGCTGATGCAGTGCCATGAAAAAAGCGCCTTCGAGGCGCTTTTTTCATGACTGCATCGACCGCTTACTGAACAGTCGGCGTCTCGCCTTCAGCCTGCATGCGTTGCAGCTCTTGCGCGTACAGCGCGTCGAAGTTCACCGGGGCCAGCATGAGGGCCGGGAACGAACCGCGCGTGACCAGGCTGTCCAGGGTCTCGCGAGCATACGGGAACAGGATGTTCGGGCAGAACGCACCGAGAGTGTGGCTCATCGAAGCGTCGTCCAGGTTCTTGATCAGGAAGATCCCGGCTTGTTGCACTTCAGCAATGAAGGCTACTTCGCCGTTTTCCCCGTTTTTCACGGTAACCGACAAAGTCAGCACGACTTCATGGAAGTCGCCTTCCAGAGCCTTTTGACGGGTATTCAGATCCAGACCGACGCTCGGTTCCCATTGCTGGCGAAAGATCGCCGGGCTTTTCGGGGCTTCGAAGGACAAGTCACGAACGTAGATGCGCTGCAAGGAAAATTGCGGTGCGGTTTCTTCTTCGCTGGCTGCAGTGTTCTGTTGGTCAGTCATCTCAGATCCTTTCTGATCTAGGGGTCTTATAGGGAAGGCGTTCAGGCCTTGAGCAATGCGTCGAGCTTGCCGGCGCGCTCAAGGGCAAACAAATCATCACAGCCGCCGATGTGGCGCTCACCGATCCAGATCTGCGGCACGGACGTGCGTCCTGCTTTCTGGGCCATGGCGGCGCGCACCTGCGGCTTGCCATCGACCTTGATCTCTTCGAAGGCCACGCCTTTGTTCTCAAGCAGGTACTTGGCCCGCGAGCAGTAGGGGCAGTAATCGCTGGAGTACACGACGACGTTGCTCATGTCACTTCACCAAGGGCAGGTTGTCGCCTTTCCAGCTGGAAATTCCGCCGGACAGCTTGGCGGCGGTGAAGCCGGACTTCATCAGTTCGCGAGCGTGGGTACCAGCGGTCTGGCCCATGGCGTCGACCAAAATAATGGTTTTGGACTTGTGCTTTTCCAGTTCGCCAACGCGAGCAGTCAGTTTGTCGTGCGGAATGTTCAACGCACCAACAATGTGACCGGCGGCGAAATCCTTGACTGGACGAATGTCGATCACTACGCCGGCGTCCTTGTTGACCAGCCCGGTCAGTTCACCGGTGCTCAGGCTACGACCGCCGCCCTGCATCTGGTAAGCGATCAGCAGCGCCAGCAGCACGACGAAGATACCGACGAGCAAATAGTGGTTAGTGGCAAATTCAATCAGGTGAGCAACCATCGAAGGAGGTTCCAGGGCGTTAAAATGTCGGCCAGTATACACAGCCACTATGGTGGGCCAAACCCCGTCCGGCGGTGACGGCGCCGGAACTTAGCTTTAAACTGCGACTCACTTTTTCCATCGCCCTCTTAATTCAGCCACGAGTGGAATCCATGACTACCACGCCTAAACCTTTGGTCCTGATTATTCTCGACGGCTTCGGTCACAGTGAAAGTCCGGAATCCAACGCTGTCTTTGCCGCGAAGAAGCCCGTGCTGGACCGCCTGTGCGCCACTGTGCCGAACGGCCTGATCTCGGGCAGCGGCATGGACGTTGGACTGCCGGACGGTCAGATGGGCAATTCCGAGGTGGGCCATATGAACCTCGGTGCGGGCCGTGTTGTGTATCAGGACTTTACGCGGGTAACCAAATCGATCCGCGACGGCGAATTTTTTGAAAACCCGACCATTGTCGCTGCGGTCGATAAGGCCGTTGCCGCCGGCAAAGCGGTGCACTTCATGGGCCTGTTGTCCGACGGCGGCGTTCACAGCCACCAGGATCACCTGGTCGCCATGGCCGAACTGGCCTACAAGCGCGGCGCCGAAAAAATCTATCTGCATGCCTTCCTCGATGGCCGCGATACGCCGCCGAAAAGCGCGCAATCATCCATCGAATTGCTAGACGCAACCTTCGAGGCGCTAGGCAAAGGCCGCATCGCCAGCATCATCGGCCGCTATTTCGCCATGGACCGCGATAACCGCTGGGACCGCGTGTCCCAGGCTTACAACCTGATCGTCGACGGTAATGGCCAATTCAATGCCGCCACTGCGCAGGACGGCCTTGAAGCCGCCTACGCCCGGGGCGAGAGCGACGAGTTCGTCAAAGCCACCTCCATTGGTGAACCGGTCAAGGTCGAAGACGGCGACGCGGTGGTGTTCATGAATTTCCGCGCCGACCGCGCTCGCGAGCTAACCCGCGTGTTCGTGGAAACCGATTTCAAGGAATTCGCGCGCGCGCGTCAGCCGAAACTGGCCGGCTTCGTCATGTTGACTCAATACGCCGCCAGCATTCCCGCGCCGTCGGCCTTCGCTGCCGGCAGCCTGGACAACGTACTCGGCGATTACCTGGCGCAAAAGGGCAAGACGCAACTGCGCATCGCCGAAACCGAAAAATACGCGCACGTGACCTTTTTCTTCTCCGGCGGCCGCGAAGAACCGTTCCCCGGCGAAGAGCGGATCCTGATCCCTTCGCCAAAAGTCGCCACCTATGACTTGCAGCCGGAGATGAGCGCGCCGGAAGTCACGGATCGCATCGTCGATGCCATTGAAAACCAGCGCTATGACGTGATCGTGGTCAATTACGCCAACGGCGATATGGTCGGTCACAGCGGTGTGTTCGACGCTGCCGTCAAAGCGGTGGAATGCCTGGACCTGTGCGTAGGCCGCATTGTCGATGCGCTGGAAAAGGTTGGCGGCGAAGCGTTGATCACTGCCGACCACGGCAACGTCGAGCAGATGTCCGACGAGTCCACCGGTCAGGCCCACACCGCGCACACCACCGAGCCGGTGCCGTTCATTTATGTCGGCAAGCGTGACCTCAAAGTGCGTGACGGCGGAGTGCTGGCAGATGTGGCGCCGACCATGCTGATGCTGCTGGGGCTGGAGAAACCGGCGGAAATGACCGGGACTTCGATACTGGTGTAACCAGCTCTTAAAGCACCGCAAAACCCTGTGGGAGTGAGCCTGCTCGCGATAGCAATCTGACATTCAACATCCTTGTCAAATAGACTGATGCCATCGCGAGCAGGCTCACTCCCACAATGGTTTCAGGGCGTTTTCGAATGCAACTCTGCTCCAGTTATCACACAGCCCCAATTGGGCGTTTTTTTTGCAGCGCTTGGCGGGCATACTAGGCCGTCCCTTTCCCTGGTGTCGCCCGCTCTATGCTCCGCGTCCTGATTGCCTTTGCCCTGACCTGCCTGCTCCAACCGGCCTTCGCCGACGAGCGCGCGCAAACCCAACAACAGTTGGACGCCACGCGTCAGGACATTGCCGAGCTGAAAAAACTGCTGGGCAAGCTGCAGGAAGAAAAATCCGGCGTGCAAAAGGAGCTCAAGGGTACTGAAACCGAGATGGGCAAGCTCGAAAAGCAGGTCGAAGCCCTGCAGAAAGAGCTGAAAAAAAGCGAATCCGAGCTGAACCGACTCGATACCGAGAAAAAAAAACTCCAGAGCGCGCGCATTGAACAGCAGCGACTGATCGCGATTCAGGCACGGGCGGCCTATCAGAACGGTCGGCAGGAGTATCTGAAGTTGCTGCTCAACCAGCAAAACCCGGAAAAATTCGCCCGCACTCTCACCTATTACGACTACCTGAGCCAGGCCCGTCTGGAGCAGCTGAAGAACTTCAACGAAACCCTGCGCCAGCTGGCCAATGTCGAAAAAGACATCGCCCTTCAACAGGCGCAACTGCTGGTGCAGAAAAGCAGCCTCGACAGCCAGCGCGACGAACTCGACAAAGTTCGCAAGGAACGCCAGCAAGTGCTGGCCAAACTCAATGTCGATGTAAAGGCTCGCGATCAGAAGCTCGCCGCTCGCGAGCAAGACCAGGCGGACCTGTCTAAAGTCCTCAAAACCATCGAAGAAACCTTGGCCCGTCAGGCTCGTGAGGCAGAAGAGGCGCGGCAAAAAGCGTTGATCGCCCAGCAGGAAGCCGAAAAAAAGCGTTTACGTGAGGCTCAGGCCGCAGCAGATGCTGGCGCCACTGATGCCCCACGCAAACCCGTCAAGTCGACTCCTGGCACTTTGGTTTCCAGCTCTGGCGAAACCTTCGGTGGCCCATTTGCTTCGAGCCGGGGCAAACTTCCGTGGCCGGTTGATGGTCGATTGCTTGCACGTTTCGGTGAATCCCGTGGCGACGATACCCGCACCAAATGGGACGGCGTGATGATCAGCGCCTCCGCAGGTAGCCAGGTTCACGCGGTGCACGGCGGTCGTGTGGTGTTTGCCGACTGGTTGCGCGGTGCCGGGTTACTGGTGATTCTCGACCACGGCAATGGTTTTTTGAGTCTTTACGGTCACAACCAGACGCTGCTCAAGTCTGCAGGTGATGTGGTTAAAGCCGGCGAGTCCATCTCCACTGTGGGTAGCAGTGGCGGCCAGGACACGCCAGCGCTGTATTTCGCTATTCGTCAGCAGGGTCACCCCAGTGATCCGGCGCAATGGTGTCGTGCGCAAGGATAAGCACGTTACCTAATTCAGGAGTTCGTTCGACATGCTGCATTTGTCCCGCCTTACCTCGCTGGCCCTGACGATCGCCCTGGTGATCGGCGCGCCTCTGGCGTTCGCTGCCCAACCGGCGCCAGCGGTAGCGCCTGCGGGCACCGCTGCAACCACCAAAGCGCCTTTGCCGCTGGAAGAGTTGCGCACTTTTGCCGAGGTCATGGATCGGATCAAGGCGGCGTATGTGGAACCTGTCGACGACAAGACACTGCTGGAGAATGCGATCAAAGGCATGCTCAGCAACCTTGATCCGCACTCCGCTTACCTGGGCCCGGAAGATTTCGCCGAGTTGCAGGAAAGCACCAGCGGTGAATTTGGCGGCCTCGGTATCGAAGTCGGCGCCGAAGACGGCTTCATCAAAGTGGTGTCGCCTATCGATGACACCCCCGCTTCCAAGGCTGGCATCCAGGCCGGTGACTTCATCGTCAAGATCAACGGCCAGCCAACCCGCGGCCAGAGCATGACTGAAGCCGTAGACAAAATGCGCGGCAAAATCGGCGAGAAAATCACCCTGACGCTGGTTCGTGACGGCGGCAACCCGTTCGACGTGACCCTGGCCCGTGCGATCATCCAGGTGAAAAGTGTCAAGGCACAGTTGCTGGAATCGGGCTACGGCTACATCCGTATCACCCAATTCCAGGTCAAGACTGGCGACGAAGTTTCCAAAGCCTTGGCAAAACTGCGCAAGGACAACGGCAAGAAACTCAACGGCATCATTCTCGACCTGCGCAACAACCCGGGCGGCGTGCTGCAAGCAGCGGTGGAAGTGGTTGACCACTTCATCACCAAAGGCCTGATCGTTTACACCAAGGGCCGAATCGCCAACTCCGAGCTGCGCTTCTCCGCCACCGGCAAGGACGAAAGCGAAGCGGTGCCGATGGTCGCGCTTATCAATGGCGGCAGCGCCTCGGCTTCGGAAATCGTCGCCGGCGCCTTGCAAGACCAGAAACGCGCAGTGGTCATGGGCACGACCAGTTTCGGCAAAGGTTCGGTACAAACCGTGCTGCCGCTGAACAACGAACGCGCACTGAAGATCACTACGGCGCTGTATTACACGCCGAACGGGCGTTCGATCCAGGCGCAGGGCATCGTCCCGGACATCGAGGTGCGCAAGGCCAGGATCACCACCGAGCAGGACGGCGACTACTTCAAGGAAGCCGATCTGCAAGGTCACCTGGGCAATGGCAACGGCGGTGCCGACAAACCAAGTGGTTCCGGTGGCAAAGCCAAGGCCATGCCGCAGGACGACGATTACCAATTGGCCCAGGCCCTTAGCCTGCTCAAAGGGCTGAGCATCACATCCGGCCGCTAAGATGCGCTTGCAGTTGGTCCTCGGTCTGTTGTTTTGCCTGACGAGTGTTGCGCATGCAGCGCCCGAGCCTCAGAAAGCTTATATCAGCGTGATCATTGATGACCTGGGGCAGAATTTGCCCCGGGATCGTCGGGTGCTTGCGCTGCCCGGCCCGGTAACGGCAGCGATCATGCCGGACACCCCTCACGCCACGGAAATCGCCCGCGAGGCCCATCGCGCCGGCAAAATCGTCATCCTGCACATGCCGATGGACCCGGCCACCGGACCGTTTGCGTGGCACCCGCATTTGCCCATCGACGAACTTGAGAAACGCTTGAACGCGGCGCTTAACGTGGTGCCTTACACCGCGGGCATCAACAATCATATGGGCAGTCGCATGACCGCACAGCCCGCCGCCATGGCGTGGCTGATGGCTGACTTGCAGCGTCGACAGAAAATTTTTGTCGACAGCCGCACCAGTGCGCAGACCGTCGCCGCCGCAGAGGCGCAGAAAATTGGCTTGGCGAGCGTGTCGAGGGATGTGTTTCTGGATGATGAACGCACCGAAGAGGCGATTCTCACGCAATTGCAGACCGCGATCAGCCTGGCGCGGCGGCAAGGTTCAGCGGTGATGATCGGGCACCCGTATCCGCAAACATTGGCCGTTCTTGAACGTGAACTGCCAAAGCTGAAGGCGCAGGGAATCGACTGGATCGACATCAAAATGATGGTCAGCGTGCGCGGCAATCGCGCCATGGCCGCGCATGGCAAGAATGGTCGTTACGCCAACTCGAATGTGAACTGAATCCGGATCAGGGCGATAGGAAACGCGTCCAGTTGGAAAGAAATACGCATGCCCGTGAAGCCCTATATATATACCGCCATTTGCCCGGTCAAATATCAATACTCCATGAACGCCTGTTTGCCGAATGGCATATCACCAAGGAGCGGTCATGAATTTAAAACACTGTACATTAGCTGGCTTTTTACTCTGCAACATCTTTACGGGCGCCCAGGCAGCTCCAAAAGATTTAGGGGAAGGGCTCAGGAATAGCTCGCCATCAAAACCACTGAATAACATCGCAAACAAATATTCACACTGGAGCGGTGTTGGCCTGCTGGATACTCCCGAACATACCTGCACTGCCACCTTGCTGGATACGCGAGACGGCCAATGGACCAGCGTATCACCTGCCTATGTGATCACGGCCGGCCACTGCGTATCAGCAGAACTGGGCACGTCTACGTTGAATGCCCCGTTCAACGCGAGTGTAACTTTCAACTATTTTGATAATAAAGACGATCATAAGAAATACCCGGTTCGAACAGCCATATGGAGCAGTATGTCCGGTACGGACCTCGCAATACTCGAACTTGAAGAACCACTGTCCGCTTTGCTGAAGAACCACATCAAGCCTCTCAAACTTTCACCTGAACCTCCCCAGGCATCGCACGATGTACTCAATATAGGTGCACCCGGCGCGCGAAGCCTTCGACTGACTGCTTGCACCCAGGAAGTAACGAGAACGCTCTCGGGTATTTCCCCGGCATTTCCCGGAGGTCTGGTAAATCAATGCAAGGATCTGCAGGAAGGGAGTTCCGGCAGCCCAATGCTTGATCGAATAAGCAACGAAATTACGGCCATCGTGTCCGAGAACAACTACGGCTTCGCGCCTGCTTTTCTTTCAAACTGCTTTACGGATGGCAAATTCAATAACAAGTCTGAAACCTGTGACCTGCA
Source organism: Pseudomonas fluorescens (assembly GCF_902497625.1). GTDB lineage: Bacteria > Pseudomonadota > Gammaproteobacteria > Pseudomonadales > Pseudomonadaceae > Aquipseudomonas > Aquipseudomonas fluorescens_BQ. The sequence goes on along the minus strand of NZ_CABVGX010000006.1, from coordinate 74,671 downwards.
ACAGATTAACCTGACCGTTCGCCTGGAGACTTTGTTCGCAAACACAAGGATCCGGCCTACGTGGAACGGCCAGGTTCAGGAACTTCCAAGTTGGAATTTCAAGTTCACGATTGACACTCCGTATTACCGATACAAAGCCGTGCGTGACGCCGCCAGTTGTGAAAAGCCCGAGCACTATGGCGCCGCCGTCATCAGCGATCCAGACGCGCGTATCGACGATAACGTAGGGCCTGAAACGGGCATGCACGTCTTGTGCATAATTGGCGTACGCTCAAAAAATCATAAACTCACAAACGCGCTGCTGAAAAATGCCTTTACTCATGCGGTTCATTTGGCAGCCCCAGCACCGCAGCCGTCATTTGCGCAACACAAAAACATGACTTTCATTCTGTGGACCGACGCTTACCCCGATTTCAAATCGCACTACTTTTACACTGCTCCGATTGCCGAAACCTGCGGTGATTTTCAGGACAAACGCTATAAACAAGTCACGGAAGTTGGCTCGTTCATGACAGATAAACCGTTAAAAGTTTGCAGCTATGCCAGCAACGAATCGGACCTGCAGCCCTCAGCGACGCGTTTCGACCTGATAACACCCGCAGCGCCTATTAACGCTGATGCCGAATGAATGGGTTCACAGAACTTATAGATACCGCGCCATGATCTGATCGACCACGCCTTCTTTGCGCAACTGGTCCAGGGCGGCCTGCAGCTTGGCGACAGTCGCGTCGGGCACTTCCTTGTTCAGCGCCAGGTAGAGTTCGGCGCTGTTAAATCGCAGCACGGTCTTGAGCCCGACCACCCCCTCCTGACGCGCAAGGTAGCGCCCGGCGGGATCACCGGTGGCCCACAAGTCTATCTGGCCGTTGATGAGTTTTTTCGCATTGTCCTGATCGCGCAGTACTACGATAGGTTTGAGCCCCTGCTTGGTCAGCGTCTCGGCAATCGCGTCACCCTTGTACGCGCCGACCTTGAACTTGCGCGCATCATCCAGCGTTTCCAGGCGAATCTTGCTGTCTTCCTTGGCCAGCATGATCCAGTCGTCCGGACCGATCGGGCCGACCCATTTGAACAACTTCTCGCGGTCGGGCAAGCGCGCCATTACGAACACGCCATAACCCGGTTTCTCCAGAGCCAGCTTGTAGATTCGCTCCCAGGGGAAACGCAGTGTCAGGCTGTAGGTCATGTCGGCGCGCTTGAACATTTCACGAACGATATCCACGGCAATTCCGTTGATATTCTCGTCCTGAGCAAAGTTCTTGCCGTTTTTCGCCATGTTGTAAGGCGGGAAGTTTTCGGTCAGCAACACCAGGTCGGTGAGTGGATTTTCTGCAGCGCGTACTCCACTGGTGAGCAACAACGCAGTACTGGTGAGGGCGAGAAGAAGGCGTTTGAGCATGTCTGGCTACCGAGATCCATGGCGTACCCAAGAGTGCCTTGAGCCCGCCATGATGTCCACTGGCCTGTACGGAATGTTTAGCGCATCACGATGCCGCGATGGGCCATGTAGGCCTTGGCTTCCTGCACGGTGTATTCGCCGAAATGGAAAATACTCGCCGCCAGTACCGCGCTGGCGTGACCTTCGATGATGCCGTCGGCCAAATGCTGCAAATTGCCGACGCCCCCGGAAGCAATCACCGGAATGCCCAGCGCATCACTGATGGCACGGGTGACGCCCAGGTCAAAGCCGTTTTTCATGCCGTCCTGATCCATGCTGGTCAGAAGGATTTCGCCAGCGCCCAAGGCTTCCATCTTCTTCGCCCATTCGACAGCGTCGAGGCCGGTGGGTTTGCGCCCGCCGTGCGTGAAGATTTCCCAGCGCGGGGTTTCGCCTGGGCCGGAAACCTTCTTCGCATCAATGGCGACTACGATGCATTGCGAGCCGAAATGCTGCGCCGCTTCGCCGACGAATTCCGGATTGAACACCGCTGCGGTGTTGATGGACACCTTGTCTGCACCGGCATTCAGCAAATTGCGAATGTCCTGCACAGTACGCACGCCGCCGCCCACAGTCAGCGGTATGAACACCTGGCTGGCCATGCGTTCTACCGTGTGCAGCGTGGTATCGCGGCCGTCAACGCTGGCGGTGATGTCGAGAAAGGTAATTTCGTCGGCACCCTGCTCGTCGTAGCGACGGGCGATTTCCACGGGGTCACCGGCGTCGCGGATGTTCTCGAACTTCACACCTTTGACAACCCGGCCGTTGTCCACGTCCAGGCAAGGGATGATGCGCTTGGCTAATGCCATACTTGATCTCCGGTTAAGAGTTGCAAGCTACGAGCTACAAGCTGCAAGTACAACGGACCGCGGTCGCGCCTTGACTTGCAGCTTGCGGCTTATGGCTTGTAGCTGTCGCAAAACGCTTGCGCTTCGGCGACGTCGAGGGTGCCCTCATAAATCGCGCGGCCGGTGATGGCGCCGATGATGCCCGGCGCTCTGGCGTCGAGCAGCGACTTGATGTCACCGAGGTTGTGGATGCCACCGGACGCGATCACCGGGATGCGCGTGGCAGCGGCCAGCGCTGCGGTGAATGGTACGTTGCAGCCCTGCATCATGCCGTCTTTGGCGATGTCGGTATAAACAATCGCGGACACCCCATCGGCTTCGAATTGTTTCGCCAGATCAATCACCTGAACGGTGCTGATTTCAGCCCAGCCGTCAGTCGCGACGAAACCGTCTTTGGCGTCCAGGCCAACAATCACCTTGCCCGGGAACGCTCGGCAGGCTTCGGCGACGAACGCCGGATCTTTCACGGCTTTGGTACCGATGATCACGTAACTCACGCCAGCCTTGACGTAGTGTTCGATGGTTTCCAGCGAACGGATGCCTCCACCGATCTGGATCGGCAGGTTCGGGTAGCGCTTGGCGATGGCGGTCACCACTTCGCCGTTGACCGGCTGGCCTTCGAAGGCGCCATTGAGGTCGACCAGGTGCAATCGACGGCAACCGCCGTCTACCCACTTGGCCGCCATGCTCACCGGGTCATCGGAGAACACCGTGGAATCTTCCATGCGGCCTTGGCGCAGACGGACACAGGCACCGTCCTTGAGATCGATAGCGGGGATAATGAGCATGCTGTTTCCTTCGTCAAAAGAGCTGCTAGCTGCAAGCCATAAGCTGCAAGCAGGCACGCATATCAATTCTTGCAGCTTGAAGCTTGAAGCTTTCAGCTGCTCTTTTCGAGCGCCCACAGGTCGCTTTCGATGCTTTCGAACCTCTCTTTGAGGTGTGTCTGCACATCGAAAATCGCCCTGTTGTAATAGTGCGGAGCAATTTCACGGGTAAACAGCTCTAGGATTTCGGCCGCCTCGAACGAACCCAGGTCCAGTTCGAAGCGATCCTCCATGAAGCGCTTGATCTTGTGATTGGCCTCATTCTCTTGTTCGGGAGTGAGGGTCAGGATCGGCGGCTTCTTTTTGGCAGCCATTTACCAGCGACCATCCCACGCGGCGAAATTCTGCAGCAATTGCAGGCCATGGGTATGGCTTTTCTCCGGGTGGAACTGCACGGCAAAACGCGACCCTTCGGCCAGCGCTGCAGCGAAATCGACACCATAGTGACCGCCACCCACCACCTGCCGCGCGTTACCGGCGGCGATGTAGTAGCTGTGCACGAAGTAGAAACGCGCCAGGTCCGGAATGTCGTGCCACAGCGGATGACTCACCGTCTGCTTCACCTCGTTCCAGCCCATGTGCGGGACCTTCAGATGCTCGCCGTCTTCATGCAGATCTTTGCCGAAGAACTTCACAGCGCCCGGGAACAGGCCGATGCAGTCGACGCCGTCATTCTCTTCACTGCTATCGAGCAAGGCTTGCATGCCGACGCAGATACCGAGAAACGGACGATCCTGGCTCACTTCCCGCACCAGCGAGTCGAAGCCCAGGCGACGGATCTCCGCCATGCAATCGCGAATCGCGCCGACGCCGGGGAAAACCACCCGGTCGGCTTCGCGAATCACATCGGCATCGCTGGTGATCAGCACCTTGCCGGCACCGACGTGCTCGAGGGCCTTGGCCACCGAGTGCAGGTTACCCATGCCGTAATCGATAACCGCGACCGTCTGCATTACAGAACGCCTTTGGTCGACGGCATCTGACCGGCCATGCGGTCGTCCAGCTCCACGGCCATGCGCAGCGCGCGGCCGAAAGCCTTGAACACGGTTTCGATCTGGTGGTGGGTGTTGTGCCCTCGCAGATTGTCGATGTGCAGCGTGACGTTGGCGTGGTTGACGAAGCCCTGGAAGAATTCCTGGAACAGGTCAACATCGAAACCGCCGACGGTGGCGCGGGTGTAGGGAACATGCATCTGCAGGCCAGGACGGCCGGAGAAATCGATTACCACGCGCGACAGCGCTTCATCGAGCGGCACGTAGGCGTGACCGTAACGACGGATGCCTTTTTTGTCGCCGATGGCTTTGGTGAACGCTTGGCCGAGCGTGATACCGACATCTTCCACGGTGTGATGGTCGTCGATATGCAGGTCGCCCTTACTGACGATATCCAGGTCGATCAGCCCGTGACGGGCGATCTGGTCCAGCATGTGCTCAAGGAAAGGAACACCGATATCAAATCGGGCCTTTCCGGTGCCATCCAGGTTGATCGAGGCTTTAATCTGGGTTTCCAGAGTGTCGCGCTCGACTGACGCCATACGTTCGGCCATCACCAGCTCCGCAAATCATTGGGCGAAAAAGGCAGCCATTATAGGCGCGCGGGCGGGAAACAGAAACATGAGAGGTGATATCGCTGACGGAGGGAATTCCGGGGTGTGGCGGGTAGACATGTCCATACAAGCGGTTCAGTGGAACACAACACAACTGTGGGAGCGAGCCTGCTCGCGAACGGGCCAGCACATTCAACATTTCTGTCGATTGTCAGACCGCATTCGCGAGCAGGCTCGCTCCCACAGTTTATGCGTCAAGCAGACATCTTTAGTTGAACAGCACCGCAGTCTTCTGCAGGGTCACCCAGACACCCCACGCCAATGGAATACCCACCACCAGCCACGCGGCGATCGCCAACGGTTTGGTACCAGGCGCTGCTTTCCACTCCAGCACGGTGCTGGCATCAGCACCTTTGTCGTGGCCCAGCGCCTGTTCGGCAGCCAGTTCAGCGTCGGTCATGAAGTACTTGTCAGCCACCGGGCGCACCAGCAGGTTGCAGATGAATCCCAGCACAAGCAGGCCCGCGAGGATGTACAACGTAATGTCGTAAGCGGCTGCGCGTTCAACGCCGATGCTCAACTGATATTCACGCAGGTAGTTAACCAGCACCGGGCCCAACACGCCCGCCGCCGCCCACGCCGTCAGCAGACGACCGTGAATCGCGCCGACCATCTGCGTACCGAACAGATCGGCCAGATAGGCTGGTACGGTCGCAAAACCGCCGCCGTACATCGACAGGATGATGCAGAACGCGGCGACGAACAGCGCAACGTTGCCCAGGTGACCGAGGTTAGGAATCAACGCGTACAGCGCGAACCCGAGAGCAAAGAACACGAAGTAGGTGTTCTTGCGGCCCAGGTAATCCGAGAACGAAGCCCAGAAGAACCGACCGCCGATGTTGAACAGACTCAACAAACCGGTGAAGCCCGCAGCAATCGCTGCGATCGAGGCCAGTTGCCCGGCGTCCAGTTGACCAAATGGCAGGTCAACACCAATCAGCTTTCCGCCGAACACTTCCTGCAACAGTGGCGATGCCATGCCCAGGATGCCGATACCGGCGGATACGTTCAGGCACAACACCAGCCAGACCAGACGGAATTGTGGAGTTTTCCACGCCACATTCACGTGCACGTGACGATGGGTGATCATCGCGTTCGCGGCTTTTTTCGCCGGAGCGGTCCAGCCTTCAGGTTTCCAGCCGGTTGGCGGCACGCGGTAGGACAGTGCACCGCCGATCATGAACACGAAGTAGATCGCGGCCATCACCAGAAAACTCTGCCAGACGCCGACGCTGGTTGGCGAAGCGAAGTGGCTCATCAAGGCTGCAGCCAGCGGAGCACCGACCATCGCGCCACCACCGAAACCCATGATCGCCATGCCCGTCGCCATGCCGCGCTTGTCCGGGAACCACTTGATCAGGGTCGAGACCGGTGAGATGTACCCCAGGCCCAGGCCGATACCGCCAATGACCCCGGAGCCGATCCACATCAGCCAGATCTGATGCGTGTAAACGCCAAGCGCTGAAATCAGCAGCCCGCCACACCAGCACAGCGCCGAGACAACACCGGCCTTGCGCGGTCCGGCGTGTTCCAGCCAGCCGCCCCAGATCGCTGCCGAGCAGCCGAGGAAGATGAAGAACAGGGTGTAGATCCAGCCGAGCATGGAGATCGGCCAGTCGCATTGCGACGAAAATACCTGTTCGATGAAACCCATTTCCGGAGCGCAAGCAACTGCCTTGGTTACACCCAAAGCTTTGGACAGTGGCAGCCAGAACACCGAAAAGCCGTACGCCATGCCGATGCACAGGTGAATGGCCAGCGCGGCCGGTGGCACCAGCCAACGGTTGAAACCGGGCTTGGCGATAATACGCTCCTTGGACAGGAACGCTGGCTGGCCGGCGCTGTAGCCGTCCGCCGTAGTACTCGTTGTCATTGTGTATCCCCCAATTATTAGTAGGGTTCGTCAGCCACTGCTCAACCCCAGCCTTATGCGCACGCATGACTGTTTTGTTTGATTGAAGCTCCATTTGGTGCGGCAGCTTGCCGCAGAAGGACGGACGAACCTGCAGAGGTTACCATCTGAACGTGACAGAAAAACCAATCTGATATCACTATTTGCAAGTCGCTCGATTCTGCGGTCGCCGCCAAACCGAACCTGCCACTCGATAGAATGCCGGGCTGATCGCTGCCCGGACATGTGCTTTGGAGCGCTATACTCCCCGGCTAAATTTCGAATTCGACTAACTACAAGGACTCGCCCATGAAAGCGTTCGGCAAAATCCTGGGTCTGGTACTTCTCGGGCTGTTGCTGATCATTGTGGCGCTGGGCTTTGCCCTGACCCACCTGTTTGATCCCAACGACTATAAAGACGAGATTCGCCAGATTGCCCGCGATAAAGCTCACATCGAGCTGACGCTCAATGGCGACATCGGCTGGAGCTTGTTCCCATGGCTGGGCCTGGAGCTGCATGAAGCCAGTGTCGCCACCCTGAACAAACCTACCGAACCCTTCGCCGATCTGCAGATGCTCGGCTTGTCGGTTCGGGTCCTGCCGCTGTTGCGCCGTGAAGTGCAGATGAGCGATGTGCGCGTCGAAGGCCTGAACCTGCGCCTGAACCGCGACAAGGATGGGCATGGCAACTGGGAAGACATCGGCAAGGCGCCAGCGGATCCCGCCACCGCGCCGACGACCGGCGAGCCCGCAACTGAAACGACCGCCAAGACAGAAAAACCGGCGCAGCCGATCCGGCTCGACATCGACAGCCTGACCGTCAACAACGCTCGCGTGGAATACACCGACGAAAAAACCGGCAAGCTGTACAGCGCTGAAAGCATCCAGCTAAGCACCGGCCCGGTTCACGATTCGACCAATATCCCGGTCAAACTCACGGCGTTTCTGGGCAGCAACCAGCCCGTCCTGCGCGTGCGCACCGAGCTTAGTGGCGAGCTGCGCTTCGAGCGCGCATTGCAACGCTACAAATTTGAAGACATGAAATTGTCCGGTGAAGTGGCCGGCGAGCCGTTGCAAGGCAAGACCATGACGTTTGCTGCGCAGGGTCAGCTTTTACTGGATAAAGCCGCGAACGTCGCGGAATGGACCGGCATCAAGATCTCTGCCAACCAGATGCGCGCACTCGGTGAACTCAAGGTCAACGACCTCGACAAAACGCCGCAGATCACCGGCGGCATTTCGATCGCCCAGTTCGATCTGGCGAAATTCGTCGACAGCATCGGCCAGAAACTGCCGGCCATGGCCGAGGGCAGCCTGAGCAAGGTCGAACTGGTCAGCCGCATTGCAGGCACCCCGAACAGCCTGTCGCTGGACAACATCAATCTCAAAGTCGACGACAGCAGCTTCAGTGGGCGCGTAGCGTTCGAGGATTTCGCCAAGCAGTCGCTGCGCGCCATTCTCAAAGCCGATACGTTCAATGTTGATCGCTACCTGCCGCCGAAGTCCGCTGAAGCCAGCAGCGCGGCGCAAGTGCGGCAGGCCGAAGTGGCGAGTACCGAAGCCGGTGCCATGGCAGGCGCGGGCAGCACACCGCTGCCGGACAAACCTACCAAGGGCGCCTGGAGCACCGAGCGTCTGTTGCCGGTGGAGCGCCTGAGCAAACTCGAAGTCGACGCCGACCTGACCTTCGGCCTGCTGACCCTCGACAAACTGCCGATTCAGAATGCTGCGCTCAAGGCCACCGGCCAGGGCGGCCTGCTGACGCTCGAGAATCTGCGCGGCGACCTGTACAACGGCAACTTCGAAGCCAAGGGCACTCTCGACGTTCGTCAACAAGTACCTGCGTTGAGCATGCAGACCGCAATCAGCAAAGTCCCGGTGGAAAAAATCCTCGAAAGCCAGGGTAAAAATCCGCCGGTCAAAGGCCTGATCACACTTAACAGCAACCTGACCGCCAGTGGTAATAGCCAGAAGGCGCTCATCGAAAGCCTCAACGGCAATGCCGGTTTCGTCATCACCAATGGCGTGCTGCTCAATGCCAACCTCGAGCAGCAACTGTGCAAAGGCATCGCCACGCTCAATCGCAAGACCTTGAGCGGCGAACCACGCGGCAAGGACACTCCGTTCCAGGAACTCAACGGCAACCTTACCTTCCGTAACGGCGTCGCCAGCAACCCGGATTTGCGGGTTCGCATTCCCGGCATGACCGTCAAGGGTGACGGCGATGTCGATCTGCGGGTGCTGGGCATGGACTATCGCGTGGGAATTATCGTCGAGGGCGATAAGAGCGATATGCCCGATCCAGCCTGCCAGGTTGGCGAGAAATTCGTCGGCATCGAATGGCCATTGCGCTGCCGTGGCCCGCTGGAACTCGGCGCCAAGGCGTGCCGTCTCGACAACGAACGCATGGGCCAGGTCGCCGCCAAACTGGCGGGCGATACCGTCAAAGACAAACTAAGCGACAAAATTGACGAGAAGCTGGGTGACAAGGTCAGCCCTGAGCTGAAAGACGCGTTGAAGGGGCTGTTCAAGCGATGAGAGCGGAGCAGTTTTCAGCGGCCGTGCTGCATTGGTACGATCGCCATGGCCGCCACGATTTACCCTGGCAACAAGGCATCACGCCGTATCGGGTGTGGGTCTCGGAAATCATGTTGCAGCAGACCCAGGTCAGCACGGTGTTGAATTACTTCGACCGGTTCATGGCGTCATTGCCGACGGTCGAAGACCTGGCCGCCGCGCCGGAAGACGAGGTCTTGCACCTGTGGACTGGCCTGGGTTACTACACCCGCGCGCGCAATTTGCAGAAAACCGCAAAAATCGTCGTCGCTGAACACGGTGGAGAGTTTCCGCGCGATGTCGAAAAACTGGTCGAGCTGCCGGGCATCGGCCTGTCCACCGCCGGCGCTATCGCCAGCCTGAGCATGGGCCTGCGCGCGCCGATTCTGGATGGCAACGTCAAACGGGTCCTGGCGCGCTTTACCGCGCAAGAGGGCTATCCCGGCGAGCCAAAGGTGGCCAAACAGCTATGGGCCAACGCAGAGCGCTTCACGCCGCATGATCGGGTCAACGCCTATACGCAGGCAATGATGGATCTGGGTGCGACGCTGTGCACGCGCAGCAAACCCAGTTGCTTGTTATGTCCGCTGCAGAAAGGCTGTGAAGCGCACATGCTCGGCCTGGAAACGCGCTATCCAATCCCCAAGCCGCGCAAGGCCGTGCCACAAAAACGCACGCTGATGCCGATGCTCGCCAACGATGACGGCGCGATTCTGCTCTACCGTCGTCCTTCCACGGGCTTGTGGGGCGGGCTTTGGAGCTTGCCGGAACTCGACGACCTCGATGACCTGCAACATCTGGCCTCACAACATTCGCTGGCATTGGGCACACAGCAGGCGCTGCCGAGCCTGGTGCACACTTTCAGCCATTTCCAGTTATCCATCGAACCCTGGCTGGTTCAGGTTCAGGAGGCCGGCCATCACGTGGCCGAGGCCGACTGGCTCTGGTATAACCTCGCCACCCCGCCGCGCCTGGGCCTAGCCGCCCCGGTCAAAACATTGCTCGAACGCGCGGCCGCCGTATTGAACGCAGGAGAGTCGTCATGACCCGCACCATCATGTGCCGCAAGTACAAAGAAGAACTGCCCGCCCTTGAGCGCGCTCCATTCCCGGGCGCAAAAGGTCAGGACATTTTTGACCACGTCTCGGCCAAGGCCTGGGCCGACTGGCAGAAACACCAGACCCTGCTGATCAACGAAAAACGCTTGAACATGATGAACGCCGAAGACCGCAAATATCTGCAGGGCGAGATGGACAAGTTCTTTTCCGGCGAGGAATACGCCAAGGCCGACGGCTACGTTCCACCCGCTGAATAATCCCGATTTCTCTGGGGTCGGATCGTAAGCGACGGTAATAATTAAATATTTTTTGAAAACTTGCTTGACGACCCCCTGAAAAACCCGTTTAATGCGCCCCGTTGCCCAGATAGCTCAGTCGGTAGAGCAGGGGATTGAAAATCCCCGTGTCGGCGGTTCGATTCCGTCTCTGGGCACCAAATACCGAAAACCCTGAATCGCAAGATTCAGGGTTTTTTTATGCCCGGGATTTGATCACGGGTTCGGAAAAGCATCCGGCTTGGCAGAATCCTGCCCGCTGACACGGACTACAGGACCTACTCCTTGAGCCCCTTCAGCAAATGAACGCACAACCCAGAGATTTCATCAGAGACCCGGTGATGCTTGAATTTCTGGGCCTGCCCAATGCAGGGCTGACGCAGGAAACCAGTCTCGAACAGGCATTGATCAATCAACTTCAGGCTTTCTTGCTTGAGCTAGGCAAAGGCTTCGCTTTCATCGCCCGGCAGCAACGGATCAGCACAGAGAGCAAAGACTTCTATATTGACCTGGTGTTCTACAATTACCCGCTGAAGTGCTTTGTCATTTTTGATCTCAAACGCGGCGAGCTGACCCATCAGGACGTAGGGCAGATGGACATGTACGTGCGCATGTACGACGACCTCAAACGTGGTGCGGAGGACGGTCCGACCGTAGGGATTATTCTTTGCGCACAAAAAGACGAGTCGGTAGTGCATTACTCGATGCTGGAAGGTCATGAGCAATTGTTCGCCAGCAAGTACAAGTTGGTTCTGCCTAGCGAAGAAGAATTACGTGCGGAACTGGATCGCGAACGCGCGGCGATCGAAGAGCGGCGCCTCGATCAGGCAGCCGATGAAGACAATCGTCACCCGTTACCCGCAAAGGCTTGAAGCGTATGAATATGCAGGACACGCCGTTGGCCGCAGCGCAAATCGAGTCGAAGCTCACCACCGCTGGCACCCCCTTCAAGGAGCCCGCTCCAGATGGCCATCTCCTCGGTGGCTTCACTTGGCGACATGCCATCCATGACAGCTCCCGCCCGGTCGTCATTATCAACGCTGCCACCTCCGTTCGCTGCCGCCACTACTCGCGCTTCGCCGATTACCTGTTTGCCAACGGCTTCGACGTCATCACTTACGATTACCGCGGGATCGGTGAATCGCGGCCGCCATCACTCAAAGGGCTCGAGGCGTCGTGGACCGATTGGGGTGCGCTGGATTTCGAAGCGATGCTCAAGCGCGCACAGCGCGAATTTCCCCGCCAGCCAATCGACGTGATCGGTCACAGCTTCGGCGGCTGCGCTGCGGGCCTGGCTGCATCTGGCGGTGTGATTCGACACATGGTCACGGTTGGGGCGCAATTCGCCTATTGGCGCGACTATGCACCGGTGCACCGTTGGCGAATGTTCGGCAAGTGGCACGTGGCAATGCCGTTGCTGACAACGGTCTGCGGTTACTTCCCCGGCAAACGCCTTGGCTGGCTGGAAGACACGCCAGCAGGCGTAGTTCGCGACTGGAGCACGCCCACGGCACGCTATGAAACGCGTCCGAGCGGAAAACTGATCTTAAGCCAGAACCGTCGGCTGCCCTTCGCCAATGTCACGGCCAAACTGCTCGCCATCAGCATTACCGACGATCCGTACGGCACCATTGCGGCCATCGAACGCCTGCTCTGTTATTTCACCTACGGCACAAAGACCCATCTGCGAATCGCCCCGCAGGACATCGGCGAACAAGAAGTTGGTCATTTCGCCTTTTTTCGCAGCGCATACCAAGCCACACTATGGCCCATTGCATTGTCCTGGCTGCAACACGGCGAACTGGCCCCCGATACACCCGGGCGGACAGTGCCACGCAATCAGTCCTTTTAACGAACAATGGATCAGAACACATGGCTTCCGCCAGTAAACAGCAAAAACGCGCCACACGCGCCAAAGCCAAGGCCAAGCAGAACCGCAGCCAGCGGGCTGCCGCGCCGGTGGAACTGGACCCGAATGATGATCGCATCGACTTTGAATCGGTCGATCTGACCGACCTGTTCAAGGAGATGATCGAGGCGGAAAAAATCAGCCAGAAAGCCATGTGCACAGCCTTTCTCGAACACCCACTGCTCGCTCTCGTGCTGCAGCAGGAAGGTGAAGAAACCGCGACGGACTTCATCATCGGCGCCTTGATCGAGTATCGCCAATGGTCCACCGAAACAGACGAAGCCGGCGCGATGGCCTGGATCGAATCCCCAGCCTTCCAGGTTGATTACGTAGCGGCCTCCGAAGCCATCGCGGCCCAAAATCCACAGAAACCAGACTGAGTTCCCATGGCCTCCCTCAACAAGCAACAGAAACGCGCAAAGCGCGCCAAGATTAAAGCGAAGCAAATTAATATTCACGGCAGAAAGCCTGCCACCCTGGATGATGACCTCGGTGAGATCGGCGAACCGATCCCGGAATACACCTTGGCGATGTTCAGCAAAATGCGCGACGCGGAAGCCACCAGTCGTAGCGACATGTTGCAGATCCTGCTGGCGGAACTCGCTGTAATCATCAGTGACCAGCCCAAACTGCTGGACATGGAAAACGCTGACAACGAAGCCATGGCCGCCACGCACTTGGCCGCCGACATGCTGATCGACTACCGCATGTGGGCCGACGGAATGGACCGCGAGGCCGCACAGGCTTGGCTGACTGATCCACAATTCATCACGGATTTCGGCACCGCGCTGGACAGCTATCGCCAGACGCTGGATGCGCAGGAAGCAAAGGTCGAGTAGGTACGCATCTTTAAACAAAAAACGGGCGCCTGTCATCCCTGACAGCGGCCGTTTTGCGTCACCCACAAACCATCAGTTCAACGCAGCTGCCCCGACTCTTTGCTGCTTGCGACGCCGGGACACGATCAACCCGGCAGCGACCACAAGCACGCTCAGCAACCCGGTTGCGAGGATTTCCACGCGATGGGCTTCCTGGAACAGCATGATCGTCAGCACGCCGACAATGAACACAATAACGGCGTAGGTCAGGCCCGGGAACAGCCACATCTGGAACTCGACTTTCTCCCCGGCCGCTTTACGTTTCTGGCGCATGCGCAGCTGTGAAACTGCGATCACCAGGTAAACCAGCAACGCGATGGCGCCCGAGCTGGCCAGCAGGAATTCAAACACGGCAGCCGGTGCTACGTAGTTGGCAAATACCGCCAGGAATGCAGCGCCGGTCGACAGCATGACCGCCCAATACGGCGTGCCGCTGCGATTGGTGCGGGTGGAGACGACCGGTGCATCGCCGCGCTTGCCCAGCGAAAACATCATCCGCGACGCGGTATAAAGCGCCGAGTTCAGGCAACTGGTAACGGCGACCAGCACCACGATGTCGACGATCAGCTTGGCGTTCGGGATGCCCATCCGCTCAAGTACAGTCTGATAAGAGCCGACGCTGGCCAGTACCGGGTCGTTCCACGGCACCAACGCCACAACGATGAAAATCGACACGAGATAAAACAAGCCGATCCGCCAGATCACCGAGTTGGTGGCCTTGGAGATTTGCTTGCCCGGATCTTTGGATTCCGCCGCCGCGATGGTCACGATCTCCGTGCCCATGAACGAGAACATGGTAGTCAGCATGGCAGCGAGTACCGCGCCCATGCCGTTCGGCAGGAAACCCTGAGTGTCAAACAGGTGCGAAACGCCGCTGACCTGGCTGGTCGGCAGGAAGCCGAAAATGGCCAGAACACCCAAAGCAATGAAGCCGACAATCGCAATGACCTTGATCAAAGCGAACCAGAATTCGAACTCGCCATAATTCTTCACGCTGAACAGGTTGGTCGCGGTCAGCAACAGTGTGATCACCAGCGTGAACGCCCAGATCGCGATGTTCGGGAACCACGCATGCAGAATGGTCGCTGCGGCGTTGGCTTCCAGCGGAATCACCAATACCCAGAACCACCAGTACAACCAGCCGATGGTAAAACCGGCCCAGTGTCCGATCGCACGGTCTGCGTAGGTCGAGAACGAGCCAGTATCCGGCGAAGCGACAGCCATTTCACCGAGCATGCGCATGACCAGCACCACCAGCGTACCGGCAGCCGCATAGGCCAACAGCACGGCGGGCCCCGCCGCAGCAATGGCGTGGCCCGAGCCGACAAACAGGCCGGCACCGATAACTCCGGCAATCGACAGCATGGTCACATGACGCGGTTTAAGCCCCTGTTCGAGGCCGTTGGAGCTTGGGTTACTGCTCATAAAACTACCTTTGTAAGGGAAAGCGGTGTACGTCCATCCCGCCGATAATTCTCTCTCGTAAAAAGAAACCAACGGGGCGTTTCATATTCTGCACGCAATAATTGAGCCAAAATGTAACAAAGTCTGTAAAGACGAGGACTGCGGACTGACCGGACGGTCATCGCAAGTCATTGAGATTAATGGCAATTCGCCAGAGCGTTACCCTGTGACTCACCTTGATGACGAATTTGTGCATCAGAAACACAGCATCAAAATGCCGGTCGCCCAATAAAAGGGCAGATCAGCTACGTTTGTCCGGATAGCGCTTCCAGTACCCCGCCAAAGCTGGCAACATCGCGCCTTTTTTTACGCGACACCCACAACGCCATAGCTGAAAGAAGGCTTCAAACGGCTGTTCGGTTGATAGCAGCGCGACAGTCTGCTGCGCCGATGCGACAACCGGCCGCACGCCACCCGTTTACCGCGCCAACCGCTGTTGGCTGCCATTCAGACGCTATGCTAGCTTGGCCGCCTCGCCAGGAAGGCCGCTAACAGCAGGAGCGAAACACTATGAGGAACGCACATGGCTGAGGCCACGCCCGCGCTTGAAATCCGCAACTTGCACAAACGCTACGGCCAGCTCGAAGTGCTCAAAGGCATCTCGCTGACCGCCCGCGACGGCGATGTGATCTCGATCCTGGGTTCCTCCGGTTCCGGCAAGTCCACGTTCCTGCGCTGCATCAACCTGCTGGAAAACCCGCATCAGGGCCAGATCCTGGTGGCTGGCGAAGAACTCAAGCTCAAAGCTGCGAAGAACGGCGAACTGGTCGCTGCCGATGGCAAGCAGATCAATCGCCTGCGCAGTCAAATCGGTTTTGTGTTTCAAAACTTCAATTTGTGGCCGCACATGAGCGTGCTCGACAACATCATCGAAGCCCCGCGTCGCGTGCTCGGTCAGAGCAAAGCCGAAGCCACCGAAGTGGCCGAAGCCTTGCTGGCCAAGGTCGGCATCGCCGACAAGCGCCACGCCTACCCTGCCGAACTGTCCGGCGGCCAGCAGCAGCGCGCAGCGATCGCCCGCACGCTGGCGATGCAGCCCAAGGTGATTCTGTTCGATGAGCCCACTTCCGCGCTTGACCCGGAAATGGTCCAGGAAGTACTTAATGTCATCCGTGCATTGGCCGAAGAAGGCCGCACCATGTTGCTCGTGACCCATGAGATGGGCTTTGCCCGTCAGGTCTCCAGCGAAGTGGTGTTCCTCCACCAGGGCCTGGTAGAAGAGCAAGGATCGCCACAGCAGGTGTTCGACAACCCGCTTTCGGCGCGCTGCAAACAATTCATGTCCAGCAACCGCTAACGGAGCTATCCACATGCAGAACTTCAAAAAGATCTTCCTGGCAGCCGCCGTCACCCTGGCGTTCAGCGCCGGTGCCGCCGCCGAAACCTTGAAGATGGGCATCGAAGCGGCGTACCCGCCGTTCAATAACAAAGATGCCAGCGGCAACGTTGTCGGCTTCGACAAGGAAATCGGCGACGCGCTGTGCGCCAAGATGAAAGTTGAATGCACCGTGGTCACGTCTGACTGGGACGGCATCATCCCGGCTCTGAATGCGAAGAAGTTCGACTTCCTGATTTCATCGATGTCGATCACCGACGAGCGCAAGCAAGCGGTCGACTTCACTGACCCGTACTACTCCAACAAACTGCAATTCATCGCAAAGAAAGACGCGGACTTCAAAACCGACAAGGATTCCCTGCAAGGCAAAGTGATCGGCGCACAACGTGCGACCCTCGCTGGCACCTGGATGGAAGACAACATGGAAGGCGTTGAAGTCAAACTCTACGACACCCAGGAAAACGCCTACCTCGACCTGACCTCCGGCCGTCTCGACGGTATCCTCGCCGACAAATACGTCAACTACGAGTGGCTGAAAAGCGAAGCCGGCAAGTCCTACGAATTCAAAGGCGACCCGGTGGAAGAAAGCGACAAGATCGGTATCGCAGTGCGCAAAGGCGATGAGATCCGCACCAGGCTGAATACCGCGCTGAAAGAAATCGTTGCCGACGGCACCTACAAGAAAATCAACGACAAGTACTTCCCGTTCAGCATCTATTGATTCTGACCTGCCGGACCGACGCCGTTCGCTGACGGCGCCGGTCCCCGGCATTGCCTGCCGCGATTGAAAAGAATTCCATGACTATCGATCTCTACGGATTCGGCCCTGCGCTCGCCGCTGGCGCGCTGATGACTGTGAAACTGGCACTCTCGGCCCTGTGTCTCGGGCTGGTGCTCGGCCTGCTTGGCGCTTTGGCCAAGACTTCCCCGTACAAGCCGCTGCAATGGCTTGGCGGCACGTATTCAACGCTGGTTCGCGGCATTCCGGAATTGCTCTGGGTGCTGCTGATCTACTTCGGCACGGTCAATCTGATGCGTGCCCTGGGCGAATTTTTCGGCAAACCCGACCTCGAACTCAACGCGTTCTCCGCTGGCGTTATCGCCCTGGGCCTGTGCTTCGGCGCGTATGCCACGGAAGTTTTCCGAGGTGCGATCCTGGCGATCCCCAAAGGACACCGTGAAGCTGGCGTCGCGTTGGGCCTGTCGAAGTTTCGCATCTTCACCAAGCTGATCATGCCGCAGATGTGGCGCATCGCCCTGCCCGGCCTGGGTAATCTGTTCATGATCCTGATGAAGGACACCGCGCTGGTGTCGGTCATCGGCCTGGAAGAAATCATGCGCCACGCGCAAATCGGCGTGACCGTGTCCAAGCAACCGTTCACCTTCTATATGGTTGCCGCGTTCATGTACCTGGGCCTGACGATTCTGGCCATGACCGGCATGCACTTCATGGAAAAACGCGCCGCTCGCGGCTTCGCGAGGAGCACCCAATGAACTGGGAAGTCATCATCAAATGGCTGCCGAAACTGGCCCAGGGCGCCACGCTGACCCTGGAGCTGGTGGCCATTGCAGTGATCGCCGGGTTGCTGCTGGCGATCCCGCTGGGCATCGCCCGTTCATCGCGTCTTTGGTACGTGCGCGCGTTTCCCTACGCCTACATCTTCTTTTTCCGCGGTACGCCGTTATTGGTTCAGCTGTTCCTGGTCTACTACGGCCTGGCCCAGTTTGACGCCGTGCGTAACAGCTCGATGTGGCCATACCTGCGCAACCCGTTCTGGTGCGCAACCGCCACCATGACGCTGCACACTGCCGCGTACATCGCCGAGATCCTGCGCGGTTCGATTCAGGCCATCCCTAAAGGCGAGATCGAAGCCGCCCGGGCGCTGGGCATGTCCCGCGCCAAAGCGATGTTCTACATCATCCTGCCTCGCGCCACGCGCATCGGGTTACCGGCATACAGCAACGAAGTGATCCTGATGCTCAAGGCCAGTGCCCTGGCCAGTACCGTGACGTTGCTGGAGCTGACCGGCATGGCCCGCACCATCATTGCCCGGACTTACCTCCCGGTGGAGATCTTCTTCGCGGCAGGCATGTTCTATCTGCTGATGGCGTTTGTACTGGTCCGCGGCTTCAAGCTGCTGGAGCGCTGGCTGCGCGTTGATGCCTGCCAAGGCCGCTGATGCCTGCGTGCTGACGGGCGAGGACCTGCTCGCCCGCTTCACGGCGCTGGATGCGTTTCTGATTGAGCATCAGGCGCTGTGGAAGCCTCGGCCGTTCACACACCTGCATCTTCCCTGGGAAGCGTCCTACCCGCCATTGTCTGCATGGCTACGGGCACGGACGCTGGAGGATGCGGAAAGCGCGCATAACCAACCCGCACTTCTCGATGCACCAGAACCCTTCGCATCACTGGCAGCCATGTCGCTTGAGCTGAGTGCAGCGGGTGAGTTGCCTTCGTTCCAACTTGAAACAGTTGTGCATCGCTTAAACGTCGATGTGCCGGGGCGTAAATGGCAGCAGATCGAGGCGTTCGCCAGTCGGTTGATGTTTACCGCCACGGCAACCCATTGGCTGGACTGGTGTTCAGGCAAAGGCCACTTGGGTCGACGGTTGTTGCAGCCTTCTCAGCAGCTCACCTGCCTGGAATACGATCCGGCGCTGGTCACAAGTGGGCAAGCCCTCAGTCAGCGTCATCAGCTGCACGCGCTGCATGTCGAACAGGATGTACTGGCGCCAGGCGTTGCCTCTTTATTGAACGCTTCACATACGCCGGTCGCTTTGCACGCTTGCGGTGATCTGCACGTGCGCCTGATCCAGCTCGCCAGCGCGGCCGGTTGCAAACAACTGGCGATCGCACCGTGCTGTTACAACCGGATCAGTTCTGCCGCCTACCAGCCAATTTCCCGCGCTGGCTTAAGCTCCCACTTACAGCTTTCCCTCGACGATCTGTCGCTACCCGCGAGTGAAACCGTCACCGCCGGCGCCCGCGTCAGACGTCAGCGCGATACCTCGATGGCCCGTCGCCTGGCTTTCGACCTGTTGCAACGGGAGTTGCGCGGTGTTGATGAATATCTGCCTACGCCTTCCCTGCCGAGCTCATGGCTGGATAAATCCTTCGCTGATTACTGCCATCATTTGGCCGCGCTGAATGAGTTATCCACAACGGGCGTGCAGGACTGGTCGGCGCTTGAAGCCGCTGGATGGCAGCGATTAGCCGAGGTGCGCAATCTTGAGCTGCTGCGCGGACTTTTCCGACGCCCGCTTGAACTCTGGTTGGTGCTGGATCGAGCGCTTTACCTGTGTGATCGAGGCTACGACGTCAGACTCGGCACCTTCTGCGAAACCCCGCTTACACCGCGTAATTTCATGTTGCTCGCAGAGAAGCCCTGACGGCCCTCAACCTGTGGATAACTCTGTTGATGAAATTATAGTGGATCCAATATATACAAGTGTTTCAGCGGTGAAACTGCACTGTTCACTTTTTGTACCATTGCATAAAAAACCGCAAAAACAGGCATTTGCGTGCTAAGTGAGAAAGGATCCACAAAAATGCTCGCTGAGGCGTGATGCAGATGTCGCGTTGTGCATAAGCGTTAAGCCGAAACAACATAAACAGGTTGCCTGTGCTCGAACATTTTTCCCAAGTGCTGCATTTATAGGCGATGGATTAGGGGGTTATGGAGCTGAAGACCTTCGTTTTTGCAGATTCTCGTCAGCATTTTCAAGGCTCGAGGACCTCACCTGACGCCTTCGTAAAAATAGTCTGAATTCAGGGGTTTACAGAACCATTCCAATCGCTATAATCGTCGCCCTAACACGCCGGTATAGCTCAGTTGGTAGAGCAACTGACTTGTAATCAGTAGGTCCCGGGTTCGACTCCTGGTGCCGGCACCATACAAAACAACAACTTAGGCTCACCTCACGGTGGGCCTTTTTTGTTTCAGAGCAATTCAACGCCATTTGGTCACAGCTTTGGTCACAGCTTCCCGCTTGATTAAACTGAATGCGCCTCTGTTCCGGCGAAATTCGCGCACAGCGAGCGCTGTAATCACGCCACCAGTTCCTCCCAAAAAAGCCAACAACTCGCCCCAACCTCTAATAGTCCCCCACCGCCCCTACTGCACCTTGCGTTAGAATCCCGGGCACCCACCCATCTCCAGGGACCGCATCGCCAGCACGGCGACGATAAGGATCACCGCAATGCCCCTCACGCTTCAGCAACTGGAACGTCACCTGTTCAAGGCCGCCGACATTCTGCGCGGCAAGATGGATGCCTCCGAGTTCAAGGAATACATCTTCGGCATGCTGTTCCTAAAGCGCTGCTCAGACGTGTTCGAGGAGCGCTACGAACAAGTCATTGCGCAGGAGCTGCAGGCGGGCAAGAGCCAAGCTGACGCCTACGTCGCGGCCGAGAACCCGCGCTGGTACAGGCGTGATGGCAGTTTCTGGGTGCCCAACCAGTCGCGCTTCAAGCACTTGGTCAACGAAGCCCACATCAACGTCGGCGACCTGCTGAACAAGGCCCTGGCCGGTATCGAGGAGAGCAACTCCTCCCTGGAAGGGGTACTGGAGCACATCGACTTCACCCGCAAGGTCGGCCAGAGCAAGATCCCCGATCAAAAGTTGCGCCAGCTGATCACCCACTTCGGCGAAGTGCGCCTGAGCAATAGCGACTTCGAGTTCCCCGACCTGCTCGGCGCCGCCTACGAGTACCTGATTGCCGAGTTCGCCGACTCCGCTGGCAAGAAGGGCGGCGAGTTCTACACACCACGCTCGGTGGTGCGGCTGATGGTTCAACTGCTCAAGCCGACCCTGGACCACGACATCTATGACCCCTGCTGTGGCTCGGGCGGCATGCTGATCGCCGCCAAGGAGTACATCGAGGAGCACGGCGAGGACGCGCGCAAGGCCAACCTGTTCGGCCAGGAGTTCAACGGCACCGTCTGGTCCATTGCGCAGATGAACATGCTGCTGCACGGCATCAGCAGCGCTTGGCTGGAGAACGAAGACACCCTGGCTGCCCCCCGGCATATTGAGGGCGGCGAGCTGCGCCGTTTCGATCGAATCCTCACCAACCCGCCGTTCTCCATCAACTGGGGGCACACCGAAAAGAACCCCGATGGCAGCTTGGCCTGGAACCCGAGCTTTCGCGAGGAGCGCTTCCGCTTCGGCGAAGTGCCGCTGGGGGCGAAGAAGGCCGACTTGATGTTCCTCCAGCACATGCTGGCGGTGACCAAGGACGAGGGCATGATCGCCACCGTACTACCCCATGGCGTGCTGTTCCGTGGCGGTGAGGAGAAGGCCATCCGCGCCGGCATCATCGAACACGACCTGCTCGAAGCGGTGATCGGCCTGCCGGCCAACCTGTTCTACGGCACCGGCATCCCCGCCTGCATCTTGGTGTTGCGCCAGCAGAAGCAGGAGGGTGCCAACCGGGTCAGTGGCAAACCGGCCGAGCGCCAGGGCCAGGTGCTGTTCATCAACGCCGACCGAGAATACTTCGAGGGCCGTGCGCAGAACTTCCTGCTGCCCGAGCATATCGAGAAGATCACCACCGCCTTCGACGACTTCCGCCAGATCGACGGCTTGGCCGTGGTGTTGGATATCGCCACCCTGCGCGCCAACGACTACAACCTGAATATCCGCCGCTATGTGGACAATGCCCCGGCACCAGAGCCGCATGACGTGCGTGCCCACCTGCTGGGCGGAGTGTCCAAGGCCGAGGTAACGGCCAAGGCCGAGCTGTTTGCCGCCCAAGGGCTAAACCCGCTGGATCTGTTCATCGAGCGCGACGCGCGCTACTACGACTTTCGCCCCGAGCTGGCCAGCCGCCAGGTAGTCAAGCCAGCCATCGAGGGCAATTCCGGCCTGCAGGCCAAGGAAGCCACCCTGAACGGGGCCTTCGATGGCTGGTGGCAGGCGCATGGCTCTAGCATCACTGCCCTGGCCGGCCAGCAGGGTAATAGCGGCGCCCTGGTGCGATTGCGCAGCGAGCTGCTGGCGAGCTTTAGCCAGGCGCTGGAACCCGTAGGCCTGCTGGCCCCCTTCCAGGTGCGTGGCATCGTCGCCGGTTTCTGGTACCAGAGCAAATACGACTTCCTCACCCTGATGTCCCGTGATTGCAAAGGTGTGATTGATGCCTGGCGCACCAGCATCGTCACCGCTCTGGACGACAAGGCCAGCAAGGACAACCCGTTGGAGCACAAGCTGGTGCGCTTCCTACTTGACGCGTTCGTCAGCGACCTTGCCGAGTTGGAGGCGAAGAAGGCCGAGCTGGACAGCCAGCTCAAGGTCGCAACGCCGAGCAAGGGCGGGGATGGTGAAGAAGCCGGCGAAGCGGAGGCCGAAGGCGACGAGGACAATACCGTTGGCGAGGCCCAGCTCAAGGCCTGGAAGGCCGAGCTGACCAAGGTGAAAAAGCAGCTCAAGGCCCGCCAGGAAAGCTTGGCCGCCCAGCTTAACCAGGCCGTGGATGTACTCAGCGAGGCACAGGCCGCCGAACTACTGCTGACCATCCTCCATCACGATATGCAGGCCATCCTTCTGCGCTATATCGCCGCCCAGCGCAAGGGCGTGGTCGCCGCCTTCGAAAACTGGTGGGACAAATACCGGGTTACGCTGGCGGAAATCGAGGGCAAGCGCGATGCGGCAGCGCAGGCGTTGCAGGGTTTTCTAAAGGGGTTGGGGTATGTCTGAGACCGCACTTTCGGCAATTGCCGAGATCAACCCCAGCGTTTGCATTCCACAAGGAATAACTGGCAGTGAAGACGTGTCGTTCATCCCGATGAGCGACGTATCGGAGTCAGGTGATTGGATCACGCAACAAAGGCGCTCACTGCGTTCGGTAGCCACTGGATTTACCTTTTTCAAGGATGGCGATGTGCTGGTCGCCAAAATTACACCTTGCCTCGAGAACGGCAAGGGCGCCCATGCTATAGGACTGTGCAACGGTATTGGCTTTGGGAGTACAGAGTTTCATGTCCTCCGAGCCAAGCCAGGCATTCATCCCCGCTTTGTCTTTCACATTACGCAGAGTCGCCGCTTTAGGCAGGCGGCAGAACGGCAAATGGTTGGCTCCGCCGGCCAACAGCGTGTACAGCGCCAGTTTTTTGATGAGTTCCTAGTTAGAGACTTTTCCTCGGATGAGCAGGTTGCCATCACCCAAATCCTCGACACCCTCGACACAACCATCCGTGAAACCGGGGCACTAATCGACAAGCTTAAGGCCGTCAAGCAGGGCCTGTTGTACGACCTGCTGACCCGAGGCATCGACACCAACGGCGAGCTGCGCCCGGCGCAGAGCGAAGCACCGCAGCTCTACAAAGAGTCGCCGCTGGGGTGGATTCCTCAAGAGTGGGAGGTGCAACGGCTTGATGCTGTTGCGGCTCGCGGCAGCGGCCATACTCCGAGCAAGAGCGTCCCGTCCTACTGGAATGGCGGCATCAAGTGGGTTTCTCTGGCCGACTCGCATCGTCTCGACAAAATTTATATCTACGAGACGGACAAGGAAATCAGCGAGCTTGGCATAGCCAACTCATCAGCAGTTGTTCACCCCGAAGGCACTGTCATTCTGTCCCGTGATGCGGGAGTCGGGAAAAGTGCCATCCTCGGATGCGACATGGCGGTGAGCCAGCACTTTATAGGATGGTGTTGCCGAGAAAAGCTGAACAACCTTTTCCTATACTTCTACCTGCAACGAGAAAAGCCCAAGTTCGAAGCGATAGCGATGGGAAGTACGATCAAGACAATCGGGCTTCCATTCTTCAAGAGCTATGAGGTCGTGGTACCCCCGCGCCGAGAGCAGGACCGAGTTGCCGCTATCTTGATGAAGACCGAGCAGGATCTAGCGGCGCACGCTGCTGAGCTGGAAAAACTAAGCCAGCAGAAGATTGGCCTGATGGACGACATCCTCACCGGCCGCATCCGCGTTACCCCGCTGCTGCAAGGAGCCGCTACCCCATGAGAAATAGCCTGCCGCCCCGCGAAACCCTCACCGTCGAGTTCAAGAGTGACCTGAAGAAGCTCTCCGACCGCGAACTGATTGAGTCCCTGATCTGCCTGGCCAATGCCGAAGGCGGCGAGCTATGGCTGGGTGTGGAGGACGCCGGCACGCCTACCGGCCTGCATGCCGAGCATCGCCTGTTGGACGGTCTGGCCGGCATGGTGGCGGCGCGTACCTCGCCCTCGTTGGCGGTACAGGCTGAGGCAGTCGAGGTGGATGGCGTGACCGTGGCGCGTATCCTCGTACCCAAGGTCCAGAGTGAGGTGTCCACCGCCGGCGGCGTCTATCTGCGCCGCCGCCTCAAGCACGATGGCACACCTGAGTGTGCACCCATGCTGCCCCATGAGCGCAGCAGCCGTGCCTCCAGCTTCGGCCTGATTGACGTATCGGCCCAGCCAGTGGCCGGCGCCACCCTGGCCGACCTCGACCCACTGGAGCGCGAACGCCTGCGCCAGGCAGTGCAGCTGTACGGTGGCGACCGGGTGCTGCAGGAGTTGGACGATGAGGCTCTCGACGGCGCACTGCTGCTCACCGCGCGCCAACCGGATGGCTCCCGCGTGCCCACGCTTACCGGTCTGCTGTTGGTGGGCCGGGAAACCTCGCTGCGCCAGTTAGTGCCAACCCACGAGTTCGCGTTCCAGGTGCTGGCCCAGCAGGCTGTTCGCTTCAACGAATTTCGCCGCTTCCCGCTGCTCAAGGGGCTGGACTGGCTGGAAACCAACTTCCGACCCTACAACCCCGAGGAAGAGATGCAGGTCGGGCTGTTCCGCGTGCCGGTGCCCAAGGTCGACATGGGGGCTTTCCGTGAGGCCGTGGCCAACGCCTTGGTCCACCGCGACTATCATGGCCGAGGTGCCGTGCATGTACGCCTGGAAGACGAGGCCCTGGTGGTCAGCAACCCCGGCGGTCTGGTCGATGGCGTCACCCTGGCCAACCTGTTGGTTACCGAGCCGCGCCCGCGCAACCCAGCCCTGGCCGACGCCATGAAACGCATCGGCGTGGTCGAGCGCTCCGGTCGCGGCGTGGACAAGATCTTTCGCGGCATGCTCAAGTTCGGCCGCCCGGCGCCGGACTATGGCTATACCACGGCCCAGAGCGTGGTGCTGCGCCTGCCCACCTCCGAGGCCGACCTCGACTTCCGCCGTCTAGTCGTGGAGGAGGAGCGGCGCACCAACGCTGAGCTACCCATCGACAGCCTGATTGCCCTGGCTGCGCTGCGCTCGGCCAAACGTGTTACAGCGGACGAGCTTGCGGAGCACATTCAGCGCGACCCCGCGAGCGCCAAGCGAACCCTGGAAGCCCTGACCGAAGCGGGATTGGTGGAAGCCCACGGCGCTACGCGAGCGCGCAGTTACACCTTGTCGGCCAGACTGTATCAGGCCTCGGGTGACAAGGCCGCCTATACCCGGCAAGCCGGTTTCACACCAATTCAACACGAGCAGATGGTGCTGAGTTATGTGCGTCAGCATGGGCAGATCAAACGGGCCGAAGTGATGGAGCTTTGCCGCTTAGCCGAAGGGCAAGCCAAGAAGCTGCTTGGCCGCCTTCGTGATGAACAGCGTCTCATCCAGCATGGAGAGCGGCGAGGCAGCTACTACACGAGGGGCCCGCAGGGATAACTTATGGGTCGTTATGGGTCGTTATGGGCCGTTATGGATTGAATCGGATGCAGCTCATCCAATAGAGATAAAGGGAGTAGGCCTGTGGGCTGGGAACTGGAAGACGTCGAGAAACCCTTTGTTGCGCAGCTGCAAGGGCAGGGCTGGCGCCATGTCGAGGGGAGCCTCGACACCCCCTCCGTATCCGGGCGAAGCAGCTTCGCCGAGGTCATTCAGGACGCTATGCTGCGCGAACGGTTGCGGGCCATCAACCTGCGCGATGGTCAGCCCTGGCTGGATGATCAGCGTATCGCAGAAGCGCTGGCGGCCATCACCCGCTTGGGTGCCGGCAAGCTTATGGAGGCCAACCAAAAGGCCACCGAGCTGTTGCTAAAAGGCGTCACCGTAGATGGCCTGCCTGGCTGGGAGGGTGGTCGCGGGCAAACCATTCAGTTCATTGACTGGGGCACGCCCGGCAATAACCACTTCAGCGTTATCAATCAATTCCGTGTAGATTGCCCGCCCGGTTACGACAGCGGCAAGAAATTCATCATCCCGGATTTGGTGCTGCTGGTTAATGGCATCCCGCTGGTGGTGGTGGAGTGCAAGAGCCCCTCCATCCCCGAACCGCTGGTCGAGGCGGTAGACCAGCTGCGCCGCTACAGCAACCAACGCAAGGTGGCCTTCGAGGTCGAGGAAAACGAGGGCAACGAGGCGCTGTTCGCCAGCGTACAGCTGCTGATCGCCAGCAGCTTCGACGAGGCGCGGGTCGGCTGCATTGGCGCCGGCTTCGCCCATTTTGCCCAGTGGAAAACGGTGGTCGGCCCGGATGGCAGCGGAAGCGAGCAGGCCGTTGCCGAGGCCCTAGGCAAGCCCAAGCTGTCCGAACAGGAGCGCCTAGTGGCCGGCCTGCTGGCTCCGGCGCAGTTGCTCGACCTGATTCGTCATTTCATGCTGTTTATGCAGGTGGGCGGGCAGACCATCAAGACCGTTTGCCGATACCAGCAATACCGTGCGGTGAACCGCGCGATCACCCGACTGAAGACCGGGTCAACCCGCCGCGAACACGGCGAGTCAGACCAGCGTGGCGGCATTGTCTGGCACACCCAGGGTTCTGGGAAAAGCCTAACCATGGTGTTCCTGGTACGCAAGATGCGCACCGATGCGCAGCTGCGCCGCTTCAAGGTGATAGTGGTCACCGACCGCAAGGATCTTCAGCACCAGTTGGCTGCCACGGCCACCCTGAGCGGCGAGCTGCCGGAGGTGGCATCCAATATCGAGGGCGTAAAAGCTCTGGCCCGTCGCCAGGGGCCGGGGCTGGTATTCGCCACCATCCAGAAGTACCGCAACCTGGAGCAGGAGGTAGAGGCCACGGTTGAGCAGGATGCGGCACAAACTGCATCGGCAATGGCCAACGCGGCGAAAAAATCCGCGCCCTACCAGGCGAGTAAGCCCTTCGAGGTGCTCAACGGCGATGAGAATATTCTGGTGCTGGTGGATGAGGCGCACCGTACCCAGGCCGGTGACCTGCACGCCAACCTGCTGGCCGGCCTACCCAACTGCGCACGAATCGGCTTCACTGGCACGCCGATCATCATGGGTGACAAGAAGCGCACCCACGAGATTTTCGGTGCCTTTATCGACAAATACACCATCAAGGAAGCCGAGGCTGACGGCGCAACGGTACCGGTGCTCTACGAAGGACGCACGGCACAAGGCGCAGTGAAAGACGGTGCCAGCCTGGACGAGCTGTTCGAGGACCTGTTCCGCGACTACAGCCAGGAAGAGCTGGAGCTGATCAAGAAAAAATACGCAACCAAGGGGCATATCTTCGACGCTCCGGCGCTGATCGCCGATAAGGCCCGCGATATCCTCCGTCATTACGTCACCAACATCCTGCCCAACGGCTACAAAGCCCAGGTGGTGGCCTACAGCCGGATTGCGGCGATTCGATATTTCAATGCCTTGCAGAGCGCCCGCGACGAGTTGCTTGCCGAGGCCGAAGCTTTGCCGGCAACCGACAAGGGCCTCGACGACGAAGCGCTGTGCCAGCGACCGCCAAAGGTGCAGGCGCGCATTCAGGCATGGCGCTATCGCGACATGCTACGCAGCTTGGAATTCGCGCCGATAATTTCCGGTAGCAACAACGATCCGGCGGAGTGGAAGGGTTGGACGGACGGGGCCAAACAAGAGCTACTGATCAAGCGCTTCAAAAAGGCTCTGCACCATGAGCAGCCGGGCAAAGCTGACCCGCTGGCTTTTCTGATCGTCAAATCCATGCTGCTGACCGGTTTCGATGCGCCCATCGAAGGCGTGATGTACCTCGATAGGCCGATCAAGGAGGCGGAACTGCTGCAGGCTATCGCCCGGGTAAACCGTACTGGCTTCGGCAAGCGCTGCGGAATAGTGGTCGATTATTACGGAGTGGCCAACCATTTGCAGGAGGCCCTGGCGGCCTATGCCGATGAAGATATCGAGGGCGCGCTGAGCAGCATCAAGGACGAAGTGCCGGTGCTACGCGATCGTCACCTGCGGGTGGCGGATGTGTTGCGGCGTCAGGGTATCGAGTCGCTGGAGGACACCGAGGCCTGCCTTGCGGCCCTGGAGCAGGAGAAAGTACGCGCCGAGTTCGCGGTCAAGCTGAAGGCTTTTCTGGCCTCGCTTGATACAGTGTTGCCGCGCCCTGAGGGACTGCCCTTCGTCAAGGATGCCAAGCGTCTGGCCTATATCCACGCGCGCGCGCGCGGGCGTTACAAGGATCTGCCGCAGTTGGGCAAGGATGTCGGGGCCAAGGTTCGCAAGCTGATTGATGATCACGTCATCTCGCTGGGCATCGACCCGAAGATTCCGCCCATCCAACTTACCGATGCAGACTTCGAGAAGCAGTTGTCGCGTAGCGTCAACGACCGGGCCAAGGCATCGGAGATGGAGCATGCCATTCGCTCGCATATCCGCAAGCACGCCGACGAGGACCCGGTGCTGTTCCGAAAGCTGTCGGAGCGCCTGAGCGAATTGCTCAAGTCCCTTGGCGAGCAATGGGAGCAGTTAGTCATCCAGATGCAGAAGATCATCGACGAGCTACGCACTGGGCAGGTTAGTGACGACAGTACGTCCATGGACTTGCCCGAACACTACACACCCTTCCTGCGCACCCTGCTGGACGTGGTATGCACCGATGCAATCCCGCAGCCCAACGAACTGCTGCGTCTGAAGGATGTGACGGTGGAGTTGGTCGATATGCTGGTGGATGAGTTGCTGAGCCATCGCGATATCTGGAGCCCACGCAAGCGCGCCGCCCAGGAGGAGCTGTCTGGCCAGCTGTTCGAACGCCTGATGCGCCTGCGACCGCCACTGGTCGACATGGATACGGCCGAAGTCTTGGCCGACCGCCTGATGAAACAGGCGCAGGCCAGCCATGACAGGCTGATGCGGCTGTGAGCGTGACGATATTGACGGTGGATGATCTGCACCTGGTACTGCGCTGCAGTGCGCGGCGCAAGACGCTGCAGATCACCGTCGAGCGCGATGGCGAGCTGATCTTATCGGCCCCGCCCGGGGTGGAGGAGCAGGTGCTGCGGCAGTTCGTGCAGGAGAAGAGCTTCTGGATTTACTCGCGGCTTGCCGAGAAAGAGCGCCTGCAGCGTGCCATCCCTACCAAGGAGTATGTAGATGGCGAAGGCTTTCTCTACCTTGGGCGCAGCTATCGTTTGAAACTTGTGGATGAGCAGGATGTGCCGCTGAAGTTGTCGGCCGGGCGCTTTCGCCTGCTGCGCTGCGAGCTGGGACGCGCGCGTGAGCATTTCGTTCGTTGGTACAGCGAGCATGCCCGCAGCTGGCTGGCCGTGCGCGTGAAGGACTATCAGGCGCGCATGGAAGTTTTGCCCGGCGGTGTGCGCGTGCAGGACCTGGGTTACCGCTGGGGCTCTTGTGGCAAGGGCGCGCTGCTGTACTTCCACTGGAAGACCGTCCTGCTGCCCAAGCACATCGCTGAATATGTGGTGGTGCATGAGATGGTGCACTTGCACGAGCCGCACCACACCCCAGAGTTCTGGTTGCGCCTAGAGCGCGCCATGCCCGACTACGCTCAACGCAAGGACTGGCTGGCTGAGCATGGAATCGAGGTTGAGGGTCTTTGAGCCAAGCGTAGAGAGTATCGAACAACTGGTCGACGTCGAACTCACCGACAACAACCTAGCTGGAACAGCGCTTCATATGCCGGATGCCGCCCCCCCCCCGATAACTTGATGCCTCTGCCACCGACCAGGCGGCCTTCGCCGTGCATGTTTCCGAGAAACTGCAATGCAGACAGTGTGGTCATGGCGCAGGTATGACCTTGGCCACAAAGCCTTTTTATTGGTGCTTTCAGACGCTGGCCAAGTCCCTGATCCTGAGGACTGTGGTGGTTGAGCAGTTGGCGTGCCTGGCTGTTGCGCGGATGCCAAGGCCGGCGCCGAGCAGCTCCGTAACGCGCTTGTGCAGATCTTCATCGACCGGCCGGCCCTGATACTTACCGGCAGCTTTCGCCTTCTCGATACCCTGGGCCTGACGCTCGCGGCGTTGCTCGTAATCCTTGCGCGCGATGGCGGCCATCATTTCCACCAGCATCGAGTTGATAGCGCTCAACATTCGACCGGTGAACTCGTCGCCCTTCGTGTCCTGCATTCCCTGGTGACTGGTCGGCAGATCGAGCGCGACGATGCGCAGCCCCTTGGAATCAATCGTGGCCTTGAGCTTCTGCCAGTCCTCCACCGGCAAGCGGGAGAGCCGGTCTATCGATTCCACCAGCAGCACATCACCCTTGCGCGCATCTTTGAGCAGACGCAGCAACTCCGGCCGGTCTGCGGAGGCGCCGCTGGCATTCTCCAGATACACGCTCGCGATGACCTTGTTATGGTCGCTGGCGAACTGTTCAAGCGAGGCTTGGGCGCGGCTGGCGTCTTGTTCTTCGGTGGATGCTCGGAGGTATGCGCGGATGAACATGATGAGTGCCTGTATCAGTTAGGGTGTCCTACTAACACTGTTGCACTATGGGTGTTACTTATCAAGCAGAAAGCACAAATAAATTCGAATTAGCGCGTATCAGCTCAGGCATACCTATAGCTGCCGTAGCCGCATGATAGCGCCTGTGATGTCTTCAGCATTCCGGTCCAGCGTTTCCATAGCAACAATTGCGTTAGCGGCAACGCTGCGCACTCCATTCTTAGAAAGACACTTGGTTACCTCCTCGATGGCCGCGGATATGGCGTGCTGGTTGTGAAGAACAGTGTGAGTGCATCTGCTGTAACTGTTGGCTTCAAAGTTATCTGACATGGGTATCGTCTTTGAGTAACTGGTGCGGGAACACTAGCTGAACGCTACGCTCGCTCGAGCCACTTCTCCGGAACCGCTGACACCTCGTGATTGACCACCCATTTACATTTGACCTAACCCGCTGTGTGTGCCGGATTTGCCCCGCCCCCTTCGCAAACATGACCGGCAGCGATCAGCCATTTTCGGTCAGTCGTGACAAACTAAACTTTGACTGATCTGAAGAGGGCTCCGTAACGATTTTAGGTGGGACTCCCAATGCGTTCGAGCTAGGGCCGGGGCTCAGTCGTGACCGGAGTCACCATATGTCGTTATTCGCAGATCATGCACCCCTCGCGAGCTCCAAAGTGATTTCTTGGTTCGTTCTTCGATGGCTTTTGGCCATGCGGCTGGCATACTCAGGTTTTCACGATAGTAAGGACGCGCGACATGCTCGGGGCTTTAATCAAGGTTTTAAGTTCATGGCCTTACAAAGCCACAATCAAGCTGGCCAAAGGACAAATGCATGGTGGTCTGATCAGTGCCTTTGCAGCCATGCAGGCGCCAATTCCCCCCAAAATAATTGGCGAAATCGACGCAATGTGGGCCCATGCCGAACAGTTTTTTCCTTCATTCCCCGGCTGGATCATGGAGCACGATGAAAAGGCTTTGGCTGCTAACGCCTTGGTATTTTGGGCGGTAGCGTTGGTGGACACAGACAGGAAATATGCGGCTGTACTGCTCTCGGCAGCAGGTTTTTGCGTTTATGACGTTGATCAAGCCAGGTTTACCAACGATCCTCGTTTTACCCTAATGATGCGCGGTGCTGCAACGGTTGCTCAGCGTAAGGGGTTGGATTTTTACAGCAATCTCCTGGAAACGGATGAGCCGTTTTAACAAAGCGGCTATTATTCGTAGACGCAGCGACTTTTTGGCATTGCTTTGCGCACACTCACGGCTAAAAATCTGGCATTGATTTTGACTGCTCATTAAAGAAAGGCAAGGATTCTTATGTATTTTCTTCTGTCGGTATTCGCGGCGATCGCTCTTGCTATCCCTACATATGGCGCATCGCTCTTAGTTTTTTTTCTAGTAAAAAACTGGTTCGATACTAAAGCGGCAAATCACATTCTCAACGTGATTTCCAGAAGCGTCAAAACCCAGGAGAGCCAAGAGCTTTACCACATCAACAAAGCAGCCATCAGGAGAGCATTCACTATGCTTTCCGCAAAATACGAAGAAGAAACCAGCCATAGGCTCACATTTTTTTCGGGCATGGTTAAGCACCCTATGCACACCAACACCATTAGCGTCTTTGTTGTGTATTCGCCTAGGAATGGAACAAAGAACAAAATAGAAATAAGCACTAAGGTGTTTCAACCTCTGACTACCGCGTCGTTAGAGGACGGCTCATTCTTGGATGCTTTGATAAAGCCCCGCTCGACCTTTTAATAGCCCCAAAAACTCTCGACTACAAAAAAGCCCTTCCCAGTGGCTTTTTGTGCGCAATTTAAAGAAGATGTCGTTATGCGCAGCCTCGTTCGCCTACCTTGACTCGGCTTCGCAGCTAGATAGCTGCCGACTGAGAGATCGAATCGATGGGATATAAATCCCTTAGCTGTTCGCTGGATGAAATCTGCCGGCTATGACCGGCCGGTATGGGTCGATTTCTGCCTATCACTAAGGGCAGAGAACTGCCAGTCGGAGCCCCAAGCCTATAGAACGAATACACCGTCGTTTTTAATCCTGCATGATATTAAGACGCCACCATGGTTTCTCTGCTAATGTTGCGCGGCTTAAAATCTCGGTCCCGCGAGCCAAGTCTATCTCTGCTTTCTAACACCGCTCAAAAAGGAATTAATTGGATGTCTAGCTTTCTACAGTTTGGTTATCTTGGCCTCTTAGGGCTTGTTATTTATCTTGGTTATCGAATTGTCGTAAAGGATAGTGCGCGACCATTTTCGCAGGTGATTATTCTTATATTGATATTTGTCATCATTTCCGTTGGTGGCGGGGGCGTAGGTTACTTGTGGGCATCAAAGGAGCTTGAGGCCGCGAATGCTAAGAAAAGTACGATTGCGACCGTCATGGAACAGGTAAAGTCATTGCAAGAGATGCATATAAAAGATATGGAGCCTCTACAAAGCGCATTGAGTGATGCGTCGAAAAACCTAACAAGGAGCTATTCTGACGATCTCCGCAAGCAGTATCGCGAGGATATAATTTCTCTAAATGAAGTCATACGCTCTCGCGATGAAGCTTTTGCATCGCAAATATCTGCACTTCAAAAATTGTTTCTTGAGAAGAGCTAGTAGTCTCCATCATGAAATTCTAGGCGATTCAATCAAGACTTAGTCATTGTGTGAGTCGCCCCTCCTTCCAAGATGCAGTAGATGACTGCTTCAGCAAGAAGCGCATATGGTGCTTTGTTTTCCATTCGCCACCAGATGTTATGGGGCATTCTCTGCCGTCCAGAGCCAAGAAGCATGTTGGAATCCGGCTGGCCAATGCAGTCTAAAGAGGCGACAGGCATATAACGGTCAGGCTGTGTGAGCTTGCCTGGCCGTGGGCCTTGAAGTATTTTGAGAAATCAATTTGCCACTATTTGGCTCAAGGAGACGGCCTATGGCTTCAAAGACAGCAGGATTGCTTGGAACCCTCTTTTTTGCTGCCTCGGGGGCTGTGCTGGCTGATGGGGCATCCCCCGAAATACAGGCCCATTGCATGAAAATCTCTAAGCAGTACCAAGCTGCAGCGATGTTACGTGAAGAAGGGGTGACTGAGACCGATGCCTTTTTATACATGGAACGGCTCAAAAATGTCGACGACAGGAACCCCATGAAGGCTGCTGTCGTGGCCGCGTATGAGGTGTATTCAGCGTATAACTCGAACCAGATTTCGGTTATGGCCTATCGTCAATGCCTGACCGACAATAACGTCGTTTTGATTCCTAAATCGCCACCTAAACCGCCCCAGCCGATTGCTGACGGCTCCCCGTCGCTCGATCAGGATGGGAATATCGCCCTTGGGAATGCTCCGAAATACATAGGAGAAAGTCCAAAAAAACTGTTGCCCGGAAAATGGGATTGCCAAGACTACGGTGGTCAGAAGCACTGGACCGAGATTTATGGGGATACAAATCGTTTCGTGATGGAAAGCCGCGAAGCCTACAATTCCGGTAAGTACGACATCACCGGCAGCGTTGCCTCCAGGCGCTTCGATCGCCTCCCTGGAAAGGAGCAATTCGCGGGGAAGGACGACCGCGTACTGCTATATTTCACCTCTCCTAACTACCGCGTCAGCAACCTGGACAAGCAATACAGCGAGTGTGCTCGGGTAGCGGCTGGCTAACGCCCCAGTACAGACACCGAAGACCAAGTCTGCGAACTGCCCCTTACAGCCTTAATCGACTTCATCATCTTAGCCACATCCGTACGTCATCGAACGTCGGTGCCACACCCAACCCCTCAGGCCGGTTTTGGCCGATTTCTGCCAGTCGCCACAGTCTGCTTTGGGTCGATTTCGGCCTGTCGCGACAGGCAGAAATCCGCCAAAAGCGGACGCTTAGCCGACCGACTTCTGTCCCTAGAACAGCATGAGTAGTAACCATAATCAGCTGACAGCTGCGCGTTGCCACCGGTGGCGATAGGCGAGCAATGTTGCCAAAGTAGTATTCCTACTACCCACCAGCTAACCTGCCAGCCTTAGGACATCAGTCATGGACGCCCCCAGATGCAGCCACCCAAGAAATACTTTGTTGTTTTGGTCGAATTAGATGGGGGGCACACGCTATATCCGATGAAGGAATGGTGCCGTCAGAATCCTAATGAAGCACCACCTATCGATCCAAACACGAATTCTCAGCAGCTTCGTCGTGCATTCACTCGAATGGGATGGGTCACTGAAGACACTGAAACACAGGTTCTGGTTCTGCATCCCGGCACACCTAAAACAGCTATTCAAGCCATCGAAGACGAAGACCTGACTCTTGGAAACGAAGACACGCCAGATTCAGATCGAGAGACAGTTTTTGAACTGGAATGGCAGCTACGCGACTTCATATCTCACAACATCGAATCACTGAAACTGGAAGATAAATCCCTTCGCCTCTATGTCGACCCTGTAGGTCGTGATGGAGTTGAATACCCTACCGATGTTGGGCCAATCGACATACTCGCACTTGATTCAGATGACGCGTTCGTGATTTTTGAACTGAAACGTGGACGTGTGGCAGATCGTGCCATTGGTCAGATCAGCCGCTACATGGGCTGGATCAAGAAGAACCTTGCGCACGGGAAGATGGTGAAGGGCGTCATCGTTGCGAAATCCATCAGCTCAAACCTACGTCACGCTATTGTGGCAGTGCCTAATGTCTCGCTTTTTGAGTATGAAGTAGCGTTCAGCCTGAACCAAATCTTTGAAGCAGATTGATCAACGTCAGATGAAATATGAGGAGGGAATAGCTCCAACCTTTGTAGACTAGCAATTGACCGCTACTGCCCGTTAGATGCCGTGCGTGGGTTACCGCTATAGGCTCAAGATATTTTCGACGCAGCCGTACTGGCCTAATGCCAATGCTGAGATAAATGATTTACCCTGATTAACGGGTTACGTCGGAGCGTGGGCGTTTTCTGCCAAGGATGAGGAGTGACAGGTATGGCAAAGCAGCTTAGTGAAGCATCCCTGCGCAAGGTTGCCCGTGAAGAGCTGGAGGTGCTTGAGGGGATTATTGATTACGCCGAGCATATGATCCGTGAAGGCGATTTGGCTTACTGGAATCTTAAGCGCAACGCCTACGGCAAGGCACTGGTGATCGAGCGTGAGAACGAGGGGGTTGCTACATTCCGGCTGGCTATGGACTCGCTGGTGTACCCCAAAGTCAGCTCGGGCTATGCCACTCCGCACTCACCGGTGGGCCGTCTATGCGCCGTGGCAGGAGTCGGTTTTGAGAGCTTTTCCAAAGCCTGGGGTGATTACCGGGTCACTGAGGCCCGCCAGTTTCGTCGCCATGATTTGGAAGAACTGGAGCGTCATGCACGCAACTTTCTGGCGGTGGGCGTGGAGAATGCTAACGGCCAGGGAAAGGTCATGGATCTGCGAGCCTTTTTGACAACGGCTAATTTAGCAGGCAAGCAAACGACCGTGCCGAGTAAAAAGCCTGCAAAGACCAAAAGTGTGGAGAAGCCTGTCGCCGTTGTGCTCCCCATTGGCAAGGAGCTGCTCGAACCTGCCAAGCGAACAACCAACGAAGCCGGGCTGACAAACACACCGGTGACAGAGGTTCTTGTTGTTACACACCCACCAGAAGATGGGCAGCCGGCAGGCGTGCCATTAGAGCTGACACTGTCCGTGCCTGCCGCACCGCGGCTGCAGATTCTCGATGACGAGGAAGAAGATTCGGTACTGGCGATTGCCGATCTCGATGATGTGGACGATGAAGTTGGCGGCGAGCTAATTGAGCGGATGAGCCTGGATGAGCACTTTTTTCTGAATCGAACCCCGAATCAGGACAAGATCATTTCCCGGGAGCCGGTTGGGCCGATGTGGGTCGAGGGCGTTGCGGGCTCAGGCAAGACCTCGGCGGCGCTCGGGCGAACCAAGATGCTCTGTGACTTCAACTCGAATGAAGTTACGGATCGTGAGACGTTCCGGTCCATTCTCGGCGACGACTTCGACTACTGGGAAGGGGAGTTTGCCGGCAAATTCTCCCAGGACGGCAGCGTCGGCTTTGTGCGCACTGCCGAGCTGATCCAGTACCTCAAGCAAACCTGCAGCCGTCTAGGTATGCCCGGTTTGCCGGTGCTTGAGTATCACGAGTTGCGCTCCAAGCTGCGCAGCTATCGCCATCTGGAGTCTTCGGGCGGCTTTGGCAAACGCTTCAAACACAGCAGCGACGAGGGGCATTCTCTGATCACCACGCTGGCTTGGCTCAATGCCGCCCGGCTTGCGCTGGCGCGGGTGATTGCCGCCGATTTGCAGAAGCTGCTGGTTGAGGTCGAAAGTGAGCAGCTGCAACGGTTTACGGCCCAGCAGCGCAGTCAGTTTGCCGCTGCCCGCCAAGCGCTTGCAGCCAGCGTTAATGAACTGGTGCAAGAGCTGCTCTCGCCTTTGGCTGCGGAGCGAACCTTGTATCGGTTGGGGGCCAAATTGTTGGAGAGGATTCAGGCGCTGGCTCAGCGAATCCTGGGCCCGGCAACCCTGAGTATTCATGTAGGGGAATACATGGCCTATGGCGAGGGCATTCCGGAGTTGGCGCAAAGGCTGGCAGAGTTACCTGTCGATTTGTTCCAGCAACCCAATCAGGTATTGGTGCTGTACAGGGCGAGTGTTGCTGAGGGGGTCGAGGCATTGCCCTGTGTATCGAGCAGTCGTTACCAGTTCCTCTCGGCGGATAACCAGCCCTTGTCCTTCAATGATGCTGTGCAGGCCTCACTCTCGGGCACTAGCGTCCGCGCTCTGCTGCCATCGTTAGTGAGTGGTGACGGGTATGAGACCAAATTTATGCCAGTCAATGAGCTGTTCATTGTGCTTGGTACGCCCAGGTCCTTGCTCTATCTGGATGGTGAGGGGCTGAAGTGGTTGAAGGTCAGCAGTGGGATCGGTAGTCAGGTGCTACCTGGCGAGGACGAACAGGCGCGACCTTCGGTACGTAAGATATTCCTGCAGACAGCGTTGGATCATCTGGCCAAGCCGCTGAAGAACTTCGCCGGGCTGTATGCAAAGGCGCTGTATGAATACGCCGACAGCTTCCCTGATGCGGCCATTGCATGGCAGGTACTGGAGCGTCTTGAAGAGCAACGCCTGTGCGATTCGGATATCGACTTGCTGCTGTGCCTGGCTCACGACCTCAGTGCCGGAGTAACAGCCAAGCTCCCCGCTAGCCTGCGCGAGGCCCCTTTCTATCAGAGCGTGTTTGTCGATGAAGTGCAGGACTTCAGCGAGCAGCAGATCTACTTGATGACCTCCCAGGCTGACCCGCGTTACAGCGCAATCACTGTGGTCGGAGACCGTTCGCAGCAGTTGCTCCGCAACGAGGAAATTCACATCGCGGATTGCTTCCCTATTGGCAAGCGTCCAGAGTTTGTGGCGCTGGATGAGAACCTGCGGCAGAAAGGGCAGCCGGATCTCGCTGCGCTAAGTGCGGTACTGCGGCAGTTGTTCGAGCGCGGAGCCGATACGGATGTACAGCAGCTGGACGCTGCCCTTCTGCATGATCAGGTCAGCGAGCAAGGCGCTTACACGCTGCATGGCTTTGCTCGGCGTGAAGAAGAGTTCAGGTATCTATGCGAGACGATCGCCGCTATCCCTGAAAATCAGTCGGTTGCTGTGGTCTTGCCTGACCAGGAAACCGCCCGGTCTCTGCATGCTTTATGTGCGCAGGAGCTGGAGGGCAGCTTCCGCAAGATGAGCGTATCGGAACAAATCGATCTGTCGAAAAAGTACCTTGTGCACTTCACGTCGGTGCTGCATGTGAAGGGGCTGGAGTTCGATGTCGTGATGTTGCCAATGATCGACCTTTACGACCTTGGTCAGCCGGTATTCCGCAACCGGTTGTATGTAGGTTGTACGCGAGCGAGACAGCAGTTGCTGATGAGTCGGCTGCGCTAGTAGATAACTAAGGATTGAATGAACGATGGAAGCCAACAGCCGTCCTCTGCTGCGAATCTTCGAACCCACGGTGTGCTACCAGATTCCGCTGTTCCAGCGGCCTTATGTATGGAAGCGTGAGGATAATTGGCAGCCGCTCTGGGAGGACTTCGAGCGCCTGCTCGATGTGATGCTGGCTGGTGAGAAGCTGCGCCCGCATTTCCTCGGTGCCGTGGTGCTTGAGCAACTGCGAAATGACACGGGTTCGGTGCAGGGCCGTCAGGTCATTGATGGCCAGCAGCGCTTCACCACCTTGCAACTGCTGCTGATCGCCGCCCGCGACCTGTGCCGCAGCCGGGGTAGCGAGCGCTTCGCCGGGCGCTTCGAGTCGATGGTCTCCAACAGTGACACGATGGTCGATGACCCGTCAGAGGTGCCCAAATTGTTGCCAACCAATGCCGACCGCCTTGCATTTGCCTTGGTACATGGCGCGGGCAGCCCGGATGCGTTGTTGCAGCAGGCGAGCAAAAAGGGCGTGGACTTCAGCTACGATCAGGGCATCGTCGGCGCCTACCTGTACTTTTATGGGCAGTTCGAGGAGTGGTTGCGGCCGGAGGCTGTAGAAGCCGAAGAGTCGCCCGAGAAACAGCTGGATGCGCTTTGGGCCGTGGTTCGCAATGGCTTGCAATTAGTGGTGATTGATCTCGGCGAAGACGACGAATCGCAAGTGATCTTTGAGACGCTCAATGCACGTGGTACGCAGTTGCTGCCGGCGGACCTAATCAAGAACTTTCTGTTCCGGCGCGCTCAAAGCGAAGGCGGTGATATCGATACGCTGTACGAAGAGCATTGGGCGGAGTTCGATGGCGAGTTCTGGCGTAAAGAGGTGAAGCAGGGGCGGGAAAACCGTCCACGCATTGACATCTTCATCCGCCATTTTCTGACCCTGGCGATGCGCCGCGATATTCGTGTCGGCCACATCTTTAACGAATACAAGAACTACGTGCAGCACACCGCCGACTGGGGCTCTTGTTTCGTCGAACCGGCCAAATCTGCCAGTGACCATATGGCGCTGCTCAAGACCTACGCCGAGCATTTTCGCCAGTTCTCTTCGCCCACGGCAGGATCTCGTCTGTCGCGTTTTCTGGCGCGCCTCGTGGTGATCGATACTTCGACGGTTTATCCGTTGCTGCTGTTATGCAGCCAGCGACTGCGTCCGCAGCAGCAAACCGAGTTCGAGGCGATCCTAACGGTGCTTGAGTCCTATCTGTTCCGTCGGATGATCTGTGGCCTGACCACCAAGAACTACAACCGACTATTCCTCGATCTGATTCGTCATCTCGAGCGGGAAAAGCAGATTACGGCCCAGGTTGTCGGTGCATTCCTGCTCTCCAGCGAAGGGGAAAGTGTGCGCTTCCCGAAAGACGGCGAGCTGAGCAATGCGCTACTCGACTACCCGCTGTACCAGTGGTGGCCGCAGTACCGTGTGCGGGCGGTGCTCGAGGCCCTGGAGCGGGCGCTGGCGCATGCTAAAAGCGAGGCTGTCAGCCTGCCGACGGGGTTGACCATAGAGCATATTCTGCCTGTGAAGTGGCAGGAGCACTGGCCGCTGCCCGCGGAGGTGCAGAATGATCCCCAGACTAAGGTGGAGTTCAGCCAGCGTCGTGATCGAATGAAGCACACGCTAGGCAATCTGACACTGGTGACCAGAAGCCTGAACCCTGCATTGTCCAACTCCGCTTGGGCAGCCAAGAAACCGGAACTCTTGAAATGGAGCAAGCTGAATCTCAGCCGTGACTTGCATGACCATGAAGAATGGTCGGAGCAGGAGATTCTCGCCAGGGGAGCGGCGCTGGCGAAGTCTGCGATTCAGATCTGGCCATATCCTGACGTTGATCAGTAGCAACTAGAACGGAAGCATTGTAAGCAACCTGCGTTCGGAGTCACTTTACTGAGGGACAGCTTCTGACCGTTTTCAGCCGGTGACCAGCTGCAGCTATTGGCCGATCACTGCCCTTCGTGAAATGCAGAAAACGGCCAGTAGTTGACCTAGCGTTTCACTGGGTACCTGTCCTCGAATTGGTGCAAAAGCCCGGCATTTAGTTTTTTTGGCGAGGCCGAGCGCCGTAAAGATCGCCGCGCCCAACTACTATCAGTGCCATCCCTGGAACTGTTTTCGTTGGCTGCGCCTGCGCATTTTTGTGGGATGGCAGTATGAGCGGCACCAAGTGAGGAATCCAGACGCCTGACGAAAAGGTTGAACCTATCGCGGAGCGGCGCACGCCTCAGCCTACTCACCCGCTGCAGGTTGTCGCCCAATCGAGTCCAGACCGTATTTTTAAGGTGCACCTCAAGTGAAACAAATAATCGGACAAAAACGGAGCTGACGAGTCTTTATTTCTAGGCCTAGGAAAGGTGATTTTCGTTGCACTTTCTCGGGATAACTCAAAGTGATACGTGCCAATAAATTCGGGCGGGTAATCACTTAGTAATTCGCCATCCGTGGCGTTTCGCTCAATCCAGGATCTCGCGACGAATCTTATCCTGCTCGCGCAGCTCTTCGGCCAGTTCTCGCAGCAGCGGCCTCATCCCGCCCGTCCAGGCATTGCGCGATGAAGCCGCTTTACCCTCGGTGCTGCGTGGTCCGGTGCTTCGGTCCCATGGTCGCCATTGCCGGATCAGCTCCGCCTGCCGCGCCCGTCGCTCGGGTGTCCAGCCGTTCGCCATGCTCAACCTCCAATAGTTCGTTCTGCGCTTTTTTGGATTTCCGCGTGCGCGCGGGCTTCTCATGGATACCGTTGTTGACTTGGACCTGATTGCCGATGTTCGCCTGCTTCACGAAAGCGACCTGCTTGGGAGTTTTGAGTTCGCCCAAGGTCTGCAAGGTGGCCCTGGCCTGGTTCTGGGCCTTAAGTGCGAGACGCATGTAGGACTCCAGCCCGTCCATGTTTTTAGACGACAGTGCCCGACCCGCAAGATGCACGAATAGAGCATCTAGAGAATGCGCTTGGGATACCAACATGTCTTCTGCTCGGGTCATGTCACCGCGGTTAATTGCAGTCGTCTGCCGAGCCAGTTCGAGGACAGCCTCGGGGAACGGCGTCTTGCCGAGCAGGTTACTACTGACAAGCAATGCGGCGTTCACGCACTCCGGAGTCAGGTAATTGCGGGCATTGGCCTTTTCCTCATTCTCCTCGATGACAAACTCAACTGCTGGAGCATCGTTCATTCACTTGCCTCCATCGGGGTGTTGTTATAACGCTGGCGCAAGTCAATGCCGGCCGCGCAGTAACGGCGCGTTGCCGCATGACATTCGTCGCAGCTCATCACGTGGTTGGTCTGTGCCGCATCAGCCACTCGCCAAGCCTGTGACGCCGAAGCCGCGGTGAGGATGATGTGTTTCGGCTTAACTTCCACCACGGCGTGGATCTCGGCCGCTTGCTCGATCCGCTGCGGCCGGTGGTTCCACGCCGGGCTAGCACGGATGATGTCAGCTACCAGCACGACGTCCGCCCTGCCCAACTCGGCAAGGTCGTGCGGCTCCAAATGCCCTTCTTCCAGCAGTACGTCAGGACAGGTTTCAAGCAGGCGCGCGACACGGGAGAGCCAGGCGCTCGAAAGCATCGGGTCGTTGGCAGCATTCAGAGCGTGGATGATCTCGATCTTGTGCGCGGCCAATTCGACGAGCAGGTTGTCAGACGGCGGATGGTCAGCACGCAGTTGCAGGCAGCCATCCTGACTGACCGTCATCTCAAGGCCGGCCACGCTTGCGCGGTGGATCAGCTCGGCGGCACTCAAAGCTTCAACTCCCACATCTGTTCGCTTTTCGCGCTTACGAATGCAGGGTGCTGCGGATTCTGCGGATTCTGCGGAAGGCCGTGATATTGCGGGGCTTCTTCGTGCGGAAGCTTTGCGGAATTTTGCGGAAGCCCTGCGGATGCTGAACGTGACGCGCGGGGAAACGGTGCAACTTCCGCAACCTTCCGCAGCTCTTCCGCAATCGCATAGCTACATGGCTGGTGGGTTTCCGCAGAATCCGCAACTTCCGCAAGGAGGTTGATCCTGAACTGCTTGCCGTCGCTGCTCAGCAGGTGGTGATGCCTCAGCAAAACGGCCAGCACCTTGTCACGCTTCTGGGCCGAACGAACCGCAAACGGTCCCGACTTGCCCAGTTCATTGACATGAAACTCTTGCCACTTTGCCGGATTCTTGTGGTCGCGAAACCAGCACATCAATTCGGCGGCGAGTTTCAGCTCTGGATCAACTGCGCCTGCGGCGATGTAGCGCAGCCACTCATCTAGGGAATAGCGCGCTAGCATGCACGCGCGACGCATGCAGTCGGCATCAATCAGCTCGACACCCTCAACAAAGCCGAGCACGGCAGCCAAACGCAACGCATGCTCGGCGCCTCGGGCGGCGAACGGCTTCAGGCCAGCGAACTTCCCGAGTGGCCCGCGCTCGCTTTCGATCTCGTTGCGAAAGTCCACCCATACCTGTTTAGCCTCTGCGTCAGGCTCCAGAACGGGTGGGGCGACCTCACCGGTTTCCGGGTCAATATGTTCCGGGCTGGCGGCGATCTCATCGCAGCGCGACCAGTACGCTTGCAGACGCGGGTCTGCGTAGGCCTTGCGCTGCAGTGACTCAATAGTGATGAAGCAGGTGCCGGCCAGACTATTCGGCGCCGCGAGCAGGAAGCGAGCAAGGAAGCCCTGCCCGACCAACAACGGATTGCTCAATGCCTCCGCCACGGTTACCGCTTGCGCCATCAAGTGAATGCTCAGGCGGCGGTTATAGGCTACGCCGGAGCCTTCCACGTTGCCGCGCGAGCGGGTGCGCTCGAACTTCCCCGAACTGAAGGCTGTAGTCAGGCCGCCAAGGGTCGAAGCCACAGTGTCAGCCTTGATCGAGTGACCGCCGAGCATTTGTCCGCCTTCGTCCGTGTCCCAGCTTGCAGCCGCCTTGCCCCGGATGAAATCACCAACCAGCGGCTCGAAAGTCGCATCGCTGTATTGGGTTTTCGGATCGGGCGGCAACGGGTGTGCAGCCAAGAACTCTTCACGCGCCTTGCCCTTCAGGCCAGCAGCCATTGTCTCAATCTCGGCGCAGGCTTGGCGGTGGCGAGCGCGCGCATCCTTTTCCGCTTCGTCAATCGTCTTGAAGGCCAAATCACGCGCGCTCGACTTGCCCTCCCCCGAATCGAACAGCGACAGCATGAACAGCGAGCAGGGCGCCCCTTCAGGTTTGCCCTTGGGGTGCCAAGCGTTGACCCGGGTCTGCGCCAGATGGGTGGCCGCACCGATAACGCATTGCCCGGCGATAGCGGCAGGCACCATTGCATGCTCGACAATGGCTTCGACTGCGCCGCGCATCACGTAGGGCAGCGCGTCCAAGGGATAAGGCGTCGGCGGCGCGGTATCCGGTAGCAGCGGCTTAGGTGCCAGCCCTGTCGGGGTCTGAATTTCGGTCATCAGGAGCGCGTTCATTCCCGGTCCTCCAGCAATACAGCCAAATCATTGAAGTCGGACAGATGCAGCGGCGCATCCTCCGGCCAGGCCGGCAGCACGTACTTCTGGTCGAGCATCGCAGCCGCATGGATGGCAGCCAGCTTGCCGGAGTTGGGCTTGCCCTCAGCTTCCTTGGCACGGTCATCATCGCCGCCGACGACCAGCACGAGATTGGGATGGAGGCGCTTCAACTCTAAACCAGCCGGCAGCAAGTTAGCGGCGCTCATTGCAGCGGCGATCGGCTTGCCCGTCTGCTCGTGAAGGGTGGCAGCCGTTGCAATGCCCTCGACGATGAACAGCTCGATGCCGGGCTCGATACGCCCGAACAGGCAGTAGCAACCGCTGATCCGGCCACCCGAAAGGAAAAGCTTGGTGCCATCGGACTTGATGCGTTGGAGGCTCACCAATTCGCCGCGCCAGTAGATGGGAACCAGCAACTCGCTGCCGAGCTGAAGTAGATGATGGGGTTTAATGCGCTTGCGGACCATGTACCGATGGTTGGGGTTAGCCGGGCCAGCAAGCGCCCAGACGCGACGAGCACGAACGGCGGCATTCTCCCACTTGGCCCGCGTTGCTTCATCGTCTTGCTGCTGGCGCTGTTCGCGCTGGCGGACGATACGCTGGCGCTCGATTTCCTCGGCGAGCAGGTCACGCTTGAGGTCACCTCCGAACGGCAGCCCCAGTTGCTTGGCGATGATGCGAGTGGCATCGACCTGTCGGCAGCCGCGCAGATAGGCGAGCAACGACACAAGGTCTCCACCTTTGTCGCCGCTGGCGAAGTCGTGCCACTTGCC
Source organism: Pseudomonas fluorescens (assembly GCF_902497625.1). GTDB lineage: Bacteria > Pseudomonadota > Gammaproteobacteria > Pseudomonadales > Pseudomonadaceae > Aquipseudomonas > Aquipseudomonas fluorescens_BQ. The sequence continues at coordinate 29,814 of NZ_CABVGX010000006.1, read as the reverse complement.
GGTGTGGAGGTTAATGCTGAACGACCCTTGCTTACGGTCACCGCGCACCGGATTGATCGCCCAGTACTCTTTGCCCTTGCGATTGCCGTCCGGCAGCCAGTCGGCCAGCAGATTGTCCGCGACGGACAGAGCCGCATCGGCAATGCGCTGAATCTCAAGATGGATCGGCGTCGGTGCAAGCTCACCAGCTCCGAGTTTCTTCAAGCCGAACGCTGCCGGCCCGCGACTATTTGCGGGTTGTTGGATACGCATGGGTTACGCCTCCTGCGGAGTCAGGAAGGCTTCAATGGACTCAACCGGCCAGCGAACCGAACGACCGAAGCGTACGGCACGTGGGAAGCCAGGCATCTGCGACCAGCGCCACCAGGTCGTGCGGCTGACTTGGTAGCGAGTGCAGAGCTGTGCGGTGGTGCCGAAGGTGCCGGGAATCGGCAGATTGGGTGTTGCAGTGTAAGGACTGGCGCGATTGGTTTGTTGACTCATTTTGGGCATCCATTTCGAACTGAATGGGATTCCCCTCAGTGCAGGATAGAAAGTCACTAGTCCGCACGACGGGTCGTAGGATCTACGTCGGTCGGACGGTACGAATTTGCATTGACGCCAAATTCAGGTGACTTAAACTCCTAGCGTCTACAAGCATCGCCTGTAGATATTGAAGCCGGATCAAAAGCTTCTACCTTGGGGGTGTACTGGCCTTGCCGGTATGCAGAGGGACGTTGACGCGTCCCCCCAGATCAGCCCTCGGCATTTAAGGTGTCGAGGGCTTTTCTTTGTCTGCATTCCAGCAGCAACTACGTTACCAGCAACCCCCGGCAACAGCGTGCAGGGCGTTTCATCTGGGTCTTGTACGTCTAGCCAGTAGCCGCATAGTAGCGAGGCCTGCGGAACGTTCAAGTACACTTTAGCGAATGATAATCATTTGTAATAATGTATTAAAGCACCATATCTGACCATATCTCGCCATATCTCACCAAATGCGCTAGAAATTATTTTTGTTTTTTTCAGTTTTATTCCTTTTTCTCGACAGCGGCACCACATTAGCGGTCTGCTGCTCCCCCAATACCTTCGCAAGCGCACGCTCGAAAAGCTCGATGGCACGCCGCTTTTCCGGTAATGCCGCCTCGGGGTTATTTCGATAGTGAATATTCGCTACGCCAGTCTGACCATGCGCTTGCAGCAGGTCGGACAGTTGATCGCTGATTCCGTGTCTCTGCATCAGTTGGGCGCAGGTGCGGCGCAAGTCGCGCGGCGAGAAGCTGGAGGTCTGCTTCCCACCTATAACCGCGTGCTCTGACTTCAGCCAATCAGCAACGGCATGGCGCGGGCTGCTGACGACGATGTGCTGCTTTCCGGTGGTGGTCCACGGCCAGGGGTGACAGCCGTTGATCTCCCTCACATGCTTCAGAATGGCGATAGCCCGTCCAGTCAACGGGACTAGGTGCGGCCTGCTCATCGTTTGTCCTCCGCGCCCCTTGCGATGGATCAAGCTTACGGTTTGGGCCTCCAGATCGTAATCATCCCAAGTGGTCTGGCAGATGTTGAGAATGCGTTGCCCTCCTGTGGCAATGACGAACTGGAACAACAGCGCCATGACCGGCCCGACGCCTTCGGTGGTTTCGACTGTTCCCCAGAACTTTCTCAACTCCGCATCAGAAAGCGCACGGGTTGCGGGGGCCGATACCTTCTCGACTGCTACCAACATGGCCGGATTGTTCTCTAGTTTGTAGCTCTTGGCGCTCGACCTGCCGACCGCGTTCTCGGCCCGCAGACCATGATTGAATGCCGCAGCCAAGAACGAACGCATCCGGTCGGCCTGTACCTTCGCACCGCGATCCCAGATCGGATTAAGTATGGCGAGAATGTGGTCGGGGCGAATGTCTCGCGCCTTCATTGCCATGATGCTGGCGTGAGGGGCCAGCATATTGGTCTGATACAACCGCTCCAGCTCCTTGACGACGCCGGCAGTGGCCTTCTCCCGGCGCGATTCGATGTAGTCGAGGAATAGCTCTCCGAAGGTGCCGCGTGACGCTTCGACTTCGGCTAGGTGATGGCGCTCTCGGGCTTCCTCCTCCGCCTTCAGGCGAGCAGACTCGACAGCGCGCTCATTTTGGATACGTGCCGCTTCAGCGCTTTCTTCCTGCTGTGCCAAGTACGCCTTAACGTCGCCGTGAGCTTTAGCTATCTGCGCCATTGCCGCGGCGTGGTCGCGCAGTTCCGGCAAGGTAAAGCCGACCTCCCGAGCAGTGCGTCGATACACTCCTAGCTTGATCAGCACTTGCTTGCCCGCCAGGTGATAGCGGTAGTAGCAAGCGGGCGAGCTTTCGTTCGCACGCTTGAATACCAGTGCCCCGGTGCCACGTCCCGGCAGGCTTTCGACCAAAGGTGAGCAGCCGGGAGTCATACCCCGCACTTTCTGGTCATTCACAGTCTTCGATGCATTACTCGCCATTGGTCGCGCCTCAGTCTTGGTCACAGCTTTGGTCACAGCTTCTCAGGTAACTGAAGACTACAACGTGCAACGAGACGAAACAACGAAACAAGGCAAAATCCCTTTATACATAAGGGTATTATGGATTTTCGTTACTTACTGAATCTTGAAAAAACACCGGGACAAGCCGCTTGTAATCAGTAGGTCCCGGGTTCGACTCCTGGTGCCGGCACCATACAAGGTTCCAGAGAAGGCTTTCAAAATCTCTGGAACCCCCGAAAAACCCGCCTTCTGGCGGGTTTTTTCGTTTTGGCGTTCCATCGGTTTCCGTCAGAAACTGGTGGATTCCAACCGTTTTAAGGGTAGAGTTTGGGATACAGGTCACTTCGATAAAAGGGAGTACCCTTATGTCGCGCACCACAGCTCCGCTCTCCGACGCAGCTTGCCGCTTGGCAAAACCTACAGACCGCGCCTACAAGCTTTTCGACGGCGATGGCCTCTACCTCCTAGTCCAGCCCAATGGCCGCAAAGGCTGGCGGCTCCGTTACGTCAAACCTGACGGACGCGAAGGACTGACCTCGTTCGGCAACTACCCCGTCATTGGCCTCGCCGATGCGCGCCGCAAGCGCTTGGAAGTTAAGCGAATGCTGGCGGATGGCGTTGATCCTATAGAGACCAAGCACCAAGCCAAGGCGGAAGCCGTAATCAAAGGCAGAACCTTTGAAAGCGTTGCGCTCGACTGGCATACGGAAATGTCGGCCAAGTGGGCACCAGGCCATTCCAAGACTGTGATGAGCCGCCTCAAAACCCACGTGTTCCCGCTGATCGGCGCCCGCGCCATTGTCGACCTCGACACCCATGACCTCATGCAGCCCTTGGAAGCGATCAAGAAGCGCGGAACGATAGACGTAGCTTTAAGGGTACAAAACTACCTGCAGAGCATCATGCGCGAGGCAAAACGCCTCCGGCTTATCACCGCAAACCCTGCTTACGACCTCGAAGGCTTGATCAAAGCCCCGCGGGTGGTACATCGCCCCGCTTTACCCTTATCGCGACTGCCGGAACTACAGGAGCGGATCGACACCTATAAAGGCCGCGCACTTACCCGCCTGACGGTGATGCTATCGCTGCATGTGTTTGTACGATCCAGCGAACTGCGTTTCGCCCGCTGGAGCGAGTTCGACCTCAAGCGCGGCACCTGGGAGATACCGGACACTCGACCCGCGTTGGAGGGAGTACCCTTTTCCACAAGGGGTACGAAGATGGCAGGGGATATCCATTTAGTACCCTTATCGCCGCAAGCAGTGGCGCTACTCGAAAAAATCCATGCACTCACAGGCAAATTCGCATTGGTCTTCGCAGGTGATGCCAAACCCTGGAAGCCCATGTCCGAAAATACCGTGAACAACGCGCTACGGACCATGGGATACGACACCCAAACCGATATCTGCGGGCATGGGTTTCGTTCGATGGCCTGCAGCGCACTGATCGAGTCGGGATTGTGGTCGGAGACAGCTATTGAACGGCAGATGAGCCACAAGGAGCGCAACAACGTCCGCGCCGCTTACATCCACAAGGCCGAGTTCATCGAGGAGCGCAGGCTGATCATGAACTGGTGGAGCCGGTATCTGGAGGCCAACCAGCAGGAGCATGTCACTCCACACGAATTCGCGAACCAGACCGGAGCAAACGTCACTCGCCTAAAAGCAAAACGTGGCGCAACCGAGTAAGCGCTCGGTCTTCATATCTCAGTGATCCGCTTGTCCACGCGGGTCCATCCAAGCAGGGCTGCAAAGCCGCCCTGCTTGGATGGACCTCACTTAAAAAATCTAAAGCCCACGCAACTATCTGTGGAAAACCACTGATTTCCACCGGTGGATAATTTCATCCACAGCCGCAAAACTCCCGAAAATTCGAGCCTTGACCCGAATTATCCACAGGCGTAGAAAAGATTGGGCAAAGCGCTGTCGTTGACAGCAACCCAGGTAGCCAGAACCTTTAAGGCTACGCCACATCTGTGGTGGTTCTCCCAAAGTGCGATTAGCGTCCGGCGGCTCGCACGGTCACAGCAATGTGATGGATGCCTACTTTTACCAGTGCCCACTGCGGCAACTCATCCCCTTTCATAGCTGCTCTGCAGCAACCTATCCGCTTGGCCATTTCACTGCGCCAACCTGCGCCCGTCTCTTTCTTCCGGAAAGACGGGCGCTCCTACCGCTGCTGCAGCCCAACTCGTACAAGGCTTTGCGGCATTCCCCTTCGTGACAATCGGCGTGACAAACACCGAAAAGTCACCAGCAACAGCGATGCAGATGATGGTGCCGCAGCCCACGGAATGGACTGCACCTGACTGACAGTCAGGCATGCCCCGGTCATTGCATAGCTGCCTTCACCCGACTCAGGATCTCGCGGCGTCGGTCTCGTCAGCCAGCGCAGCCTCCACCCGCCCACGTCTTCGGAAGTGTTCAGGAGGCCAGATCATGAGATGCCCAAGCTCCCGGTTGTAAGGAGCCGCCAGTCCCGCGTTAGTGGACAACCCTCACAGGTCGCAGGGGCCTTGATCCCTGATAACACTCAACATCCTTGGCGGGATGACGTGGGGAAAGCTTCAAAGGTTTTGGGTTCGAGAGGAGTTTGATCATGGCATTGGTAGGTAGACGAAACGGGCGAAATTTTGGCTATGGCCGGCAATTGAGTTATGCCGGGCCACGGGCGTTGCGGGACATGTTTGGCGGCGGGCATTACGGCACGGTCAAGGCGCATAGTGATCGGTGGCGGGCATTCGTGCGGTGGTGTCACTCAGAGGATGGGCCAGGCCTCAACGATGCGCGTCAAATAGATCAGAAAACGCTGCTCGACTACGCCGGACATCTGCGCCAGCAAGTTGAACAAGGTGAGCTCGCCATCGCCACCGCGCAAAACCGGTTGTCCAGCGTGAATCGGACCATGGCCGCACTTCGCGGCGATCAATACGCGAACGTCCCGAGTCCGAGCGAGGCGTTGGGCATGCAGCGCACTAGTGTTCGCAGCTCGGTGCCGCAAGGCCAAGACCGCGAACACGTGAAGCGGGTCGTAGAAGCGCTCTGTGGACATCAGCAGTCGCGCGCAGCCGCTATCACATTGTTGGCCCGAGCCACCGGTATGCGCTTACGCGAGACGATCTTGGCCGACCTTCCCCGTCTAAAACGTGAAGCCAAGCAATTCGGCAAGATCAACATCCAGGACGGTACCAAAGGTGGCCGTTCAGGCGCGTCAGCACCTCGTTGGATTACGGTAGATGATCATATTCGTGACGCATTGAGGTTTGCCGAAAAGGTCTCACCCGACGGTAGCCGCAACCTGCTTGCACCGAACGAACGCTACCTCGATTTTTTGCAGGGAATCGTCCGACCCGCACGGGACATCATCCATAAGCACAACCTCAAAGGCTTCCACGAGTTGCGGGCAGCCTATGCGTGCGAACGATATGAGCAAATCACCCAGCATCCTGCGCCCATCAACGGTGGCCGTTGCTACCAGCTCGACCGACACCTCGATCAGGAGGCCCGGGTGCAAATCAGCTATGAGCTGGGGCACGGTCGTATCGACGTAGTTTCGGCTTACATCGGGGGCCGAGCATGAGTAAGGCATTCGATATGGAGCTGTTCCTGGCGAGCGTCCTGACTGGATCTCATACAACACGCCAACGCCACCTGCGTCAGGCGAAAGCTATCCAAACAGCAATAGCTGATCGCTGGCAACGCGACAATCCATGGACCTGGCAGCAAAAGCATCTCGTCTGGTTTCTAACTCACCGCATGAACCCGCACGCTGAATCGACGCGCTATTACTATGTACTAACCATACGCTTGATCACTCTTCGCTTAGGAGAATCCTGGTATTTCAACCGTTAAGCGTAGGTCCGCGACCGGCAGAAATCGACCTGGCCAGCGTCGCAAACCTGCGCAAGGCTTTGCGCTATGCTGCGCGGCGCCAGCAACCTTTGCTCATTATGGACGGCCACCGCCTGATGACCACCTAACTTGCGCAACATCCTGAATCCAAGAAACACACTTTGGCCCAACAGGGACCAAGCGCCCCTAAAAAACAAAGCGCCACCGCCTGAACATCACCCAATAAACAGAGTGACTATCTGTATTTACTCTCGCTCTTCCACCTGATCAATCTGCATCAATGAACCTCCAACAATGCTTCGACGCTCCCGACAAAAGTGTGTGTCAATGCATCGATTCTGGCGTACTGCATAGGAACGATGCCGCTGACCACGAGGCACGATACTAACCTCGGAGACGGCAGGTTGGTGAAACGTCGCACCGACTCCAGGTTAGCCTCCAAAAATTCGAAGCGGTCTAGATGGCGGCGCAACTTGTCAGGAATCCCATCGACGACACTTCCCTGGTATTCCGACAGAAGAGCGGCAACTTCCGAGTAATTGCGGGCGAATGACAGGTCCTTACATTCAATAACAAGCACGACACCATCATTGGGCCGCCAGGCGAGGACATCGATGTCACCAAAATCGCGCTCTAGCTTGCGTTGCAGAAGCTCAGGCAGCACTACACCCTCTCGAGCCACCCAGCCGGCCTCGATGAGGGTTTGTGTGACTTTTCGATTAAACGTGTGCCCCTCACTAGCCTTGCCCCACCAGATGTTCCTCATCTCATTGCTCTGGAAAAATGACTGGTCAAGCTCACCACGAAAGGCACCATCAACGACGTAAGCGAAGCCCCTCCTGAGCAGGTCGGGAGCAATTAGCAAAAGTGGATCGTCGCTAGTATCCACTTGAAGAATCGGACGTGAGACCAGAGATAGGCGCCGTCCGAAGCGCCATGGATAGATGTCCTTACCAGCAAATTTTTTGGGCGGCTTGTCCCAACGAGGCCGGGACACCAGACTGAACTGCTCTAGAAACCTACGTACCTGTCCCTCGCCAACATGCTCCTCGGCGAGGGCGTAATATGCACTTCGACGGATTTTCAGGACCGGGACATTTTCCCGTATTGCCATATCTTCAAGTGCGCCGATGATAGTACGCGCCTCATCGCAGTCGAAGCCCATCTCCACTGTCCATGAGCTCCAGAACTCCTCACTTAATCGCCCACGAGTAGACTGGATAATCTCCGGTGGCAAGTAATGCTTACGCTGTTGAGGAGCACTTTCGACATAGTTGTCCCCGATCGCTTGGGCAAGCATCGGCTCGACAACATTGTTGCCAAAATCATCCTTGAATAAGATGTCGCCAAGCGGCGAGATCACCAACTGTGGCGTCAGCGCGTTGTAGTGGATTGCATCCGACAACCCCCCTAACCGCATCAACAATGATACGCGAGCCAATAAGGTACTCAGCTCCAGATCAGCCGGTAGGATGCCACCTTCGAGTGGGCAGGCGCACAACGCAATTTCTGCAAGAACACGACTTGAGATATTCGTTCCGGCGAATCTAGACATCTCTCTTACAACAGTCTGGATCGCATCAGGAGCCGTACCGTGCAGTCCTATTACCGCCGCCGACGTACGCTTCCAATGACGCTCCTTTGATCCTGCTTTCTCGCAGTTGAGCAGGAGCCTATGAAGAGTCTCGCCTCGATTAAAGCGGCCTAGGCCTGCCACGATGTCGCCAACGAGCACCATAACAAGTCCATTGAGGTAGGCGTTGCAAGCGTGCTTACCCTTAATGGTATCTGAGTCATCATTTCGTTCGACCCGCCAGCCTAGGCCTAGCCGCACTGTTGCGATGTCGAGGTCGTCGATTTCGATCAACTCCTCAGGTAGCTGATCCTGAACGTAGTCCAAAAATCTATGCGCATGGTGCACATGAAAACTCCGGGCCTCATCGTTTTCAACAATGGCGGACTCTAGCTCACGAGCGACGGAGTCGGCCTGCGGCTCACCTACTAACTCCAAATAGGCCCGCGTCAACGTACGCACAACCGCTCGTTCGGCGACGTTGGTGGGAATCCTGAATCCACTCATGAACCCTTTAGCGAACACCACCATGCGCGCCTGCGGCTCTTCGGTCGACCTTGTAGAACACAGTGTCAGAAGGTCATCTACAACCTGTGTTTCCAAAGATGTTTGATCATCTTCAAAGACAACTTTGACTTTTAATACTTGCGCTAATTGTTCTGACAACCGCACATCGAGTGCGGCCCCGATACGGGGCAGCCAGGCGCATACCATATCCCACAGCCGATACGGAATATCCCGAACTCCCATTTCGGGCGTATCTAACTCTACCCACAAATGCAGGCGGCCTTCATAGAGCGCGATCAGTAGGCCTTTCCCCGCGCAGTCCAAGCAGCTGTAAAGTCGCCGCTCGGCCGTACTCTGAAATAGCGGGTTTGGATTGATATGGCACACGTCGTGCCACGTTCCGAGGGTATCACGCACACTATGATGGTCGTAGGCGAGGTCCGCCTCTGCTCGGACATCGCGCAAGAGGTTTAGTGGTGGGTTGAGGAGCACCGGACGCTCGGGGGAAATGCGGCCTGGCGGAAGCTCATCGTGCGGCACCAAATGACCGTGGTTCCGCCGCATCCATCCAAGAAGGTTGAGTACACCATTGAGATTAACCAATTCGACGCCTGCACGCTTGATGGCGCTGAGCCCCTCCTCTAAGCGCCAGAAATGAGCCGGTGTCATATCGCTCATGGCGCTCAAGCGCACCAAGTCAGCCGCGGATATAGATTCAAAGGCCCACTTCCCATTTTCCGGTGGAACAATAGCCGCCGAGTAGCCTTTGCCCCAGCCGCATCCAACGACCACGTGCAGACCTCTGCGGAAGTTTTCCTTGGCTCCGAAATGCTGTTCGGCGCCTCGCATCGATTGATGTAGGACCTCAACGAGTTCCACATCCAGTGCACCATCGTGCTTTAAGCCACCTGCGTCATGCCCTCGTACAGAAGGAAAGAACAGATGGAACGCCAGGATGTGTCCGAGATCAACTTCGTGAACGAACGTTGCCCATCGATGGGTACCTATGGAACGCCATGAGACCGGTGCGCGTAAGGGGCCACCAAACAACGGTGTGTTGCCTAACAGCAACGCGAACTCATCGGCAATTACTTTATCGAAGACATCGACATGTCCAGAATCTTGGAGGAATTCGATCACAAAACTGCGTAGTGCGGTCGATAGTGCCGTAGGTAGAGCGACAACCAACATGTCGCGTTGAACTAGCAACGGCATTCGATCGAGTACACTTAACCCCACTTCTTGCGACAGCAAACTGGAACGCATCTTCGGTGACAGAAAAAATGGCTCAAGGTCATCAAGTGCTACGCCATGCTCCGTCAGTTGAGTAAACGGAATCGTGACCCGCGACATCAAGGAGGTACGTGACCCAATACCCTTGGGCGATAGAGACGCGTGCCGAACGTCCGATCCCAACTGGTAGCGACTCAGTCTGCCTGCTGAGCATACGAGATCAGATATGACCAGAAGCGATCGCACTGCCCGCTTCAACCGACTGAAAGATCCCCGATCTGGCATCGTGGCCACCACGTTGATCACGCGTTGCGTATAGAATCCGGCCGACTCCCATACACCCTCCAGCAGCCGGTAATCGCCGAGATCTGTCTGCACCAGAGAGACAAATACGTCTTCCGCAGGGTCTTCACCCAAGACACAGCGCGTTTTCCCCAACTCGGCAAACCATCGCTGCAAATCGGTAATGCTCGGTGTCTTGCGTCCATTGCAATGAATCAGCGCCAAAGCAACCAAAAGCTCAAGGCGGATGCAGTTGGATTGGTATTCCGGGATAGTCAACAACCCCGATATCATCGGCACAGCAGACGCGGGGTCGAACCGAGCCAGATCGCGGCAAAGCACCGCAGCTTCCTTGGAAGCTTCTTGAAGGTTTATACGCAGCTGGGCCCAGCGTTGTTGCTCTCCCATAAGCGCATGAAACACCTGGAAATCAAACGCATCATTCATTTCCGAATCAATGCGATCCAAAGCACGCACCTCCCGGCTGGGTGAATGATGTCAGCGACAAGTCGCGTGCTCCAAAGGCATCGTTTTTCATACAAGTCCCTTTGTGATTAGTGATGTACTGACGTCGAATGTACACCGGCGCGACATCGATCAGCCATCATTTGAATTCCACTGGGAGCCGAGAAGCCAGAAAGGTCTGAGGTGCTTTTACTGACCAATGCTTACGGTCTCAAAAAGGACTTTGAATCTTGACGTAGGACCAGCTAATGAGCGTCCCTGTTATCCAATAGATCACCTCTTTTTATCGATTCTCGATAATTTTTAAGGGGGGTGTTGAGTGGCATTCCCATGTTTGTAGTTGTAGATTTCAATTTTCATTAGAGAAACAGGTGTGCTTATGAGGAAGTTTTTTGGTTTGCCATTACTGCTGATGGCAGCAAAAGCACCTCGTCTGGTTTTTCAAACAACATGTGAACCGACACGCTGCGTCAATGCGTTATTACTAACTATTAACTGTACGTTTGCTCGCTTTTCGAATAGACAAACCCTGGCAGTCCAGCGTGAACTTAGCATCTATAACTAATCGTGATGAGATGTCCGTAAATAACAGCGAAAAGCTGCCAATTACAGCTGGCAGCTCTCGGTAAAATTTATGCCTAGCAGATGTTTATAGAAATGCCAAATCATCCAACTTGAGCTTCTCGATAATGGCCTTTTATAGAGCTGTGAAAAAATTTTCCATGTGACTCTGCTGCATCAAACTCGTACCAACTTGAAAGCGGAAAGTCATAATAGTTCCAAATCACACCGCTATTGAATTCAATCTCTAAAGTAGAGATCGAATCCTCGTAGCCAATACTTCTAATCATGCTGGATGATACGCTTCTACGTTCCATGTGAATCTCCATTGTTTAAAGTTTTTGCTCACGTATTTTTGTCACTACCGCCTTGTAGTTTTCTCCATCAGGAGGAAATTCTTGAGTCCAGCATTCAATCAGTTTTGGGTCTTCACTAGTCGGACGCGGGTAATTTAGTTTTAGTCGAACTCTGGATGGGATTTTTATAGCTTCTCCAGATATCACAGCCTCGCCAACGCGCAATGATGCCAGGAGATCCATTAAACTATTAAGATTATCAGGGGCCGCCGATTTCACTATGGACTGATCACTTGAGTTGGTGAGCCTAAGAGCTATCAAAGTTCCGATCTGAGAAAGAATTGTTTCAGATAACTCAGATGGCCGCTGTGAAATCACAAGTGCCCCTACACCAAACTTCCTCCCTTCTTTGAAAACTTTTTCAACGGCCGCTTTCGAATAACTACTTTTGTCATTTTTTCCTAAATACGTATGGGCCTCTTCAAACGCTAATAGAAGGGGTCTTTGCTTACCCGTATATGGCTCTCGACGCCCCCAAAACATGCTGTCGTAAACAAATCTTGTGATCAACCCAATCGTTATATCTAAAACTTCAAACGGTACACCGCTGAGATCCAAAATTGTTAAGCGCTGCGGGCAGCCTATCCAATCTGCTAGTAAGTCATGCAAGTCTTTCGGTGAGTCAGCAGTCTTATAATCCCCGGGATCAAACAAAAAATCGTATCGGGAGTCTTTCAGGCGAGAAAGTAGTTTCTTCTCATATGAATAGTACTCCATATGTTTCGACTTATAAGGCGCCGCATTATTCATTGCATACGCTTCGAATGATGCCGGAATCAATTGTTCCGCATCACCAGGTGCAAGTTGTTGAGCAGTATTTTTCAACTGTTCATCTTTTACACTCGTCGAAAAAGAAGCATTTATACTCCAATTCATTTCGTACCATAGACGTCGGGCACTGAAGGGAATGGGGGAGTCCGCAGTTATAAGATCACGATTGACTACACCTGCTTTTAAATTAACATTCTCCCGTTTTAACTCAGTTACGAGATCGCGAAGCAAACGATATTCAATTTTTTGCTCATCACGATAATCCGCCCCCACCAAAAAATAAGCGAGCTCTTCAAATGTCATGAGCCAAAACGGGATAACCAATGGCTCAACGACTTCATTAATTCTAAGTACTTTGGAGTTAGGAAAAGCTGAAGCGTACTCTCCATGCGGATCTACCAACATGACCCTTGAGCCAACATAGCCATCCAAAATAGATTTTAGAATACTTACAGTTGCGTTTGATTTCCCGCTTCCTGTGGACCCCAAAATGCCGCAATGCCGTAGAACCAAATTATGCGCATCTACGTAGACACCTAAGTTGTCGGACGAGGAGTGTTTTCCTATTTCAATGGAGCCAGCATCTTTTTCTCCGTAAATCTCAAACAAATCTTGCTCAATCACTAGGTGTACTTCATCCCCTATTGTCGGGTAGGTACCAACCCCTTTCTCAAATTCTCCGTCGCCAATTTTTTCGCCGATAAGTTGAACAGAAAGAAATTTCGAGCTATTACGATTTTCGCCGTCACCATCGTCTGCAAATGGTCTATCACTTACTGCTGCAACGATAGCGTAAATAGTGATATTCCCCATCGGCATTTTTATGAACGTACCAATCTGCCCGATTTTATACAAACGTCCGTTTATTATTGGAGCAGCCGAGGGAATTTCGGATGACACCTCTACTTCTACAGTGCTTGAGTCAACACGAATGACCTTACCCAAAAATGTCGAATCAGTTTTCATCTATAGACACCTCAATTTCGCTACGGCGTCCTGAGTTGCCTACCAGAAACTCCACCAAGTGATTGAAATCACCTAGCAATAACTTCTTATTACCTTCGTGCCAAAAACTATCGCTACTCTCTTTGTTTTTGAGCTCTGCCTTATCGAAATGCCATACCCCTAACGTTCCATTAATGATTGCGGTGGTCGGACCAAACACCGATAGATTTAAATACCCCGCTGAAAGAGCGTGTAGCTTTTCAACTTCGCTATCAGCATAAAAAAACACCACCACACTGAGCCGATTATTTTGGCGCAAACAATTGAAAATAATCTCATTAATATGCTGATCTAAAAATGAGTACCCGCTAAAAACAAAAAGAAGCTCACCACTCAACAGATAATTTTTAAGCCGATCAAAATAAACCAGAAAGGGCTGTCTACGAGATGAATCATATTTTTCTTTTGAAGGATAAATAACTATCTCATTTTTTTCTTCTTCTATTTTTTCAACTTTTCCGAGACGCACAATTTTGTGTGACTTCAGATTTGCAGTTTTTTTCCAAAACCAACTAAGAGAACCATGAATTTTCCATAGACGGATCCAATTTTGAGTTAGATCGCTTCTTCGAACGAGTTTTTCAACACTTTCCTGCCAAAAAAATGGCTCATAAGAACCAACAAAACCATCGAAATATGGTGCTCTAATAGCTTCAAGCGATTTCTCTATAACCAAGTCGTAATTTGTAGTAAAAACCTCTTTTGAAAAGTCTCGACTTTGCATGTTCATCCATGCAAAAAATTTCTTTGTAATTGTGAGGTCCGCGCCCACCTCTTTTTCTGTAATTAGATTATAAATGCTCTTACATATTTCCACGTCTAAATCGCGAGCATTTACGCCTGTAACTCCAAGAAAATCTCTATCGGCTCGCTCTTCAGTAATTTCACGTATACGTCTTATTTGATTAAGAATATCTTCAATAATGATTGTCTCCGCAGGTTTAGACAAATCAGCTTTTATAATATTAAAAAACTCTAACAGTTCGACGTTTAAAGATTTTTCGACCTGAACAGTTAATTGCGAGATATTTGGCAGTCCTAATGCACAGGAAGTACCTGCCCCCATAAAAAATCCGAGGTTTTTAGCGTATGACAGCTGGCTTTTAAGCTCGCGAATTTCTTTCAGTACATTTATTTCTTCCATTTCCCACTTCCTATGGTGATACCTCGACGCATCGCTATCCGGCAGTGCAGCTGTACTAGTGGCTTTATAGCACCATTTCTTATCGAACGAGGCTCATCTAGCGGAGAATGCCGAAACTCTGTTAGCGAAAAGTCGGAATAAAAGCGTGACAACCAGGCCAAAACCGTCAGCTTCGGGAGTATCTGAGGATACAAATGGAGGTAGAGATAGTTTCTTAACTAAAAATTTACCTTTAATTTCAATAACAAATGTTCTGATTCGACTCCTGGTGCCGCACCATATAGATCAACAACTTAGGCTCACCGAAAGGTGGGCCTTTTTTGTTTCTGGGGTTTGAGGCCGATTTGCTTAAGATCCACGTCTGGCTAATGACCATCCACTCAGACTTCATCAAATTTAGCGCGAGCTGCGCGAAAATCTTTGGCGTGTTCCAACAACCAGGTCCATAGCGGCACCATGTGCGCCAGAAAACTCCGACCTAAAGGTGTCAGCTCGTAATCCACGCGCGGTGGCACCTCGCCGTGATCGCAACGTGCGATCAACCCGTCCCTTTCAAGCTGTCGCAAGCTCCGGGTGAGCATTCGCTGGGTAATACCCTGCAGTCGACGACCGATTTCAGCGTGCCTCAGGTTCCCCTCCACCCCCAGTGTGTGAACCACTCCCAGAGACCAGCGATTGCCCGCATGAGTCAGGACTTCACGCTTGAGGCCGTCGTCCTCTTCACTGAGTGCATCGCAGGTGGCTTGTGAGAAGCGGATCACCTCTTCTTCAGTCATTGTGTGCATGCGGTATCACTCGTGTGCCTTCTTCTGAATGTTCGTTAAGGGTGTCAGGATAAAACCTGATCATCATTAACACTCATTGGGAGAAACTGATGCAGCCAATCGACAACGTTCTCGTTCTGGGCGCTGGCGAACTCGGCATGGCCGTGCTCCGCGAACTGGCAGCCCGGCCGACAGTCCGCGTAACCGTAATGATACGGCCCTTACCTGTCCACGCCGCGTCTGAAAGCAAACGCCTGATGCTCGACGAACTGGGCAGCCTGGACGTTGAAGTGGTCTTCGCCGATGCTGCGAACGACTCCGAAGAAAAGCTCGCCGCCTTGTTCAGCCGTTACGACACGCTGGTCAGTTGCCTTGGATTCGCCGCGGGGGCTGGAATACAACTTAAGCTGGCCCGTGCGGCACTGCGGTCGGATGTGAAGCGATTTGTGCCATGGCAGTTTGGCGTGGACTATGACGTGATTGGCCGCGGCAGCCCGCAAAACCTGTTTGATGAACAGCTGGATGTGCGTCAAGCACTGCGCGCTCAGTCACGGGTGCAATGGCTGATCATCTCCACTGGCATGTTCACCAGCTTCCTGTTTGAACCGGCGTTCGGCGTTGTGGACCTAAGCGATAATATCGTACGCGCGCTGGGTAGCTGGGACACTGCGGTAACCGTAACCACGCCGGAAGATATTGGCCGCCTGACGGCTTCTATCTTGTGCGAACCCGACCTGAAAGACCAAGTCGTCTTCATTGCGGGCGACACCCTTACTTACCGACAACTGGCTGACACGGTCGAGCGGGTGCTCAAGCGCAAGGTTGAACGCATGGAATGGACCGTGCCGGCGCTAATGGCAGATCTGGCAGCAGCCCCCGATGACTCGATGCGCAAGTACCGCGCAGTGTTCGCCGAAGGCAAAGGCGTCGCTTGGGTGAAAGCCGATACTTACTACGCAAAAAGGAAGATCGAAACCATCAACGTCGCGCAATGGATCGAACACAATTTGCTTTGAAGAGCATTAAGGTATCGGGTTGATCTAAACAAAGCCCTCATACGAGGGCTTTGTTATTTCTGGCGTTTGGAAAAACGTTTTTAGTGCCCCGCGCTCTGCCCCCCATCCACGTGCAGAATCTCACCAGTTACAAAGTTCGCGCTGTCCAGATACACAACAGCCTGCGAAATATCACTGATCTCACCCATATGCCCGACCGGGTGCAAGCTGCCCAGCGCTGCGTGCGTTTCCTCGCCGTGCATCGGCGTTTTGATGATGCCAGGGGACACCGCGTTCACCCGAATTCCGCGCTTGGCGTATTCGATGGCCAGTGACTTAGTTGCGGAATTCAGGCCACCTTTAGTCAGCGAAGCCAGTACCGAAGGCACTCCGTCGATGGCGTGGTCGACCAGACTGGTGGTGATGCTCACAACATGGCCGCTGCCCTGTTTTTCCATCTCGGTGATCGCAAGTTGCGTGATGTAGAAGAACCCGTTCAGGTTCACCGACAGCACGGCGGCGTAATCTTCCGGGGTGTAATCGGTGAATGGCTTGGCGAGGAAGATCCCGGCGTTGTTGACCAAAGTGTCGATGCGACCAAAACGTTCGACGGCTTCATGAATCACACGCTGTGCGACTGCAGGGTCACCGATGTCGCCGGCTAAGGTGTGAATGTCCGGATCGGTGGACGGTTTGATCGAGCGCGAAGTGGCGACCACTTTGTAGTCCAGATCGCGGAATGCTTTGACCATACCTGCGCCGAGCCCTTGGGAAGCGCCAGTGATAACGATGACTTTTTTCGAATTGCTCATGATGAACCTCTACTCATTAATGATGATTTAAAAAGATAAGTAATCAGGCGTCGGCGGAGGCCGTGGCCATTTGTCTCAACATTTGTTCGTAGTACTCGATCGACTGCGAGCCGGACACCAGGTGACGACCGTTTAACACCAGGGCCGGGACCGAATTGATGCCGCGCTGCCGATAAAACGTTTCAAGTTCACGGACTTCTTCGGCGAATGCTCCTGAGGCCAATACTTCTTGCGCAGCCTCTGCATTCAATCCCGCTTCGGCAGCCAGTCGAACCAGCGTCTTGCGATCACTCGGGTTCTGACCTTCGGCGAAGTAAGCGCGCAGCAGGATCTTTTTCAGTGCTACTTGCCGTCCTTCCTGCAACGCCCATAACAGCAACCGGTGCGCGTCAAAGGTGTTGTAAAAGTGGCTGCGCTTTTCCAGGTCGAACTTGAAACCGATGGCTTCGCCTCGAGCGATCTGCATGGCTTTGCCGGCGGCTACGTCTTCAGCGGTGCGTCCATACTTGCGCATCAAATGCTCGACTGCTTTCTCACCTTCCGCCGGCATGTCCGGGTTCAACTCGAAAGGCTTGTAAGTCAGCTCGACCGAAATGTCCCCGGCCACGTTCTCGATCGCTTGCTCCAGCGCCGTCGCGCCCAGCGCACACCACGGGCACACCACGTCGGAGATGAAATCGATGGAGATCGAAGTCGTCACGACTTGTCCCCCTCTTCAGCGAGCTGCTGTCGGTACTGCGTGGTGGAGATGCCGGCGTAGCCCCAGTTATCGGTGTCGACTTCTTCGATCACGATGTGGGTCAGGTGCGGATCCTTTTTGAGCACCCGTTGCAGGGTTTCAGTGATTTCAGCGATCACCTGAGCTTTCTGCTCACGGGTAACGCCATCGCGGGTAATGCGTACGCTTACGAAAGGCATGAGGAAGATCTCCAGTGACCTGCTCATCGAGATGATGGGTAGGCGTTGGAGCTCAATGTAGGAGTTTGGAGGGACGGGAAAAAGATGGGGGCGGGAACATCATTAGTTACGCCGTGTAATGGGTCAGGGGGTGAGCCAAACGCCGCCAAGCCACGATCCAAGTTCCATATTGAGAAAAGCTCCGACCGGTCGGAGCTTCAGTTGCGTTACGCGATGTGCAGATCTCGCAAAGCTTCAGGGTGTTGACTCGCAACTCGCAGCAATGTTTGCGCTGCACCCGTTGGCTGTCGGCGCCCTTGCTCCCAATCCTGCAACGTTCGCAAACTGACACCAATCAGCTTGGCAAACGCACTTTGAGATACGCCCACTTTGGCTCGCGCTTCGGCAGCCGCAGACAGCGGCACGTCAGTAACGCGAGCGGCTTTCCGGGCTTTCATTTGCCGCACAGAGTCCAGCAAGTCCTGCTGGAATTGCTCCAGTTCATTGACCATTGCTGATTTCCTCCTTCAGTTGCTTGAGGAAGGCTGCGGGTAAATTGTCGAATTTCGCCTTGGTGTAGGCGATCAACAACCAAATAGAGCCTTCTGAAAGCGTGTTGTAGTAAATGATACGTGTACCACCTCGTTTGCCCATTCCGCTCCGGGACCAACGAACCTTGCGCAGACCGCCGCTACCAGGAACTACATCGCCGCCCAGCGGGTTAGCTGCCAGCCAAGTAATGAATTCATGACGTTCGCCATCGTCCCAGATGGATTCAGCATAACGCTTGAAAATTTCGGTTTCGATAATCGTAAACATGGCCATGACTATACGGCTTTGCCGTACAGGTGGACAACGTTCGTTTGTCTGATCGTACCCGACGCTCGTTGCTGCGCGAAACCGCTCCATCATCGAGCGACGTTCAATTCAGCTGCGGCGCAGGGTTCGGAGCCTCGGCATGGATTGTCAGATTTATGCTGGGCAACAATTATTGCCCAGGCATGAAAATCACTAAAACTTTCAGCCACCGCCACCACCTAGCCACGATTGCGCATTAGCTACCCTCAAGATACCTTCGAACCGTCGCTGTCAATTCAGCGACTGGGCCTGAGAACCCGAGTACTATGCGCGCGCACTAGCGCCCTATATCACGATTGCCGGCGTTTTTTTATGCCTGCATTTTCGTGCAATGGCGGCTGTGCGTGGGAGACCTCCGGGTCTGCCGGGTCGTGCATACCGGTTTCTCAGCCTGCGCACAGCTGCCACCCATTCGCCTGAGAACGAACGCGGCAGCTCTACTTTGATTTTGGAGTATTGCAAATGCACGCTATTGATCCGTTCACAACTTCTGTATCTGCTCCACTGGTCACCACCCACCCCCGCCCAAGAACCGGAGGTGCCCAATGACCAACCCCCAAGACCTGAAAACCATTGGCCTTACCCCTTTCTCCTACCACGCCAACCAGCCGCTCTTTCGCATCAACGCTGGCGTCCCGGTCATCGCAGCCCTCTCTCACGCATCCGACTTGCTCCACCTCGCCAAACTCCTCGCATCAGATGCAGCCTTAGTCCGCGACACCGACCGGCACGCCTGGGCATCGCATTATTTGCAGGATATGTGTAAGGCGATCATTGATGATGTGGTGAAAGTACTGGACGCGCCGATGAATAATCTCAATCAGTAACGCTGTCACGTACATCAAAAAACCGCACGCATGAAAAAACCCCGAACCAGTCGGGGTTTTTATCGAGTTTACAAACTCACCCCTTCATCAAAAAACGTTGATCGGGTAATCCACAAACACGCGCACTTCGTTACCGCTGACGTTGTACTCACTCGATTTCTGCGACACGCGCAGGACCGAGCTGCGCAGGCGGACACTGAGGTCTTTGGCCGGGCCGTTTTGTACGACGTATTTGAACTGGTTGAAGATTTCGCGCTCGGTGCCGCCTTCGCTGGTGGACGTGGTGATGTTGTCGCCACGCACGTAAGCGAAGTTGTAGGTCAGGCCTGGCACACCGAAGTTGGTGAAGTCGAGGCCGTAGCCCAACTGCCAGCTGCGTTCGTCTTCGGCGTTGAAGTCGGACCAGTAGGAGTTTGCCAGGTAGATGGTGTTGCCGCCGTCGCCCACGCGGCCCTGATCCCGCTGATAACCGCCGTAGGCATAACCGAGGTTGCTGTCGCCGGTGCTGCGCTGGTGCGCCAGCGTGAACGAGTGCGGACCGGTGGCGAAGACGGCGGCCAGGCTCCAGATCTTGTTGTCGTCGCCGGTGGCGCCGCTTTCCCGAACGTAGGAATTGTCCAGCTTGGTGCGGTAGCCGTTGAAGTCCAGGGTCAGCGACTGATCCTTGTCGATCGGGAAGATGTAGTTGGCGTTTACGTATTGCTTCTTCAACACGTCTTCAACATCGGAGGCGTAAACGGCTGCCTTGAACTGATCGGTGAACTGGTAGCTGCCGCCCAACACGTTGATCGACTTCAAGCCACCGCTGTCACGGCCTTCGGCGCTTTTACGCGACTCGGCAGTAAAACGACCAGCGTTCAGTTCCAGGCCTTTGATCTCTTTGGAGGTGATCAAAGTACCGGTGTAGCTTTCCGGCAGCAGGCGCACGTTGTCGTAGCTCAGCACTGGCAGCGCCGGCATCTGGTCGCCGTAAGTCAGCGTCGTGCTGGAAAAACGGAACTTGACCGCCGCGCCTGCCTTGGACAGATCGTCGGCCGCGTTGCCGCTTTCACCCTTCTTGAAAAAGTCGATGCCCTGAGCGCCGGTGCGACCTTTGCCGCCGTCCAGACGCAGTGCGTAAAGACCAAAAGCGTCGACGCCAACACCAATGGTGCCCTGGGTGAACCCGGACGAGAACGTACCAATAGCCGCTTGGCCCCACTCGGCTTTGTCTTCGCGCGTGTCTTTATAGTCACGATTCATGTATGCAT
Organism: Pseudomonas fluorescens; assembly: GCF_902497625.1. Classification (GTDB taxonomy): domain Bacteria; phylum Pseudomonadota; class Gammaproteobacteria; order Pseudomonadales; family Pseudomonadaceae; genus Aquipseudomonas; species Aquipseudomonas fluorescens_BQ. The sequence goes on along the minus strand of NZ_CABVGX010000006.1, from coordinate 9,193 downwards.
TGCGCAGCAGCACTTTCAGACTGCTGTCTTCTTTGAATCCCTTGGATTCGGCCTGGTCGTTTGCCATGACCTGTGTAGCGCTCAACATCCCCAGAGCGATCAAGCTGATCCGCTTAGTCAACATTTATTCTTTTCCTTATTACGGGTTGATACGCGCTGCGGTGAACGGCTGAAACGGCGCTATCGCACTCTTTTTTCATTCAGAAATAATAAAGGCCCGCGCACGAGCAATCGTGGCGGGCCTTTTTATTATTTTTTGAGACATGGCGGTTCGCCACAGGCGTTGGGGCGAATCGTAGCTGTGGCTTTTGCTCTATGTCAATTTCATGAATCGTCTGAGAATAGGTCGAAATCGTCTAAGAAATGCTGCTGCCGGTTCGCCTGAATGTTGCGTGCATATCCACTTCGCAAAAAAAAACGCCGCCATCCAGGCAGCGCTTTTATCAATCCGTTGGTGGTTCTTATCCTTCCATCACATCCCGCAACGCATCCAGTTCAGCTTCGCTGAATAAACCAGCGGGATAGCGCTCGATGATCATCCGGCGCGGATCAGGTTTCCTGATCTGTCGCGTTCCATTGGACTTCAACCAGTGCGCCAGTACCTGGAGCGATTCGTTGTTCACTGCCAGGGGATGCAACGCCCGCTCGCCCATCACATTTACTTCGGCGTTCATTTCGCGCTCTCCTGGGTTGTGAGCGGCTAACTTATCCAAGGTTTATGACAGTACAACGTAGTTCTCTGCCTTACCTGTTTCACGGTATGACCGATACAAGAGCTGTGCCAAAGCAGCGCCAGCGACAGCTGGCGAGTACAAAAAAACCCGCAGTCCTGACGGGCTGCGGGTTTCATTCATCTTTCGTAGGAAACCTGCTGCATCGCGAATTTTCTTAATCCGCTCAAGCTGTTACGACGGCACTCATTCCTTGTGCGGAGCAGGTTGTTGTTGGGTAAGACAGTGAATATTGCCGCCGCCCAGTAACAGCTCACGCCCTGGCACCATTACTACTTCATGCTGTGGAAACAGGTTCTGCAGGATTTCCTTGGCCGAGGCGTCTAATGGATCGTTGAAACTCGGCGCGATGACTCCGCCGTTGACGATCAGGAAGTTCACGTATGACCCGGCCAGACGCACACTTGGATTGCGCTCTTGCGTGCCGTCTACCGGATCGACACCGGCGCACTCCTCTTCGGTCGCGTAGAGCGGCCCCGGAATCGGCATCTTGTGCACTATGAATGGGCGACCCTTGGCGTCAGTGCTGCCTTCCAGCACTTTCATTGCCGCCTGGCAACGCGGGTAGTTGGGATCTTGCGGATCATCGGTCCAGGCCAGCAACACTTCGCCCGGACGCACGTAGCAGCAGAAGTTATCCACATGACCATCAGTTTCGTCGTTGAACAGACCGTCCGGCAGCCAGATGATTTTATCCACAGCCAGATTCGCGCTGAGCACTGCTTCGATTTCCGCGCGGTTCATGTGCGGATTACGATTGCGATTAAGCAGGCATTCCTCGGTGGTAATCAGCGTTCCTTCGCCATCGACGTGAATCGATCCGCCTTCGAGCACGAAGCCCTCGGTGCGATAGCGCTGGCTGCGTTCGATCTCGAGGATCTTGCCGCCGACTTGCGAATCTCGATTCCAGGGCGAATACAGGCCGCCGTCAAAACCACCCCACGAGTTGAAATCCCAGTTCACGCCGCGGACTTCGCCATTGTGGTTGATCACAAACGTCGGCCCCGTGTCGCGGACCCAGGCGTCGTCGCTGGACATTTCGACCACCCGGATATTCGGCACGTCGAGACGAGCGCGGGCGTTTTCGTACTGGCTGGCGGACACCGCCACGGTCACAGGTTCGAAACGCGCGATGGCTTTTGCCACCGCAACATGTGCGGCTTGCGCCGGTTTGCCGCCCAGGCGCCAGTTGTCCGGGCGCTCCGGCCAGATCATCCAGGTCTGGGTTTGCGGCGCCCACTCGGCCGGCATGTAAAAGCCATCAGCGCGAGGGGTGCTGTTCAAAGTGGTCATGCGATCAGGACTCCAGGGAACCGTCGAGGGTCTTCAGTGTGCCATACAGGTTGGGGCGACGGTCACGGAACGAGCCCCATGCACTGCGGATGTGCTCCAATTCATCAAGATCAAAACGGTGAATCAATACGCCTTCTTCGGTCTCATTCAACTCTTGAACCTTCTCGCCGAACTGATTGGCGATGAACGAGGAGCCATAAAACGTGATGTCGTAGCCGTCCTGCTCTTCGTTACCGATGCGATTGCTGGCGATCAATGGCATCAGGTTGGCACCGGCATGGCCCTGTTGCACACGTTGCCAATGGTCACGGGAAGAAATGGTCTTGTCGTGGGGCTCGCTGCCGATGGCGGTCGGGTACAACAGAATCTCCGCGCCCAGTAACGCCATGCTCCGCGCGCACTCCGGAAACCACTGATCCCAGCAGATGCCCACGCCGATTTTTGCATAACGGGTGTTCCACACTTTGAAGCCGGTATCCCCTGGATTGAAGTAGTACTTCTCGTGATAGCCAGGACCGTCCGGAATGTGGCTTTTACGATAAATCCCGAGGTTGGAACCGTCGGCATCAATGATCGCGATGCTGTTGAAACGTGCGCGGCCCGCCAGCTCGTAAAAGCTGATCGGCAGAACCACTTGCAGTTCCTTCGCGACCTTCTGGAAATGCTTGATGGCGACGTTGTCGTCCACTGTCGTCGCCAGCTGCAAGTAGTCCGGATTGGGCTTCTGGCAGAAATAGGGCGCCTCGAACAGCTCCTGAATCAGGATGATCTGCGCGCCTTTGGATGCGGCTTCGCGAACCAGCCTCTCGGCAGTTTCAATATTCGCTTCGAGGTCCCAGGAACAGGCCATCTGGGTGGCGGCGACGGTTACGATACGGCTCATGAATCATCTCCGGGCAGTGCTGATGGGTCGATAGTCGTCGACCGGTGAAGGGCGCACCAGCAGTCAATCGCCAGTGAGCAATGGCGACTTTATAACCGATAAAAATCGGCTTTAAAAGAGATTACTCCACTTTAAGACCAAATCAGCGGCAATATTTGCCGATATAAATCTGCGAATATTGCCCTTTGACTGGTGCTACAGACCTTCGGCCAACACTTTCGCCAACATATCGACAAAGAAATCCACACTTCTACGCGAGGTCACCATCGGTGGCTTGATCTTCAGGACGTTCAGGTAATCCCCCGTCGGCTGCATGAAAATCCCCAGATCCCGAAGCCGGTCACACAACGCCGTGGTCTCTTCTGTCGCCGGCTCCAGCGTCTCGCGGTTGCGGATCAACTCGACGCCCAGATAGAAACCGGAGCCGTGCACTGCGCCCACCAGCGGATGAATATCGATCAGCGCTTCAAGACGCTCTTTGAAATAACCGCCGACCACTTGGGCGTTTTCCCAAAGTTTTTCCTCCTCCATTACATCGAGCACCGCCATGCCGATCTGGCAACTGACCGGGCTACCCCCTGCCGAAGAGAAAAAGTAACCCTCGGCCTCCAGCGCTTCGGCGATTTCCCGGCGAGTGATCACCGCGCCCAAGGGCTGGCCATTGCCCATGCCCTTGGCCATCGTGATGATGTCAGGCACTACCCCCTGCTCTTCAAATCCCCAGAAGAAATTGCCCATGCGGCCATAGCCGACCTGGACTTCGTCGGCAATGCACACGCCACCGTGTGCGCGAACCAGCGCATAAGCCTGCTTCAGATAGCCCGGCGGCAGCGAGATACCGCCAGCATTGCCGTACACCGGCTCGCAGATGAACCCCGCGAGCCGCCGCCCTTGCGATGTGATTTTTTCCAGGTTGTGTTCGACACTTCGCACGTAGTCCGCAGCGCAGTCGGCGCCTCGAAACTCACCGCGATAGGTATTCGGCGCGGGCACCGGATGCACCCAGTCGGGGCGGCTGCTCAAGGCCTTGGGATTGTCGGCAATCGAAGTCGAAACAGCATCCGCACCCACGGTCCAGCCGTGATAGGCCTCCAGCACACTGACCACGTCGCGTCCGCCGCTGTAAGCCCAGGCCAGGCGGATCGCCAGGTCATTGGCTTCGCTGCCGCTGTTGACCAGAAACACCCGGTCCATGGAGTCCGGCGACAACTTCAACAAGCGCTCGGAAAATTCGGCGACGGCTGCATAGTTGAACCGCGAATTTGTGTTGAGTAGCGACCACTGCCGGCTGGCCACGGCGGCCATGCGCGGATGGCCATGACCGAGCACCGCGACATTGTTGAGCATGTCGAGGTAAGAACGGCCGTGCATGTCGATCAGGTGATTGCGCCAGCCGCGTTCGATGCGCGGCGGGTCGACGTAATAATGCTTCTGGGTACGCGCAAAACTGGCGTCGCGACGCGCCAGCAATGTCTGTGAATCGAGCTCCGGCTCGGCATCGCAGGCCAGCCCAAGCAACATCGCGGGCGATGGACACAACACTTGCCACGCCGCCGCGCGCGATGGCGTGCAGAACAACGGCGAATCCAGCACCTGGCTGCGGCACAGCTGCACTGTCAAAGGTCCGCTGACGGTCCCCAATACCTGGCCGGCAGCCAATGTTGCGTTCACATGCAGCGACGGCGTCACGCCCGACATCCGCACACTCAGTTGAGGGCCATCCAGTTGCAGCACACCTGGCGCCGGTTGATGAAGCTCGCCGGCGAACGGCGAGGCTACTTCGGTGCCAAGGGGCACCCGCAACTCGACATGCAATGCAAAGGTGTCCGGCTCCCCGGCACTGTCCGGGCGAGTGCGCGACAACCGGTATTGACCGTAACGACTCGCTGCCAAGCCATGAGCTGCCGCCGCCTCGCTCAGCAGACGCTGATCGATCCCCGGCTCCTCCCAATTACCTGCCTCAAAATGCGCGCTGAGGACACCAAGATCGATCAGGGCAAATTCGCGCCCCACCAGGCTTGGCAGCATCGGCGCGAAACCGTCTAGATCAATGCTCGACCGGCTCTGGCCAACCGAGCTGAGAATAGCCGCCTGCATCAGCTCCAGCGGCACCGAAGTGGCAACGCGGAAGATTTCCAACTCGTGAATCAGATTGTCGCGGCTGTAGTCATTGCCCGGATCAATACTGACCTGCTGTTCGCCACTGAGTACCAGCACCGCCGCCCGCGCAATAATCAACGGCCACAATGCGAGCAACTCTTCACGTTGCAAAGGATTGACCGAGTGATACGCCCGAACAGCCGGCAGGATATAAAAAGGATCCCCCGCCGCGTGATGCAGCAATGCCGCGCAGGTCACCGACAAATCGGTAATACGCCAGGTGCGGATCAGATCGCCAAAATCGATGACACCTTGCAGTTGCCAATGGCGCTGCGCATCTCGCTGCCAAACCACGTTGTCATCAGTGATGTCCATGTGAATGGCCTGCACCGGTAACTTGTCGATCAACGGTTGCAGGTGTCGCTTGGTCTCATCCGCCACGTTGGCGATCTTTGCGCGCTGCTCGTCATCAGCAATCACCGGCAACAGGTGAGCGATCAACGCATTGGCATGACGAGCATCCCACTGAAGAGTGCGTTCGAGTCCGGCGTGATCGAAATCGGCCAGCGCCAGATCCATCTCGCCGCAGAGCCGTCCAAAACCGGACACCACCGACGCGGGTAGATGATCAAGATGCGTCAGTGACTGTCCCTCGATGTATTCGAGCAGGCGCACATGCAGGGCCTGGCCTGCGACCACCAGCGTCAGTAAATCCTCACCGGTTTTGCTGGGGATTACCTTGGGCACCGGCACACCGGAGTGCTCCGCCAGATGCTTGAGCCCGGCATGCTGGGCCTGCAGCTCCAGTGCCGAATAATCACCGCGGCAAATTTTCAGGACGAACCGGCCTTGCTCACTGTCGACCCGGAAGTTGAGGTCCTGCTGACTGCCAAGCGCCTGCAACCCTGCGCGCAACCCGTAATGCTCGACAAGCAGCGCAGAAGCCTGATCCTCCGAGACTTGAGGGGCGGGCAAACTGGCGCGATGAATCAACGTGGCAAGCGGCATACAACGACCCCTGAATTTTGTTAGGCGCCTATATCGCCACTGCTATGGACGATGCGCAAGTACCTTATACCGTTTGCGGACAAGCCCAGGAGTATTGCGTGCGGTCAACTGCGCACCGTCCGAACTTTCCTACATGAATCTCGGATTGCCTTCCTCAAACGAACTGGCGATTTTCAGGCGCGAGTCACGCCAGCCAGCTTCGCCTTGAACATCGGTACTCGCTTCGGCCGCCGCCTTGCGCAAGAATGTCGCCCATTGACGTCTATTGCTGGAGAACCAAATGAATGTTGTCCCGACCGACCTGCCCGGCGTTCTGATCATTGAACCCAAGGTATTTGGCGACGAGCGCGGCTTCTTTTATGAAAGCTTCAATGCCCGGTCTTTCAAAGAGGCGACAGGACTGGACGTGCAGTTTGTTCAGGACAACCATTCCCGCTCGCAGAAAGGCGTGCTGCGCGGCCTGCATTACCAATTGGAAAACACCCAAGGCAAGCTGGTGCGAGTGACGGCTGGCGAAGTACTTGATGTGGCGGTGGATATTCGCCGCAGCTCGCCGCATTTCGGCCAGTGGGTCGCGGTGCGGTTGTCCGCCGAGAACCATCGGCAGATGTGGGTACCGGAAGGTTTCGCCCATGGGTTTGTGGTGCTGAGCGATTTCGCCGAGTTTCTCTACAAGACCACCGATTACTACACGCCTTCCGCCGAGCGAAGCATTCGCTGGGACGATCCCGATCTGGCGATCGATTGGCAACTGGATGCAGCGCCGCAACTCTCGGGCAAGGATCAAGTGGCTACGCTCTTCAAGGACGCAGACGTCTTTTCCTGAACCGTTGTGCGAATGTTCACCTCGACCCATGCCTGGGCCACGATGCGCAGACTGCGCTCGCAAGCCTAGGCATAATGCGCCTGTACCCAAAGGCGCTCGATGCTCATGACTCCAACCCTTCCCCGCAGACCCCGTTGGCGCAGCCTGGCCCTGCTCGCGCTGTGTCTGGCGCCTTTGCTGTGGCCTCTGGAGCATTTGGCCGAGCGTTATTATCGCAGCGAACTGGCCGGGCAAAATCGCCAGACGCTCGACTTGTACGTGGCCAACCTGTTGGGCACCCTGCACCGTTATGAAGTATTGCCGCAGATCGTTGGCGATCTGCCCGCCCTGCGCGCTGCACTGGCCGCGCCGGACGACGGCGTGACACAAGGCAACGCCAACCGTTTCCTGAAGAACATCAGTACGCAGACCGGCGCCGAAGTCATGTACCTGATGGACACCACGGGCAAGACGCTGGCCGCTTCCAACTGGGACAAACATGACAGTTTTGTCGGGCGCAACTTTGCTTTCCGCCCGTATTTCAGTGAAGCGATGGCCGGGCGCCTGGGGCGCTTCTTCGGCTTGGGAACGACCTCCGCCAAACGCGGCTACTTCTTTGCCGCGGCAGTACGTGACCGCGAAAAAATTGTCGGCGTGCTGGTGGTCAAGGTTGACCTCGACCACACCGAAAGCCTCTGGGGCAAAACCCCGGAACAATTACTGGTGACCGACCACAACGGCGTGGTGATCCTCACTTCCCGGCCGGAATGGCGATTCCGGGCAACCCGTCTGCTGAGCGATGCAGAGCGCAAAGCGATCATTGCCATCCAGCCTTATCCGACCCGCGACCCGAAACCGTTGGATCTCAACTCAAACGCCTGGCTGACCCAGACCCAGCAGATTGACGAAACAGGCTGGAGCGTCAGCATCCTTGCGCCCCGCACCTTGATCGACCGGCCGGTACGTACGGTCGTGGCAATCGGCGGAGCGACTTTGCTGGTGCTGATGCTTTTGCTCGGCCTGATGATGCAGCGGCGCCGGCATTACCTCGAACGTATCGCCTTCGAAGCCAAGGCCCGACGTGAACTGGAAGGCAGGGTCGCCGAGCGGACCAGCGACCTGGAAGGCCTCAACCGTCGCCTCAAGGAAGAAGTGCTTGAGCGCGAACAGGCCCAGCAGGAACTCGTCCGAGCTCAGGATGACCTGGTTCAGGCGGGCAAGTTGTCGGCGCTGGGCACGATGTCGGCGAGCATCAGCCACGAACTCAATCAGCCGCTGGCAGCGATTCGCAGTTATGCGGAAAATGCCGAGGTGCTGCTTGATCACCAGCGCACGGACGATGCACGGGGCAACCTCAAACTTATCAGCGAGCTGACCGGTCGCATGGCATCGATCATTGCGCACCTGCGGGCCTTCGCCCGACGCGATCGTCACGCTCCGGAAAGCGTCGCCCTGCAACCGGCGCTCGACGACGCCCTGGCGTTGCTGGCCAAACGCCGACGGAGCATGGAAGTCGAGCTGATCCGCGACCTGCCGGCCGCAGCGTTGTGGGTCGAAGCGGGAGAGACCCGTTTGCGGCAGGTGCTTGGCAATTTGCTTGCGAACGCGCTGGACGCCCTGACGGAAAAAGGCCCGCCCCGCAAACTCTGGCTAAGCGCGCAGTCCACTGTTGACGGCGTGACGCTGTACATTCGCGACAATGGCCCGGGCTTTTGCATGGAGGCGTTGGGGCGTGCCAGCGAGCCGTTTTACACCACTAAAACCCGCACGCAAGGCCTGGGCCTGGGGTTGGCAATCTGCGAAACCCTGATGCGCGCGTTCGGCGGGGAACTGTCGTTCGCCAATCATAAAGACGGCGGCGCCCTGATCACTCTGAAATTGCGCGCAGGCGCGCCGGGCGTCAGCCTGCAACCGTCCGAGGACCGAAGTGCATGACCATCGATAACCGCATTCAGGTCGTTTTGATCGACGATGATCCGCATCTGCGCCAGGCGTTGAGCCAGACGCTGGATCTGGCCGGGTTGAAGATCCTGCCGCTCGCCGAGGCCAAGGGCCTGGCGGCGCAGCTCGAGCGCGACTGGCCCGGGGTGGTGGTTAGCGATATCCGCATGCCGGGCATGGATGGCCTTGAGCTGCTGAGCGAACTGCATGCGCAAGACCCGGAACTGCCGGTGCTGTTGATTACCGGTCATGGCGATGTGCCGCTGGCCGTCCAGGCGATGCGCGCAGGGGCGTATGACTTTCTGGAAAAACCCTTTGCCAGCGACTCATTGCTAGACAGCGTCCGCCGCGCGCTGGCCCTGCGCCGTCTGGTGCTGGATAACCGCAGCTTGCGGCTGGCCCTGAGCGATCGCACTGAACTGAGCACTCGGC